>NZ_MYFP02000001.1:0-554839 GCF_004514465.2 Microbacterium sp. MEC084 | reverse complement strand
CGTCTCGATACCCAGCGCCGACGCCTGCGACGGGGTGGACATGTCCACCTCCTGCCCATCGAACAGGATCGTCCCCGAATCGATCGCGAGGTTCCCCGACAGCGCCTTCACCAGCGTCGACTTCCCCGCACCGTTGTCACCGATCAGCGCCGTCACCTCCCCCGGGAACACCTCGAAGTCCACCTGATTGAGCGCCCGCACATGCCCGAACTGACGCGACAACCCCCGCGCCTGCAGAACCGGAACCGTAGAACTGAACGACATCGTCAGCTCCTTCCCTTGCTGTGGTGGATGTGGTCGGAGTGGCCCGCGAGGTACGCGGCGGCCACGTTGTCGAAGTCGGTGGAGGTCTCGGCAGCGAAGGCCGCGAACAGCGAGGCGCCGTACGCGGTGCCTTCGTCGTGGGTGGCGACGGTGACCTCGGGAAGAATCAGTTCGCGTGCCCGGACGACGCTGGCCATGCTCGACCAACCGCCCGTGAGCACCGTCGACGTGGGCGCCGGCACCTCGCGGTCCATAACGGCCATGAGCTCGGCGCACATGTCGTTGCCGTGCAGCAGCGCGGCGGCGAACAGCTCCGCGGGGCTGAGCCCGTCGCTGTTGGCGACGATCTTCAGCACGCCGTCGTCGTTGCGCGCGCCGTCCACACTGATGCCGCCGTCGGCGAGCGTGCCGCGAACCGGCAGCGCCATCACGCGGTCGTCGATCTCGGCGCGCCCGGCGGCGTCGGTGATGCCGAGCAGCTGCAGCACGCGGCGCATCAGCAGGCCCGACTTCGTGCCCGCCAGCAGCACGTACTTGCCGGGCAGGACGTGGCGCACCGTGTTGATGCCGGCGAGGGCGAGGCGCTCGCGGGCCTCGAAGGGCAGCGTCTCGTCGAGCACGCGGACCAGCGCCTCAGCCGTGCCCATCGAGTCGTAGAGCTGGCCGCTGTGGGTCGCCCCGACGGCGACGGCTGAGACCAGGTGGTCGTGCCCGGCGACGGTGAGCACGGCGCCGCGGAAGGGCTCCGGCATCCCGGCGTCGGTGAGGATACCGAGGGCCGTCCCGGCGCCGACCCGTTCGCCCAGCAGCTCCTCGCTCGTGCCGAGCACGTCGAACGCGGCGGCCCACGGCGTGCTGTCGTCCTGGTCGAGAAGGCCGGTGCGGGAGACGAGCGAGTACTCCGCGACACGGGGGCCGCCCAGGGCGTGCACGACGTACTCGGGCACGTTGAGGAAGGTCCGTCCGGCGAGGTCGACGCCGCCGTCGCGCAGGTGCAGGATCTTCGCGATCGAGGCGAGCGGTCCGACCGGAAGACCGGTGCGGCCGAGGAACTCGGCGCGGAAGGCCTCCGGGGTCCGGGCGATCTCTTCGGCGCCGCGCGGGTCGAACCACGCCATGATCGGCGCCGCGGGCCGGCCTGCGGCATCCAGGAGGACACCCGCCTCGGCCATGCCCGAGACCCCGAGCGCGCGGATGCGGTACGGCCCGTCCTCGGCGAGCGCGGCATCGGCTTCGGCGGCGAGTTCGCGCACGGTGTCGATGGCGCGGCCGGCCGGCATCTCGGTGCGGCCGTGGTCGAGGTTGGTCCACGGCGACCGACGACTGGCGACGAGCACCTGGCGCCCGTCGCGCGTGGCGACGAGCAGCTTGATGCTCGTCGACCCCATGTCGACACCGACGACGTACTCGTTCATACGATGCCCCCGCCGGTGAGGGTGTCCGGCCAGCCGGCGCCGGGCTCGGCGACGAGGACGGACGCCTCGCCCTCGATGCGCCAGTCGCCGAAGCCGTGCGGCACGGCGAACACCTGACCGTGCGCGAACGGGACCCGGTCGGCGGCGCCGACGATGGCACCCTCGCCCTCGGTGACGAGCACGACGGCGAACCCGGCGGGACGCACGCTGCTGGCGGTGCCGCGCACGGCGGCATCCCAGAGCCGGAAGTACGGGTCGGCGGCCGCGGGCAGCAGTGACCGGAACGCCGGGCCTGCGGCGGTGGTGCCGACCTCGCTGATGAGGGCGGCCAGCTGCTCGGGCGCAAGCCGGGATGCCGAGACGGCCGGCATGACGGTGTCGAAGCCGAGGTCGAGGTGCGACTCGTCGCGCGTCGAGGTCGTCACCGACCACTCCAGCAGGATCGAGAAGTCGGTGGGCTCCTGCACCTCGGCGACGAAGATGCCGCCGTCGATGGCGTGCGCGGTGCCGGCGGGTACGAGCACGCCCATGCCCTCTCGCACCACGACGCGGTTCATGTGGGCGAGCATCCACTCGCTGTCCTGGGCGTCGCGGCGGCGGTCCAGCTCGGCGCGGTCGAGGTCGGTGTTCCAGCCGACGTGGACGGCGCAGTCCGGCTCGGTGTCCAGGACATACCAGGCCTCGGTCTTGCCGTACGGGCAGTCCAGGTGCCGGGCGGCGAAGTCACGGCTCGGGTGCACGTGGACGGGCAGGCGCTGCCGCGCGTCGAGGAGCTTGACCAGGATGCCGACATCGCCGGCGTCGCGCCCCCGGCCACCGCCGATCCAGCCCGCCGGGTCCGCGGTCACGAGGTCGCGCAGCAGCGCGCCGCTGTCGGTGACGGCGAGCCCGGTGACCGGGTCGCCGAAGCGCGACACGGTGGCGCCGAGCCACTCCTCGGGCTGGTGGTCCGTCTCGGGCACGATGCCCCGCAGCGCCGCGATGCGGTCGCCGCCGCGGTAGAAGTGCTGGACGGGATTCGGCGGGAGGAGAACCGGGATCATCGAAGGGCTCCGATCGGGGCGGGAAGGTCGGCGGCCTCGGGAAGCAGTTCCCCGGAGCCGCGGCGGATGAGCCGGGTCGGCACCACGATGTGGTCCGGGGCCGCGGCGGGGTCGTCGGCGAGCGCGACGAGACGGCGGAAGGTGGCCTCGCCGATGAGGCGCGGGTCCTGGTCGACGCACGTGATCCCCGGGGTGAAGGCGCCCGCGAACTCGAAGTCGCCGAAGGAGATCAGCGCCGGCATCCGCAGGCGGTCGGCGGCGATCGCGTTGATGGTGGCGATCGCGGCAGGGCTCGTGGCGCAGAAGACGGCGGTGGGGGCATCCGGTCGGGCCAGCAGGCCGGTCACCGACTGCTCGTCGCGGAGGCGCCCCTGGGCGATCACGAGCGACTCGTCGAACTCCAGACCCGCTTCTGCGAGCGCGGCGCGGTAGCCCTCCAGCCGCGCGGCGACGGTGGGGTACGGCGTCTTCTCGCCGATGAAGCCGATGCGCCGGTGCCCCCGCGCGATGAACTCCCGCATCGCCTCGACTGTCGCACCGAAGTCGTCGACGACGATCGAGTCGATTCCCTCGCGGGCACGGTCCACGCAGATCACGGGGAACCGGTGGCGCAGCACCTCGAGCTCCGCGGAAGCGACGCCGACCGGAGCGACGATGAGCGCCCGCAGCCGGTCGCCGGTGAGACGGGCCAGCTGCTCGCGCTCGCGTGCGGCGTCGTAACCGGTGCTCGCGAACAGGACGCTCACGCCCTCTGCGAGGGCCAATTCCTCGACCGCGCTGACGAAGGCGGCGAAGAAGGGGTCCGAGATGGCGTCGATGAGGATGCCGATGGTGTCGGAGTCGCCGCGCTTGAGCGACCGGGCGTGACGGTCGGGCACGAAGCCGAGTTCGACCACGGCGGCGGTGACGCGGTCGCGGGTCTCGGGGAGCACCCCGGACTCGCCGTTCACCACGCGCGAGACGGTCTTCATGCTGACGCCGGCGAGGTCGGCCACGTCCTTGATGCGCGCCCGTCGTGGGCCCGACGAGCGCACGTCGGCCGCGGCGTCAGCCATGCGTCCCTCGTGCGTCATCGCTACCTCGACAGCGTTGTCATGGTCGGATCCTCGCGGTTCTCGGATCCAGTAGCCAACATCTTGAGGCCGATGCGACAACGTTGTCAAGACGGGTTCCCGATTCGTTACCCGACGGAGGCCTCGCTCACGCGCCGAGGGTCGCCGTGATCTCCACGCCGAGCTGGAGCGCCGCTCCGGGCGCGAGCGGGCGCAGCATCCCCCGCGACCGCGCGTCGGCTCGGCCGAGGATCGTGGGAGCTGTCGCCGGCTCCATCCCGAGCACGACATGCCCGTTGCGCTCGGCGACCCGCCACTGGAACATCGCTGGAAGCGCGCCGGTGTCGAAGGCGATCCGCACGCCGACGCCGCGCCGGTTCTCCACGGCGACCGTCACCGGCTGCTGCTCCGGAAGCTCGTGCCGGAACACCTGCTCCGGGTAGACGTCTTCGGGTGCCGGGAAGTGGGCCCAGGTATCCAGCCCGCGCTCGGCGTCGGCATCGCGCGGCTCGACGCTGGTGGCGGGGCTGCGCAGCTGCGTCCCCTCGTCGACGAGGGGCCAGCCGAGGTTCAGGTGATAGAGCACCATCGGCTCGACCGCGTGCGCACCGCGGTTGACGACGACATCCTCCAGGCGCAGCGTGCGCGACCCGATCGCGCTCGTGATCCGCCGCCGCACCTCGAGGTGCGCGCCGAACACCGTCGCCTCGCGCACGACGCCTTCGACGACCACCTCGTCGTCGGTCGCCTCGGCGCGGACGACCTGCGCCTTGAGGGACGAGTAGCGACCGTGGAGCGGATGCTCGACACCGTCGTCGACCGACGGCGCGCCGTAGCTGAGCAGGCCGCAGGTCGTCAGCAGCCCGCCTCCGAAGGCGCGCAGCCACCCCCCGGCGTCGGCCTCCTGGACGAGCGGCGGAAAGCCGGTCGGCGAGGTCCACGCGAGCGGGATGCCGGCGACCCGGACCTGCCCGACGTCCAGCCCGCGATCCGGGAGCAGCTCGACGTCGAGGTCGCCGTTGACGAGCCTGATGCGGCGAGAACCCGCGTCGGGGCCGTCGGTGCGGAGCGAGGACTCCACGGCCACGGCCTGACCGCGATGTCCCACGCGGCGCCAGGCTTCGTCGATCGGCACCTCGAACAGCTCGGTCATCATCTCCTGCCCTTCCCGCAGCGACACGGCGCGTGCCCGCCACCGTAGCAGCGGGCGGGGCCGCGCGGCCCGCGCAATTGACAACGTTGTCTGAAGCAACCCATACTGATCCTGCGCATCGCCGCGCTTCCCTCGAACCGAGAGGCTCCCTCGATGACGAAGCCCCGCCTGAACCGCCTGTTCCACGCCCGCTCCGGGCGCGCCCTCGACGTCGCCGTCGATCACGGAGCATTCCACGAGCACTCGTTCCTGAGCGGCATCGAGGACATGCGCCAGACCGTCGCCACCCTCGTGGACGCGGGCCCCGACGCCATCCAGCTCAGCCTCGGTCAGGCGCCTCTCCTGCAGGCCGTGCCCGGGAAGCAGAAGCCGGGACTCGTCCTGCGCACCGACATCGCGAACGTCTACAACGACCCGCTGGAGTCGCCGCTGCACTCGCTCCATGTGCCCGACGCGATCGAGATCGCGGTGCGGCTGGACGCCGTCGCCGTGTGCGTGAACCTCCTCGACCTGCCCGGCCACCCCGAGGTGCGCGAGCAGTGCATCCGGTCGATCCTCGCCCTCCGCACCGACGCCGAGCGGTACGGGATGCCCCTCATGATCGAGCCGCTCGTCATGCAGACCAAGCCCGGCTCCGGCGGCTACGCGGTCGACGGCGACACCGCCAAGATCGTGACCCTCGTACGCCAGGCGCGTGAGCTCGGGGCCGACCTCATCAAGGCCGACCCGACCGACGACATCACCGACTACCACCGTGTCATCCAGGCCGCCGTCGACACCCCGGTCCTCGTGCGCGGCGGCGGACGCGTCGACGACCGCACCCTGCTCGAGCGGACCGTCGCGGTGCTCGCCCAGGGCGCGCGCGGCATCGTCTACGGACGCAACGTCATCCAGCATCCCGATCCCGCCGGGATCACCGCCGCCCTCATGGCGGTCGTGCACGAGAACGCGTCGGTCGACGACGCCCTCGCCCTGATCGGATGCGCCCGATGAGCGGCGAGCGCGTGAACGTCGGCATCATCGGCGGTGGCCTCATGGGCCGCGAGATCGCGGCGGCCCTGCGGCGGTGGCCCGCCCTCGTCGATCACCCCGCCGATCCGCAGCTGGTCGCGGTGTGCGACATCAACCCGGCCGCCCTGGAGTGGTTCCGGGGCATCGACACGGTGCGCCTGACCACCACCGACCACCACGAGCTGCTCGCCGACCCCGACATCGACGTCGTGTACATCGCGGTGCGCCACGATCTGCACGAGCAGCTCTACGTCGACACCATCCGGGCGGGCAAGGCGCTGCTGGCCGAGAAGCCGTTCGGCATCGACCGCGCCGCGGCGGACGCGATCCTGGCCGCCATCGACGAGACGCCCGGCGCGTTCGTGCGCGTTTCGAGCGAGATGCCGTTCTTCCCGGGCGCGCAGTGGGCCATCGACTACGTGCGCTCGGGCGCGCTGGGCCGCATCGTCGAGGCCAAGTGCACGTTCCTGCACGCCAGCGATCTCGACACCGGCAAGCCCCTCAACTGGAAGCGGCAGAAGAAGTTCTGCGGCGAGGCAGGCGTGCTCAACGACCTGGGCATGCACACGTGGCACGTGCCACTGCGCCTCGGCTGGGCGCCCGAGCGTGTCATGGGCGTCCTGCAGGACATCGTCACCGAGCGCCCCGG
The DNA here is from genome assembly GCF_004514465.2 of Microbacterium sp. MEC084. Taxonomy (NCBI): domain Bacteria; kingdom Bacillati; phylum Actinomycetota; class Actinomycetes; order Micrococcales; family Microbacteriaceae; genus Microbacterium; species Microbacterium sp. MEC084. Next base: position 548,252 of record NZ_MYFP02000001.1, on the reverse strand, counting down.
CCCCGACGGCGAGCTGCAGCCGTGCGACACGTGGGACAACGCCGTCATCCACTCGTGGGCCTCGCACGACGGCGCGCCGTTCCCGCTTGCGACCGAGACAAAGCGCATCGCGCCCGGGGAGAAGAACACGTGGGAGTTCGAGGCGATCGGCATGGCGGGGGGCGTGCGTTTCAGCACGAAGAACCCCAAGGAGGTGCAGGTCTTCGCCTGGATCGACGTGCCCGGCATCGGCCGTGAGCAGAGCTGGCAGCGCATCGACGCCGGCAGCCAGTCGGTGTGGCCGACGGTGACGGGCCCGAACTTCGAGTCCGGGTTCTCGGATGCCATCCTGCAGATGTGGGCGGCCTTCCTGGCCGAGCGCGCCGGCGCGCTCGGCGAGGGCTTCGGCACCGTGCGCCCGGAGGAGGCCGCGATGACGCACCGGATCTTCGCCGCCGCGATCGCGGCGCACGAGACCGGCTCGTTCGTCGCTCCCGCTCTCTGACGGGCGAAGTGCCTATCGTTGAGGCGAACCGACCGAAGGACTCCCCGATGCGCAAGAGCGGCCGTCCCACGATGATCGACGTCGCGGCGGCGGCGGGGGTGAGCCTCAAGACCGTCTCGCGTGTCATCAACACCGAGCCCAACGTCGACGCGGCGATGGCCGCACGCGTCCACGCCGCGATCGAGAGCCTCGGCTACCACCGCAACGCGCTCGCCGCGAGCCTGCGCTCGGGCACGAATGACACGATCGCGTTCGTCGCCGCCGACCTCGCGAACACGTTCTACCTCGGCGTCGCCGCGGCGCTCTCCGGCGTGGCCGTGCAGCGGGGAATGCATGTCGTCATGGCCTCGAGCGAAGAGGATGCCGCCACCGAGCGCCGGCTGGCTCTCGATCTGTGCCAGCGACGCGTGGGCGGGCTGATCCTCGTGCCCGCGGCATCCGACCACTCGTACCTCGCTCGCGAGGTCGCCCACGGAACGCCCGTGGTGTTCCTCGACCGCCCGGGGTCGCGCATCCCGGCGGACGCGGTGCTGATCGACAACCGCGGCGGCGCGCGCGCGGCCGTCGCGGAGCTTCTCGCGGCGGGGCACGAGCGCATCGCGATCCTGCTGGACGCCCCCGAGATCTATACGATGCGGGAGCGGCTCGAGGGGGCACGCGAAGCCTTCGCCGCCGCAGGACGACCGCACGATCGCGCGCTCGTGATCGAGGGCGTGCACACCCCGCAAGACGCGCGCGCCGCGATGGCGCGGCTGCTGGACTCCCCCCAGCCGCCGACCGCCGTCTTCTGCGGCAACAACCGCGCCACGGTCGGCGCGCTCGAGGAGATCATGACGCGCGACGCCGACGTCGCCGTCAGCGGCTTCGACGACTTCGAGCTGTCGTGGATGCTGCCCCGCCGTATCCGCATCGCCTCGTACGACGTCGCCGAGCTCGGCATCCGCGCCGCCACGACGCTGCTGGACCGCATCGCGACAGGCGCGACCGCGGAGCCGACGACCCAGCTCGTGCCCACGACGCTCGTGGACCGCGGCGGGCGGGTGAGCGTCGACGCGTCGCGGCTACCCTGATCGCATGCCCCCGATGCTGAGCACCGAGCGCCGCGCGCGCCTGCTCGAGATCCTCGCCCGCGACGGCAGCATCCGGCTCGACCCGGTCGCCGAGGCCCTCGGCGTCTCAGCGATGACGGTGCGGCGCGACCTCGATGACCTGGAGCGCGAGGGCCTCGTCCGGCGTGTGCGCGGCGGGGCCGTCGCCGCGATCGTGCCGCAGGGGTTCGGGGTGCGGATGGCCGCGCGGGGCGGCGCGAAGACCGAGATCGCCCGCAAGGCACTCGACCTGCTCCCCCACGGCGGAGCGGTGGCGATGGATGCCTCGTCCACCGTGGGCGCGCTCGTCGCCCAGCTCGACGCCAGCCACGAACTGCTCGTCGTGACCAACTCGTACGACAACCTGCGCACCGCGCAAGGCCGCGCCGCGGTAGACGCCGTCCTCGTGGGCGGCCGGCTGGAGCTGCGCACCGACAGCTTCGTGGGCGCGGTCGCCTGCCAGACGGCGGCCTCGCTGCACTACGACCGGTTCTTCACCAGCGCCGCTGCACTCGATCCCGACTTCGGCACGAGTGAGGCGACGATCGACGAGAGCCAGATCAAGCGCGTGTTCGCCGACCACGCCGACGAGACGATCGTGCTCGCCGATTCGACGAAGCTCGGCCGCCACGCCACCGCGCGGGCGCTCGCCTGGGACGACGTCGCGCTGCTGGTGACCGAGCTCGATCCGAACGACGAGCGCCTCGATCCCTTCCGGCCCCTGGTCGACATCCGGTGAGCGCCGTGTTACGTTTTGTTTGATTTCACACGATCACTCAACTCGGAGGCACCAATGACTTCGCCCGCCGTCACCGACCTCATCGCGCGGTCGAACCGCCTCGGAGCAGACCCGAAGAACACCAACTACGCCGGCGGCAACACCTCGGCCAAGGGCACCGAGACCGACCCGGTGACCGGCGAGCCCGTGGAGCTGCTGTGGGTCAAGGGCTCGGGCGGCGACCTGGGAACGCTGAAGGAGTCGGGGCTCGCGGTGCTGCGCCTGGATCGCATGCGCGCGCTCGTGGACGTCTACCCCGGCGTCGAGCGCGAGGACGAGATGGTCGCGGCGTTCGACTACTGCCTGCACGGCAAGGGCGGCGCCGCACCGTCGATCGACACCGCCATGCACGGCCTCGTCGACGCGGCGCACGTCGACCACCTGCATCCCGACTCGGGTATCGCCATCGCGACCGCCGCCGACGGCGAGGAGCTCACGCGGAAGATCTTCGGCGACAAGGTGGTGTGGGTGCCGTGGCGTCGCCCCGGCTTCCAGCTGGGCCTGGACATCGCCGCCATCAAGGAGCGCAACCCGCAGGCGATCGGCACGATCCTCGGCGGCCACGGCATCACGGCGTGGGGCGACACGAGCGAGGAGAGCGAGCGCAACTCGCTCTGGATCATCGAGACCGCCGCCGCGTACATCGCCGAGCACGGCAAGGCCGAGCCCTTCGGCGGCGTGCGCCCCGGCTACGAGGCGCTCCCCGAGGCGGAGCGGCGCGCGAAGGCGGCCGCGCTGGCCGCGACCATCCGCGGGCTCGCGAGCCACGACAAGCCCATGGTGGGCCACTTCACCGACGCGGATGTCGTGCTCGACTTCCTCGCGTCGGAGCGCGCCCCCGAGCTCGCCGCCCTCGGCACCAGCTGCCCCGACCACTTCCTGCGCACCAAGGTCAAGCCGATGATCCTCGACCTGCCGGCGACGGCGTCCGTCGAGGAGTCGATCGCGCGCCTGACGGAGCTGCACACCCAGTACCGCGCGGACTACACGGCGTACTACGAGGCGCACGCGACGCCGGAGAGCCCCGCCATGCGCGGCGCCGACCCGCTGATCGTGCTGGTGCCGGGTGTCGGCATGTTCAGCTACGGCGCGAACAAGCAGACCGCGCGTGTGGCCGGCGAGTTCTACATCAACGCGATCAACGTGATGCGCGGCGCTGAGGCGCTGTCGACGTACACCCCGATCTCGGATGCCGAGAAGTTCCGCATCGAGTACTGGGCGCTCGAGGAGGCCAAGCTGCAGCGGATGCCCAAGCCCAAGACCCACCAGGGCCGCATCGCGTTCGTGACGGGCGCGGCATCCGGCATCGGCAAGGCCATCGCGACGCGCCTCGCGAACGAGGGCGCGTGCGTCGTGGTCGCCGACCTCGACCTCGCCAAGGCGCAGGCCGCGGCGGCCGAGCTGGGCGGCACGGACGTCGCGATCGGCGTGGCCGCGAACGTCGCCGACGCCGACGGCGTGCAGGCGGCGATCGACGCCACGCTGCTGGCGTTCGGCGGCATCGACCTCGTCGTCAACAACGCGGGCCTGTCGCTGTCCAAGCCGCTGCTCGAGACGACCGAGGCCGACTGGGACCTGCAGCACGACGTCATGGCGAAGGGCTCGTTCCTCGTCTCGAAGGCCGCGGCCACCCCGCTGATCCAGCAGGGCATGGGCGGCGACATCGTCTACATCTCCTCGAAGAACTCGGTCTTCGCCGGCCCGAACAACATCGCGTACTCGGCCACCAAGGCCGATCAGGCCCACCAGGTGCGCCTGCTCGCGGTCGAGCTCGGCGAGAACGGCGTGCGCGTCAACGGCATCAACCCGGATGGCGTCGTGCGCGGATCCGGGATCTTCGCCTCGGGCTGGGGCGCCAACCGCGCCGCGACCTACGGGGTCAAGGAGGAGGAGCTCGGTCAGTTCTACGCCAACCGCACGATCCTCAAGCGCGAGGTCGTGCCCGAGAACGTCGCCGACGCCGTGTACGTGCTCACCGGGCCCGAGCTCAGCCGCACGACCGGCCTGCACATCCCGGTCGACTCCGGCGTCGCGCAGGCGTTCCTGCGATGAGCTCCGGGGCGGTCGCGGCGGTCGACCTCGGGGCGACGAGCGGCCGCGTGATCGTGGGCCGGTTCGGCGGCGGCTCCATCTCGATGGAGACCGTCGGCCGGTTCGCGAACACGCCCGTCCGCACCCCCGACGGGCTCCATTGGGATCTGCTCGGCCTGCACCGCGGGGTGCTCGACGGGCTGCGCAAGGCGTTCCGCGCCGAGCCTCGGCTGGCGTCGATCGGCGTGGACTCGTGGGCGGTGGACTACGCGCTCATGCGGCAGGACCGGATGCTGGGCGTGCCGTTCCACTACCGCGACGAGCGCACCGCCCGCGGGGTCGAGGCCGTGCACGCCGTCGCGCCGTTCGACGAGCTGTACCGCCGCAACGGCCTGCAGTTCCTGCCGTTCAACACGCTGTACCAGCTGGCGGCGGAGGGCGACATGCTCGGACTCGCCGACGGCCTCCTGCTCGTTCCGGACCTGATCGGCTGGATGCTGACGGGTCGCCGCGCGGGCGAGCGCACGAACGCGTCGACCACGGGCCTGCTGGACGTGCGCACGGGGGAGTGGGACCGCGAGCTCGCGGAGCGGATCGGCGTCCCCACCGGCATCCTGCCCGGGCTCGTCGACCCCGGCGCGGAGCTCGGCGCGCTGCTGCCCTCCGTGGCCGAGGAGCTCGGCGGGCAGGCGCCTGTGGTTGCGGTGGGTTCGCGCGACACGGCCTCGGCCGTCGTGGCCGTGCCCATGCGCGCCGACCGAGCGGCGTACATCTCGTGCGGCACGTGGGGCCTGGTGGGCGTCGAGACCGAGCGCCCCGTGCTGACGGACGCCGCGCGCGAGGCCAACTTCACCAACGAGGGCGGCGTCGACGGCCGCGTGCGGTTCCTGCACAACGTGATGGGGCTCTGGCTGCTGAGCGAGAGCGTGCGCGCCTGGGAGGCCGAATCGGGAGCGATGATCGACCTGCCCGACCTGCTGAACCAGGCGGCGCACGTGCCGGAGACCGTGCCGGTGTTCGACGCGAACGATCCCGTCTTCCTCGCGCCGGGCGACATGCCGGGCCGGATCGCCGACTGGCTGCGTCAGCGCGGCCTGGTCGTGCCGCGGTCGCGCGCCGAGTTCGCGCGCGTGATCGTCGAGAGCCTGGCCGAGGCGTTCGCGAGCACCGTGCACGCGGCCGCCGAGCTCTCGGGCGTGCCGGTCGAGACCATCCACATCGTGGGTGGCGGCTCGCTCAACCGGCTGCTGTGCCAGCGCGTGGCCGACCGCTCCGGTCTGCCGGTCCTCGCGGGCCCGGTCGAGGCGACGGCGATCGGCAACCTGCTGGTGCGGGCGCGCTCGGCCGGCTTCGTGTCAGGCGACCTCGACGCCCTGCGCGCGACGGTGACCTCGGCGTTCGAGCCCGTGCGGTACGAGCCGCGGGCCTGACCGCGCTCAGTCCTTCAGGCGCACGAGGCGCTCGTGGCCGCTCTCCTGCACCTCGGCCAGGCCCTCCCGCGACTTCACGAAGTCCGTGAAGGAGCGGAAGCCGAGCGCCTTCTCGCTGAAGGAGGGGTCCATGCGGCGCATGTGCTGCTTGACCGCCGACGTGTGCAGCCACTCGGCGTCGTCGCCCTGATCGCGCCCCAGACGCAGCGCGCGCTCGAGGAGGCGGGTCGCCGCCGCGTGCAGGTCCTCGGGCGGGATCTCGTCGAAGGGGACGAGCGTGTCCTCCTCCGCCGGAGGCTGTTGCTTGGCGCGTGACGCGCGACGGCTGCGCTGCTTCGCCGGAGTCTCCTCGGCGGCCGGCTCGGGCTCGGGCTTGGCGGCCGCCGCGGGCTTGGGCTTCTCGGGCAGCGTGACGCCCGGCAGGGTGTCATAGGCCTCGAACTGGTCGCATGCCGCGGCCAGCGACTTCGCGGTCGAGCCGGCCACGCCGAGCCCGATCACGTAGCGCCCGAGCCGCTTGCAGCGCTGGGCGAGCGGCACGTAGTCCGAGTCGCCCGCGACGATCACGACGTGGGTGAGGTCGGGCAGGCGGAACATGTCCTCGACCACGTCGACCGCGAGCCGGATGTCGGCGCCGTTCTTGGCGTACGCGGCGGCCGGGAACAGCTGCACGAGATCCACGGCGCGGCCGACCAGCTGCGAGCGGTAGATCGCGTTGACGGGCGACGACCAGTCGGCGTACGCCCGGGTCAGCACGAGCGTGCCGAACGAGGCGGCGTAGTCGATGACCGCTCCCACGTCGATGGTGGCGAGCGCCAGGCGCTCGGCGATCTCGGGGTCGGTGGGGTTCTCGGCGATCCGCTGGCGGTCGCGGCTGTACGAGTTGCGCCCGTGGACGCGGTCGTACCAGCTCATCACGATGTTGTCGAAGTCGAGGTAGACCGCCACGCGGGCGTCGGGGGAGTCGGCCATGGGTCCTGTTCCGGAAGAGGGGAGGTCAGCGTGCGGCGGGGGCCGCGGCCTCGAAGGGATACTGCACACCGATCTGGCGGCGGATCTCGTCGAGCGCGCCCATGATCGCGACGGACTCGTCGAGCGGCAGCTCGTCGCCCTGCAGCAGGCCCTCGGCTACGAACCGCTCGGCCGCGAGCGCCTGGTACTGCATGCCGCGGCCCTCGACGTGCGATTCGTAGCGCTCGGTCACGGTGCCGTCGGGCGTGGTGACGGTGAACGACGTGGGGGTGTACCAGACGCGGTCGATGTCGATGCGCGCCTCGGTGCCCACGATGTGCGCCGTGTTCGGACCCACGGCGCGCGAGGACGAGACGGTCGTGGACACGGCGCCCGAGGCGTGGGTCATGAGCGTGGCGACCTCGGCGTCGGCGCCCGTGTCGACCAGACGAGCGGCGGCCTGCACGGTCGCCGGCTCGCCCAGGATGTCCCACACGAACGAGATCGGGTAGATGCCGAGGTCGAGCAGCGCGCCGCCGCCCAGGCTCAGCGCGTTGATGCGGTGCGACGGATCAACCGGCAGGCTCTGCGTGTGGTCCGCGAACAGCGTGCGGATCTCGCCGAGCGTGCCGGCGCGGATGATCTCGCGCACGCGCGCCATGTGCGGCAGGTAGCGCGTCCACATCGCCTCCATGACCAGCAGTCTGCGGCTCGCCGCGAGATCCCGCAGCTCCTCGGCCTCGCGCCGGTTCACCGTGAACGGCTTCTCGACCAGCGCGTGCTTGCCCGCCTCCAGCACGAGGCGGGCGTTCTCGGCGTGCATCGGGTGCGGCGTGGACACGTACACGATGTCGATGTCGGGGTCGGCCGCGAGGTCCTCGTACGAGCCGTGGGCGCGGGCGATCCCGAAGTGCGCGGCGAACGCGTCGGCGGAGGCCTGCGAGCGCGAGCCGACGGCCGCGAGGTCGAGGCCCGCGGTGCGCAGGTCCGAGGCGAACGCGTGCGCGATGCCGCCCGTGGCGAGGATCCCCCAGCGCAGTCCGGATGTCGAATCGGTCACTTCGCTCCTTCGCTCGGTCGCGTCGCAGCAGGCGACGCATCACGTTCGAGCCTAGGCGCACCCGCCGACGCGGAGCACCCCACGCAGTCAGGGGATCACGAGGAGCTTGCCGGGCGCGCCCGCGCGGCTGTCCCGCTGGGCGTCGGCGGCGCGCTCGAGCGGGTAGCGCTCGCCGAGCTCGACCGAGAAGCGACCGGCCGCGAGCAGCGCGAGGCAGACCGGGATGGCCTCCAGGCGCCACGCCTCCTGCCGCGGGGTGAGCGGCTCGGGTGAGCCGCCGCTGAAGGCGCGGATCCCGAGGCCCGCCGCGTCCGCGCCGCGCACGATGGTCGCGATGCGGTCACGGTCCGCGAGCAGCTCCAGCGAGGCGTCCAGGGCCTCGTCGGTCCCCGCGCAGTCGAGGATCACGGTGACGCCCTCAGGAGCGGCGGAGCGCACGCGCTCGACCAGTCCCTCGCCGTAGGCGATCGGCTCGGCCCCGAGGCCGGCCACGCGCTCGGCGCGCGCGTCGCTCGTCGTGCCGAGCACGCGGGCGCCGGCGAGCACGGCGAACTGAATCGCGGCCTGGCCGACCGCGCCGGAGGCGCCGTGGATCAGAAGGGTGTCGTCGGCGCGGACCGCGAGCGAGCGCAGCGCCTGGTACGCGGTGCCGACGGGCGTGCCGAGCGCGGCGCCGACGGCCGCCGAGACGCCGACCGGGCGCGCGAACACCTTCTCGGCGGGCACCGCGAGGGCGGTCGCGTAGGCGCCCATCTTCCCGGTGAAGACCACGGGGTCGCCGGGCCGGAAGCCGTCGACGTCCTCGCCCACGGCCAGGATGTGCCCCGCGCCGTCGGTGCCCGTGCCGCGCGGCTTGGTGATGTCCGCCGAGGGGCGGATCCGCTCGCGCAGCTTCCAGTCGATCGGGTTCACACCGGCCGCCTCGACGCGGATCACGACCTGCCCGGGACCCGGCTCCGGATCCGGGATCTCGTTGAGGGTGAGGACCTCGGGGCCGCCGAACTCGGTGTACTGGATCGCCTTCGCCATACCGTCAGGCTATCGCCGTGGACGCGGGACGGCCCCGGTCCTCGTGGAGGAGCCGGGGCCGTCGTGCGCGAGGTGTCAGAGTGCGTCGATCGCGGCGTTGAACGTGGCCGACGGGCGCATCACGGCCGAGGTCTTCTCGGCGTCGGGGCGGTAGTAGCCCCCGATGTCCACCGGCTGCCCCTGCACGGCGATCAGCTCGTCGACGATCGTCTTCTCCTCGGCCGTCAGCTTCTCCGCCAGCGGCGCGAACGCGGCGGCCAGCTCGGCGTCCTGCGTCTGCTTCGCGAGCTCCTGGGCCCAGTACAGGGCCAGGTAGAAGTGCGAGCCGCGGTTGTCGATCGTGCCGATCTTGCGGCCCGGCGAGCGGTCCTGGTCGAGGAACGTCCCGGTCGCGCGGTCGAGCGTGTCGGCGAGCACCTGGGCCTTGGCGTTGTCGGTGGTCTGCGCGAGGTGCTCGAACGAGGCCGCGAGCGCGAAGAACTCGCCGAGCGAGTCCCAGCGCAGGTAGTCCTCCTCGACCAGCTGCTGGACGTGCTTGGGGGCCGAGCCGCCCGCGCCCGTCTCGAACAGCCCGCCGCCCGCCATGAGCGGCACGATCGAGAGCATCTTGGCCGACGTGCCGACCTCGAGGATCGGGAACAGGTCGGTGTTGTAGTCGCGCAGCACGTTGCCCGTCACCGAGATGGTGTCCAGGCCCTGGCGGATGCGCGCGAGCGAGAACAGCGTCGCCTCGGCGGGCGCCATCACGTGCAGCTCGAGGCCCTCGGTGTCGTGCTCGGGCAGGTACTGCTCGAGCTTCGCGATCAGGTTGGCGTCGTGCGCGCGGTTCGCGTCGAGCCAGAACACGGCGGGGGTGCTCGACAGGCGGGCGCGCGTCACGGCGAGCTTCACCCAGTCGCGGATCGCGGCGTCCTTGGTCTGGCAGGCGCGCCAGATATCGCCGGCCTCGACCTCGTGCGCGAGCAGGACGTCGCCGGCCGAGTTCACGATGCGGACGGTGCCGGGCGCCGGGATCTCGAACGTCTTGTCGTGCGAGCCGTACTCCTCGGCGGCCTGCGCCATGAGGCCGACGTTGGGAACGGTGCCCATCGTGGCGGGGTCCAGCTTGCCATTGGTCTTGCAGTCGTCGATCACGGCCTGGTAGATGCCGGCGTAGGACGAGTCGGGGATGACGGCGAGGGTGTCGGCCTCCTTGCCGTCGGGGCCCCACATGTGGCCGCCGATGCGGATCATGGCGGGCATCGAGGCGTCGACGATCACGTCGCTCGGCACGTGCAGGTTGGTGATGCCCTTGTCGGAGTTCACCATGGCGAGGGCGGGGCCCTCGCTCATGGCTGCCTCGAACGCGGCCTTGATCTCGGCCCCGTTCGGCAGCGCGTCCAGGCCGGCGAAGATCGCGCCCAAGCCGTCGTTGGGCGACAGCTCGGCGGCCGCGAGGTCGTCGCCGTACTTCTCGAACACGGGCTTGAAGTAGGCCTTGACCACGTGACCGAACAGGATGGGGTCGCTGACCTTCATCATGGTGGCCTTCAGGTGCACCGAGAACAGCACGCCGTCGGCCTTGGCGCGCTCGACCTGCTCGGCGAGGAACGCGTCGAGCGCCTTGGCGCTCATGAAGGTGGCGTCGACGACCTCGCCCGCGAGCACCTTGAGGTCGCCCTTGAGCTCGGTCACGGTGCCGTCCGTCGCGACGTGCTCGATGCGCAGCGTGTCGTCGGAGGGGATCACGACCGACTTCTCGTTGGAGAAGAAGTCGTCGTGGCCCATCGTCGCGACCGCGGTCTTCGAGTCGGCGCTCCAGTCGCCCATCGAGTGCGGGTGGGCCTTGGCGTACGCCTTGACCGACGCGGGCGCGCGGCGGTCCGAGTTGCCCTGGCGCAGGACCGGGTTCACGGCCGAGCCCTTGACCTTGTCGTAGCGCGCGGCGAAGTCCCGCTCCTCGTCGGTCTCCGGGTTCGCCGGGTAGTCCGGGACGTCATAGCCGAGCGCCTGCAGCTCGGCGATGGCCGCCTCGAGCTGCGGCACGGAGGCCGAGATGTTGGGCAGCTTGATGATGTTGGCCGACGGGTCGTTGGCGAGCTCGCCGAGCTCCGCGAGGGCGTCGCCGATGCGCTGCTCCTCGGTGAGACGCTCGGGGAACTGAGCCAGGATGCGGCCGGCGAGCGAGATGTCGCGGGTCTCGATGTCGATGCCCGCCTTGGCCGCGTATCCCGCGACGATGGGGAGCAGCGAGTACGTCGCCAGGAGCGGCGCCTCGTCGGTGTGCGTGTAGATGATCTTGGACATGCGGATGAGGCTCCAGGGATCGCAGGACATCGACGTCGAGCCGTCGACTCTCTCGATATGAAGATACCCGAGCGCGTGAGAGCATCGAGTCCGATGACCTCCCACCCCCTCGCCTACGCGGCCCGCGCGGCGCGCTTCCGGCCGTCCGGCGTCCGCTCCGTGTTCGACATCGCGATGCGCCCGGGGATGATCTCCCTGGCCGGCGGCAGCCCGGACCTCTCCGTGCTGCCGCGCGAGCAGGTGGCCGAGCTCGCGGCCGGGATGATCCGCGGCGCGGGCCCCGACGCGCTGCAGTACCAGCCGGCCCAGGGGCTGGACGGAACGATCGAGGCGATCCGCGAGGTCATGCGGGCCGAGGGCGTCGACGCCGCGCACGACCGGATCCAGGTGACCGCCGGCTCACAGATGGGCCTGCAGGTGCTCACGACGCTGCTCGCGGACCCGGGCGACACCGTGATCGCGGAGGCGCCGACGTACGTGGGCGCGCTGTCGGTGTTCGGCGGGCTCGAGGCTCGCGTGGCGCAGGTGGAGATCGACGAGCACGGCATGCTCCCGGACGCGCTCGAGGCGACGATCGCGCGCGTCCGGGCGACCGGGTCGCGCATCCCGTTCCTCTACACGGTGCCGACGTTCGGCAACCCGTCCGGCGCGTCGATGAGCGCCGCGCGGCGCGAGGCGGTCGTGGAGCTCTGCCGTCGCGAGGGCATCCTGATCGTCGAGGACAACCCGTACGGGATGCTCGCGTTCGACGACGAGCACCGGCTGCCGCTGTATGCGCGCGATCCGGAGAACGTGGTCTACCTGGGGTCGTTCTCGAAGATCTTCTCGCCCGGCGTGCGGGTCGGCTGGCTCGCGGCGCCGCCCGAGCTGCGGGGGCGCGTGCAGCTCGCGGTCGAGGCCATGACCATCCACGCGTCCGTGGTCGGGCAGGTGCTGGCCCAGCGGTTCATCACGGAGACCGACTGGCGCGGGCACGTGCGCCGCAGCGCCGACGTCTACCACGCGCGCCGCGACGCGCTCATGGCGGCGCTCGACGAGCACATGCCCCCGGGCACGACGTGGACGCGGCCGCACGGCGGGTTCTTCACGGTCGTCACGCTGCCGCCCGGCACGCCCGTCGACGGCCTGCTCGACGCCGCGATCGACGCCCGCGTGGTCTACGTCCCCGGCAGCGAGTTCATGGCCGACGGGAGCCGCGCGGACACGCTGCGGCTCGCGTACAGCTTCGAGCCCGAGCACCGTCTCGCGGAGGGCGCGCGCCGGCTCGGGGAGGCGATCCGCGCGCTCGGCTGAGGGTCGCGCGGGGTCGCCGACCCGTGGGATATCGGTAGCACGATAGACCTCGTGATCGTTCGATCATCGCGATTGATCCGGTCTTCGGGTGCGACTTATGGTCGCTTCCAACCTTTTTCGGCGCATCGCACGGAGCTGTGCGATGCCGATGACCCGAGGATCCGCCGTTGAATCCCATCGCCGCCCGATCGACCCGCACCCGCATCCGCAGTCGCGCTCAGGCGCTCGCCCTCGCCGGCGCCCTCGCCGGCCTCGTCCTGTTGCTGCTCGCGCCGCTCCCGGCGCTCGCCGCCGCGAACCTCGTCAAGAACGGCTCGTTCGAGTCGTTCGGCGCCACCGCGCCGACGGATTGGGGCACGTGGACGCCCGCGGGCACGGCGACCCACGCCAAGGTCGCGGGACGCGACGGATCCGGCGCGGTGCAGATCGAGACCGCGACGACGGGAAGCCGCGGCTTCCTCGTCCAGGATGTGGCGCTGCCCGCCGGGGCGGAGTCGATCGACCTGTCGTTCTGGCAGGACAAGGGCGCGATGACCGGCGCCGGCAAGGCCGGCGTGCGCGTGACGTTCACCGGCTCGCCTGCCCAGTTCTTCGGCCTCGACGCGGCGAGCGGCTGGCACGAGGTGGCCACGCGCCTGAAGGTGCCGGCGGGAGCCACCAACGTGCGCATCGAGCCGATGGTCGACTACATGAAGGGCGCCATGCGCCTCGACGACGTCGACATCGAGATCAACGGCGCGTTCACCGACCTCGCCGTCAACGGCGGCTTCGAGGCGTTCGGCGGCGTGAACCCGGACAGCTGGGGCCGCTGGCCCGCGGCCGGCACGGGCACCGTGGCCAAGGTGCCCGGCATGGCGGGCAACAACGCCGCGTCGATCACGACCGACACCACGACGAGCCGTCTCGCGCTCACGCAGGACATCACGCTGCCCGCGGGCGGCGGCACGTACGTGGTCGACTTCGCGTCCAAGATCGACGCGATCAGCGGCGGCGGCAAGGCCGGCTTCCGGATCGACGTGCTCGACGGATCCAAGGGGACGTTCTTCTTCGGGACGAACGTGCCCACCAACAGCTGGGAGCGCACGCGCGGCGCGTTCGTCGTGCCGGCGAACTCCACGAAGATCCGCGTGCATGTCTTCAATGACCAGGTCAAGGCGACCGCGCTGTACGACGACGTGATCGTGCACGCCTCGTCCGCCGCCATGGAGCTCATGACGTCCAAGACCGCGTCGGGGGACATCGCGCTGAGCTGGCTGAAGCCCGCGGCGTGTTCTTCGAGTCGGTCAAGCACCCGAACGTCGTCGGGCCCGACAAGGCGAGCAACTGGGTCGCCGTGATCCGCGGCGCCGAGCTCGCCCAGCACCTCGCCCTGCGCGGCGAGGGCACGTACGGCTTCCGCGACGCGCGCATGGGCCGGATCATCGACCAGCTGCGCCAGCACCTCGACGCCGCGCACACCGACGGCGGGTGGTTCCAGGAGGGCCTGGACTACCTCGACTACACCAACATGATCTCGGTGCCGGGCATCACGGGGAGCTTCGACGCCGGCATCGACGCGCTGCGCTCGGCGTGGGCCGCGCCCGGCACGGCGGGCATGCTGCTGCACACCGCGTCGTTCCGCGAGCCGAACCACAAGCTCCAGTGGGGCGTCGGCGGCGACGCGGGCACGGTGTCGTGGCGTCGTCGACGCCGGCAACGTGGGGGTCCAGACGGCGACCCGCGAGGCCGTCGTCGACATGGCCGACCGCGGCGACGTCGACACGATCGTCGCGATCCGCGACACGTTCGGCGACTCGGCGTCGCACGAATGGAAGTGGCAGCTGGCGCCACAGGCGGGCGTCACGCTACAGATGGCGGGCCGCGCGCGGCGGCCCGCCATCGCTCGCGTCAGCGGGACATCCGGGCCAGGAACGTCCGGGTGCGCTCGTGCTGCGGGGCGTCGATCACCTGCGCAGGCGGGCCCTGCTCGACCACGACGCCGTCGGCCATGAAGACCACGCGGTCGCAGACCTCGCGCGCGAAGCCGATCTCGTGCGTGACGACGATCATCGTCATGCCCTCGTCGGCCAGGCGGCGCATGACGCCCAGCACCTCGCCGACCAGCTCCGGGTCGAGCGCGCTCGTCGGCTCGTCGAACAGCATGACCTTGGGCTTCATGGCCAGGGCGCGGGCGATCGCCACGCGCTGCTGCTGCCCGCCGGAAAGCTGCGACGGGTACGCGTCGGCGCGGTGCGCGAGGCCCACGCTGTCGAGCAGCTCCATGGCCTCCGCGCGCACCTCGGCGCGGGGGCGCCGCCGCACGCGCAGCGGGGCCTCGATCACGTTCTCCAGCACGGTCATGTGCCCGAACAGGTTGAACCGCTGGAACACCATGCCGATGTCCTGGCGCCGCTCGGCGACCTCGCGGGCGCGCAGCTCGTACAGGCGGCCGCGGTGCTCGCGGTAGCCGACCAGGACGCCGTCGACGCGGATCTCGCCGCGGTCGACCTCCTCGAGGTGGTTGATGCAGCGCAGCAGCGTGGACTTGCCCGAGCCGGACGGGCCCAGGATGCCCACGACCTCGCCCGCGCGCACCTCGAGGCTGACGCCCTTGAGCACCTCGTTGTGGCCGTACGACTTCTCGACGTCCTGGATGGTCACCAGCGCGTCCGACGTCATGCCTCCACCTCCTTGCGCTCGCCGCGGAGCGGGAGCAGTCGCGCGAGCAGGCCGGAGGGGGCCCGGTCCTTGTCGAAGCGGCGCTCGATGACCGCCTGGATCACGCTCGCGACGCTGGTCAGGATGAGGTACCACGCGCTCGCGACGAGGAACATCTCCATCTGCGTGAAGTCCCCGGTGCCCATCTGGCGCGAGCGGAACAGCAGGTCGCCGGCGCCGATGATCGAGACCAGCGACGTCTCCTTCAGCAGCGTGACCAGCTCGTTGCCCGTGGGCGGCAGGATCGAGCGCATCGCCTGCGGCAGCACGATGCGGCGCATGGTCTGGCCGGGCGTCATGCCGAGCGCGCCGGCGGCCTCCGCCTGGCCCTTGTCGACCGACAGGATGCCGCCGCGGACGATCTCGGCCATGTACGCGGCCTCGTTGAGGGCGAGTGCCAGGATCGCGGCGGTGAAGGGCTGGATGATCGCGTTCGTCTCGACCGTCGTGAAGCCGAGATCGATGCGCGGCAGGAAGAGCGACAGGTTGAACCAGATCAGCACCTGCACGAGCAGCGGCGTGCCGCGGAACAGCCACACGAACCCGAACGCGAAGGCGGCCAGCAGGCGGTTGCTCGACAGGCGCATGATCGCGATGCCGACGCCGAGCGCGGCGCCGAGCACCATGCTGACGATCGTCAGCACCACGGTCATGCCGAGGCCCTCGAGCACCGCCTGCGCGCCGAAGCGCGAGAACACGACATCCCAGCGCACCGCGCTGTGCGCGGCGATGTCGGCGACCAGCTTGACCGCGAGCGCCACCAGGATGGCGACCACGACCCACTGGCCCCAGTGCCGCACCGGGACGACGCGCGCCCCGGCGGCCGCGCGGGCGTCGGAGCTCAGGGGGCCGGCGGAGGTCACTCGTCCGCGCCGTTGACGGTGATCTCGTCGAGGCCCGACGACTCGAGCTCGTACGACGCGAGGATCTCGCCGTAGGTGCCGTCGTCGACCAGCGACTGCAGGCCGGCCTGGAACGCCGCCACCAGCTCGTCGTCGCCCTTCTTGAAGACGTAGCCCAGCGGCGACGGGTCGATCGACTCCGTGTTGGCGACCTCGAACGCCTGGCCGCCGCCGATCTGCGCGGCGTTGTAGCGACCGGTCGCCTCCTGCGTCAGCATCGCGACCGTGCGGCCCTGCTGCACCTGCAGCAGCGCGTCCGAGTCGGTCGTCTGGGTGAGGATCTCGATCGGCTCGTCGCACTCGGCGCTCTGCGCCTCGAGGATGCCCTGCTGCGTCGAGTCGACCAGCACCGAGACCGGGTGGCCGCACAGATCGGCGAGCGTGCCGATGCCCTCCGGGTTGCCGGCCGCCACGATGATCGCCTGGTCCGCCATGAAGTAGTCGACGAAGTCATAGTTCGCCTGGCGCTCGACCGTGTCGGTCATGCCGGCGACGACGAGGTCGAAGCGCTCGGCGTCGAGCGACGGGAGCAGCGTGTCGAACGCGACGTTCTCGAGCGTGTACTCGATGCCCAGGCGAGCCGTGACGGCGTCGAGCAGGTCGATGTCGAGGCC
Organism: Microbacterium sp. MEC084; assembly: GCF_004514465.2. NCBI lineage: Bacteria > Bacillati > Actinomycetota > Actinomycetes > Micrococcales > Microbacteriaceae > Microbacterium > Microbacterium sp. MEC084. The sequence goes on along the minus strand of NZ_MYFP02000001.1, from coordinate 531,609 downwards.
GATGATCGTCGATCCGTCCGTGTCCATGTACTCGTACGGGGCGTAGCCGGCCTCGGTCCCGACCACGACGGAGCCCGACTCCTGCACGTCGGCGGGCAGCATCGCGTGCAGCTCCTCGTCGGCGCTGATCGCGGTCTCGGGCGCCTTCGACTCGGTCGAGGCGCCGCCGGCGCAGCCCGCGAGCAGCAGGCCCGACAGTGCGAGAGCGGCGGCCGCGGCGATCGGACGTGCGGGGAGAGTCGAGGACATCATGCTCCTATCGATGCCGCGCGTGCGGGTGTGCGAGGCGGCGGTGCGAGTGCGAGGGATGGTCCATTCTAAATCGGCGGCGTTTCGCCCCCGTTTCGGCCCGGCGGCGTCGGATCTCAGCCGCGCAGGGCCTTCTGGATGCGCTGCACCGAGACCTGCTCGGCGGTGCCGAGGCGCTGCGCGAACAGGCCTACGCGCAGCTCCTCGAGCATCCAGCGCACGCGTACGAGGCGCTCGGGCGTCTCGGCCGGGAGCGGGATCGTGCCGCCGGCCTCGGCGAAGGCGGCCGTCGCGCGCTCGAGCTCCGTCATCCAAGCGCGGTCGCGCCCCGGGTTGTCGGGCAGCGCCTCGAGACGCAGTCGCGCGCCCTCGAGGTAGCGGGGCAGGTGCTGCAGGCGCGCGAGCCCGGTCGCCGAGACGAAGCCCGGGTGGATGAGGCCCGCCAGCTGACCGCGGATGTCGCCGAGCGGACCGAGGAGGGCCATGGAGTTCGACTTCTTGAGACCGCGCTCCACCTCGCGCGCGGCGGTCAGGATGCGGGCGACGAGCGACACGCAGGCGAACACGTCGTCCACGGATCCGCGCGTGGCCTCGGCGCGGAGCGCGTCGAACGCCGCGCGGGTGCGGGGGAGCGCGCCTGCGCGGTCGATCACGGCGTCGGCGACGGCGGCGCGGCAGTCCTCGATCAGCGCCTTGGCGGACGGGTACGGCGAGGCGGCCAGCGCGAGCTTCTCGTTCGCGGTGAGGTGCTCCTGCACGTACGAAGTCGGGGAGGGAACCTGCAGCAGCAGGAGCCGCCGCACGCCGCGGCGGGTCTCGGACGCCGCGCGCTCGGGCGTCGCCTCGACGCGCAGCGCGACGGAGGAGCCCGCGTCGACCAGCGCCGGATAGCCGCGCACGACGCCGCCGGCCACCTTGGTGTCGACCACCTCGGGCAGATCGCCGATCGCCCAGTCGGTGAGGCCCTTGCGCTCCAGCACGGAGGCCGATGCGGTCGCGGCGACGGCTGCGGGGCCGGCCTTGCGCGCCTCGGCCTGCTGGGAGGCCCGGTCGAGCGACCGCGCGACGCTCTGCCGCGCGCGCCCCGCGAGCCGCTCCTGGAGCGCCCGCAGGTCCCGATCCGACCCCAGCGCACGGCCGCGCTCATCCACGGCGCGGAACGACATGGTCAGGTGGGCGGGCACGCGCTCCATCTCGAAGTCCGCGTCGGTGACGGGCTGGTTCGCGACGCGCTGGATGCGACGGGCGAGCGCCTCGCGCAGGGTCTGCGGCGGCCGGCCGGCGTGGTCCTCGGGGCCCGCGCCCTCGAGCTCGGCGGCGAGCTTGTCGGCCCAGTCAGCCGCGGGCACGACGTGCCGGCGGATCGCCTTGGGCAGCGCGCGCAGCAGCGCCGTGATGAGCTCCGACCGCATGCCCGGCACCTGCCAGTCGAAGCCGACCGGCTCGAGCGACGCCAGCAGGGCGAGCGGCACGACCACCGTCACGCCGTCATCCGGCGCGCCCGGCTCGAACCGGTACGCGAGGTTGAGCGTCTGATCGCCCTGCGTCCACCGCGTGGGGAAGTCCCGCGCGTCGGCCGTCGCCTGACCCTCGATCAGGTCGGCTTCGCGCATCGTCAGCAGCTTCGGCGTGCGCGTCAGCGCGTCCCGCCACCAGGCCTCGAATGACCGCACGTCGAACACGTCGGCGGGGATGCGGGCGTCGTAGAACGCGAAGACCGCCTCGTCGCCGGCCAGGATGTCGCGGCGCCGCTCGCGCTCCTCGAGCTTCTCGAGGCGGCGGCGCAGCTCGTGGTTCTGGCGGAGGAACGCCGTGACGTTCTGCGGCAGGCGGGACGGATCCCACTCGCCCTCGACGAGCGCGTGCCGGACGAACAGCTCGCGCGCCGCCGCGCGGTCCACGCGCGCGAACTGGATGCGCCGGCGCGGCACGATCTCGACGCCGTACAGCGTGACCTTCTCATACGCGACCGCGGCCCCCGCGTCCTTCGACCAGTGCGGCTCGGTGACCTGCCGCTTGGCCAGGTCGCCCGCGAGCGCCTCCGCCCACGCCGGGTCGATCTGCGCGACCGTCCGGGCGAACAGCCGCGAGGTCTCGACCAGCTCGCCGGCCATGACCGCCTTCGGTCGCCGCTTGCGCAGAACCGAACCCGGGAAGATCGAGAACCGGATGCCGCGCGCACCGCGGTACTCGGCTCCCTTGCGCGGGTCCTTCGACTTCTCGCGCTCGTCGAGCAACCCGATCTGCGACAGGAGACCGGCGAGGAGGGCCTGGTGGATCAGATCGGCCTGATGCCCCGGCTGGTCTCCTCCGTTTCGACTCCGCTCGCTGGCGCTCGCTCCGCTCAACGACCGGGAAGCGCTCGCAGATCGGTTGCGCTTCCCGCTGTCGCGGGGTCCCAGCCCCGAGGCCAGTCCCCGGAGCTGGCGGTGGACGTCGAACCACTCCCGCACGCGCACGTAGTTCAGGAACTCCGCGCGGCACAGGCGGCGGAACGCGCTCGAGCCGAGCTCGTCCTGCTTCTCCTGCAGGTGGTTCCAGAGGTTGAGCAGCGTCAGGAAGTCGCTGGTCGGATCCGCGAACCGGGCGTGCGCCTGATCCGCCTGCTCGCGCTGCTCTTCGGGGCGCTCGCGGACGTCCTGGATCGACAGGCCCGACACGATCGCGAGCACCTCGGGAACGGTCCCGTTGCGGTGCGCCTCGACGAGCATCCGGGCGAAGCGGGGGTCGATCGGCAGGCGCGCGATGTCGCGGCCCACGCGCGTCAGCCGCGGCGAGCCGTCCCGCGTCAGCACGACGGCGCCGAGCTCGACCAGCAGATCCAGGGCGGCCTTGACGCCGCGCGAGTCGGGCGGCGTCAGGAACGGGAAGTCCTGGATGTCGCCGAAGTCCAGGGCGAGCGCCTGCAGGATGACCGACGCCAGGCTCGTGCGCAGGATCTCGGGCTCGGTGAACTCGGGGCGGCGCGCGAAGTCGTCCTCGCCGTACAGCCGGATCGCGATGCCGGCGCTGGTGCGGCCCGCGCGACCGGACCGCTGCTGCGCCGACGCCTGCGAGATCGCCTCGATCGGCAGGCGCTGCACCTTGGCGCGGTTGCTGTATCGCGAGATGCGGGCCGTGCCCGTGTCGATCACGTACTTGATGCCCGGCACGGTCAGAGACGTCTCGGCCACGTTGGTCGCGAGCACCACTCGGCGCTTGAGGCCCGCGACGGTCGACCGCTCGAACACGCGGTGCTGCTCGGCCGCGCTCAGCCGGCCGTACAGCGGCAGCACCTCGGTGGGCGCGCGCTGGTCGCGGAACGCGCCGCGCACGGCGTCGGCCGCGTCGCGGATCTCGGCTTCGCCCGGCAGGAACACCAGCACGTCGCCCGGCGCCTCGCGGTCGAGCTCGCGCAGCGCCGCGACGATCGCCGACACCTCGTCCTCGACCTCGTAGCCCTCGTCGGGCGCGTCCTCGGCCGCGGCATCCGCCACCAGCGGGCGGTACCGGATCTCCACAGGGAACGTGCGCCCCGAGACCTCGATGATCGGTGCGGGCGTGCCGTCCGCGGCCGCGAAGTGCTTCGCGAAGGACTCCGGGTCGATCGTGGCCGAGGTGATGATCACCTTGAGGTCGGGACGCTGGGGGAGCAGCTGCTTGAGGTAGCCGAGCAGGAAGTCGACGTTGAGCGAGCGCTCGTGCGCCTCGTCCACGATGATCGTGTCGTAGCGCGACAGCCTCCGGTCGCGGTGGATCTCGTTGAGCAGGATGCCGTCGGTCATCAGCGCGATGCGCGTGGAGTCCGAGACCTTGTCGGTGAAGCGCACCTTGTAGCCCACGAGCCCGCCGAGCGGCACCTCGAGCTCCTCGGCCACGCGCTCCGCGATCGTGCGCGCCGCGAGCCGCCGCGGCTGGGTGTGTGCGATCCGCTCCCGGCCCAGCTCGAGCGCGATCTTCGGCAGCTGCGTGGTCTTGCCCGAGCCCGTCGCGCCCGCGACGATCACGACCTGGTGCTCCCGGATCGCGCGCGCGATCTCGTCCCGCGCGGCGCTGACGGGCAGCTCGGGCGGGTAGGCGATCCGCCAGGGCGCGGTCGGGTCCTCGGGCATAGCCTCCCAGTCTACGAGTCCCGGGCGGCTCCCCGGCGGCGGCCCTAGGGCCGCGCCATGTCGCCCGCGTCGCAGCAGTCTGAGAGCCGCCGGGCGTTCACGCCCGTCGAGCAGCGCATCGACGCCTGGGCGTCCCGGCGCCTCGCCCGCCTCGAGGGCGGCGGTCCGGCGCGGCGCGGGCTGATCGAGTTCACGGTGTTCGTGCTGAAGCAGGCGTGGGCCTGCATCTTCGGGGCGGCCATGCTCGCGGCGATCGTCGCGGCGCGGCTCTGGTATCCGGACGATGCTCTGGTCGCGCGCAGCGACGCGCTCGTGATCGCCGCGGTCGCGATCCAGGCGCTCATGCTCGTGTTCCGGCTCGAGAGCGGCCGCGAGCTGTGGGTCATCCTGCTGTTCCACGCCGTCGGCATGGTGATGGAGGTGTTCAAGACCGACGTCGGGTCGTGGAGCTACGAGGGCGACGGCGTGCTGCGGATCGCCGCCGTGCCGCTCTACACGGGGTTCATGTACGCGGCGGTCGGCTCGTACATGGTCCGCGTGTTCCGCCTGTTCGAGCTGCGATTCGACCGGTACCCGGCGCGGTGGGCCACGGCGGCGCTCGCCGCGGCGATCTACGTCAACTTCTTCTCGCACCACTACCTGCCCGACGCGCGGTGGGTCCTGCTCGCGCTGGTGCTGGTCGTCTGCGCGCGCTGCACCCTGCACTTCCGCAACCACCGCACGCGGGCGTGGCGCCGCATGCCGATCCTGGTCGCGTTCACGGGCGTGGCGTTCTTCATCTGGATCGCCGAGAACATCGGCACGGCGGCAGGGGCCTGGATCTACCCGGATCAGGCGGACGGCTGGCAGATCGTGTCGATCTCGAAGCTGGTGTCGTGGCTGCTGCTCATGATCATCTCGGTCGTGCTGGTGACGTTCGTCTACCGGCCGCAGGCGACGGACCCGGTGGAGGGCGCCGGGAGGGGAGCGGTGCCCGCGTTTCCGGATCGGGCATCCGTCTGACACATCCGTGGCGTACCATGCCCGGAATCGCGGCAGCGAGCCGCATCTGCGCCCCCGAGCAGAGGAGCCGACATGTCCCGCCGACTCGTCATCGTCGTCCGTGCCGATCCCGTGATCTGCGGTCACTCCGGCGAAGCCCGCAACCTGGCGGAGGCGGCGCTGCGGCGCGGCTTCGACGAGGTGCGGATCGTCACGTGGCCCATCGAGCGCCTGGAGGCCGCGGGCCTGCCGCTCAAGCCGCTCGACACCGTGCTGCCGTACAGCGACGGCATCGTGGTCGAGCGTCCCGAGCCGGTCGGCGACTACAAGGTCGTCGACGGCCGGTACATCCAGGGTCTGGTCGGACGGCTCGTCGAGCTGTTCACCGACGGCGTGCCCACGGTCGCGATGTCGCTGTACCTCAGCCCGCACACCACGGCCGTGACCGACGCGGTCGAGGTCGCGCGCCGGACCGGCCTGCCGGTGAACGTCGTGTCGATCGCCGAGGCGGTCGGATCCGATGTCACCAACGTCGTCCGCCAGTGCGTGACCGAGGGGCGCTTCGGCGCCGCCGCGCACGTGCTGGAGTCGTACCTGGCGAGCGACGTGTGCGTCGCGGTGTCGCAGTACACGAAGGACCTCATCGTCGAGGAGGCGGGCCTGCTCGACCGGATGCACGGCACCCGCTACGCCGAGCGCTGCGCCGAGAAGATCGCGATCTCGTACCCCGCGATCGATTCCTCGCTCTTCCTGGGTCTCGATCCCTCCGAGGTCGATCGGCACCTGGCGGTGCGCGGTCTGGAGCGCGACGGCTACGTGTTGTACCTGTCGCGCCTGGCGCGGGCCAAGGGGGTCGAGGACCTGATCGCGGGTTTCGCCGCGTCCGAGTCCGCGGCGGGGAAGCAGCTGATCATCGCCGGGCGCGGGCCCGAGGAGCAGGAGCTGCGCGGCATCGCGGCGGCCTCGCCCGCAGCGGACCGCATCCGGTTCCTGACCGATGTCGACGACGCCGAGAAGCCGTTCCTGTTCGCCGGATCGGCCGCCTACGTCCTGCCGACCAAGCCGCGGCCGGAGTTCATCGAGACGTTCGGCATCGCGCTCGCCGAGAAGGCGCTGTCGGGCGGCGGCCCCGCGATCACGACCCTGACGGGCGGCGTGGGGGAGGCTGTGGGCGACACCGCGATGGTCATCGACGTCGACGCGCCGGATCAGATCGCCGCGAGCATCGACCGGGCGCTCGCGATGGGCCCGGAGGAGCGCCTGGTGTGGGAGGAGCGGGCGCGCGCCCACGCGCTGCAGTTCGACCGGATGAGCGTGTTCGACCGGCTCTTCCACCGCGTCGCGGCGCTCGACCCCGTGTTCGTCTGACGGATTTGTCGCCAGTCGCCCCTAATGGCCTCTGGCGCTTCTAGGCTCGAGATCATGAGCGTACCCACCATCACCCTCAACTCCGGTTTCGAGATCCCCCAGCTGGGCTTCGGCGTCTTCCTGGTGCCCCCGGCCGAGGCCGAGGCGGCCGTCACCGCGGCCCTCGAGGCCGGATACCGCCACATCGACACGGCGGCGATCTACAAGAACGAGGAGGGCGTCGGCGCCGCGATCGCCAAGAGCGGCATCCCGCGCGACGAGCTGTTCATCACCACCAAGCTCTGGAACGACCGCCAGGGCGGCGACGACCCGAAGGCCGCCATCGCCGAGAGCCTCGAGAAGCTGGGCCTGGACTACGTCGACCTGTACCTGACGCACTGGCCCGCCCCCGAGCGCGGCACGTTCGTGAACGCGTGGCAGAAGCTCGTCGAGATCCGCGACGCCGGTCAGGCGCGCAGCATCGGCGTCTCGAACCACCTGGTCGAGCACCTCGAGGCGGTCGTCGAGGCGACCGGCGTGACCCCCGCGGTCAACCAGATCGAGCTGCACCCGGCATACCAGCAGCGCGAGATCACGCAGTGGGCCGCCGACCACGGGATGTTCATCGAGTCCTGGGGTCCGCTGGGCCAGGGCAAGTACGACCTCTTCGGCGAGAAGGCGGTGGCCGATGCCGCCGCCGCGCACGGCAAGACGCCCGCGCAGGTCGTCATCCGCTGGCACCTCGAGAAGGGCTTCATCGTCTTCCCGAAGTCGGTGCGCCCGGAGCGCATGGCCGAGAACTTCGACGTGTTCGACTTCGAGCTGACCGACGCCGAGGTCGCCGCGATCGACGCGCTGGACCCGCTGGACGGCTCGGGCCGCGTGGGCGCCCACCCGCTCGAGCTCAACTGACGCTCGCTGAGCCGTCGAGGCCCCGGATCCGGACGTCGGATCCGGGGCCTCGTGCTAGACCCAGCCGGGCAGCCAGTTGTGGAGCTGCCAGAGCGGGTACGGCTCGAGGAAGCCGGTCGACAGCGGCAGGAAGAACACCGCGGTGAGCACGGCGAGCGCGACGAACGCGATCGCGAACACCCGCCACGCGCGCGTCTCGGCCGCCGCGACCTCCTCGGCCGACACGACCTCCACCGGGCTCGGGTCGCGCGGCGTGACGGGATCGCGCGGACGCGTCAGCCATCCGAGCGCCAGGGCCAGCGCGATGACCAGGAACGGCAGCATCGCCACCGTGTAGAACTGGAAGATCGTGCGCGACGGGTACAGCAGCCAGGGCAGGTAGGTCGCCGCGAGGCCGGTGAGCGCGAAGCCGAAGCCCGGCGTGAGGGCGCCCGCGCGGCGGCGGATGAGCAGCACGACCGCCAGGATGACCGCCGCCCACGCGGCGTACCACGTCACGGGGTTGGGGTGGCTGCCGATCACGCCGATGCAGTCGTCGCTCCAGCCGCACCACTCCTCGCCCGCCTCGGGGCGGGCCAGCCACATCGCGGTGGGCCGCAGCAGCAGCGGCCACTGCCAGGCCGGGCTGGCGTAGGGGTGACTGCTGGAGAGCCCCACGTGGAACGCGTACATCGACGAGTGGTAGTTGAGGAGCGCGACGAGGGGGTTCGCATCCGAACCCCGGTCGTAGCCGCCCGATGTGACGAGCCATCCGGTCCACGACGCGAGGTAGACCGCGGCCGCGACGGGGACGAGCAGCACGAACGCGATGGCGCCCTGCAGCACGGATCCGGCGAACCACTCCTCCTTGCGCGCGCGGTGCCGCACGATGGCGTCGTGGACGACGATCCAGATGCCGACGGCGGCGAGCACGTACAGCCCCGACCACTTGACGGCGCACGCCGCGCCGAGCGCGAGCCCGGCGGCGACGATCCACGGGCGGCGCCACATCAAGGGGCCCGCGATGCCCTCGGACGACAGGATGCGCTCGTCGGTGCGATCGCGGTCGAGCAGGACGAACCAGAACGCGAGCGTCACGAAGAACGCCAGGAACCCGTCGAGAAGGCTCACCCGGCTGAGCGCGATCGCGAGCCCGTCGACCGCGAGCAGGCCGCCCGCGACCGCGCCGATCGCGATCGAGCCCGAGAGGCGCCGCGCGATCTCGTAGACGAGCGGCACCAGCAGCGTGCCGATCAGCGCGGCCGAGAAGCGCCATCCGAAGCCGGAGTCGGCCCCGAACAGCAGCATGCCGAGCGCGATCAGCCACTTCCCCAGCGGCGGATGCACGACGTACGCGGCGTCGGTGGAGTACACGTCGGTGTCGCCCGACGTGAAGCTCTCGTTCGCGTCGTCGGGCCACGCGCCCTCGTATCCGAGGTGCAGCAGCGTCCACGCGTCCTTGACGTAGTAGGTCTCGTCGAACACCAGGTCCTGCGGATGCCACAGCCCGATGAAGCGCAGCGCGGCGGCGAGCAGCGTGAGCGCGAGCGGGACCAGCCAGCGGGCGGTCCGGGGCGCGAGAGTCACCCGATCAGCCTACGGCGGGCGCTCGTCGGCCCCGGGCGCCGAGCGAGGGAGCGCCGCCCCGCCGTGTTCGTTGAGCTGAGCGAGCGCCAGCGAGCGGAGTCGAAACGGCTGAACCCGCCCGCGGCGCAGCCCTCCGACTTCTCCACAACCTCTCCCGACCTTCGAACAAATGTCCGAGGGTGGTGGGATGATGGGGGCATGCCACGGTTCACGGATGCGGATGCCTCGGGGTGGGGGTTCACCCCGGCTGAGCTGTCGCGGACGCGGGCGATCGTGGAGCGGTTGAAGGCGATCCGGGGGGGAGCGTGCGGGGCTGGATGCCGAGGAGGCGGCGCTGCAGGCGGAGGCGATGGGCATCGCGATCGATCAGATGGGGCGGATGCCGGATGCGAGCGTGTACGAGTTCCCGGTGCGGTCCATGGCCGCGGAGGTGGCGCTGGCGACGAGGGAGTCGCCCCGCGCCATGCAGGGCCGGATGGATCGCGCCCACACGCTGGTGACCCGGTTCCCGGCGACGCACGCGGCGCTGGGGGAGGGGCGGATCACCTCGCGGCATGCGCAGGTGATCGCAGAGGCCGGTGCGGACCTCGATGAGGATGCGGTGCGGGCGGCGTTCGAGTCGGAGATCCTCCCGCTGGCGGAGAAGGCGACCCCGTATCGCACCAAGGCGCTGGCTGCGCGGGTGGCGGAGAAGCATCAGCCGGTGTCGGCGACGGTGCGGCATGAGGAGGCGCGGGAGCGGCGGGGCACGTGGGTGGAGGACCAGCCGGACGGGCAGGCGGTGCTGTGCATCAGCGGTCCGGCGTACGTGATCCACGCCGCCCATGACCGCCTCACCGCACAGGCGAGGGTGGTCACGCGCGCCCGCCGCGGTTCAGACGACCCCGCGGTCGCGGCGGACGAGCGGGAGCTGGGGCGGCTGCGGGCGGATCTGGCACTGGATCTGCTGCTGTCGGGCATGCCGTCGGGGCACCCGGTCGAGGCGCACATCGCCGCGACCATCGAGGTCACCATCCCCGTGAACACCCTCGCCGGTCTCGACGACGAGGCGGCCCTGCTGGCGGGGCATGGGCCGATCGACGCGGACACCGCGCGTCGCCTCGCGGCGGGTGCGGTGGGGTGGGAGCGGCTGTTCCTGCACCCCGACACCGGGGCCCTCCTCACGGTGGACCACCGAACGCCGACGGCGGCGCAGCGGCGGTACCTGCTGGCCAGGGACGGCACCTGCCGGGTCCCGGGGTGCACGACGAAGGCGAAGAACTGCGACATCGACCACACGATCCCGTGGTCCAAGGACGGCCCCACCAGCGTCGAGAACACGGCCCACCTGTGCGAGCCGCATCACATGATGAAGCACCACTCGCCCTGGGGCGTGACCCAGGTCGGCCGCGGCATCCTGCGGTACCGGTCCCCGGCCGGGTACGAGTACTTCGACAGCCCGTACCGCATCGAATACGCCGGTGGGGGCGCCCCACCCTTCTGAGGTCGAGCGCGGAAGCGGCGTCCCGGGCTAGAGTCGCTCGGCGATCGCGTCCAGCAGCGCTGCGGCCGACGTGTCCATGATCTCGGTGGGCTGCAGTGCGCCGTCGTCGTCCACCAGGGAGTGGACGTTCGGGATCATCACGATGTCCGGCATGGTCTTCATCCACAGCGACGAGCCGACCTGCTTGAGCTGCTGTGCCGCGCGGAGGCCGCCCGAGACGCCGCCGTAGCTCACGACGCCGAGGGGCTTTCCTGCCCACTCGTGGAACAGGTAGTCGATCGCGTTCTTGGTCGCCGAGTTGAGCGCGTAGTTGTACTCCGGGATGACCCACACGACCGCGTCGCCGCGGTCGATGGTCTCGCTCCAGCGCTTCGTGTGCTCCTGCGTGTACCGGCGCTTGCGCGGGTGGTTCGGCTCGTCGAGCATCGGCAGGTTCACCTCGCCGAGATCGATCAGCTCGATGTCGAACCGCTCGTCTGCTTCGGCGTGCGCCGTGAACCACTCCGCGACGGTGCGTCCGATACGTCCGGGGCGCGTGCTTCCGATGATGATCTGGATGAGCGGCGTGTCGGCCATGGCTGGCTCCTCTCGTCGTAGGACCCCCAGTCTGGGCGCCGGCCGCGCCCGGGCCAAGGGGGTGGACGCGGCTACGCTGAGGCGGTGATCATCCTCGCGGCGACCCCGATCGGCAACCTCGGCGACGCCTCGCGGCGCCTGATCGAGGTGCTCGAGGAGGCCCCCCTGGTGGCGGCCGAGGACACCCGGACGGCGCAGCGGCTGTTCGCCGCGCTCGGGATCTCGAACCGCCCGCGGCTGATCGCGATGCACGACCACAACGAGCGGCAGAGGGCCGGGGAGCTGGTCGAGCTGGCGCGCGAGCAGGATCTGGTCGTCCTCACCGACGCGGGCATGCCCACCGTCAGCGACCCGGGCTACGGGCTCGTATCGGCGGCGGCCGAGGCCGGCGTCCTGGTCACGGCCATCCCCGGTCCCAGCGCGGTCCTCACCGCGCTGGCGGTGTCGGGCCTGCCGACCGACCGCTTCGCGTTCGAGGGCTTCGTCGCCCGCAAGCCCGGGGAGCGGCGCCGGGAGCTGACGGCCCTCGCGGCGGAGTCGCGCACCCTCGTCTTCTTCGAGGCGCCGACCCGCGTCGCGCAGACCCTGGCCGACATGGCGTCCGCGTTCGGCGCCGACCGGCGCGCGGCGGTCTGCCGCGAGCTCACGAAGCTGCACGAGGAGGTCGCGCGCGGCACGCTCGCCGAGCTGGTCGCGTGGGCCGAGGCGGGCGTGCGCGGCGAGCTCGTGATCGTGGTCGAGGGCGCGACCGCGGGCGAGACCCCGCTCGAGGACGCGCTCGCCCAGGTGCAGAGCCTGGTCGCGTCGGGGACGCGCCTCAAGGATGCCGCCGCCGAGGTCGCCGCGCACACGGGGCACTCGTCGCGCGACCTGTATCAGGCCGCGCTCGCGGCCCGCGGCTGAGCACGGGCTCGCGTCAGCCCCAGGCCGACGCGTCGCCGGCCACCTCGCCCCACACGGTGTGCATGTGCCCGCGCGAGTGCCGCTCGGCCTCATCCGCGTCGCCGGCGACGATCGCGAGCGCGAGGCGCAGGTGGTCCTCGAGCGTCCCCGCGACTGGGATCGAGGGAGTGAGGCCCAGGCGTGTGCGGCCCTCCAGCACGGCGTGCACCGGGCGCTCGAGCGCCGCCAGCAGCGGGTTGCCGGATGCTGCGAGAAGCGTCGCGTGGAACGCCAGGTCGATCTCGAGATAGGGGTCTGAGGCGCCCAGGCCGCGATGGCCCAGGTCGTTGAGCTCCTCTGCGAGACGCTTGAGCTCGGCGCGCTGGGCCGGCGTCGCCCGCTCCGCCGCGAGGCGCGCGGCCATCGGCTCGACCGCGACGCGCAGCTCCATGAGCGCCTCGAGCTGCTGCTGCCGGAACGGTCCCTCCAGGTTCCAGCCGATCAGGAGGGGATCGAACGCGTCCCACCGCTCGCGGGGGAGCACCGTGATCCCGACCCGGCGGCGGGACTCGACCATCCCGAGGCTCTCGAGCACCCGGACCGCCTCGCGCACGACGGTGCGCGACGCCCCCTGCTCGGCCTCGATGCCCGCCAGGGTGAGCACGGCGCCGGGCGGGATCTCGCCCGCCGCGATGCGCCGCCCCAGCTCGCCGAGCACGTCCGAGTGCACTCCACCGGCCATCTCGCTCCCTTGCCATCCGGAATGGTGCTACCTTACCTGCTGAATAAGTAGTACCTTTGAGCGGTCTCGACTTTCCCGAGCCGCGACGCGCGGAGCGCCACGACGGCGCGATCCCTCGATTTCAACGGAGAAACCACATGGAAGATTGGACCCAGACCCTCGGGGCCGGTCCGCTGCTCGGCATCGCCGCGGCGGCCGTCGCCCTGATCCTGTTCCTGGTCATCAAGGTGCGCCTGCACGCGTTCCTCGTGCTGATCGTCGTCTCGCTGCTCACGGCCATCGCCACCGGGCTGCCGATGGGCGTGCTGGTCAACGAGGTGCTCGTCTCGGGCTTCGGATCGACGCTCGGATCGGTCGCGCTGCTGATCGGCCTGGGCGCCATCATCGGCCGCCTGATCGAGTCCAGCGGCGGCGCCAAGGTCATCGCCGAGCGGATGGTCGCGATCTTCGGCGAGAAGCGCGCGGCGTTCGCGCTCGGTCTCACGTCGCTGATCCTCGGCTTCCCGATCTTCTTCGACGCGGGCCTCGTGGTCATGCTGCCGATCATCTTCGCCGTCGCGCGCCGCATCGGCGGCAAGAACCTGCTGCTCTACGGCTTCAGCGGCGCCGCGGCGTTCTCGGTCATGCACGTCTTCCTGCCGCCGCACCCGGGCCCCGTCTCGGCCACCGAGCTGTTCGGCGCCGACCTGGGCGTCGTGATGCTGATCGGCCTCGTGATCGCGTTCCCGGCGTGGTACCTGTCGGGCTACCTGTGGGGCAAGTTCGTCAACAAGCGCTACCCGATGATCGTCCCCGCACTGTTCGGCACGACCGACCCCGACCAGCCGGTGAACCCGCCCAAGGCGGGCACGGTCGTCGCGATCCTGCTGCTGCCGATCCTCCTGATCTTCATGAACACGGGCCTGAACGCGCTGGGCTCGGTGGGCGCGGTCAACCGCGACGACACCTGGGTGCAGGCGCTCATGCTGATCGGCACGTCGCCGGTCGCGCTGCTCATCACCGCGCTGGTCGCGCTGCTGGTGCTCGGCAAGTTCCGCGGCGAGACCGGATCGGCGCTCGAGAAGCTGATCGAGAACACGCTCGGCACGGTCGCGTCGGTCATCCTGATCACGGGCGCGGGCGGCATGTTCGGCGGCGTCCTGCGCGCGTCGGGGATCGGCGCGGCGCTCTCGGAGTCGCTCGACGACCTCGGCCTGCCGCTCATCTTCGCGGCATACCTGATCGCGGTCGCGCTGCGCGTCGCGCAGGGCTCGGCCACGGTCGCGCTCGTCACCACGGCGGGCCTGCTCGCCCCGGCCGTCACGGCCGGCGGCTTCGGCGTCGTCGACACCGCGGCCATCACGCTCGCGGCGGCGGCCGGCTCGGTGTTCGCCAGCCACGTGAACGACTCGGGCTTCTGGCTGGTCGGCCGCCTCATGAACATGGATGTGAAGACCACGCTGAAGACGTGGACAGTGCAGCAGGCGCTGGAGTCGCTCGTCGGCTTCGCGATCGTGCTCGCCGTCTACGCGATCTTCTGATCCGGCGGCCGGGACCATGACGAACGACATCTTCGACATCACGGGCCGCCTGGCCCTGGTGACGGGCTCGTCGCGCGGCCTCGGCCGGTCGCTCGCCCTGGCGCTCGCGGAGGCGGGCGCCAGGGTGGTGCTCCACGGCCGGGACCAGGGTGCCCTGCGCGACGCGAGCGACCAGCTCGAGCGCGCGAGCGGCTTCCGCCCCGCGAGCATCGGGTTCGACGTGACGGACGCCGCAGCGGTCGAGGACGGGATCGGCGGCCTGATCGCCGAGCACGGCGTGCCCGACATCCTCGTCAACAACGCGGGCGTGCAGCGCCGCGCGCCGTTCACCGAGTTCCCGGTGGGGGACTGGGACACGGTCATCGCCGCGAACCTGTCGAGCGTGTTCTACGTGTCGCGCTTCGTCACGCCCGGCATGGCCGAGCGCGGCTCGGGCAAGGTGATCAATGTCGGCTCGGTGCAGTCGAAGCTGGCGCGCCAGACGATCGCGCCGTACTCGGCGTCGAAGGGCGGCGTCGCGCTGCTGACCCAGGGCATGGCGGCGGATCTCGCGCGCTTCGGCATCCACGTCAACGCCATCTCGCCCGGCTACTTCGCCACCGAGATGAACCGCGCCCTCGTGGAGGACGAGGCGTTCAACTCGTGGCTCGTGAACCGCACCCCGGCGCAGCGCTGGGGGGACTTCCGCGAGCTGTGGGGCACGCTGCTCTACCTCGCGTCGGACGCGTCGAGCTTCGTCTCGGGGCAGAACATCTTCGTCGACGGCGGCATGACCGCGGTCGTGTGAGCAGGAGGAACCACATGCGCGCGGTCTGGATCGACGGCAAGGAGGCGCTCGCGGTGCGCGAGACGCCGCAGCCCGAGCCCGGCGAGGGCGAGGTGCGGATCCGGATCGACTACGTCGGCATCTGCGGATCCGACCTGCACTACTGCTTCGAGGGCGCGAACGGCGAGTACGTCGTGCGGGAGCCCCTCGTGCCCGGCCACGAGCTGTCGGGACGGGTCGACCTCGACCCGTCCGGCGCGCTCGCGCCGGGCACGCCGGTCACGGTGCACCCGGCGCGGTTCGGCACCGCCGTGCCCGGCACCGAGGACCAGCCGCACCTGTGGCCGGGTGGCTCCTACCTCGGCAGCGCCTCGACGTGGCCCCACACGCAGGGCGCGATGGCCGAGCTGCTCGTGGTGCGCGCCGACATGGTGCGCGTGCTGCCCGAGGGTCTGCCGGTGCGCCGGGCGGTCCTCGCCGAGCCCCTCGGCGTGGCCCTCCACGCCGCGACGCGGGCCGGGGACCTCGCTGGCGCGCGCGTGCTCGTGTCGGGAGCGGGTCCCATCGGCCTGCTGGCGCTCGCGGCCGCTCAGGCGCGCGGCGCGGCATCCGTCACCGTCAGCGACGTGCTCGCCGAGCCGCTCGAGCGCGCCACGACGCTCGGCGCCGACGCGGTCGTGCGCGTCACGGAGGAGTCGCTGCCGGTCGAGGCGTTCGACGTCGTGCTCGAGTGCTCGGGCGCTCCCGTCGCGATCAGCGCCGCGGGCGTGGCGGTGCGCCGCCGCGGCACCGTGGTGCAGGTCGGGATGCTGCCGAACGAGCCGCGGCCGATCAACCTCGCGCCGTTCATCTCGAAGGAGGTGGCGCTGCTGGGTGCGTTCCGGTTCCGCGACGAGATCGACGAGGCCGTCGCGCTGCTGGCCGCGCGCCCCGAGCTCGAGCAGGTCGTCACCGACGTGCTGCCCATCGACCGGGCGCTGGAGGCATTCGAGCTGGCGCGCGACTCGCGCCGATCCAGCAAAGTGGTGGTGTCGCTGGGCGAGCCGGCGGCCTGAGGAAGCGAGCGGACATGGGCACAGGAGCCGAGCCGCGGGGAGCGCGCGACGTCGTCATCGGAGTCGACATGGGCACGACGGCCACGAAGGTCGTCGCGTACACGCCCGACGGTCGCCGCGTGGCGACCGCCTCGAACGGCTACCCGCTGGAGGAGCCGCATCCCGGCCACGCCGTGCAGGACCCCGACCTCATCCTCGGCGCCGTGTACGCGGGCGTGCGCGAGGTCGTCGCCGAGGTGGGCGCGGGCCGGATCGCGGGCCTGTCGTACTCGTCGGCCATGCACAGCGTGATGGCGCTGGACGTCGAGCTGCAGCCCCTGACGCCGGTCGTGACGTGGGCCGACACGCGCGCCTCGGTGCAGGCCGAGCGTCTGCGCGCGTCGGCCGGGGGGCTGGCGCTGCACCGTCGGACGGGCACGCCCGTGCACCCCATGTCGCCGCTCACCAAGCTGATGTGGTTCCGCGAGCAGGAGCCGCGCATCCGGCAGAGCGCCGCGTTCTGGGTGGGAATCAAGGACTACGTCCTGCTCCGGATGACCGGCGCGCTCGTGGTCGACCACTCGCTCGCGTCGGCGTCGGGCCTGATGGACATCCACCGGCTCGCGTGGGACAAGGAGGCGCTGAGCCTCGCGGGCATCCGCGACGACCAGCTGCCCGAGCTCGTCTCGACCACGACCGTGCTGCCCGGCATGACCGAGGAGGCCGCGGCCGCGACCGGCCTGCCGCTCGCGACGCCCGTGGTGGTCGGGGCCGGCGACGGCCCGCTCGCCAACCTTGGCGTGGGCGCCGTGCGCCCCGGCGTCGCGGCCTGCTCGATCGGCACGAGCGGAGCGCTGCGCGTGGGCGTCGACAGGCCCGCGGTCGACCCCCGCGGGGGCGTGTTCTGCTACGCCCTGACCGAGGACCGCTGGGTGATCGGCGGCGCGATCAACAACGGCGGCGTGGTGCTCGACTGGGTGCGCTCCGAGATCGCCGGCGGCGAGGACGTGCCGACCGCGCAGCTGCTCGACGAGGCCGCGGCGGTCCCGGCGGGATCCGGCGGTCTGATGATGCTGCCGTACCTGCTCAGCGAGCGGGCGCCGCACTGGTCGAGCGTCGCGCGCGGCGCCTACGTCGGACTGACCCGCGGGCACCGGCGCGAGCACCTCGTCCGCGCGGCGGTCGAGGGCGTGGCCCTGCAGCTCTCGCTCGTGCTGCACTCGATGCGCGCGGCGGGGCTCGAGATCGACGAGATCCGCGCGACGGGCGGCGTCATGCAGCACCCGCTGTGGCAGCAGACGCTCGCCGACGCACTCGGCACGCCCATCGGCCTGCCCGAGGGGCAGGAGGGCTCCGGCTTCGGCGCCGCCCTGCTCGGCATGGAGGCCCTCGGCCTGATCGAGTCGATCGACGTGGCCGCCCAGATGAT
This sequence comes from Microbacterium sp. MEC084, assembly GCF_004514465.2. NCBI lineage: Bacteria > Bacillati > Actinomycetota > Actinomycetes > Micrococcales > Microbacteriaceae > Microbacterium > Microbacterium sp. MEC084. The sequence goes on along the minus strand of NZ_MYFP02000001.1, from coordinate 514,031 downwards.
CCCCGTCAGCCGCGAGGTGCGCACGCGCCCCGCGGACGCGGCCGTCTACGCGACCCTCCGCCCCATGTTCGACGAGCTCTACGACGCCCTGCTGTCGACCAACGCGCGCCTGCAGAAGCTCGCCCCCTCGCTCCCGCTGGACCGCGAAACGCCGGGTGAAGGCGCATCTAGGATTGACGGGTGACTTCCGGCCGATCGTTCTACATCACCACGCCGATCTACTACCCGAGCGACGTGCCCCACATCGGGCACGGGTACACGACCGTGGCGGTGGATGCGCTCGCGCGCTGGCACCGCCAGGCGGGCGACGACGCGTGGATGCTCACGGGCACCGACGAGCACGGCCAGAAGATGATGCGGGCCGCGGCCGCCAACGGCGTCTCGCCGCAGGAGTGGGTCGACAAGCTCGTGTCCGAGTCGTGGCAGCCGCTGCTCGAGACCCTGGATGTCGCGAACGACGACTTCATCCGCACCACACAGGAGCGGCACGAGACCAACGCGCAGAAGTTCTGGCAGGCCATCTACGACCGCGGCTACGTGTACGCGGGCGAGTACGAGGCGCTGTACTGCGTGGGCTGCGAGGAGTTCAAGCCCGAGAGCGAGATCGTCGACGGCACGGGCGCGTTCGAGGGACTGAAGGTCTGCGCGATCCACTCGAAGCCGCTCGAGCTGCTCCACGAGAAGAACTACTTCTTCAAGCTCAGCGAGTTCCAGGACCGCCTGCTCGCCCTGTACCGCGACCGTCCCGACTTCGTGCAGCCCGAGTCGGCGCGCAACGAGGTCGTCGCGTTCGTGCAGCAGGGACTCAAGGACCTGTCGATCTCGCGCTCCGCGTTCGACTGGGGCATCCCGATCCCGTGGGACTCCTCGCACGTGCTCTACGTGTGGATCGACGCGCTGCTGAACTACGCGACCGGCATCGGCTACGGTGCCGACCCCGAGTCCTTCGACCGCCGCTGGCCCGGCTACCACGTGGTCGGCAAGGACATCCTGCGCTTCCACGCCGTGATCTGGCCCGCCATGCTGATGGCCGCGGGCCTCGAGGTGCCCAAGGGCGTCTTCGCGCACGGCTGGCTGCTCGTGGGCGGCGAGAAGATGTCCAAGTCGAAGCTGACGGGCATCGCTCCCGACGCGATCACCGACGTGTTCGGCTCGGACGCGTACCGCTTCTACTTCCTGTCGGCGATCGCGTTCGGTCAGGACGGTTCGTTCTCGTGGGAGGACCTCTCCGCCCGCTACCAGGCCGAGCTCGCGAACGGCTTCGGAAACCTCGCGTCGCGCACGATCGCGATGATCGGCAAGTACTTCGACGGTGTGATCCCGCAGCCGGGGGAGTACACGGAGGCCGACCGGGCGATCCAGCAGGTCGTGGCCGACGCGGCGAGCGAGGCCGACGCGGCGATCGAGAGGTTCCGGATCGACGAGGCGATCGCGCGCATCTGGACGATCGTCGACGAGCTGAACGGCTACATCACCGAGAACGAGCCGTGGGCGCTCGCGAAGGACGAGTCGAAGCGCGAGCGTCTCGCCACCGTGCTGTACACGTGCGCCGAGGGGCTGCGCGCGCTCGCGGTGCTGCTGTCGCCCGTCATGCCGCAGGCCACCGGGAAGCTGTGGACCGCTCTCGGCGCCGAGGGCGCGCTGGGCGGCCTCGCCGCGCAGCCGATCCGCGAGGCCGGCGCCTGGGGGCAGCTGCCCGCCGGCACCGCGACGCAGGCGCTCGCGCCGCTCTTCCCGCGGATCGAGCAGGCCGACTGACCCGGGGCCGCCGCCGCATGACCCCGCTCGAGACCCCGGACGACCCGAGCCGCTACGTCCGCCAGCGCGACGCCGACGGCCGCAAGGACCTCCGGCATCCGCCCGTGCCCGAGCCGCTCGCGGTGCCGGTCTTCGACAACCACTGCCACCTCGAGATCGAGGACGGCGAGCAGCCCCTGAGCCTCGAGGAGCAGCTCGACCGCGCGCTCGAGGCGGGCATCGCGGGCGTGGTGCAGGCCTCGGGCGACATCGAGTCGTCGCGCTGGGCCGTCGCAGCCGCGGAGGCGCACCCGCGCGTGCTGGCCGCCGTCGCGATCCACCCGAACGACGCGCCGCACTACGCCGAGGCCGGGCGCCTCGACGAGGCCCTCGCGGTCATGGACGAGCTCGCCGCGCACCCGCGCGTGCGCGCGATCGGCGAGACCGGGTTGGACTACTTCCGCACGGACGAGCCCGGCCTGCCGGCGCAGCACGCGTCTTTCGAGGCGCACATCGCGCTCGCCAAGAAGCACGGCATCGCGATGCAGATCCACGACCGCGAGGCGCACCGCGACGTGCTCGACACGCTCGCGCGCGTGGGCGCCCCCGAGCGCACCGTGTTCCACTGCTTCTCGGGCGACGCCGACATGGCCCGCGAATGCGCGGACGCCGGCTACTACCTGTCGTTCGCGGGCAACATCACGTTCAAGAACGCGCAGAACCTGCGCGACGCGCTCGCCGTGACGCCGCGCGAGCGCATCCTGGTCGAGACGGACGCGCCGTTCCTCACGCCCGTGCCGCACCGAGGCCGCCCCAACGCGCCGTACCTGGTGCCCGTGACGATGCGGTTCATGGCCGCGGAGCTCGGCGCCGACCTCGACGAGCTGTGCGCGCAGGTCGCGTCCAACACGCTCGCGGTGTACGGGGAGTTCTGAGCGACCGGCGACAATAGGGTGATGGTCACTCTCCTCGGTCCCACCGAGATCCGCTCGCTCGCCGCGCGCCTCGACGTCACGCCCACCAAGAAGCTCGGGCAGAACTTCGTGGTCGACGCCAACACGGTCCGCAAGATCGTGCAGGTGGCGCGCGTCACGGCGGACGACCGGGTCGTCGAGGTCGGGCCGGGGCTCGGATCCCTCACGCTCGCGATCCTGGAGACCGGCGCGCGCGTGACCGCGGTCGAGATCGATCACCGCCTGGCCGCCGAGCTGGCGGCCACGGCGGCCGCGCACGGCGTCCCGGAGGGCGCGCTGACCGTCGTCGACGCGGACGCGCTGCGCGTGACCGAGCTGCCGGGGGACCCGACGGTGCTGGTCGCGAACCTGCCGTACAACGTGTCGGTGCCCGTGCTGCTGCACTTCATGGAGACGTTCCCGGCCCTGGAGCGCGGCGTCGTGATGGTGCAGGCCGAGGTGGGGGAGCGGCTCGCCGCCCCTCCCGGCAGCAAGGTGTACGGAGCGCCGAGCGTCAAGGCCGCGTGGTACGGGCCGTGGCGCCTGACCGGCACCGTGTCGCGCCAGGTGTTCTGGCCGGTGCCGAACGTCGACAGCGTGCTGGTCGGCTTCCACCGCGACGCCGAGCCGCGCGGCACCGAGGCCGAGCGCGAGCTGACGTTCCGGATCGTCGACGCCGCGTTCCAGCAGCGGCGCAAGATGCTGCGCCAGGCGCTCGCGGGCGTCCTGGGCGGCTCGGCCGCGGGTGCGACCGAGGTGCTCGAGCGCGCGGGCGTCGCCCCCACCGCCCGGGGCGAGGAGCTCGCGATCGACGACTTCGTCCGGATCGCCCGCGCGGTCCGACCCGGGGCGGCCCCGGCGGCCGTCGACGGATAGCCTGGGGGCGTGACCCACGCTCCGCGCTTCCACTCGCGCCCCGTCGCCGACATCCACCGTCCCTACACCGCGGCGGACGACCGCTACGCGCGGCTCGGCGACTTCCGCCAGGTGGGCGCGTCGGGCCTGTACCTGCCGCCCCTGTCGCTCGGCCTGTGGTGGAACTTCGGCGACAACATCCCGATGGACCGCCAGCGCGCCCTGCTGCGCCACGCCTTCGACCGCGGCATCACGCACTTCGACCTCGCCAACAACTACGGCCCGCCCTACGGCTCGGCCGAGAAGAACTTCGGCCGGATCTACGCGGAGGACCTCAAGCCGTACCGCGACGAGCTGATCATCTCGTCGAAGGCCGGCTACGACATGTGGCCCGGCCCGTACGGCGATCACGGCTCGCGCAAGTACATCCTGCGCAGCGCCGAGCAGTCGCTCACCCGGATGGGCCTCGACCACGTCGACATCTTCTACTCGCACCGCGTCGACGCGGTCACGCCCGTGGAGGAGACGATCGGCGCGCTCGACACGCTCGTGCGCCAGGGCAAGGCGCTCTACGTGGGCATCTCGTCGTACGGGGCCGAGGAGACCGCGCGGGCGCAGGAGGCCGCGCGCTCGCTCGGGACGCCGCTGGTCATCCACCAGCCGTCGTACTCGATCGTGAACCGCTGGATCGAGGACGGCCTCACCGACGTGCTGCGCCAGGAGGGCATGGGCGCCATCGCGTTCGTGCCGCTCGCGCAGGGCCTGCTCACGTCGAAGTACCTCGGCGACGGCACGGCCGAGCGCGCGCAGCAGCGCTCGTCGCTGCCGGGGCGCCGGCTGCCGGAGGCGACGCTCGCGATCCTGCGGGAGCTGGATGCGGTCGCGTCCGGCCGCGGCCAGACCCTCGCGCAGCTCGCGATCCAGTGGGTGCTGCGCGACCCGGTGGTCGCGTCGGCGCTGATCGGGGCGTCGCGGCCCGAGCAGCTGGACGAGAACCTCGCCGCACTGGAGGCCCCGGCGCTCGACGCGGACGAGCTCGCCCGGATCGACGAGATCGCCTCGCGCGCGCCCGCGGACCTCTGGGCGGATCCCGAGGGCGCATGACGATCGCCGAGGAGTTCCCGTCCGTGCGCGTCCGCGCGCCCGGCAAGATCAACGTCTACCTCGAGGTGGGCGCGCTGCAGGACGACGGCTACCACGAGCTCGCCACGGCGTTCCAGGCCGTCTCGCTGTGCGAGGAGATCGTCGCCACCCACTCCGACGGCTTCACGATGGCCGTCACGGGCACGGTCGATATCGACGGCGTCCCGGTCGACGACCGCAACCTGGCGCTGCGGGCCGCGCGGCTGCTGGCGGCCGAGACCGGCTACGAGGGCGGCGTGCACCTCGAGGTGCACAAGCAGGTCCCCGTCGCGGGAGGCATGGGCGGCGGATCGGCCGACGCCGCGGCGGCGCTGGTGGCGTGCGACGCGCTGTGGGACACGCGCCTGTCACACCCGGAGCTGCACCGGCTCGCCGCGCGGCTCGGCGCCGACGTGCCGTTCGCGCTGAAGGGCGGCACGGCGATCGGCACGGGCCGCGGCGACGTGCTCAACCCGGCCCTCGCGCGCGGACGCTTCGACTGGGTGCTCGTCACGAGCGAGGAGGGCGTCTCGACGCCCAAGGTCTACGGCGAGCTCGACGCGCACCGCGAGCGGCACCGGGTCGACATCGGCCCGATCGCCGCGCGCCCGTCGGTCGACGCCGAGGTGCTGCACGCGCTGCGTGCCGGCGACCCCGCGATGCTCGCGGCCGCGCTGCGCAACGACCTGCAGGTCGCGACGCTGCGGCTGCGCCCCGACCTGGCGTCGATCCTCGAGTACGGCGAGGCGTCGGGCGCGCTCGCGGGCATCGTGTCGGGCTCCGGCCCCACGCTGGCGTTCCTGTGCGCCACGCCCGAGCACGCCGCCGAGCTGCGCGCGCTGCTGGAGGCGGACGGCCACACGGCGCTGCACGTGCACGGCCCGGTGCCCGGCGCGCGGGTCATCGGCTGAGCGGGTTCCGGCGCGCGGCGCGCGGGGCTACCCTCGCAGCATGCGCGCACTGTGGCGCGACCACGTGGTCGCCGAATCCCCGGACGAGCGGATCATCGAGATCGAGGGCAACCGGTACTTCCCACCCGACACGATCGACCGGTCCCTGTTCCACGCGAGCCCCACGCCGTACACGTGCCCGTGGAAGGGCGAGTGCCAGTACTGGACGCTGCGGCACAGCCAGGGCGACACGCAGGACGAGGCGGTCGACGCCGCCTGGAGCTACCCCACGCCGCAGCACAGCGCGATCGAGCGCGTGGGCGCGGACTTCTCGGGGTACGTCGCCTTCGGCGCCGAGGTGACCGTCCTGCCCTGACGCGCCCGCGCGCGGACCCCGGGTCCCCGGCCGCCGGTAGAGTCCGAGGGAGTCCGACAGGGACGCCCGTCCGACCGACGTCAGGAGTGCCGTGATCGAGTTCCGATCCGTCCGGAAGACCTACCCTGACGGCGCGGGCGAGTCCGTCGCCGTCGACGACGTCAGCCTGATCGTGCCGTCCCACCGCACGGTGGTGCTGGTCGGCTCCTCCGGCTCGGGCAAGACCACGCTGCTGCGCATGGTGAACCGGATGGTGGAGCCCACCTCGGGCGCCGTGCTGATCGACGACGAGGACGTCCGCCACCGGGATCCCGTGGCGCTCAGACGCGGCATCGGGTACGTCATGCAGCAGGCGGGCCTGCTGCCGCATGTGCGCGTGATCGACAACATCGCGACCGTGCCGGTGCTCAACGGCGTGCCGCGACGCGAGGCGCGCGAGCGCGCCCGCGCGCTGATGGACACCGTGGGGCTCGACGGGCGCCTGGCCGACCGGTACCCGGGCCGGCTGTCCGGAGGCCAGCAGCAGCGCGTCGGAGTGGCGCGGGCCCTTGCGGGAGACCCGAACATCCTGCTGATGGACGAGCCGTTCGGCGCGGTGGACCCGATCGTGCGGCGCGAGCTGCAGCAGGAGCTGCTGCGGCTGCAGCAGACGCTGGGCAAGACCATCCTGTTCGTCACGCACGACGTGGACGAGGCGTTCCTGCTCGGCGACGAGGTCGTGATCCTGGCCGCCGGCGGCCGCATCGCCCAGAAGGGGACGCCCGAGGAGATCCTCGCGGCGCCGGCCGACGACTTCGTCGCGGAGTTCGTGGGCATCGCCGGCGGCGACCGCGAGCTGACGCTGCGCCGCTCGGACGGCGCCACGGTGATCGTCGACGCGGCCGGCCGCGTGCACGGCGTGCTGCGCGAGGAGGGGGCGCCGCGCGGATGAGCTGGGTGGCCGACAACGCGGGACTGATCGCGGCGCTCACGCTGGAGCACCTGCGCCACAGCGTGCTGCCGATCGTGTGGGGCCTCGCGGTGTCGCTGCCGCTCGGCTGGATCGCGCACCGCTGGCGGCTGGTGCGCGGCCCGCTGATCGTCGCGACGGGCCTGCTGTACACGCTGCCGTCGCTCGCGCTCCTGCCGCTGCTGCCGGTCGTGTTCGGGATCAGCGCCCTCAGCGAGCTGAACCTGCTGCTGGCCCTCACGATCTACGCGGTCGCGATCCTCGTGCGCGCGGTCGCCGACGGGTTCGACTCGGTGGACCCGGAGGTGCGCCGCGCCGCAGTCTCGGTCGGCTACGGGCCGGCTCGACGCTTCTGGGGCGTCGAGCTGCCGCTCGCGGGGCCCGTGATCCTCGCGGGCGTGCGGGTCGCGGCCGTCAGCACGATCGCGCTCGCGACGGTCGGCATCCTGATCGGCGTGACCAACCTCGGATACCTGTTCACGAACGGCTTCCAGCGCCGCATCGTCGAGGAGATCCTGGCGGGCGTGGTCGCGGTCGCGCTCGTCGCGCTGGCGGTCGACCTGCTGCTGCAGCTCGCGGGCCGCGCCCTCATGCCCTGGACGCGCGCGCACGCCGCGGGCGCAGGCCGTGCGGCGGGAGCCCTCGCATGAACCTGCTGCTCGAGGCGCTCGCCTGGCTGCTCTCGCCCGAGCGGCTCGAGGGATCCGGCTCCCTTCCCCGCGCCGTCCTGGTGCACCTGGCGTACACGTTCGCGGCGGTCGCGATCGCCGCGGCGATCGCGGTCCCGGCGGGATGGGCCATCGGCCACACCGGGCGCGGCCGCGAGATCGCCGTGGGCCTCGCCGGCGCGGCCCGCGCGATCCCGTCGTTCGGCCTGATCCTGCTGCTCGTGCTGCTGCTGGGCGTCACGAACAAGCCCGAGGCGGCGCTGATCGCGTTCGTGCTGCTGGCGATCCCGTCGATCCTGGCGGGGGCGTACGCCGGCTTGGAGGCGGTGGACCGCGCGACCATCGACGCGGCCCGCGCGCAGGGCATGACCGGATGGCAGGTGCTGTGGCGCGTGGAGGCGCCCCTCGGCCTGCCGCTGCTGGTCGCGGGCATCCGCTCGGCCGTGCTGCAGGTCGTCGCGACCGTCACGCTCGCGGCCTACGTGAACCTGGGCGGACTCGGCTTCGACATCCTCCAGGGCCTGCAGCTGCGCCGGTTCGAGCAGGTGCTGGGCGGCGCGATCGCCGTGGCGGCCCTCGCGCTCCTGCTGGACGCCGTGTTCGCGCTGCTGCAGCGAGCCGCGGCGCCCGGACATCTGCGGCGCGCCGGCCGCGGCCCGGCGTCGCGCCCCCTTGTCGGCGCCCCGGCGTAGGCTCGGATCGACCGCGGCACACACTCACACGGCCCGACGACGGCCAGTCAGGAAGGCGGCAGGCATGATCGGCACTCGACACTCACGCGCCACGCGCGCGGCCATCGCGGGCGTCCTGGGCGCGGGTCTCGCGCTCGTCCTGTCCGGCTGCGGCTCGAGCGACCCCCTCGCGGAGCCCTCGGGCGACGCCTCCGCCCCGGCGGGCGACGAGGCGATCGTGGTGGGCTCGCAGGCGTACCCGTCCAACGAGGTCATCGCGGAGATCTACGCGCAGGCGCTCGAGGCCGAGGGCTACACGGTCGAGCGGCGCTTCAACATCGGGCAGCGCGACGCGTACCTCCCGTCGCTCGAGAGCGGCGAGATCGACCTGTTCCCCGAGTACACCGGCAACCTGCTGCAGTTCTACGACGAGGACACCGAGGCCCGCACGGCCGACGACGTGTACGCCGCGCTCGGCGACGCGCTGCCGGAGGGGCTGACCCCGCTCGCGATGTCCAGCGCGACCGATCAGGACTCCTACACCGTGACCCGGGCATTCGCGGACGAGCATGGACTGGAGACGATCGGGGACCTCGCGGACGTCGAGGGGCCCCTCACGCTCGGCGGTCCGCCCGAGCTCGAGGAGCGCCCGTACGGCCCCGACGGGGCGGCCGAGGTCTATGGCGTGGAGCTCGAGTTCTCGGCGACGGGAGACACCACGGTCGAGGACCTGCTCGCCGGCACGATCGACGTCGCCAACGTGTTCACGGCCGACCCGCGCATCGAGACCGAGGACCTCGTGCCGCTCGCCGACCCCGAGGGGCTGTTCCTCGCGTCGAACGTCGTGCCGATCGCCTCCGGCGACGTCGCCGACGAGATCGCGCCGGTCATCGACCCCGTGAGCGAGGCGCTCACGCCCGAGGGCCTGGTGGCGCTCAACGTCCAGAACACGGTCGAGCAGCGGTCGGCGGCGGACATCGCGGCGGAGTGGCTCGCCGAGCACGGCCTGGACTGAGCCATGCGGCTCGACGGCGACGTCCCCGCGATGTACGCGGAGTTCGCGGACTACGCTGACGGGTCGTCGCCGAGTTTCGCGAGGTGGGCGCGCCGCGTCGCTGCGGACGCCGACATGGTGGCCTGGCTCGAGAGTCTTCCGCCGGTCAAGCGGCAGCCGAATCTGGTCTTCGCCGCGGCACGGCGACACGGCGTCCCCGCGCCCGGGCCCTATGAGGGCCTGCGGCGCGCCCTGCTGGACGACGACGGATCCATCCGCGCGACCATCCTGAGCCACGCGACGCAGACGAACGAGGCGGGGCGGATGGCGACCCTGGTGCCGGCGTTCGCGGCGGTGGCGGGGGAGCGGCCGCTCGCGCTGATCGAGGTCGGTCCCTCGGCGGGGCTGTGCCTGGTTCCCGACCGGTGGGGCTACGCCTGGCGCACGCCGGCGGGTGAGAAGCGCATCCCGGCGCCCGACGGCGGTGGGGTGCTCTCGTGCGACGTGACCGGCCCCGCGCCCCTCCCGGAACGCGTGCCGACCGTGGCATGGCGCACCGGGCTCGACCTCAACCCGCTCGACGTGCGGGACGACGAGCAGATGGCCTGGCTGGAGACGCTCGTGTGGCCGGAGGAGGATGATCGCCGGGCGCAGCTGCGAACGGCGATCCGGCTGACGCGCGCCGACCCGCCGCCGCTCGTGCGCGGAGATCTGCTCGTCGACCTCGACGGTCTGATCGACCGGGCGCAGGCCGAGGCGCCCGGGGCCGCCGTGATCGTGTTCCACACGGTGGTCGCCATGTACCTGTCGGCCGACGACCGCGCGGCCTTCGCCGACGCCATGCGCGCGCGGGTCGCCGCGGGCCGGTGCCACTGGGTGTCGAGCGAGGTCCCGGGCGTCGTCCCCGGCGTCGCGGGGGACGGCGTGACGGCGGGCCGCCTGGTGCTCGCGATCGACGGCGCACCGGCCGGCGCGGCGCACCAGCACGGTCGCACCCTCGACTGGTTCGGCTGAGCGTCTCGACCGGTCGCCGGCTCCCGAGGTGCGGCCCTCGCGGGATCCTGGCATGATGATCGGGACCGTGTGTGAACGTACACATGAGTGCCGTGGGCGATCCACGGCGACGGCAGGCGGGCAGCGAGCGCTCGCGCAGCACTGAGGCTGGTGGGGACTGTGGAGCAGGCGATGGAGCGCACGCCGGGCCGGCGTTCCGCCGTGCCGAGCATCCGCGACGTCGCGCGCCTCGCCGGCGTCTCGCATCAGACGGTCTCGCGCGTGCTCAACGACCACCCGAGCATCCGCCCCGAGACCAAGCAGCGGGTGCTCGACGCGATCGCGGTGCTCGACTACCGGCCGAACCTCGCGGCCCGCGCGCTCGTCACGAGCCGCTCGAACGTCATCGGGGTGATGTCGGCGACCATCGGTGAGTTCGGTCCCGCGTCGTCGATCGCGACCATCGAGGAGGCCGCCCGCGTCGAGGGGTACTCGGTCACCACGGTGAACCTGCCCGACACGACGCCCGAGGCGATCGGCGCCGCCGTGCGCCAGCTCCTGCGCGAGCAGATCGCCGGCATCGTGGTGCTCGCGCCGCAGGTGCGGGTGTTCCACGTGCTGCGCGGCATGGCGATCGACGTCCCCTTCGTGAGCCTCCAGACCGCCTCCGGGGCCACGGGGGAGAGTCTCGCGGCGGACCAGGTGGAGGGCGCCCGGCTCGCGACCGCCCACCTGATCGAGCTGGGCCACCGCGACATCGTCCACCTCGCCGGACCGCAGGACTGGATCGAGGCCGAGTCGCGCATGCGCGGCTACCTGGACGCCCTGCTCGACGCCGATCTGCCGACCATCGCGCCCATCCGGGGCGACTGGACCGCCGACTTCGGCCACTTCGCCGGGGTGGAGCTGGCGCGGCGCGGCGACTTCACGGCCGTGTTCGCCGCCAACGACCTCATGGCGATCGGCCTCATGCACGGGTTCCGCGACGCCGGGCTCGACGTTCCCGGCCACGTGAGCGTGGTCGGCTTCGACGACATCCCGGTCGCGAAGCACGTGTGGCCGCCGCTCACCACGGTGCACCAGGACTTCGCCGAGCTCGGCCGCCGTGCGGTCGAGCTGCTGCTGGCGGGCATCCGCGGCGAGGAGCCGCCCCGTTTCGGGCAGCTCCAGCCCGAGCTGCTCGTGCGCGCCTCGTCCGCGGCGTCCTGGCGCAGCTGACTTCTCGCCCCGTGCTTGACATGCCCGGGCGGCCGGTGCACGATGTACTGCGATGTGAACGGTCACACGGAGCGCGTGTGACACAGACAGCGAGGTCGATGTGAGCAATACGGCAGCCGTGCCGACGGTGTCCCCGCCCATCCTGGAGATGCGGGACATCTCGAAGGAGTTCCCGGGCGTCAAGGCGCTCGCGCACGTGAGCCTGACCGTCAAGGCCGGCGAGATCCACGCGATCTGCGGCGAGAACGGCGCGGGCAAGTCCACGCTCATGAAGGTGCTGTCGGGCGTGTACCCCTACGGCACGTACACGGGCGACATCCTGCTGCGCGGCGAGGAGATGCGCTTCCGCGACATCCGCGCCAGCGAGGCGGCGGGCATCGCGATCATCCACCAGGAGCTCGCGCTGATCCCCGAGCTGTCGATCACCGAGAACATCTTCCTCGGCAACGAGGTGCGCGCGGGCATCGCGATCGACTGGCGCGCGGCGCGGTCGCGCGCGGTCGAGCTGCTGGCGCGCGTGGGCCTCGAGGAGGACCCCGACACCGCGATCAAGCACCTCGGCGTCGGCAAGCAGCAGCTGGTCGAGATCGCCAAGGCGCTCAACAAGGACGTCAAGCTGCTGATCCTCGACGAGCCGACCGCCGCGCTCAACGAGGACGACTCGCAGCACCTGCTCGACCTCATCCTCGGGCTCAAGGGCCGCGGCATCTCGTCGATCATCATCAGCCACAAGCTCAACGAGATCGAGCAGATCGCCGACGAGATCACGATCATCCGCGACGGCCGCAAGGTCGAGACGCTCGACATCACCAAGGGCGAGATCAACGAGGACCGCATCATCCGCGGCATGGTGGGCCGCTCGCTCGAGAGCCGGTACCCCGACCGCGAGTCGCACATCGGCGAGGTCTTCTTCGAGGTCCGCGACTGGGTGGTCCGCCACCCGACCGTGTCGGAGCGCTTCGTGGTCAAGGGCTCCAGCATCGAGGTGCGCCGGGGCGAGGTCGTCGGCATCGCGGGCCTCATGGGCGCCGGGCGGACCGAGTTCGCGATGAGCATCTTCGGCCGCTCGTACGGCGAGTACGTCTCGGGCACGATCGTCAAGGACGGCCGGGAGATCACGCTCCCGGACGTCCCCTCGGCCATCCGTCACGGCCTCGCCTATGTGAGCGAGGACCGCAAGGTGCTCGGGCTGAACCTCCTGGACACGATCAAGCGCTCGACCGTCGCGGCCAAGCTGTCGAAGATCTCCCGCCGCGGCGTCGTCGACGAGCGGCTCGAGCACACGGTGGCCGAGGAGTACCGCAAGGCGCTGCGCATCAAGACCCCGAGCGTCGACGTCGGCGTCGCGACGCTGTCGGGTGGAAACCAGCAGAAGGTCGTCCTGGCCAAGTGGATGTTCACCGACCCGGACCTGCTGATCCTCGACGAGCCGACCCGCGGCATCGACGTGGGAGCCAAGTACGAGATCTACACGATCATCAACGAGCTCGCGGCCAGCGGGAAGGGCGTGATCGTGATCTCGAGCGAGCTGCCCGAGCTGCTCGGCATCAGCGACCGCATCTACACGGTGTTCGAGGGGCGGGTCACCGACTGCCTCGACGCCCGAGACGCCACACCCGAGGCGCTCATGCGCAGCATGACCTCGCTCCGTCCCCTGAACGACCCCGCATCGAAGGCGAACGCATGACCGACACCGCCAGCACCCCGTCCGCCAAGCGCGGCTTCCACCTCAGCGACATCCGCGCGATGTTCGGCGGCGGCGGCCAGTCCACGCTGCGCCAGTTCGGCATCCTGGGCAGCCTGATCGTGATCATCCTGCTGTTCCAGGTGCTCACGCTCGTGTTCAAGGGCGCCGGCCTGACGCTCTCGAGCGGCAACCTGATCAACGTCGTCAACCAGTACTCGTACATCCTGATCCTGGCGATCGGCATGGTGATGGTGATCATCATGGGTCACATCGACCTGTCGGTCGGCTCGGTCGCGGCGTTCACGGGCATCATCGTCGCCAAGGCCATGGCGGACTGGAGCCTGCCCTGGCCGCTCGCGATCGTGCTGGGCCTCGGCGTGGGCGTGCTGGTCGGAGCGTGGCACGGTTTCTGGGTCGCGTACGTGGGCGTTCCGGCGTTCATCGTGACGCTGGCGGGCATGCTGTTCTTCCGCGGCGCCAACCAGTGGATCGGCCAGTCGACGACGGTCTCGGTCCCGGCCGACTTCAAGTACATCGGCGCGGGCTACCTGCCCGAGCTCGCGGTGCCCCTCAACTTCAACGTCCTCACGATGGTGCTGGCCCTCGCGGGCGTCGCCTGGATCGTGTTCAACGAGGTGCGGCTGCGCCGCATCCAGACGAAGATGGGCGCCGCCAAGGCGCCCCTGTGGGTCAGCGTCGTCAAGACCGTCGCGCTGTCCGCGGCGATCCTGTGGGCCGGTTGGATGTTCGCCAACGGACGCCCCGGCACGAGCTTCCCCATCGCCGGCATCATCCTGCTGGTCCTGGTGATCGTGTACTCGTTCCTCACGAACAGCACCGTGTTCGGCCGCCACATCTACGCGGTCGGCGGCAACCGCCAGGCCGCGCGCCTGTCGGGCGTGAAGGACCGCTGGGTCGACTTCTTCGTGATGATGAACATGTCGGTGCTGGCCTCGATCGCGGGCATGATCTACGTCGCCCGCGCGGGCGCCTCGGGCCCGCAGGACGGCAACGGCTGGGAGCTCGACGCGATCGCATCGGTCTTCATCGGCGGCGCGGCCGTCTCGGGCGGCATCGGCACCGTGATCGGCTCCATCATCGGAGGCCTGGTCATGGCCTTCCTCAACAACGGCCTCCTGCTGCTCGGCGTCCAGGCCGACATGGTGTCGATGATCAAGGGCCTCGTGCTGCTGGTCGCGGTCGGCGTCGACGTCTGGAACAAGCAGCAGGGCCGCCCCTCGGTCATCGGCTTCCTCATGAACCGACGCAAGGCCGTCGCCGACTTCTCCGGCGACATCAAGACCCCCGCCGCCGCGGACGCGGCCGGGAAGAAGGAGAACGCGACTCGCAGCTGAGCCGCGCTCTCCGTCCCGCACACACAGAAAGTGACACGAATCGCATGAAGAAGATCGCTCTCACCGCCACGGCGGCGGTCGCAGCGCTGGCGCTGGGCCTGACGGGGTGCTCCTCGGAGCGCGGCGGCGGCGCCGCCCCCGGCGAGACCGAGGCCCCCGCGGGCTTCGAGGCCGGCGCCACGATCGGCGTGGCGCTGCCCGACAAGACCAGCGAGAACTGGGTGCTCGCGGGCGACCTGTTCACCGAGGGCCTCGAGGAGGCCGGCTTCCAGGCCGACGTCCAGTACGCCCCGGCGAGCAACACGGTCGCCGAGCAGCAGAACCAGATCCAGGCCATGGTCACGTCGGGCGCCAAGGTCATCGTGGTCGGCGCGAAGGACGGCAAGCAGCTGGGCACCCAGCTCGAGGCCGCCAAGGACGCCGGCGTCACGGTGATCGCGTACGACCGCCTGATCGAGAACACCGAGGCCGTCGACTACTACGTCGCCTTCGACAACTTCAAGGTCGGCGAGCTGCAGGGCCAGGCGCTGCTCGAGGGCCTCGAGGCCAAGGCCGGCCACGACGCCCCGTACAACGTCGAGCTGTTCTCGGGCTCGCCCGACGACGCGAACTCGGCCGTCTTCTTCGACGGCGCCATGAGCGTGCTGCAGCCGAAGATCGACGACGGCACGCTGGTGGTCGCCTCGGGCCAGACCGACATCGCCCAGACCGCGACCCAGGGCTGGCTCGCCGAGAACGCCCAGGAGCGCATGGACAGCCTGCTCACGTCGACCTACAGCGGCGACACGGAGCTCGACGGCGTGCTCTCGCCGAACGACACGCTGGCCCGCGCCATCCTGACCTCGGTCGAGCAGGCGGGCAAGAAGCAGCCGGTCGTGACCGGTCAGGACTCGGAGGCCGAGTCGGTGCGCTGGATCATGGAGGACCGCCAGTACTCCACGATCAACAAGGACACGACGCTGCTGGTCGAGCAGACCATCAAGATGATCGGTCAGCTGCAGGCCGGCGAGGAGGTCGACGTCAACGACACCGAGCAGTACGACAACGGCGTGAAGGTCGTCCCCGCGTACCTGCTCGAGCCGGTCATCGTCACGAAGGAGAACGCCGCCGAGGCGTACGCCAACGTGCCGAGCCTGCTGGAGATCGTCGAGTCGTACTGACCCGGACGCGCGCGATCACAGGGGCCGCCGGGTGTTCACCCGGCGGCCCCCGTCGTGTCGGACGGTGCCGATACCGTCGGGGCATGGCCGAGGGTTACGACGACGGGTTCCTGGACGCGCCGCTGCCGCTGCCGGAGGCGGCGGACGCCGTGCGGCTCGACTACACGCACTTCACGGTGCTGCTCGACCGCGATCGGCGCCTCGCGCGGCTCACCGCCGTGAACGTCGCGGGAGCGGAGCTCGTCGACGTGCCGCGCGGCGATGACTGGCGGCTCGACGACCGGATCCCCGCGGAGTGGCAGGCGGGCCCGGAGGTGTATGCCCGCAACGACCTCGACCGCGGTCACCTGGTGCGCCGCCGCGACCCGGTGTGGGGCCCGGATGCCCGCCGCGCGGACAGCGACACGTTCCACTACACGAACGCCGCGCCGCAGGCCTCCGGCTTCAACCAGTCCCAGGAGCTGTGGGTGGGGCTCGAGGACCACGTGCTCGAGTACGCCGACGCGAACGACCTGCGGATCTCGGTGCTCACGGCACCCGTGCTGGGCGAGCGCGACATCCCGTACCGCGGCATCCGCATCCCGCTGCGGTTCTTCAAGATCGCCGCGTGGTGCCGGGGCGCCGAGCTGCGTGCCGCCGGGTTCGTGCTCGACCAGTCGCCCGTGCTCGATCGCGACGACCTCGACCGCGGCGTCGCGGCGGACCGGACGCCCGACCTCGGGCCGTTCCGCACCTTCCAGGTGCCGATCGCCGACATCGCGGGCCTGGGCCGGCTCGATCTCGGACCGCTGATCGCGGCGGACGTCGTGCCGCCCGCCGCGCGCGCCGAGCCCTGGCGCGAGCTGCGCGCGCCCGGCGACATCCGCCTCTAGGGCGTCAGAAGGCGCCGCGCGCCGTGAGGACCGCCGTGACCGTGCGGAACAGCAGCGCGACGTCGCCGGGGATCGACCGGTTCTCGGTGTAGCCGAGGTCCAGGCGGATCCCGTCCTCCCAGCTGAGGGTGCTGCGCCCGCCGACCTGCCACGGGCCCGAGATCCCGGGCCGCACGTACAGCCGACGCCGCTCGTCCTCCGTGTACTGCGCGACCTCGCGGGGCAGCGCGGGCCGGGGCCCGATCACGCTCATGTCGCCGCGCAGCACGTTCCAGAACTGCGGCAGCTCGTCGAGCGAGCAGCGCCGCAGGACGCGGCCGACGCGCGTCACGCGCGGGTCCTCGCGCACCTTGAACAGGGGGCCGGCGGCGTCGTTGAGCGCCATGAGCGCGGCCGAGCGCCGATCGGCGTCGACGCTCATGGAGCGGAACTTCAGCATGCGGAACGTCCGCCCGCCCTCGCCGACGCGCTCCTGCCGGTAGAGGACCGGGCCGGGGGAGTCGAGCCGGATGGCGATCGCGATCGGCACCGCGAGCAGGCCGACCGGGATGAGCGCGAGCGACGCGACGACCACGTCGAACACCCGCTGCGCGGCGCGGCGCGGACCGTCGTACCGGGCGACGCGCAGGCGCAGCATCGGGAGCGAACCGGATGCCGAGACGGACAGCCGCGCGGCGGCGACATCGGTCAACCCGCTCCACGACAGCACATCGGCCGCCCGGCCCTCCACGGCCCAGGCGAGCCGTCGCAGGAACGCCGGGGCTCCATCCGGCGTCCCTGCGACGAGCACGGTGTCGGCCGACACGCGGTCGACCGCGTCGGCGACCGTCCCGACGACGGCGTCGCTCGCGTCGTCGGCATCGAACACGACCGCTCCGCACACCCGCACGGGCGACGCCGCGATGCGGGCGATCTCGTGCTCGACGTTCGCGACGTCGGCCGCGCGTCCGACCACGACGGCCCGCGCCGGGCTGGATCCGCGCAGCGAGCGCCACGCGATCCTGCCGGTCGCGATCGCGACGGCCCCGATGGGCGTGCCCACGGCGAGGACCGCGCGCGCCGCATCGAGCGGCAGGACGCCGGCCACGGCCGCGACCGCGATCAGGCCGAGGGCCGCGGCGGTCGCCGCCGCCACGCGCGCCAGCTCGCCGCGGGGCGTGAGCGAGGGGTCGTGCGACCGCGCCAGCACCAGGCAGGCGCACCAGAGCGCGGCGGTCGCGGCGGCGGGTGCCGCGAGGGCCGGAGACGCGAGCGCGACCGCCGCGCAGGCTCCGGACGCCATGGCCGCGTCTGTGACGAGCAGGCGGCGGCGGTGCGACGCGTCCCTCGCGCGCCGTCGCGACAGCGAGGCGCGCGCGACGGGCACGGGCGCGTCGAACGCCGGGAGGGCGTCGTCGGCCGGGGCGGAGGCCGGGTGGGCGCCCAGGACGGGGGGAGCGGGCAGGAGTCGCGCGGCGGCGATGCCGACCGTGGTCATGCGGGCACGCTCACGTCGAAGCTCATGCGTCCTCCTCGGGATGGCAGATCGCGTCGTGGATGCGGGAGGGCTGGGGCCCGGTCCCGACGGGTGTCAGGAGAGGGCGCCCCGCGGTCTGATACACCGCGGCTCGCCTACGCTGGAGGGGATATGGCGCATCTTCTCGGGGCTGAGGCCCTGCACCTCGAATACCCGACCAAGGTGGTCTTCGACTCGGTCTCGCTCGGCGTGAACGAGGGCGACCGCATCGGCATCGTCGGCCGCAACGGCGACGGCAAGTCCAGCCTGCTGGCGATGCTCGCGGGCCGCCGGGAGCCCGACGCCGGCCGGGTCACGGTGCGTGGCGGCGTGCGGATCGGCGTCCTGGACCAGGCCGACACGCTCGACGACGACGACACGATCGGCGGCGCCGTCGTGGGCGACACACCCGAGCACGAGTGGGCCGGAGACCCGAAGGTCCGCGACGTCATCGCCGGGCTGCTGGGCGACCTGCCCTGGGACGCCAGACTCGGGACGCTCTCGGGCGGGCAGCGGCGCCGGGTCGCGCTCGCGAAGCTGCTCGCGGGTGACTGGGACGTGCTCGCGCTCGACGAGCCCACCAACCACCTCGACGTCGAGGCGATCGCCTGGCTCGCCGAGCACCTCAAGCGGCGCTGGGCGCCGAACGCCGGCGGCCTGCTGACCGTGACCCACGACCGCTGGTTCCTGGACGAGGTGTGCACGGCCACGTGGGAGGTCCACGACCGCATCGTCGAGCCGTTCGAGGGCGGCTATGCCGCGTACATCCTGCAGCGCGTCGAGCGCGACCGTCAGGCCGCGGCGATCGAGCAGCGGCGCCAGAACCTCGCGCGCAAGGAGCTCGCGTGGCTGCGCCGCGGGGCTCCCGCGCGCACCTCGAAGCCGAAGTTCCGGATCGACGCGGCCAACCAGCTGATCGAGGACGTGCCCGAGATCCGGAACAGGACCGAGCTCCAGTCGCTCGCCGTCTCGCGCCTCGGCAAGGACGTCGTCGACCTGCTCGACGTGTCGGTGTCCTACGGCGAGCGGGAGGTGCTGCACCGGGTCGAGTGGCGGCTCGCGCCGGGTGAGCGCACGGGCATCCTGGGGGTGAACGGCGCAGGCAAGTCGACCCTGCTGGGTCTGATCTCCGGCGCGGTCGAGCCCACCGAGGGCCGCGTCAAGCGCGGGAAGACCGTCAAGGTCGCCACGCTCACGCAGCGCCTGGACGAGCTGGAGGAGCACCTCGACGAGCCGGTCCGTGCGGTGATCTCGCGTCTGCGCACGACGTACACGTTCGGCTCCGGCTCCAAGGTGCAGGAGCTCTCGCCCGGCCAGCTGCTGGAGCGGATGGGCTTCTCGAGCGCGCAGCTGTCGACGCCGGTCAAGGACCTCTCGGGCGGGCAGAAGCGCCGCCTGCAGCTGCTGCTCATCCTGCTCGATCAGCCCAACGTGCTGATCCTGGACGAGCCCACCAACGACCTCGACACCGACATGCTCGCGGCCATGGAGGATCTGCTCGACTCGTGGCCGGGCACGCTCATCGTCGTCTCGCACGACCGGTACTTCCTGGAGCGCGTGACCGACCAGCAGTACGCGATCCTCGGCCACCGGCTGCGCCACCTCCCCGGCGGTGTGGATGAGTACCTGCGCCTGCGGCAGCTCGAGCAGGCGGCGCCGGCGGCGAAGCCCGCCGCCGCGACGGCCGCGGCCGTGGAGCCCGCCCTCAGCGGCGCCGAGCTCCGCGCCGCGCAGAAGGAGATCGCGGCCCTCGAGCGGCGCATCGGCCGGCTCACGGAGCAGATCGACGCCGCCCGCACGGCGCTGGCCGAGCACGACCAGTCGGACTACGCGGGCCTCGCGGGCGAGATGGAGGCGATCGGCGCCCTCCAGGACGAGGTCGCCCAGCTCGAGGAGCGCTGGTTCGAGCTCACAGAGCAGACGGGCTGAGGGCAGACGGGCTGAGGCTCTGCCCCCCCTCGCGAGACAGCATCGCACCGCCGAGACTGCATCGCGCCGCCGAGACGGCGGTGGTCCACAGCGGTCTCGGCGGGGGATTGCAGTCTCGGGCGGATCAGGCCTCGGGTGCCGTGTCGAAGCCGAGCGAGAGGCGGCGCAGCAGCGCGGCGAGCCGGTCGCGGTCGGCGGCGCTGAGGCGGCGCAGCAGCTCGGCCTCGGCGTCCATCAGCCGCGTGATCGCGGCATCCACCCGCACGCGGCCGTCCTCCGTCAGGGTCACGAGCACGCTGCGGCCGTCGTCCGGATCCGCCTCGCGGCGCACGAACCGGCGTCCGACGAGCCGGTCGATCCGGTTGGTCATGGTGCCGCTCGAGACCAGCGTCTGCTGCAGCAGCTGCTTCGGGCTGAGCTGGTACGGCGCCCCCGCACGCCGCAGCGCGGAGAGGACGTCCCACTCCCACGGCTCGATGTCGGTGCGGCGGAACGCCTCGCGGCGTGCCCGGTCGAGGTGCCGCGACAGGCGGTCCACGCGCGAGAGCACCTCCATGGGCGAGAAGTCGAGGTCGGGGCGCTGGTGCGTCCACGCGTCGACGATGCGGTCGACCTCGTCCGTCTCGGATGCCATCCCTCAAGAATGGCAGACTTGACCGAGCGGCCCCGGGACCTCCGGATCATGCCGCGGTCCGCCATGGTGTAACGGCAGCACGACAGCCTTTGGAGCTGTGAGGACCAGGTTCGAATCCTGGTGGCGGAGCATGAGCAACAGCGAAGCGACGACTCAGAGCCTGGCGATCGTCATCCTGGCGGCGGGGCAGGGCACCCGGATGCGCTCGCGCACCCCCAAGGTGCTGCACCCCATCGGCGGGCGCACGCTGCTGGGGCATGTGCTCCACACCGCACAGCAGCTTCCCGCCTCGGTCGTGCGGGTGGTGGTGCGGCACGAGCGCGACCGCGTCGTGCAGGAGCTCGAGGACATCCCGGGCGTCGAGGTCGTGGACCAGGACGACATCCCGGGAACCGGGCGCGCGGTGCAGCTCGCGGTCGAGGGCCTGCCGGCGGACTTCGACGGCGACGTGCTCGTGCTGAGCGGCGACGTGCCGCTGCTCGAGACGGACGCGCTCGCCGCGCTGATCGAGGAGCACCGCGCCGCCGCGGCCGAGGCCACGCTGCTGAGCGCCACGCTCGACGACCCCAGCGGGTACGGCCGCGTCATCCGTGACGCCGACGGCTCGGTGCTGCGGATCGTCGAGCAGAAGGACGCGACCGAGGACGAGGCGGCGGTCGCCGAGATCAACGCGGGCGTGTACGTGTTCCGGGCGCGGACGCTGCGCGAGAGCCTCGCGCAGGTCGGCACCGCGAACGCGCAGGGCGAGATGTACCTGACCGACGTCATCCGCCTGCTGCGCGAGGCGGGCCGCCAGGTCGCGGCGCGCGCCGCCGAGGACGCGCGCGTCGCGCTCGGCGTGAACGACCGCGTGCAGCTGTCGGAGGCGGCGGCCATCCTGAACGCCCGGATCGTGCGCCGCTGGCAGCGCGAGGGCGTCACGATCCAGGACCCCGCGACCACGTGGATCGACGACACCGCCACGCTGGCGCCGGACGTCACGATCCTTCCGAACACCCACATCCTGGGCGCGACCACGATCGCAGAGGGGGCCACGATCGGCCCCGACACGTCGCTCGTGGACTGCGAGGTCGGCGAGGACGCGGTCGTGCGGCGCGCCGACGCGACGCTCGCCGTGATCGGGCCGCGCGCGAACGTGGGGCCCTTCGCCTACCTGCGGGCGGGCGCCGAGCTCGCCGCCGGGGCCAAGGTCGGCACGTACGTCGAGGTGAAGAACTCCCAGATCGGCGAGGGCAGCAAGGTGCCGCACCTGTCGTACGTCGGCGACACGACGATCGGTCGCGGCGTGAACCTCGGCGCGGGCGCGATCACCGCGAACTACGACGACATCGCCAAGCACCGCACCGTGATCGGCGACGAGGTCCACACCGGCTCGCACAACGTGTTCGTGGCGCCGGTTAGGATTGAGGCCGGCGCCAAGACGGGGGCCGGAGCCGTGATCCGCAAGGATGTCCCGGCCGGTGCCCTGGCCTTGAGCGTCGCCCCTCAGCGCAACATCGAGGGGTGGGTGGAGAAGAACCGAGCGGGCACCGCCGCGGCCGACGCCGCGGCGCGCGCCCGGAGCGCAGAGAAGGCGGCCGATGGCGCGCAAGAGCAAGACGACCACTGACGACGAGCGCCAGCGGGGCATCGCCCCGGGGATCGTCACCAAGACCAAGAAGCGTCTGGTGGTCGTCTCGGGCGGATCCCACCCGGAGCTGGCGGACGCGATCGCGCACCAGCTCGGCATCGAGGTCGCGCCCACCGAGCGCCGCACCTTCGCCTCGGGCGAGATCTACACGCGCTTCGAGACGTCGATGCGCGGCTGCGACGTGTTCGTGGTCCAGACGTTCGGCCAGCCGGTCAACGAGTGGATCATGGAGATGCTGATCATGCTCGACGCGCTCAAGCGCGCGTCGGCCAAGCGGATCACCGTGGTCGCGCCGTACTACCCGTACTCGCGCCAGGACAAGAAGGGCCGCGGCCGCGAGCCGATCTCGGCCCGCCTCGTCACCGACCTCATCGCGACCGCCGGCGCGGACCGCATCATGAGCGTCGACCTGCACGCCGCGCAGATCCAGGGCTTCTTCGACGGCCCGGTGGACCACCTGTTCGCCAAGCCGATCCTCGCGCGGTACTTCGAGGAGTCGCTGCAGGGCGAGGACCGCGAGACCCTGACCGTCGTGTCACCCGACATGGGCCGCGTGCGCGTCGCCGACACGTGGGCCGACGAGTTCGGTGCGCCGCTCGCCATCATCCACAAGCGTCGCGACCCCAAGGTCGCCAACCAGGTCACGGTTCACGACATCGTCGGCGAGGTCGAGGGCCGCACCTGCCTGCTGGTCGACGACATGATCGACACCGGCGGCACGATCGTGAAGGCCGCCCAGGCCCTCAAGGCGAACGGCGCCCGCAAGGTCATCGTCGCCGCGACCCACCCGATCTTCAGCCACCCGGCCGCCGAGCGCCTCCAGGACGCCGCGATCGACGAGGTCGTGGTGACCGACACCGTGCCGCTGTCGCCCGAGCAGCGCTTCGACAAGCTCACGGTCCTGTCGGCCGCACCGCTGCTCGCCCGCGCCATCCGCGAGGTCTTCGACGACGGCTCCGTGACCAGCATGTTCGACGGCGCGGCCTGACAGTCCGCCCGCGGCGGGCGAGCGCAGAGGGGATTCACAAGCGGTGCCGATCCGGTGCCGGGGGACGTCGGCCGGGATGGAGTCAGAGCCGCGCAGGCGGCACCGACGACAGGGGACCGACATGAACCGATCCGCACGCACCGGCGCCGCTCTCGCAGGAGTCGCGGGCGTCATCGCGCTCGCCGGCTGCGGCGCCGTGACCGTGGGCGCCTCGACCGACGAGGAGGCGCCCGCCGAGAGCACGGGCACCGAGACGTCGGAGACCACCTCGGCGGAGCCCGCATACGCCGACGGCGCCTACACGGCCGAGGGCAGCTATCAGACGCCCGAGACGATCGAGACCGTCTCCGTCACGGTCACGCTCGAGGACGACATCGTCACGGCGGTCGAGGTCACGGGCGACCCGCAGGCGCGCGAGAGCCGGCAGTACCAGGGCCAGTTCATCGCGGGCATCGCGGACGAGGTCGTGGGCGTCGACATCGACGAGCTGGCCGTCGACCGGGTGGCCGGCTCCTCGCTCACGAGCGGCGGCTTCAACGAGGCGATCAAGCGGATCAAGCAGGACGCGGCGGCCTGAGATGGCCGCGTCCCGATGACAGCGACGTGGCGCTTCGACGCCATCGGCACCGGCTGGCGGATCGACACCCCGGAGCCGCTTCCTGAGGACATCCGCGAGCGCGTGAACGGCGTCCTCGCGGCCTTCGACGCCGCATGGTCGCGGTTCCGCGGCGACTCGCTGATCGCCCGGCTGGCGCACGGGGGAGAGGCCCCCGCCCCTCCCGACGCGGCCGCCATGCTCGGCGCATACGCCGAGCTCGGCCGCGCGACCGGCGGCGCCGTGAACCCGCTCGTCGGAGCCTCGCTCGAGAGGCTCGGCTACGACGCCGCGTACTTGCTGCGCGCCCAGGACCCCGTCGCGGCGCCGGCGGACTGGCGCGCGCGCCTCACCTGGCGCGACGGGACGCTGCGTCTCCGCGGCCGCGCCACGATCGATGTCGGCGCGCTCGGCAAGGGGCGCCTGGTCGACCGGGTCGCCGAGCTCATCCCCGGTCCCGCGGTCGTCGACGCGAGCGGCGACCTGCGCGTGTGCGGCATGCCGCAGCGCGTCGCGCTCGAGCACCCGTACGACCCGCGCCGCGCGATCGGCGTGATCGTGGTCGCGGACGGCGCGCTGTGCGCATCCGCCGCCAATCGTCGCGCGTGGGGCGACGGCCTGCATCACGTGCTGGACGCCCGCACCGGGGCTCCCGTGCGCACGGTCGCCGCGACCTGGGCGCTCGCCGAGACCGCCATGATCGCGGACGCCGCCGCGACCGCGCTGTTCTTCGAGGGCGGGCCCGGCTACGCGCGCGACCACGACGTGCACTGGGTGCGAATGCTGTCCGACGGCCGCGCAGAATGGTCGCTGGGGTCGCGCCTGGAGCGAGGAGAAGCGGAGCTGTTCACATGATCGGACGCCTGACCGCCGTCTACCAGCGGGGCATGCGGCAGCTGGGGCGCCTGTCCATGTACCGGCTGGTGCTGCTCGCGCTGGGCGTGCTCACGCTGGTCGCGCTCGCGCTGTCGTTCTTCGGGCTCGTCCTGCCGTCGCCCGCCGAGCTGCTGGCGACGGCCGCCGTGCTGGTCGCGGTGGCCGCCGCGGTCGACGTGGTCGCGCACCGCGTCCTGCGGCTCGTGTGGCGCCCCGAGTCGACGCTCATCACCGCGGCCATCCTGGTGTTCGTCGTGCGGCCCGGCCTGGACGTCGCGACGCTGGCGGGAGCCGCGATCGCGGCCGCTGCGGCGTCGCTGTCGAAGTACCTGATCGTCTGGCGCGGCCGGCACATCCTGAACCCGGCGGCGGTCGGCGCGACCGCGGCCACCCTGTCCACGCTGGGAGGCTCGGCGTGGTGGGTCGGTACGCCCGCGCTGTTCGCGCCGCTGCTCCTCGTGAGCGTCCTCGTGCTGTGGCGCACCGAGAAGCTGCGGGTCGTCGCCCTGTTCTACGGCGTCGCGGTGGTGGTCGCGGCCGGCCGGACGATCGCGCAGCTCTACGCGGCCGGCGCCGCGATGCCGCTCGAGACGCTGCTGCAGGCGGTGCTCGTGCAGTCGCCGTACCTGTTCCTCGGCGCGTTCATGCTCTCGGAGCCGCTCACCCTGCCGCCGCGCCGGTGGCAGCAGTACCTCGTGGCGGTCGCGGTCGGCGCCCTCGCCGGATGGCCGATCCCGCTCGGCGTCATCACGCTCGGCCAGGAGCGGGCGCTGCTGATCGGCAACCTGATCGCCTTCGCGTTCGCGGCGCGCGGCGCCGTCCGCCTCACGCTGCTGCGCCGCACGGCGCTGACGCCGACCGTGCAGGAGCTGGCCTTCACCGCCAGGCGCCCCGTGCGGTTCGAGCCGGGGCAGTACCTCGAGCTGGATGTGCCGCACCGCCATCCGGACGCGCGGGGCACGCGCCGCGAGTTCTCGATCTCGTCGGCGCCCGAGGACCTGCCGGAGATCCGGATCGCGTTCCGCGAGAGCCGGACGGGGACCGCCTCGAGCTACAAGCGGGCGCTCGCGGCCGCCCAACCGGGCGACGTCCTCGCCGTGACCGGGGTCTGGGGTGACTTCACGCTGCCTCGATCGGCGCGCACGCCGGTGCTCATGGTCGCGGCCGGCATCGGCGTGACGCCGTTCGTGTCTCAGCTGCGGCACCTCCGGCTCGCGGGTGAGACCCGCGACGTCGTGCTGGTCTACGCCGCCTCCAGCTCCGACGAGCTCGCCTACCGCGCGGAGCTCGAGGCCACCCGCGTGCGCACGGTCGTGTACACCCGCGACGAGCCCGCCGACCTCCCGGCCCATTGGACGTGGGCCGGGGGAGAGCGGCTGACTGCCGAGGGCCTGCACCGCGCGGTCCCCGACCTGTCGAGGCGCCATGCGTACGTCTCCGGACCGCCCGCGCTGATCGCGGACCTCGCGCCCGCCCTCGGCCGCGCCCACGGCCTGACCACCGACGCCTTCGCCGGCTACTGAGGTTCAGGCGGGATCGACGGGCTTGGCGGGCAGCGCCACCTCGAACGTCGTATCGCCGGGGCGGCTGGTCACCCGGATCTCGCCGTGGTGCGCGTCGACGATCGCCTTCACGATGGCCAGCCCCAGGCCCGTGCCGCCGGTGGACCGGGCGCGCGACCGGTCGCCGCGGGCGAAGCGCGTGAACAGCTCGCCCTGCAGCGCGGGATCGATCCCGGGGCCGTCGTCGTGCACCCGCAGGATCGCGCGGGTCGCGCTGCCCATGCCGTCGAGCGCCAGCGACGCCGTCACGGTCGTGCCGGCGGGGGTGTGGGTGCGCGCGTTGGCGAGCAGGTTCGCGATCACCTGGTTCAGCCGTGCGGTGTCGCCCGCCACGATGACCGGCGCCTCGTCGACCTCGACCCGCCACACGTGCTCGGGCCCGGCGACGCGCTGATCGGCGACCGCCTCGAGCGTGAGCCGGGTGAGGTCCACCGCGCCGTAGACGAGCTCCTGTCCCTCGTCCAGGCGGGCGAGCAGCAGCAGATCCTCCACGAGGCCCGTCATCCGCACGGACTGCGCCTGGATGCGCTCGAGCGACTGTCCGGTCGTCTCGCTGAGCGACGGATCGCGCAGGGACAGCTCGGAGTATCCCCGGATCGACGCGAGCGGCGTGCGCAGCTCGTGGCTGGCGTCCGCGACGAAGGTGCGCATCCGCTCCTCGTTGCGCTGCCGCGCGGTCAGGGACGCATCGACGTGGTCGAGCAGGGTGTTCAGCGCCGCGCCCACCTGCCCGATCTCGGTGCGCGCATCCGCCTGCTCGGCCGGCACGCGCTCCTCGATCGACACCACGCCCTGGTCGAGCGGCTGCCGCGCGACGCGCTGGGCCGTCTCGGCAACCGCGCGCAGGGGCTTGAGACCCTGCCGGATCACGACCGTGATCGCGAGGCCGAGCACGGCCAGCCCCGCCGCGGTCGCGAACGTGATCGTGGTGAGGAGCTCGCCGATCGTGGCCCGCACCTCCTGCGTCGACATGCCCATGACGACCACGCCGCCGGGCACCTCGCCGGCCTGCACGCGGAACTCCCCGAGCCCGCGCACGGTCATGGTCCGCACCTGCTCCTGGCCCTCCGGCCGGTCGAGCTTCAACCCCGCGAGCTGGGAGGTCGTGAGGGTCTCGATCTGGAAGTGGTCGTCGACGAAGGCGCCGCTGCGGTCGCCGTCGGCGGTCTCGAGCACGAGGACGGTGCCCGGCGGCACCTGCAGGCCGTCCAGCACGCGCGGCGCGTCCTCCGCGCCGGAGCCGATCAGCCACGGACCCGCCTCCGTGACGAGGCTGCGCACCTGCTGGCTGAGGCGCTCCTCGAGCACCGAGTTCAGCATCACGCTCGTGACGGCCGCGACGATCACGAAGATCAGCGAGACGAAGCCGAACACCGTCAGCATCAGCCGCGCCTGGAACGACAGCGGCAGCCTCCGGATCCGGCCGAGCGGCGTCACTGGGGTGCCTTGATCATGTACCCGACGCCGCGGACCGTGTGGATGAGCGGCTCGCGCCCCGCGTCGATCTTCTTGCGCAGGTAGGAGATGTAGAGCTCCACGACGCTCGAGCGCCCGCCGAAGTCGTAGCTCCAGACGCGGTCGAGGATCTGGGCCTTGGACACGACCCGGCGCTCGTTGCGCATCAGGAAGCGCAGCAGCTCGAACTCGGTCGCCGTGAGCTCGATCTCGGTGCCGTCGCGCTCCACCTCGTGGCTGTCCTCGTTCAGCGTCAGATCGCCCACGCGCAGGATGGGGGCGTCCTCGGCGGCGTGCGCCGTGCCGGAGCGCCGCATGAGGGCGCGCAGCCGGGCCACGACCTCCTCGAGGCTGAACGGCTTGGTGACGTAGTCGTCGCCGCCCGCGGTCAGGCCGGCGACGCGGTCGGACACGGCGTCCTTGGCGGTGAGAAAGAGGACGGGCACGTCGTCGCCCGCCTGCCGCAGCCGCTGCAGCACGGTCATGCCGTCCAGGTCGGGCATCATGATGTCCAGCACGAGCGCGTCGGGCTTGAACTCCTTGGCCGCCTGCAGCGCCTCGAAGCCGTTGCCGGCGGTGCGCACCTGCCAGCCCTCCATCTTGAGCGCCATCGACAGCAGGTCGGTCAGCATCTGCTCGTCATCGACGACCAGGATCCGGACGGGCGTGCCGTCGGCGCGCAGCAGGGCGGGGGAGGCGTGCGGGGTGGTCATGGCACCCATTGTGTCCGCGAACCTATGAGCTTTCTATGGAGCCGGCTATGCGCCGCGTGTGAGTGTCGACGCTCTCGAGGGCGGCCGGGCGGAGGAGGGACTGTCCGATGTCGGAGGGCCCGGCTATGGTGCGGCGCATGACCTCCCCCGAGCTCACTGCCGCGTTCGGCGGCACCGCGATCCTCCCGGGCGACCCCGACTGGGACGCCGCCCGACGTTTCCACTCCGGCATCGGAGAGCCCGCCGTCATCGTGCGCGCGACGTCGGTCGACGACGTCCGCCGGGCCGTGCGCGGTGCCGCCGCGGCCGGAGTCGACATCATGGTCCGCAGCGGCGGCCACAGCGCCTGGGGCTCCGTTCCCGGCGGCCTCACCCTCGATCTCACCGCCCTCGACGCCGTGACGGTCGAGGGCACGCGCGTCGGCGTCGGCGGCGGCGCGCACTGGGGCGCGGTCGCCCGCGCCCTGGCCGACCGCGGCCTCGGCCTGAGCTCCGGCGACACGGCGTCGGTCGGCGTGGGCGGGCTCACGCTCGGCGGAGGCATCGGTCTGATGCTGCGCGCCTGGGGCCTGGCGTGCGATCAGCTCACCGGCGTCCAGCTCGTCACGGCGGCGGGCGACGTCGTCGAGGCGACCGACGAGACCCATCCGGAGCTCCTGTGGGCGCTGCGGGGCGGCGGCGGGAACTTCGGCGGCGTGACCCGATTCGACTTCCGGGCGCGGCCGCTCGACGGCGTCGTGGCGGCCGAGCTGGGAATCGACGGCGATCCGCGGCCGATGCTCCGTGCCCTGCGCGACCTCATGGCGGATGCGCCGCGCGAGCTGACCGTCACCTACATGGACGTCCCGCCCATGGATCCGAGCGCGCCGGCGGGAGCCTCGATCGGCGCCGTCTGGATCGGCTCGGACGAGGACCGGCTCTGCCGGCTGCTCGCGCCGCTGCTCGCCGCACCCGGGGTGGTCGAACGCGGCCTGGGAGTGCGGCCGTACCCCCGAGGTCCTGCTCGAGGCGCCCGAGTTCGACCCCGAGATGCCGATGCCCGGGTTCGTCGGCGGCAACACGCTGCTGCGCGAGCTCGACGACGACACGATCGACGACCTGGTCGCGTTCCGTCGGCAGAACGACGCGTCCGTGATCTTCCTGCGGTCGCTGAGCGGCGCGTTCGGGGATGTCGCCCAGGACGACTCGGCGTTCCCCGCACGCGACGCGACGTGGTTCGCGATGGCGGGCGCCTTCGATGTCCCTGGCCTGCTCGATGACGCCGCGCGGGCGCGGGCTCTCGCCGACTGGGCCGGCATCGAGGCGCGCGGCGCGGGGGTCTACGGCAACTTCACGACCTCCACCGAGCCCGACTGGGCGGAGCGCATGTACCCGCCGGCGGCGATGGCGCGACTGGCCGCCGTCAAGCGCGAGTGGGATCCGCGCAACGTGTTCTCGCGCAACCACAACGTGCGGCCGGCGTGAGCCGGAGACGCCGCGTCCCCCTGCCCGTGGCGGGCAGGGGGACGCGGCGTCGGATCAGCGCGAGGTCAGTGGGTGTCCTCGGCCTCGATCTCGGTGCGGTCGCCGGACCACAGCGTGTGGAAGGTGCCCGGCTTGTCGATGCGCTTGTACGTGTGCGCGCCGAAGAAGTCGCGCTGGCCCTGGATGAGCGCGGCGGGCAGGCGCTCGGCGCGGATGCCGTCGTAGTACGCCAGCGACGAGGAGAACGCGGGCGAGGGGATGCCGGCCTGGGTCGCGGCGATCACGACGCGGCGCCACGCGGCCTGGCCGCGCGTGAGCGCGTCGGCGAAGTACGGCGCGGACATGAGCAGCGGCAGGTCCGGGGTCTCCGCGTAGGCGTCGGCGATGCGGTTGAGGAACTGGGCGCGGATGATGCAGCCCGCGCGCCAGATCTTCGAGATCGCGCCGAGGTCGATCTTCCAGCCGTACTCTGCCGCGCCGGCGCGGATCTCGTCGAAGCCCTGCGAGTACGCCACGATCTTCGAGGCGAACAGCGCCTGGCGGACGTCCTCGATGAACGCGTCGGCGTCGGCGACCTCGAAGGTCTCGTCCGGGCCGGGCAGGGCCGCGGCGGCCTCGCGCTGCTCGGGGTGCGACGACAGCGAGCGCGCGAAGGTGGCCTCGGCGATGCCGGAGACGGGGACGCCGAGGGACAGGGCGGTCTGCACGGTCCACGCGCCGGTGCCCTTGGCGCCGGCCTGGTCGAGGATGACGTCGACCAGCGGCTTGCCGGTCTCCGCGTCGACCTGGCGCAGCACCTCGGCGGTGATCTCGATCAGGTACGACTCGAGCTCGCCGGAGTTCCACTCGGCGAACACGTCGGCGATCTCGGCGGGGGTCTTGCCCGTGCCGCGGCGGATCAGGTCGTACGCCTCCGCGATGAGCTGCATGTCGGCGTACTCGATGCCGTTGTGCACCATCTTCACGAAGTGGCCGGCGCCGTCGGTGCCCACGTGCGTGACGCAGGGCTCGCCCTCGGCGACCGCGGCGATCGACTTCAGGATCGGGCCGAGCGTGACCCACGACTCCTCCGGACCGCCGGGCATGATCGACGGGCCCGTGAGCGCGCCCTCCTCGCCGCCCGAGATGCCCGCGCCGACGAAGTTGATGCCGGTCTCACGGACGGCCTTCTCGCGGCGGATCGTGTCGGTGAACAGGGCGTTGCCGCCGTCGACGATGATGTCGCCCGGCTCGAACACCTCGGTCAGCGCCTGGATCACCGCGTCGGTGCCGGCGCCGGCCTTCACCATGATGATCGCGGTGCGCGGCTTGGCCAGCGACGCCGCGAACTCCTCGTACGAGTACGCCGGGATGAAGCCGGCCTCGGGGTGCTCGGCGACGAGCTCGTCGGTCTTGGCGCGGCTGCGGTTGAACACGGCGACCGTGTTTCCCTCGCGGCTGGCCAGGTTGCGAGCCAGGTTCGAGCCCATCACGGCGAGGCCCACGACCCCGATGTTGGCGACGGCGGTTGTGGTGGAAGCGTCGGTCACGCGATCTCCTTGCACACGGATCACAGGGGAGACGAGCGGGTGCCGGAATCGGCCTCGTCGGGTCCAGGCTAGTGGGGCGGGCGCTCACATGCGTCCGCGTGACGCCGTGAGGCGGCGTCAGTCCTTGCGGTAGCCCGAGCGGCCGAGCGAGAAGAACGCGCCGACCAGCAGGACCGTGGCGGTGAGGGACATGACGGCGATGACGCCGGCGACGACGTGCGAGGGATCGATCACGGGGGCTCCTGGCGTGCGGCGACGCCCGCGGAATCGCGGTCGTCGGGCGGTTCTGCGCGCGGACAAAGCGCGTCACCACCGTACCCGTTCGTCGGGTACCATGGAAAACGACCTCGGCGAGGGCGAGCCGCGCATGCGTGTGCTCAGCCGTTATCGACGCGGGTGAGCCTCGGGGCTCTCCTCACGCGTTGCGTTCGAGTCGAGCAGCCACAGACCCCCGCGACATCGAACGGATGGCGCGGCCACGAGGAGACACATCATGTCGGAGCAGACCACGCTCACCACCGAGGTGCGCACCCAGTTCGGCAAGGGCTTCGCCCGCCGCCTGCGCGCCGCGCACAAGATCCCCGCCGTCCTGTACGGCCACGGCACCGAGCCCGTGCACCTGGCCCTGCCGGGTCACGAGACGCTCCTGCTCGTGCGTCACGCCAACGCGATCGTCGAGCTCGACATCGAGGGCACCAAGCAGCTCGCCCTGGTCAAGGACGTGCAGCGCGACCCGGTGCGCCAGGTCATCGAGCACGTGGACCTCGTCGTCCTGCGCAAGGGCGAGAAGGTCACGGTCGACGTCCCCGTCGTGGTGACGGGCGAGCCCTTCGCCGGCACGATCGCCAACCTCGACGCCATGACGCTGTCGATCGAGGTCGAGGCGACCCACATCCCGGAGCACCTCGAGGTCGACGTCGAGGGCCGGGAGGACGGCACCCACATCACGGCCGCCGAGGTGAAGCTCCCCGAGGGCGCGACCCTGGTCGCCGACCCCGAGACGCTCGTCGTCGCCATCTCGACCCCGCAGCTCGACACCACGAGCGACGCCGAGGCCGAGGCCGAGGCTCCGGCCGCGGACGAGGCCGCCTCGGAGGAGGCCGCCGAGTAACACCGGCACATCTTCGAAGAGAGGGGGCGCGAGCGATCGCGCCCCCTCTCTCCGTCTGCGGCGGCTCGTCCGCGGCGGACTCTTGCGGCAGGATCGAGGACTAGGAGGAGTCATGGCCGACACGTGGCTGATCGTGGGGCTCGGCAACCCGGGACCCCGCTACGAGACGACCCGTCACAACGTCGGGCAGATGGTGATCGACGAGCTCGCGGGCCGTCGCAGCGCGCCGTTCAAGCAGCACAAGGCCAACGCGCGCGTGGCCGAGACGTGGCTGCGCCCGGGCGCCGCCAAGCTCGTGCTCGCCAAGCCCAACTCCTTCATGAACGTCTCGGGCGGCCCCGTCGCGAACCTCGCGCGCTTCTACGGCGTCGACGCCGGACGCGTGATCGTGGTGCACGACGAGCTGGACATCCCGTTCGACACCCTGCGCCTCAAGTCGGGCGGCGGCCACGGCGGTCACAACGGCGTGCGGGACGTCGCCAAGGCGCTCGGCACGCCGGACTTCGCCCGCGTGCGCGTCGGCATCGGGCGCCCGCCGGGCCGTCAGGATCCGGCCGACTGGGTGCTGGACCCGTTCGGCGCGACCGAGCGGCAGACCCTGCCCATCCTGATCTCCGACGCCGCGGACGCGGTCGAGCACCTCGTCGAGGTCGGGCTGGTCGACGCGCAGCAGCGCTTCCACGCCCCGAAGCCGTAGCCTCCGGTCAGACGCCGCCGGAGCCCGCGATGCCTGCGACGGCGCCTCCGAACGCGGCGCCCGCGGCGACGACCGGGCCGAGGGCCGCGGTCGCGATCGCGGCGATGCCGGAGCGGCGACCGCGGTCGCGGACGACCGCGACGATGCCCTGTACGAGGGCCCACACGCCGAGCGCGGTCCCGCCCCACGCGGCGACCTCTGCCAGGAGCACCCATTCGCGCACGGGGGAGAGGATCTCGAGCCCAGCGCTCGGCGACAGGGCCTGCAGTCGCGGTCCGATGCCCGCGCCGATCGCCGCCAGGGCGACGGCCAGCAGGATGCTCGCCCCCACCGTCGCGCCGATCGCCAGCACGAGCGCGATACGCCCGAGCAGCGGCGATGCCGCGCGCCGTGGCGCCTGCAGCGCGGCCGCACAGCGCGCATCCTGCGGCGGAAGGTACGGCGCGGTGGGCGCGCCGGGCGCCGCGTGCCCGCCGGGGACGGGCGGCTGGGGGATCGGCGGCTGGGGTGCGCTCACGCTGTCATCCTAGGGAGCCGCCCCGGCCGCGGTGTCCGGGGCGCCGCATAGACTCTTGTGGTGACTGTTCAGGGGATCGTGCGCGCCCTCGAGACCGCCGAATCGTTCCGGGACGCTCTCACCGCATCGGCCGTGGACGCCGACCTCTCGATGGTCGACGGCATCGACGCCCCGGCGCTCGCCGCGCTGCTCGAGCGCCGCGTGGCGGCCGGGCATCCCGCCGCGCTGCTCGCGATCGCGCCGACGGGCCGCCGCGCGGAGGCGCTCGCCGGGGCGCTCGCGGCGGTCATGCCCGACGCCGAGGTGCTCGACTTCCCCGCCTGGGAGACCCTGCCGCACGAGCGGCTCAGCCCGAGCCCCGAGACCGTCGGCCGGCGCCTCGCGACGCTCCGCCGGCTCGCGACATGGGATCGCGCGCGCCCGCTCGTGGTGACCTCGTCGATCCGCTCCGCCATCCAGCCGCTCGCGCCGGGCCTGGGCGAGGCCGAGCCCATCCGGCTCGCCGCCGGCGCACGCGGCCACGACCTCGACGACATCGTGCGGCGCCTGGTCGAGCTCGCGTACGCGCGCGTCGACATGGTGTCGCGCCGCGGCGAGTTCGCGGTGCGCGGCGGCATCCTCGACGTGTTCCCGCCCGTGGCCGACCACCCCTACCGCATCGAGCTCTTCGGCGACGAGGTCGATCAGATCCGCGCCTTCTCGGTCGCCGACCAGCGCTCGCTGCCGGGCGAGGTGCCGGAGGTCGACCTCGTGCCGAGCCGCGAGCTGCTGCTGACGGCGGATGTGCGCGCCCGTGCGCGGCAGCTCCAGCACGAGTTCCCCGGCATCGCGCAGATGCTCGAGAAGATGTCCGAGGGCATCCCGGTGGAGGGCATGGAGTCCCTCACGCCGGTCGTCACGGACGAGCTCGTCTCGCTGGCCTCGTATCTTCCCGAGGGCGCCGCGGTCGCGCTCGTCGACCCCGAGCGCGCGGTCTCGCGCGCGCTCACGCTCGGCGAGACGAACCGCGAGTTCCTGGAGGCGGCGTGGAGCGCGGCCACGAGCGGCGCCCGCGCCCCGATCAACCTCGACTCGGGCGACTTCCTCACGATCTCCCGCCTCCACGACGACGTCCGCGAGCGCGGCGGCGTCTGGTGGACCCTCAGCCCGTTCGACTCCGGCGCGGCCGACACCGCGGCCGAGCTGGACGCGCTCGCGGACGACGGCGTGACGATCGCCCCGGATGCGGGCACCGCCATCCGGATCCGCGGCGCGGCCGTCCCGTCGTTCCAGGGCAGCATCGACGGCGCGGTCGACCACGTCGCCCGCCGCCTCGCGGAGGGCTGGCGCGTCGTGATCGCCGCGAACGGCGTGGGTCTCGTGGAGCGCGCGCGGGACGTGCTCGCCGACCGCGGCCTCGCCGCCCGCCTGGTCGAGAGCCTCGCGGACGCGCCGGAGCCCGGCGTCGCGACGCTCGCGGTCGCAGGCATCGAGCGCGGCTTCGAGTCGGACGAGGCGCGGCTCGCGGTGCTCACCGAGAGCGAGTTCTACGGCCGCACGATCGGCGGCGACGCCCGCGTCGTCAAGAAGCTGGCTTCGCGGCGGCGCAACGTCGTCGATCCGCTGCAGCTCAAGACGGGCGACTACGTCGTCCACGCCACGCACGGCATCGGCCGGTTCGTCGAGATGACGCAGCGCGTCGTCTCCAGCGGCGGCCGCAACGCGACCAAATCGACGCGCGACTACCTGGTGCTGGAGTACGCGCCGTCCAAGCGCGGATATCCCGGCGACAAGCTGTTCGTGCCGACCGACCAGCTCGACCTGCTCTCGAAGTACGTGGGCGGCGAGGCGCCGACCCTGTCGAAGATGGGCGGCAGCGACTGGGCCCAGGCCAAGGGGCGCGCGCGCCGGGCGGTCCGCGACATCGCGGTCGAGCTCGTCAAGCTCTACTCGGCGCGCATGGCGGCCAAGGGGCACGCGTTCGGCCCGGACACGCCGTGGCAGCGCGAACTGGAGGAGGCGTTCCCGTTCGCCGAGACGCCGGATCAGCTGCAGACGATCGACGAGATCAAGCGCGACATGGAGCGGCCCGTCCCGATGGACCGGCTGCTGTCGGGCGACGTCGGCTTCGGCAAGACCGAGGTCGCCGTGCGCGCCGCGTTCAAGGCGATCCAGGACGGCAAGCAGGTCGCGATGCTCGTGCCGACCACCCTGCTGGTCAAGCAGCACCTCGAGACGTTCACCGAGCGCTTCGCAGGGTTCCCCGTGACGGTCAAGGCCCTCTCCCGCTTCCAGACCGACAAGGAGGCGCGCCAGGTCGTGCAGGGCCTCGCCGACGGCACGGTCGACATGGTGATCGGCACGCACCGGATCCTCACGGAGCAGGTGGCGTTCAAGGACCTCGGCCTCATGATCATCGACGAGGAGCAGCGCTTCGGCGTCGAGCACAAGGACCAGCTCAAGAAGCTCAAGACGAACGTCGACATCCTCGCGATGTCGGCGACGCCGATCCCGCGCACGCTCGAGATGGCCGTCACCGGCATCCGCGAGATGTCGACGCTCGCGACCCCGCCCGAGGACCGGCATCCGATCCTGTCGTACGTGGGTCCGCGCAACGACAAGCAGATCGCGGCCGCCATCCGGCGCGAGCTGCTGCGCGAGGGCCAGGTGTTCTACGTGCACAACCGCGTCACGTCGATCAACTCGGTCGCCGCTCACCTCGCCGAGCTGGTGCCGGACGCCCGCATCGCCGTCGCGCACGGCAAGATGGGCGAGCACCAGCTCGAGCAGGTCGTCGACGACTTCTGGGAGCGCAAGTTCGACGTGCTGGTCTGCACGACCATCATCGAGACCGGCATCGACATCGCGAACGCGAACACGATCATCATCGACCGCGCCGACAAGTACGGCCTCGCGCAGCTGCACCAGCTCCGCGGCCGCGTGGGCCGCGGGCGCGAGCGCGCCTACGCGTACTTCGTGTACGACGAGAGCAAGCCGCTGAGCGAGACCGCCGCGGACCGGCTGCAGACGATCGCGGTCCACAACGACCTCGGGTCGGGCATCCAGGTCGCGATGAAGGACCTCGAGCTGCGCGGCGCGGGCAACCTGCTGGGCGCCGAGCAGGCCGGTCACATCGCGGGCGTCGGGTTCGACCTGTACCTCCGGATGATCGGCGAGGCCGTCGCGACGTTCCGCGGCGAGGAGACCGAGGGCCCGGTCGAGCTGCGGCTCGAGCTGCCGGTCGAGGCGCGCCTGCCCGAGTCGTACATCGACGCCGAGCGCCTGCGCCTCGAGGCCTATCAGAAGCTCTCGGCCGCGGCCACGGCGACCGCCAAGGACGACGCGATCGACCTCGTGATCGAGGAGCTCGCCGACCGCTACGGCGCGCCGCCGCCCGAGGTCGACGGGCTGATCGCGGTCGCGCGCCTGCGCCGCCGCGCCGCGCAGGCCGGGCTGACGGACGTCGTCGCGATGGGCCGCAACCTGCGGATCGCGCCCGCGCAGCTCCCCGACTCGATGCGCGTGCGGCTGCAGCGCCTGTACCCGGGCGCCAAACTGCTGGCGGGCGGCGAGGCCATGGTCGTGCCGATGCCGACCGCGGGCGGCGAGCCGCTGGGCGACGCCGACCTGCTGGCGTGGGTCGCCCAGCTGCTGGACGCGATCTTCCCCGCGGCGAAGAAGGAGGACGCGGCCACGGGATCGTGACCGGGGGTTGAGCCCGCACCGGCCCACCGGTTGGATGGGCGTCATGACCGAGTCGCAGTCCGAGCCCGACATCGTCGTGTCCGACAACCCGGAGCACACCCGCTACGAGGCCCACTTCAGCGACGCGCAGAACCCGCACGGCGCGCTCGCCGGCGTCCTCGTCTACGAGGACGGCGAGGGAACGCGCACGCTGCTGCACACGGTCGTTTGGGAGGAGTACTCGGGCCACGGGATCGGCGGACGCCTGGCGACCCACGCGTTCGCGGACGCGCGCGAGCGCGGCGTGAAGATCGTGCCGGTCTGCACCTTCGTGCAGGGCTGGCTCGAGCGCCATCCGGAGCAGCACGACGTGCTCGCCGCGCGCCCCGACGACGCCCGGTAGGCTGGATCGCGGTGTGCCGGGAAGTCTGGTCGGCGGCGGACGAGCGTCCGTCCTCTGAACCGGCGATCCCGCCCGCATGATCCGTCAGCGGATGACGGGCGACGAAAGGCACACATGAAGCTGCTCCGCTCCGAGCGATTCCCCGCCGTCCTGCTGCTGGCCGCCGCGGCCCTCGGCCTGCTGTTCGCGAACCTGCCGTTCGGCCCGGCCGTGCTGGACCTGAGCCACGCGCACCTGGCGATCCCGGGCACGCCGCTCGACCTGTCGCTCGCGCACTGGGTGTCGGACGGCCTCCTCGCGATCTTCTTCTTCGGGGTCGCGGTCGAGCTGCAGTACGAGCTGACGACGGGTGAGCTGTCGAGCGTGCGCAAGGCGCTGCAGCCCGCGATCGCGGCGGCGGGCGGCGTGATCGTGCCGATCGCGGTCTTCCTGCTGTTCGCGGGAGGAGACCCGGCGACCCGCGACGGATGGCCCGTGCCCACCGCGACCGACATCGCGTTCGCCCTCGGCGTGCTGGCCGTGTTCGGCAAGGGCCTGCCGTCGCCCGTGCGGATCTTCCTGCTCGCGCTCGCGATCATCGACGACATCGTCGGAATCGTCTTCATCGCGGTGCTGTTCGCGCACGACATGGATCTCGGCCTGCTCGCGATCGGGATCGTGCTGGTCGTGGTGTTCGCGGTGCTGAGCCGCCTGGACGCCGGCAGCCGTGGCGCGCGCGTCGCGATCGTCGCGGCCATGATCGTCGTCGCGGTGGCCGCGTGGGTCTTCGTGCTGCTGTCGGGCGTGCACGCCACGATCGCGGGCGTCCTGCTGGGGCTCGCGGTCCAGCAGAGCCCCGGCATGCGTGCGCGGCACGTCCTCGAGCCGTGGATCAACGGCGCGATCCTGCCCCTGTTCGCCTTCGTGGCGGCGCTGGTCGTCATCCCGCAGGTGAGGCCGTCGGAGCTGTCCCCGGCCCTGTGGGGCATCCTGGTCGCCCTGCCGGTCGGCAAGATCCTCGGCATCACGCTGTTCGGCTGGCTCGCCATGCGGATGCGCCCGCGCGGCACGGCGCCGACCATCGCGCTGCCCGACCTCGTCGCGGCCGGCACGCTGGGCGGGATCGGCTTCACGGTGTCGCTGCTGCTGGCGAACCTCGCGTACGCCGAGTCCGACGCCATCCGGGATCAGGCCATCCTCGGCGTGCTCGGCGGCTCCCTCATCGCGCTCGTGCTGTCGGGCGTCATCGTGTCGCTGCGCGCGCGCCATCACCGCCTGAACGCGGCATCATCGTGACGGGCGCCTCGTGGGCGGCCGAGCGGAAGGTGAGGGGATGACGGCGGACGCGCTGCGGCAGGCGGTCGAGACGATGCGCACGGTGCGCGATCGCTGCGTCTGGACGCAGGGCATCGACCACCGCGCCCTCGTCCCGTATCTGATCGAGGAGAGCCACGAGCTGATCGACGCGATCGAGGCCGGTGGCCGCGGCGATCTGCGCGAGGAACTCGGCGACCTGCTGTGGCAGGTGCTGTTCCACGCCGAGATCGCCTCGCGCGACGCGGCCGAGCCGTTCGACATCGACGACGTGGCGGCGACGCTCGTCGAGAAGATGGTGCGGCGGCACCCCCACGTGTTCGCGGGGGAGACGGCCGAGACGCCCGAGCGCGTTCTCGAGCTGTGGAACGCGGCAAAGGCCGCCGAGAAGCGGCAGCGCCTCAGCGTGCTGGACGGCGTCGCCCGCTCGATGCCCTCGCTGGCCCTCGCGCAGAAGCTGGTCGGCAAGGCCGCCCAGGTCGGCGCGGGCGACGAGATCGCCGTGGCCGTGCACGACGCGGCCGAGGTCGGCGCGGTGCCGGAGAGCGAGGAGGAGCTGGGCGACCTGCTTCTCACGCTGGCGGCCGCTGCCCGCGCGAACGGCTGGGACGCCGAGCGCGCCCTCCGCGAGCGCCTCCGCGCGCTGGAGGCGGAGATCCGCGAGCGGGAATCCTGAGAGAATTGCTTCCCTATGGCTGCTGTGAACGCCCCGCGCGGCATGCGCGACTTCCTCCCCGCTGACAAGGCCCGACGCGAGCGCGTGCTCGCCGTGATCCGCGAGCGCTACCGCGCCCACGGGTTCGACGAGATCGAGACGCCCGTCATGGAGGAGTACGCGCGCCTGCACGCCGGCATCGGCGGCGACAACGAGAAGCTCGCGTTCAACATCCTGCGTCGCGGTCTCGACGCCGACGCGATCCGGCACGCCGCGGACGACCCCGCGAAGCTGACCGACCTGGGCCTGCGCTACGACCTCACGGTGCCCCTCGCCCGGTTCTACGCCACGAACCGCGGCGAGCTGCCCACCGTGTTCCGGTCCATCCAGATCGCGCCCGTGTGGCGCGCGGAGCGTCCCCAGAAGGGGCGCTACCGGCAGTTCATGCAGTGCGACATCGACATCATCGGCGACGCGTCCGCGCGCGCCGAGGCCGAGCTGATCGTCGCGTCGCTCGACACGCTCGCCGCGCTCTCGCTCGAGGGCGCGACCGTGCGGATCAACGACCGCCGCGCGCTCGACGCGATGCTCGAGGCGTT
Source organism: Microbacterium sp. MEC084 (assembly GCF_004514465.2). NCBI lineage: Bacteria > Bacillati > Actinomycetota > Actinomycetes > Micrococcales > Microbacteriaceae > Microbacterium > Microbacterium sp. MEC084. The sequence continues at coordinate 473,723 of NZ_MYFP02000001.1, read as the reverse complement.
CGGCTTCGGGCCCGAGGAGCGCCCCGGCGTGCTCATCACGATCGACAAGCTCGACAAGATCGGTCCCGGCGGCGTCGCGGCCGAGCTGCGCGAGCGCGGCGCGACGGCCGGGGCCGTGGACGCCTTCGAGGGGTTCCTGAACGGGCTCTCGGCCGCCGAGGCGCCGGCCCGGTTCGGCCGGGACCAGATCGTCGCGAAGCTGCCCGGCGGCATCCCGGACGAGATCGTCGACCACCTCGTCGGCGTGGGAGAGGCCGTCGCGGCGGCGCGCGGCGGCGGCGAGATCCCGCTGCAGTTCGACCCGTTCCTCGTGCGCGGCATGGGCTACTACACGGGCACGATCTTCGAGCTCGCACACCCCTCGGTGTCGTACTCGCTGGGCGGCGGCGGACGCTACGACGGCATGATCGGACGCTTCCTGGGTCAGGACGTGCCGGCGGTCGGGTTCTCGATCGGGTTCGAGCGCATCGTGGACCTCGTCGAGACGGCCGGGGCGGAGACCGCCGAGGCGGTCGTGCTGGTGCACGACAAGGACGTGCCGGTGGCCGAGCTGCTCGCGCTGAAGGCCGCGCTCGTGGCCGAGGGCTCGCGCGTGCGCCTCGAGCAGCGCACCCGCAACCTCAAGGGGCTGCTCGACCGCGCGACGGCCGACGGCTACACGGCCTACGCGAGCGTGGCCGCGGGCGCGACGCGCGAGTCGCTGGAGCTCAGGCCCCTGGGCTGATCCGGCTCAGAAGCCGAGCGGCATGATGGGCCGCAGCGCGCGCTCGCGCCAGGCGTCCAGCACGATGCGCTCGTGCGGCACGACGGGGTCCGGCAGCGCGTCGAGCGGGAACCAGCGCAGGTCGGACGCCTTGTCCTCCTGCAGCGCGGGCTCGCCCGTCCACGTGCCGCACGCGAAGAACACGTCGATCCGCTCGTCGATCGCCGCGCCGTCTCCCGTGCGGTGCTCGAGCGTGAGGAACTCGAGGTCGCCGGGCGCGACGCCGACGCCGAGCTCCTCCGCGGCCTCGCGCACCGCGGCCCCGAGCAGGGACTCGCCGCGCTCCACGTGACCGGCCGCGCCGGCGGCCCAGTGCGCGTCGTAGTAGCCGGTGCCCGCCCGCAGCTGCAGCAGGACCTCGTCGCCGCGGCGGAGGAACACGTAGGCAGCGGGGATGACGGTGAAGCGCCCGTGGGTCGCCGCGTAGGCCTCGGTGTATCGCTCGCTCATGGGCTCCAGCCTGTCACTCGCCGTGATCCGCGTCGGCGCGGGAGCGCTCGCGCATCAGCCGGATCGCGCGGAGAGCGAGGCCGATCGCGACCACCGCGGCCCCCGCGGCGACGCTCTGCCACGGCAGCGTGAAGGCCAGCACGACGCATCCGATCGCGCCGAGCACCTGCATCCAGCGCGGGTACCGGCGCACGGCGGCGCGCTGGCGGTACGCGGACAGGTTCGCGATCAGGTAGTACAGCAGCACGCCGAAGGACGAGAACCCGATCGCCCCGCGGAGGTCTGCGACCGCGACGACGGCCACGACGATCGCGCCGACCGCGATCTCCATGCGGTGCGGAACGTGGAACCGCGGGTGGATCGCCGAGAGCCACGACGGCAGGTCGTGCTCCCTCGCCATCGCGAGCCCCGTGCGGCCGATGCCGGCGATGAGCGCGAGCAGCGCGCCGAGCGACGCCGCGCACGCGCCGATCCGCACGACCGGCTCCGCCCAGCCCCATCCGGCCGCCGCGGCCGCGTCCGACAGCGGCGCGGCCGACGCGGCGGTGCCCGCAGAGCCCAGGGCCGCGAGCAGCGATGCGCCCACCAGCGCGTACACCGCGAGGGCGATGAGGAACGCGATCGTGATCGCGCGCGGGATGATGCGCGCCGGATCCCGCACCTCCTCGCCCATCGTGGCGATGCGCGCGTACCCCGCGAACGCGAAGAACAGCAGGCCGGCGGACTGGAGCAGGCCTCCCACGCCGGTCGACAGGTCGCCGCTGAACGCGCCGTCCGCCGCGGCCGGCGCCGCGAAGCCGGCCGCGACCGCCACCGCGAGCGCCAGCAGCGCGACGGTCACGATGATCTTCGCCGCGAGCGCCGTGCGCGTGACGCCCAGCAGATTGACGCCCGTGAGCGCCACCACGGCCGCGATCGCGACGGGGCGCTCCCAGCCGGCCGGGGCCGCGTAGGCCGCGAATGTCATGGCCATCGCGGCGCAGCTCGCGAGCTTCCCGATCACGAAGCACCAGCCCGCCGCGTAGCCCCACCACGCGCCGAGCTCGGCGCGACCGTAGGCGTAGGTGCCGCCCGACGTGGTGTGAACCGCCGCCAGCTGGGCCGACGCGGTCGCGTTGCAGTACGCCACCACGGCGGCGATCGCCAGCCCCGCGAGCAGCCACGAGCCCGCCGCGGCGGCCGCGGGAGCGAAGGCGGAGAACACGCCGGCGCCGACCATCGCGCCGAGTCCGATCGCGACCGCGTCGCCCAACCCGAGACGGCGGGCGAGGGCGGGGGAGGAGGAGCTCATGGGCCGGATTGTAGGCGAGCGACGTGTCCCGGCGGGGAAGCGGTCTAGACCGGTCCTCCACTAAGCTCGGACGTCGTGAGGATCGCGCGATGAACGCCCCCGCCGCCACCGTCATCCACTCCGCGCGCCTGGTCACGCACCGCGGCGAGACCGCCGATGCCTGGGTGCGCTTCGAGGACGACCGCGTCGCCGCCACCGGGACCGGGGACGGCTGGCGCGCGCAGCCCGCCGATGAGGTCGTGGACGCATCGGGCCGCATCCTGACGCCCGGGTTCATCGACCTGCACTGCCACGGCGCGGGCGGCTTCGCGTTCGACATCGCCGAGGACCACGCGATCGAGGCCGCGCTGGCGGTGCACCGGCGGCACGGCACCACGCGCAGCGTGCTCTCGCTCGTGACCGCCGCGCTGCCGGACCTCACGTCGCGCCTCGAGGCCATCGCGCGCGTCGCGAAGAACGACCCGCTCGTGCTCGGCTCGCACGCAGAGGGGCCGTTCATCGACGACGAGTTCCGCGGCGCGCACGACCCGCGCCTGCTGATCCGCGCCGACGCCGAGGCGATCGAGGCCGTCCTCGAGGCCGCCGACGGCACGCTGCGCCAGCTGACCATCGCGCCGGAGCACCCCGGCGCGCTCGAGGCGATCGAGCGCCTCACGGCCCAGGGCGTGCGCGCGGCCGTGGGACACACGGGTGCGGACCTCGAGACCGCGCGCACCGCTTTCGACCGCGGCGCGTCCATCCTGACCCATGCATTCAACGGCATGCGGGGCATCCACCACCGGGCCCCCGGCCCCGTGATCGCCGCGATCAGCTCGGATCACGTCACGCTCGAGGTCATCAACGACGGCGTGCACGTGCATCCCGAGGTGGTGTCGATGGCGTTCTCGTCGGCGCCGGGCCGTATCGCGCTCATCACCGACGCCATGGCGGCGGCCGGCGCGGCCGACGGCGACTACATCCTCGGGTCGCTCGCGGTCGTGGTGCGCCACGGCGTCGCGCGGCTGAAGGACGGCGACGCGATCGCCGGCTCGACTCTGCTGCTCGACGAGGCGCTGCGCCGCGCGGTCGAGGCGGGGATCCCGCTGCCGGACGCCGTCGGGGCGCTCACGATCGTCCCCGCCCGCACGCTCGGCCTCGACGACGAGCTCGGCACGCTCGAGCCGGGCTACGCGGCCGACGCCGTGCTGCTCGACGTCGAGCTGCGCCCCGAGTCGGTCTGGGCGGCCGGCGAGAAGCTGCGCTGACGGGCGGGATCGCGGCACCGGCTTGACGCGCGCCGCGCGCGGCACTGGGATGGCGGCATGGCCGAACCCACGCTCGAGAACTGGACCGCCGCCGACCGCTGGCTTGCCGACGTCCTGATCGGACCCGACCCTGCGCTCGACGCCGCGATCGCGGCCCAGCAGGCCGCCGGGATGCCGGGCATCGAGGTCGCGCCGGTCTCCGGCAAGCTGCTCCACCTGCTCGTGCGCATCTCCGGGGCGCGGCGCGTGCTCGAGATCGGCACGCTGGGCGGCTACTCCACGATCTGGCTCGCGCGGGCGCTCCCGGACGGCGGACAGGTCGTCACGATCGAGGCCGAGCCCGCGCACGCCGAGGTGGCCCGGTCGAATCTCGCCAGGGCCGGCGTCGCGGACCGCGTGGACGTGCGCGTCGGCGGAGCGCTCGACGTGCTGCCGACGCTCGAGGGCGACGGCGAGCCCTTCGATCTCGTGTTCATCGACGCAGACAAGGAGTCGAACACCGCGTACCTCGACTGGGCGGCGCGGCTCGGGCGGCCCGGCGCCGTGGTCGTGGTCGACAACATCGGCCGCGAGGGCGAGATCGTGCGCGACGACTCCGAGGACCCGATGGTGCAGGGGACACGCGCGGCGCTTGCGATGCTGGGATCCGATCCGCGCTTCGACGCCACCGCGCTGCAGACCGTGGGGATCAAGGGCTGGGACGGCGTCGCGATTGCGGTGCTCGCGGGCTGACGGCCCGGCCGCAGGGGCGGGCGCCGTCACACGGCATGAGGGCGTCACGGCGGGGCCATAGACTGACCGCGGGGCTCTGCGGCCCCGAACCCGTCCACTCAGAGGGAGTCGTTCCGTGGCACTGATCGAAGCTGTAGGCGCGCGCGAGATTCTGGATTCGCGCGGAAACCCGACCGTCGAGGTGGAGGTGCTGCTCGACGACGGCATCGTGCAGCGCGCGGCCGTCCCCTCGGGCGCCTCGACCGGCGCCTTCGAGGCGTACGAGCTCCGCGACGGCGACAAGGGCCGCTACGGCGGCAAGGGCGTGCTGAAGGCCGTCGACGCCGTGATCGACGAGCTCGGCCCGGCCATCGAGGGCCTCGACGCCAGCGATCAGCGCGTGATCGACGCCGCGCTGATCGAGGCCGACGGCACCCCCAACAAGCAGCGCACGGGCGCCAACGCCATCCTCGGCGTCAGCCTCGCGGTCGCGAAGGCCGCCGCCGACAGCGCCGACCTGCCCCTGTTCCGCTACATCGGCGGCCCGAACGCCCACGTCCTGCCCGTCCCCGCGCTCAACGTCATCAACGGCGGCGCCCACGCCGACACCGGCGTCGACATGCAGGAGTTCTTCCTCGTGCCGCTCGGCGCCGAGACGTTCAGCGAGTCGCTGCGCTGGGGCACCGAGACCTACCACGTCCTCAAGAAGGAGCTGCAGGCCGGCGGCTACGCCACGGGCCTCGGCGACGAGGGCGGCTTCGCGCCCGACCTGCCCAGCAACCGCGGCGCGCTCGACTTCCTGATGGCCGCGATCGAGAAGGCCGGCTTCACGCCCGGCAGGGACATCGCCGTCGGCCTCGACGTCGCGTCGACCGAGTTCTTCGAGAACGGCGTGTACCGCTTCGAGGGCAACGAGTGGTCGGCCGAGCAGATGACCGCGTACTACGAGGAGCTGCTCGCCAACTACCCGCTCGTCACGATCGAGGACGCGCTGGCCGAGGATGACTGGGAGGGCTGGAAGGCCCTGACCGAGCGCATCGGCTCCAAGGTCCAGCTCGTGGGCGACGACCTGTTCGTCACCAACCCGCAGCGCCTGGCCGAGGGCATCCAGAAGGGCGTCGCCAACTCGCTGCTCTGCAAGGTCAACCAGATCGGCTCGCTCACCGAGACGCTCGACGCCGTCACGCTGGCGCAGAACTCGGGCTACACGGTCATGATGTCGCACCGCTCGGGCGAGACCGAAGACACCACGATCGCCGACCTTGCGGTCGCCGTGAACGCGGGTCAGATCAAGTCGGGCGCGCCCGCTCGCAGCGACCGGGTCGCGAAGTACAATCAGCTTCTGCGCATCGAGGAGGAGCTGGGCGCCGGTGCGACCTTCGCAGGTCGCGGCGCGTACCCGCGCTTCACCGCGTAACCAGTCGCACAGATCTACCGGAGGGGGAGCCGTGAGCAGGAAGACGGCTCCCCCTTCCGCGTCCCGGGGCGCGCGCGGTGCGGCCGCGCCCGCCGCGCGTGCGGATGCCCGCGAGTGGCTCGGGGGCATCCGGTTCTCGGGCTTCGCCGCGATCATGCTGGGCCTCGTGGTGCTGGCCGTGCTCGTCCTGGCCCCGACCGTGTCGACGTACGTGGAGCAGCGGCAGAAGATCGCCGCGCTCCAGGAGTCGGTCCAGGTCACGCGCGAGGAGATCGCCGAGCTCGAGCGGGAGCGGGATCGCTGGAACGACCCGGCGTTCATCACCGCCCAGGCACGCGAGCGGCTCTACTACGTCAAGCCGGGGGAGGTCTCCTTCCTGATCGTGGACGACCTCGACGAGGCCGAGGTGCCGCGCGACCCGGAGCCGGTCAGCGCCGACGTGGAGGAGCGGGCCGCGGACTGGATGGGCGGCCTGCTGCGTTCGATCGTGGGCGCCGGCACGGCCGAGACCGCCATGGAGATCACGATCGGCGTGCCGGACGAGCCGGAGCCGACCGAGACGCCCGCGCCCTGACGCGACCTCACGGAATGCTGGCAAGCGGCCGCCCTGGCCGGGGCTCCCGGTGCGCCGCCGGTAGCCTGGAGGGGTGACGACTCCTCCCTTCGATCCCGTGCGCCCGGTCGACCTCGAGGTGGTCTCGGCGCAGCTCGGGCGCGAGGCCCGCGGGGTCGTCGGCATCGCCGCGCGCTGCGTGTGCGGCAACCCCGCGGTGGTCGCGACCTCGCCGCGACTGCCCGACGGCACGCCGTTCCCGACCTTCTACTACCTGACGCACCCGGCCGCCACGGCCGAGATGTCGCGGCTCGAGGCCGGCCAGCTGATGCCCGAGCTCGCCGCGCGCCTCGCCGAGGACGCCGAGCTGGCCGCGCAGTATACGCGCGCGCACGAGGCGTACCTCGCCGACCGCGCCGCGTTCGGCGACGTGCCCGAGATCGACGGGATCTCCGCCGGCGGGATGCCGACGCGCGTCAAGTGCCTGCACGCCCTCGCGGGCCACGCCCTCGCGGCGGGCCCCGGTGTGAACCCGATCGGCGACGCCGCGCTCGAGCGCTCCGCGTGGTCGCCCGACCGCTGCGAGTGCGCGGAGCCCGGGAAGGCCGGATGACGCGTCTGCGCCGGATCCTCGCGACCGCGGTCCTCGTGGTCGTGCTGACCGGTGCCGCCCCGACGCCGCCGCCGACGCCCGAGGGCACGCCGAACCCCGCGGCGACCGCGGAGCCGACGCCGCGCGAGCGCCAGTACTGGCTCGAGGAGTACGGCATCACCGACGCGTGGGAGACCACGCGCGGCGCGGGCGTGACGATCGCGATCATCGACACGGGCGTGGTCGCCGGGCCGGCGCAGTTCGAGGGCGCCGTCGTGGGCGGCACGGACGTGTCGGGCGCCGGCGCCCCCGACGGGCGCACGCCGGTCGACGTCGTCAACCGCAACCACGGCAGCTGGGTGGCCTCGCTCGCGGCCGCCCGCAGCGGCGGCGACCCGCGGGCGATGATCGGCGTGGCCCCGCAGGCGAACCTGCTCTCGGTCTCGCTCGGATTCGGCTCATCGGCGGCCGTGCCGTTCGCGCAGCAGGTCGCGGAGGCCATCCACTGGTCCGTCGACAACGGCGCGGATGTCATCAACCTCTCGTTCACGACCAACAAGCAGAGCTGGGACGAGTCGTGGGACGACGCGTTCCTGTACGCGATGGAGAACGACGTCGTGATCGTGGTCGCCGCGGGCAACCGCGGCGCAGGCACGAACTCCGTCGGAGCGCCTGCCACCATCCCGGGCGTCCTGACGGTCGCCGGCGTGGATCCGCAGGGCAAGGCGAGCGTCGAGGCCTCGACGCAGGGCATCACGATCGGCGTCTCGGCGCCCAGCGAGAAGCTGCTCGGGGTGTCGGCGGACGGCGAGATCGTCGAGTGGGACGGCACGAGCGGCGCGGCGCCGATCGTCGCCGGCATCGCGGCCCTGGTGCGTTCGGCGCATCCCGAGCTGAGCGCGAACGACGTGATCAACCGGATCGTGCAGACCGCGCGCAAGCCGCCGGGCGTCGCCAAGGTCCCCGACGCGTTCTACGGCTACGGCCTCGTCGACGCGAACGCGGCGGTCAACGCGGCCGTCGCCCCCGTCACGAAGAACCCCATGGGCGACCTCGAGCGCTGGATCGCGCTGCACCGCCGCCAGGACGCCGCCCCGCAGCCGACGCAGTCCGCGGCCCCGGTCGAGATCCCGCCGCTGCCGCCCGCCGACCCGCCCGCGGAGGCCGGCTCGGCCTACCTGCCCACGGCCGACGGCCTGCGCTACGGCACCCTGCCGCTCGTGGCCCTCAGCGGCGCTGGTATCCTCGTGGTGCTGGGCGTCATCGCGGCAGTGCGACGCGTCCGATCGGCCCGTGTGCGGCGGTCGCCGGGCAATCCCTGACTCAAGGAGTTCTTCACTCGTGCCCAAGATCCTCATCGTCGGTGGCGGCTACGCGGGGTTCTACACCGCGTGGAAGCTGGAGAAGCACCTGCGTCGTGACGAGGCGGAGGTCGTCATGGTCGACCCGCTTCCGTACATGACGTACCTGCCCTTCCTGCCCGAGGTCGCGGCCGGCTCGATCGAGCCGCGCCACACGGTCGTCTCGCACCGTCGTCACCTCAAGACCACCAAGGTCATCACGGCCAAGGTCACGGGCATCGACCACGCCAACAAGACGGCCACGATCACGCCCGAGGGCGGCGAGCCCTACGAGATGGCGTACGACCAGATCGTCGTGACCGCCGGATCCGTCTCGCGCACGTTCCCGATCCCGGGCATCGCCGAGAACGCCGTGGGCCTGAAGTCGGTCGAGGAGGCCGTCTTCGTCCGCGACACCCTCATCTCCAACTTCGAGAAGGCCGCGGCCCTGCCCGCCGGTGACCCGCTGCGCCGGCGCCTGCTCACCGTCGTGATCGTCGGCGGCGGCTTCGCGGGCATCGAGACGTTCGCCGAGCTGCGCTCGCTCGCGTCGTCGCTCGTGGGCAAGTACCCCGAGATCTCGTTCGAGGAGACCCAGTTCCACCTCATCGAGGCGATGGGCCGCATCATGCCCGAGGTCTCGCTGCCCACGAGCGAGTGGGTTCTGAAGGACCTCGCGCAGCGCGGCGCCAACGTGCACCTGGAGACGCAGGTCACCAGCGCGGTGGACGGCGTGGTCGAGACCTCGACCGGCCAGTCGTTCCCGAGCGGCCTGATCGTCTGGACCGCGGGCGTCATGGCCAACCCGGCCGTCGTGCGCGGCAGCGACCTGCCGACCGAGCCCCGCGGCCGCATCACGACGCAGGCCGACCTGCGCGTGGTCGACGGCGAGACCGTGGTCGAGGGCGCCTGGGCCGCCGGCGACATCGCGGCCGTCCCGGACAAGACCGGCGGCCTGCCCGACGGCACGTGCGTGCCCAATGCGCAGCACGCCGTGCGCCAGGCCAAGCGCCTCGCCAAGAACCTGGTCGCCGTCCTCCGCGGCGACGAGCCCGTCGACTACTTCCACAAGAACCTCGGCGCCGTCGCGGGCCTGGGCCTCTACAACGGCGTCTTCCAGTCCGGCAAGTTCGCGCTGAAGGGCTTCCTGGCCTGGGTCGCGCACCGCGGCTACCACGGCCTGGCGATGCCCACGTGGGAGCGCAAGTGGCGCGTGCTGTGGGGCTGGTGGCACAACCTCTGGCTCGGCCGCGACATGGTGCAGCTGAGCGCCACGCAGTCGCCGCGCGTCTTCTTCGAGACGTTCGCGTCGCGTCCGAAGCCCCCGGTCGAGGCTCCCGTCGAGCCGGCGCCGGAGAAGGCGCCCGAGCCCGTCGAGGCCGGCGCCCGCTGAGGCCGACGCCCGAGAGCCGCCGCTCCTCCTTCGCGAGGGCCGGCGGCTCTCGCCGTCTCTCCGGGCGCTCCCGGGGCGGGAGGATCAGAACAGGCCGGTGATCCGGCCGTCGTCCGTCACGTCGATGTGCGCCGCCGCGGGGTCGGCGGGCAGGCCGGGCATGGTCATGATGTCGCCGCAGATCATCACGACGAACTCCGCGCCCGCCGCCAGCCGCACCTCGCGCACGTCGACGACGTGACCGGACGGCGCGCCGCGCAGCTTCGCGTCGGTCGAGAAGGAGTACTGCGTCTTGGCGACGCACACGGGGAGGCCCCCGTAGCCCTCCGCCTCGAGCGTCTCGACCGCGCGCAGCACGGATGCCGAGCCGGTCACGTCGGCGGCGCCGTACACGCGCTGGGCGATCGCGCGCATCTTGTCCCACAGGGGCGCCTCGTCGGGGTAGGTGAAGGTCGGGGCGGCCCCGCCCTCGTCGCACAGCCGCACGACCTCGCGCGCCAGGTCCTCGGCTCCTGCGCCGCCGTCGGCGAAGTGGGTCGCGGCCACGGCGCGCACGCCCATCCGCTCGGCACCCGCGATCAGCGCCGCGATCTCGGCGTCGGTGTCGTCCGCGCGGCGGTTGATCGCCACGACGCACGGCAGGCCGTACACCTCCCGGACGTTGCGCACGTGCCGGTCGAGGTTCGCCAGCCCTCGCTCGAGCGCGGCGACGTCCTCGACCGGCAGCTGCGGCACGTCCACCCCGCCGTGGTACTTGAGGGCGCGGACCGTGGCGACGATCACCGCGCAGTCCGCCTGCACGCCGCGGCGGCCGACGATGTCGGCGAACTTCTCGGCCCCGAGGTCGGCGCCGAAGCCCGCCTCGGTCACCACGTAGTCCGCCAGTCGCAGGGCGGCCTCGGTCGCGATCAGCGAGCTGCAGCCGTGCGCGATGTTGGCGAACGGGCCGCCGTGCACGAATGCGGGCGTGTGCTCGAGCGTCTGCACGAGGTTCGGGGCGAGCGCGTCGCGCAGCACGGCGGTCATCGCGCCGTGCGCTCCGAGGTCGGCGGCGGTGACGGGCGCGCCGGAGCGGGTGCGGGCCACGACGATGCGGCCGAGGCGCCGCTTGAGGTCCGCGAGGCTCGTCGCGAGGCAGAAGATCGCCATCACCTCGCTGGCCACCACGATGTCGAACCCGCTCTCGCGCGGGTGCCCGTTGCCCGTGCCGCCGAGGCCGATCACGGTATCGCGCAGCGCGCGGTCGTTCATGTCCAGGACGCGGCGCCACGTGATGCGCCGCACGTCGATGCCCAGCGCGTTGCCGTGGTGCACGTGGTTGTCGATCATCGCGGCGAGCAGGTTGGTCGCGACGGCGATGGCGCCGAAGTCGCCCGTGAAGTGCAGGTTGATGTCCTCCATCGGCACGACCTGAGCGCGGCCTCCGCCGGCGGCGCCGCCCTTCATGCCGAACACCGGGCCCAGGGCGGGCTCGCGCAGGCAGATCATGGCGCGCTCGCTGATCCGGGTCAGCGCGTCGCCGAGCCCCACCGTGGTCGTCGTCTTGCCCTCGCCGGCCGGGGTGGGGGAGACGGCCGTGACGAGCACCAGTCGCCCGCGCGGGCGATCCGTGAGGCCGTGCAGCCACGAGAGCGCGACCTTGGCCTTCGCGCGGCCGTACGGTTCGAGCGCCTCGTCGGGGATGCCGGCCGCCGCGGCGATCTCGCCGATGGGGCGCAGGCGAGCGGCCTGGGCGATCTCGATGTTGCTGAGCACGGGCTTGTGGCCGGGGGTGTGCGGCACGGGACCTCCTGCGTCTTCGTCGACAGCGGCACCAGGCTATGCCACGCGCGGCGGGTAACGTGGAGCGACCGCCCCCGTAGCCCAACCGGCAGAGGCAGGCGACTTAAACTCGCCGCAGTCTGGGTTCGAATCCCAGCGGGGGCACGCGCGCGTCGGCTCAGATGTGCTGCGCGACCGCGCGCAGCAGAGCGCCTTCGGGTCGTCCGCCCAGAGCCGCACCCGCTCCACGAGGTGGTCGCCGCCCTTCGGCGCGAGGCCCGGCAGCCGCACGACGGTCGGCCGCTCGAGCGCGATCAGGATGTTGGTCTCGTTCGCCATCCGCAACGCGAGGGTCGCGCGGCCGTGCTCGTCGGCGATCCGCGGCGCCTTCTCCTCGTCGGCGCGTCGGGCGATCTCCACCGAGGCGATGTCGTCCCACGCGAGCGGCACGTCGATCTCGAGCCCGCTGCGGGCGCGGATGCCCTCGTGGCCGACCGTGTGCGGGCGCATCAGCATGGCGCACAGCAGCCCGATCATCCACGTGAGCCCCCAGATCCCGAGGATGAGGACCGCGATGCGCACGACGGGCCACCGGTGCACGATCAGGTCCAGGATCGGGATCTCGATCGCCGACAGCACGATGAAGATCCACAGGATGGTGAGCACGGGGCGGTGGTACGAGAACCCCGCCGTGCCCGCGGGCAGCGCGGGGCGGCGCACGACGCGCGGGCGATGCTCGCATAGATCGCGAGCTCGGCGCGCAGCGCCCTGAGGGCCCAGGAGCGCGCCCGGGCGCCCAGCGTGGGACGGGCGGTCGTCGCGGTGGCGGTCATCGCTCGTGCTCCGCCCGCTCGACGAGCTCGGCGAGCCGCGCCGCGATCGCGGGGACGCCGCGCTCGACCGCGGGCCGGTCCTCTGGGGCGACCGCCTCGAGCAGCGTGGCGGAGAGCGCAGCGTGGTCGCGCTGCATCTCGGCCATCTGCCGCGCCGCGGCCTCCGTGAGCTCCACGACGGTCGCCCGCCGGTCCTGCGGGTGCGGCGTCCGTCGCACGTAGCCGTCGGCCTCGAGCGCGTCGACGAGCCCGGACACGTTGCGGGCGCTCACCTCGAGAGCCTCGGCGAGCGCGCGCTGCGTCGAGGGTCCCTGGTGCTGCAGCACCCACAGGACGCGCACGCGCGCGGGGGAGAGCGAGGTGCCGGCGAAGGCGCGCGTCATGTCGCGCTGGAACAGCTCGCTGACATGGAGCAGGTGGTCGAGGATGGTGGGAACCATACCGCTCCTTACTTCACTGTTACGTGAGGTAACTGAATGTGCCGTTCAGGCGACCGGCTCCGCGGGCGCGCGCAGCGTTCCATAGCGCTCCATGCGCTGCAACCGCAGGCGCACGCCCGCCACGGCCGTGAACGCCGACTGGAACACGACCAGGTACATGAGCTGCCGGTACACGACCTGCTCCATGATCGTCTGCAGCGCGAGGAATCCGACCCACACCGCGAGCACGCGCAGCGGGTCGAGGAACAGCAGGCCGTACACCGCGAACACGTCGACCACGGGCGCGAGCATCGGCAGCAGCACCTGGAACAGCAGCAGGTAGACGATGCCGCGACGCCCCAGCTTGCCCGCCGCGCCGCCCTGCACGAGCGCCGCGCGGTGCTTCCACATCGCCTGCATCGTGCCGTAGCACCAGCGGTATCGCTGCCGCCACAGCGCGCCGATCGAGGCGGGTGCCTCCGTCCACGCGACGGCGTCGTCCTGGTACACGACGCGCCAGCCGTCCCGGCACACGGCCATCGTGAGGTCCGTGTCCTCCGCGAGCGTGTCGTCGCCTACGCCCCCGAGCCGCCGCAGGACCTCGCGCCGGAACGCGCCGATCGCGCCCGGCACGGTCGGCATGCACTCCGCGACGTCGAACAGGCGCCGGTCGAGGTTGAACCCCACGACGTACTCGATGTGCTGCCAGGCTCCGAGCACGCCGCCGCGGTTCACGATCTTCGTGTTCCCCGACACCGCGCCGACGCGGCTGTCGGAGAACGGCTGGATGAGCGCGCGCACGGTTCCCGGCTCGAACACGGTGTCGCCGTCGACCATCACGATGAGCTCGTGCGACGCAGCGCGCAGGCCCGTGTTGAGCGCGGCGGGCTTGCCGCCGTTGGGCTGCCGGATGACGCGGACCCGCGGCAGGGCGAGCGCCTCCACCATGTCGGCGGTGCCGTCCGTCGAGCCGTCGTCGACGACGATGATCTCCACCTCGTGCTCCGACGCGGCGATCGAGCGGACGGCCGCCTCGATGCCGGCGGACTCGTTGTAGGCCGGCACGATGACCGTCACCGGATCGAGCACCACGGGCCGCGCCGGCTCCTCCCGTCGCCGTCGCGCGGCACGGCGATGCCGAGCCGCCGCGGCCACGACCAGCACGGCCCGCGCGACGGTCAGGGCGCCCGTGATCACGAGCATCCACGTGATGACGGTGACGACGGCGTCGCTGATCCGGATGCCCCAGACCGCCGCGGACGCGGCCAGGCGGTCGCCGGGTGCCGCCTCGGTCATCACGGGCTCCAGCCCCACGGCCTCGCTCACGGTCGTCGCCCGGTGCCCGGCGTCGTCGAGCCGGTCGAGCGCGCGGTCGAGCGCCGCGACGGTCGCGGCGCGGTTCCGGCCGCCGTCGTGCAGCAGCACCACCTGGCCCGACGCGGCGCCGTCCACGATGGCGCGCTCGATCGCATCCGGGTCCGGCGTCTCCCAGTCGCGGGCGTCCTTCGTCGCGAGCACCGTGAGGTAGCCCTCGTCGCCCGCGTGCCGGATGGCCGACCACATCGCGTCGTCGACCGCCGAGTTCGTCGAGGTGTAGGGCGGCCGCAGCAGCGACGCGGACCGCCCGGTCGCCTCGATGATCGCGAGCTGCGCGGCGTCGATCTCGACCTCGCGACGCCACGCGGGGGCCGTGGCGAGGTCGACGTGCGTGAGGGTGTGCACGCCGAGCTCGTGGCCTTCGGCGACGATGCGCCGCGCGAGGTCGGGGTGGTCGATCACGGCGGTGCCGACCGCGAAGAATGTCGCGGTGGCGCCGTGCTCGCGCAGGACGTCCAGGATGCGCGGCGTCCACTCCGGATCGGGCCCGTCGTCGAACGTGAGCGCCACGGTGCCCGGCGCGGGTGACGCCGTGCGCGGATCCGCGCCCCTCGTGTCGATCACCGGCCCGCCGTGGAGCACCTCGGAGGGAACGCGTTCGGCGCTCGCGGTCGCGAGCGGCGCCGCGTCGCCGATCGTGCTGAGGCGATGGGTGCAGCCCTGCACCAGCAGGGCGACCAGGACGGCGAGCAGTACGGCCGCGAGGACGACCCAGTGGGCGCGCTCCGCGGGACGTCGCCGCAGGGCCCGTCGCATGCCGCCGGTCACGGTCGCGGCGGCTCGGTCGGCTTCTTGGCGCGGCCGGGGGCGTCGCCGCTGCGGCCCGGCGCGGTCGCGGTCTCGGGCTCCGCGGTCGGCGCCGGAACGGCGGCCGTGGCGGGCTCGGCCTCGGGCTGCGTCGTGACGGCGGGTTGAGGCGTGGGGGTGGGCGTCGGAACCTCGACGGTCTCGGGAGCGGGCGCCGTCGTGGGCCGCGCGGCGGGCGCCGGCGTCGCAACCGGGGTCGGTCGCGGCGCGGGGGTCGCCGCCGCGGCGCCCGGCTCCGGCGTCGTGGGCATGAGCGGTCCCATCACATCGGGGCCGCTCAGCAGCACCGCGCCGACCAGCGCGAGATACGCGAGCGACGCGCCGACGGCCGCGGTTCCGGCGATGCGGGCGCGGCGCATGCGGCGTCCCGAGGTGTCGACGAACACCGGCTTCGCGGCGAGCGTGGTCCGGGCTTCACGCAGCTGTCTTCGGGTCGACATCCGGCCCCATTTTAGGAAGCTCGCGCTCCGAGCGCGCTGGGGACCTGTCCCCGGAGCGACGATGGGGAGGCCCTGCGAGTCCCGCGGCCGCCGATCGTGCGGGGAGGACCCGCGTCTAGGATGGGGGCAATCACCGAGGGGGGTTCCCGATGGAATGGCTGATTCCTGTCGTCATCGTGCTGGCGATCGTCGTCATCGCCGGCATCTACCTGTGGGCGACGTACAACTCGCTCGTGCAGCTCAACGTGCGGGTGGACGAGGCCTGGAGCGACATCACGGTGCAGCTCAAGCGCCGCGCGGACCTGATCCCCAACCTGATCGAGGCCGTCAAGGGATACGCGGCGCACGAGAAGGCCGTGTTCGAGAACGTCACCCGGGCACGCGCCGAGACCCTCTCTGCGCAGGGGCCCGCCGAGGCGGGCGTCGCCGAGGGGCACCTGCAGCAGGCGCTCAAGAGCCTGTTCGCGGTCGCGGAGGCCTACCCGCAGCTCCAGGCCAGCCAGAACTACCTGCAGCTCCAGCACGCCCTCGTCGACACCGAGGACAAGATCCAGGCGTCGCGCCGGTTCTACAACGGCGGCGTGCGCGAGCTGAACACCAAGATCAAGGTCTTCCCGAACAACCTGTTCGCACGCAACCTCGGCTTCCACGAGCGGGAGTTCTTCGAGGTGGTCGACGGCGCCGCAATCGCCGAGCCGCCCCGCGTCCAGTTCTGACCCTTCGGTCGTTGAGCGGAGGCGTGCCAGCGCCGGCCCACCCCTTTGGTCGTTGAGCGGAGGCGTGCCAGCGCCGGCCCACCCTCCGGTCGTTGAGCGGAGGCGCGCCAGCGCCGGAGTCGAAACGTGTCCGAACCCTCCCTGCCGGCCGGCGCGCCGCTCGTCCACAGGGTGCCGTACCGACGACTTCTCCACAGATTCGGTTCACTGACCTGATCTGCCCTTTCCGGCCCGCTGAATGTCGGTGGCCCCTGGAAGAATCGGAGCATGACGACACAGGCGCACTCGACCGGGTGGACTCCCACCCTGGGTGAGCTGGCGCGCATGTCGGAGCTGGTCGAGGGGTTTCTGGAGGACCAGGCGGTCATCGCGAGGGCGCAGGCGCGTCAGGCCAAGCGGCTCGCCGAAGCGCGGGCGATCGCGGAGGCGCAGATGCGCCGCGCCGGCATCGGATCGGAGTTCGAGCACCCGGTCCGATCGATGGCTGCCGAGTTCGGAGTGGCCGCCCGGATCTCCGACCGGTCGATCCGGATGCGGATGGAATGGTCCGTCGACCTGGTTGACGGGTTCCCGGCGACGTTCGCGGTGTTCGAGGAAGGGCGCATCTCGGATGCCCAGGTCCGGGCGATCGTCGACGCCGGCAGTCGTCTGGAGGATGAGGACGCGCGGGCGGAGTTCGAGCAGATCATCCTGCCACGGGCGGAGAAGCTCACCGCCGGGCAGCTCGGGTCCGTCGCGCGGAAGCTCGCCGATGACATCGAGCCGCTGCCGCTGGAGGAGCGGCACGAGGAGGCCATGGCCGACCGCTCCCTGCGGGCGGCGCCGCTCCCGGACGGGATGGGCGAGCTGACCTACATCGGTCCGGCGGTGACGGTGTACGCGATGCACGACCGGGCCACTCAGATGGCGCGCACGATCTACCGCACCAAGGATGAGACCGACGAGCGGACGTTGGATCAGATCCGGGCGGACGTGTTCGCCGAGATCGCCCTCGCCGGCCTCCCCACCGCCGAGCTGATCGACCAGCACGGCGGGGACGCCCTCACGAAGATCACCGCCACCGTTCAGGTCACCGTCCCGTGGCAGACCCTCACCGGCGTCGGGGACGAGTCCGCGTTCCTCGCCGGATACGGCCCGATCCCCGCGGAGGCCGCGCGCCGCCTGGCCGGCGAGGCCGCCAGATGGACGCGCCTGTTCCAGGATCCCGACACCGGGTGCCTGAAGACCGTCGACACCTACACGCCCACGAAAGCGCAGCGGCGCTTCCTGATCGCCCGGGACGAGCACTGCCGCTTCCCCGGCTGCCGGCAACCCGCGATCCGCTGCGAGGACGACCACACCATCCCGTACTCCCACGGCGGCCCCACGAGCGTCCGCAACCTCGCCAACCTGTGCCGCGCCCACCACGTCCTGAAACACAACTCCGCGTGGAGATTCCGTCACGGGCCGGGCGGCGTGATGGAGGTCATCAGTCCCACCGGCAAGGCCTACAAGCACAAACCCACCCCGGTGGTCCGGTTCGAGGCGTCCTCGGAGATCGCGCGCGCCGACTTCGGCGCAGACCCGCCGCCGTTCTGACGTGCCGGTGGCGGTCTCCTGTGTTTCGACTCCGCTCGCTGGCGCTCGCTCCGCTCAACGATCGAACGGGGTCTGCCCATTGTCGGAGGCCGCGGATATGGTTGTCCGGTGTCCGAACCGGTGATCTCCGCGCAGAGCCTCGTCAAGACGTACAAGGTCAAGGGCAAGCCGGACTTCGTGGCGGTCGACGGGCTGAGCTTCGAGGTGGCTCCGGGGGAGTCGTTCGGCCTGCTGGGCCCGAACGGCGCCGGCAAGTCGACCACCATGAAGATGATCGGCGCGGTCTCGGCACGCACCGCGGGCGAGCTGTCCATTCTCGGCCTGGATCCCGACCGCTACGGGCCCGAGATCCGCTCCCGGCTGGGGGTCGTGCCGCAGCAGGACAACCTCGACGGCGAGCTCAACGCGCGCGAGAACCTCTACATCTACGGGCGCTACTTCGGGCTGCCCAGCCGCGTGTGCCACGAGAAGGCCGACGAGCTGCTCGCTTTCGCGCAGCTGTCGGACAAGGCCAAGAGCAAGGTCGATCAGCTGTCGGGCGGCATGAAACGCCGGCTCACGATCGCCCGCGGGCTCATCAACGACCCGCGCATCCTGCTGCTCGACGAGCCGACCACGGGCCTCGATCCGCAGGCGAGGCACGTGCTGTGGGATCGGCTGTTCCGGCTGAAGGAGCGCGGCACGACGCTCGTGCTGACCACGCACTACATGGACGAGGCCGAGCAGCTCTGCGACCGCCTGATCGTGGTCGACCACGGCCGCATCATGGCCGAGGGCACGCCCGCATCGCTCATCCGCGAGCACTCCAGCCGGGAGGTCCTCGAGGTGCGCTTCGGCTCCGAGCGCAACGAGCAGGTCGCCGCGCAGCTGCAGGGCATCGGCGATCGCCTCGAGGTGCTGCCCGACCGCATCCTGATCTACGCGCACGACGGCGAGGCCGTGCTCGAGCGCGTCACCGCGGCGCGTCTGCAGCCCATCACGAGCCTCGTGCGCCGCTCCAGCCTCGAGGACGTGTTCCTGCGGCTGACGGGAAGGTCGCTGATCGAATGAGCGCCACGCGCACGGCGCAGCCGACTCTCGACGAGCTGCGCGCCGAGGCCCTGGAGTGGGGCCGCCGCCCGCGACGCCGGGGCAGCTGGTACGTCACCGAGCACATGGTGCGCGCCATGCGGGCGTACGGATGGACGATCGTGGTCGGCGCGGTCGGGCAGCCGATCATGTACCTGCTGGGTCTCGCGCTCGGGCTCGCCGCGCTCATCCGGGTTCCCGTCGTCGACCACGGCACCGAGGTGCCCTACCTGGTGTTCGTTGCGCCCGCCCTTCTGGTCACGGCCGCGATCGCGGTCGCGTCCGAGGAGATGACCTACCCGGTCATGGCGGGGTTCAAGTGGCGGCGGTACTTCTACGGCTTCAACGCCTCCGCCCTGTCGAGCCCGCAGATCACGCACGGTGTGATCGCGGGTGCGGCCGCGCGGATGGCGGTCGCGGTCGCCGCGTACTACCTGTTCGTGTGGCTGTTCGGGTCCGTGCCCCAGCCGGGAACGGGGTGGCTGGCCATCCCCGCCGGCCTGCTCGCCGGGCTCGCGTTCGGCATCCCGCTCATGGCCTATGCGGGGTCGCTGCAGGACGACAAGGGCCAGTTCGCGCTCGTGCAGCGCTTCGTGTTCATGCCGATGTTCCTGTTCTCGGGCACGTTCTACCCGCTCGACACACTGCCCGTGTGGCTGCAGTGGATCGGCTGGATCTCGCCCCTGTGGCACGGCTCCGAGCTCGGACGAGCGGCGACGTACGGGGCCGGGATCGCGCCCGGGATGATCGCGGTGCACGTGACGTACCTGGTCGCCCTGTGCGTGGCGGGGTACGTCTGGGGCCGTCGCGTGTTCGTCCGGAGGCTCGCCCGATGACCGCGGTGGCAGACGTCGAGGACACCACGCGCCGCGGGGGAGTGCGCGCCCTGTGGGCGGGCAATCCCTGGTCCGTCGTCGAGCGCGGACTCGTCGCGGCCCGGTCGTCGAGCTGGATCGTCGTCCTCTCCGGGTTCTTCGAGCCGGTCTTCTACCTGGCCTCCATGGGCATCGGTCTGGGCGCCCTCGTCGGCGACGTCCAGACCTCCCAGGGGGTCGAGGTGAGCTACGCCGCGTTCATCGCCCCCGCGCTGCTCGCCGTCTCGGCCATGAACGGGGCCATCTACGACTCCACCTGGAACGTCTTCTTCAAGCTCAACTACGGCAAGCTCTACGAGGGCATGCTGTCCACGTCGCTGGGCCCGCTGGACGTCGCTCTCGGCGAGATCCTCTACGCGCTGCTGCGCGGCCTGCTCTACGCGACCGGCTTCATGGCGATCATGCAGCTCGCGGGGCTGAACCTGTCGTGGACCGCGATCCTGGCGCTGCCGGCGGTGCTGCTGATCGCGTTCGGGTTCGCGAGCCTCGGCATGGCCGTCACGAGCTACATGAAGACGTTCCAGCACATGGACTGGATCAACTTCGCCCTGCTTCCGATGTTCCTGTTCTCGGCCACGTTCTACCCGATCGCGGTGTACCCGGAGTGGGTGCAGCAGATCGTGATGGCGCTGCCGCTGTGGCACGGCGTGGAGCTGGTCCGCGGACTCACGACCGGCGTGCTCAGCGCCGGCCTGCTGTGGCACGTCCTCTACTACGTCGTGATGATCGCCTTCGGGCTGGTGTTCACGACCAAGCGGCTGCGCGCCCTCTTCCTCGGCTGACGGGCGCCGTCGCACCCGGCGGTGGCGGATCCGGCGCGCCTGCGGGATCGTGAGGGCATGAGCGAACGAGCCCCGGGCACGGCCCGCTGCATCGTGGTCGGCGGAGGCCCGGCCGGCATGATCGCGGGGCTGCTCCTCGCCCGCGCCGGCGTGGACACCACGGTGCTCGAGAAGCACGCCGACTTCCTCCGCGACTTCCGCGGGGACACCATCCACCCGTCGACCCAGCTGCTGCTCGACGAGCTGGGCCTCGCGGACGAGTTCGCGAGGATCCCGTTCTCGCGCCTCGACGGCGTGCGCGTGCCCGCGGCGGACGGCACGGTCGCAACGCTCGCGGACTTCGGGCGCCTGCGCCACCCGCATCCATTCATCGCCATGGCGCCGCAGTGGGACTTCCTCGATCTGCTGGCCGACGCGGGCCGGCAGGAGCCGCGCTTCCACCTGCGCATGCGCACCGAGGTGGTCGAGCTCGTCCGCCGCGACGGCGCCGTCGTCGGCGTCCGCTGCCGGGACCACGCGACGGGGGAGACCGAGGAGCTGCTCGCGCCGCTCACGATCGGGGCGGACGGACGCGGCTCGCGCGTGCGCCGTCTCGCGGGGCTCCGGATGCGCGAGTTCCCCGTGCCGTTCGATGTGCTGTGGTTCCGGATCGCCGCGCGCGACGCGGACGGCGCGCCCGTCGACGTCGGGCGGAGCCTGCTGCCGCGCGGCGCGGGCGGGCGCCTGTTCATCCTGATCCCGCGCGGCGACTACGTGCAGGCGGCGATGCTGATCCCGAAGGGCTCCGAGCCCGAGCTGCGCGCCGCGGGGATCGGCGCCTTCCGCGCGGAGGTCGCCGCGGCCGTCCCGGAGCTCGCGGCCGCGCTCGAGGATGTCGGCTTCGACGACGTCCACCTGCTGGACGTACGGCTGAACCGCGCGCGACGGTGGTGGACGCGCGGCCTGCTGTGCATCGGGGACGCCGCGCACGCCATGTCGCCCGTCGGCGGCGTGGGCGTGAACCTGGCGGTGCAGGACGGCGTGGCCGCCGCCGCCCTCGT
Source organism: Microbacterium sp. MEC084 (assembly GCF_004514465.2). NCBI lineage: Bacteria > Bacillati > Actinomycetota > Actinomycetes > Micrococcales > Microbacteriaceae > Microbacterium > Microbacterium sp. MEC084. The sequence continues at coordinate 452,273 of NZ_MYFP02000001.1, read as the reverse complement.
CGCCGAGCCGCTGCTGCAGGGTCGGATGAGCGACCGCGTCGTGACGGCCGTGCAGCGCCGGCGCGCGCCGGCGACGATCATCACGCAGACGGCGCAGCGCATCGTGCACCTCGGTCTGCGTCGGGCGTTCGCGCGTCGCACGGTGCCGCTGGTGCCCCGCACCGTCGCGCGTCTGCTGCGGCTGGCCCCCGTGCTCAGCGCCGTCCCCGCGCGCGTGGTCGGCGTGGGCGTCCGTCCGGAGCATGCCCCGGACTTCGCGCGTCGCTGATCAAGCGGGGTCGAGCGCCGGCTCGACCCCCTCCGCCGGGACCGGCTCGGGGGCAGACGGCTCGACCGAGGGGCGCTCGTGCCGGGCGGCATCCGGCATCACGAATGCGAGGTCGGCGGTCGCGTCGCCCCACGTCGAGATCGAGATCCGCTCCAGACCCTGCCAGGCGGCCGCCTCACGGAGCGCCGTCGCGACCCGCTCCGCGGTCGCCGCGGGCACGCCGGCCTCCCACCACGCGGACTGCACCCGCAGGGTCGACGCGGGGCGGTCGGCCTTCAGATCCACGCGGCCGACGATGCGGTCATCCACGAGCACCGGCAGCGAGTAGTACCCGTAGCGGCGCCGGTCCGCCGGCGTGTAGATCTCGATCCGGTAGTCGAAGTCGAACAGCCGCTCGGCCCGCTCCCGGAACCACACCACGGGATCGAACGGCGTCAGCACCGTCGCGGCGGTGATCCGGCGTGGCAGCGTCGCGTCGCGGTGCGCCCACGCGGGCAGGGGAGAGGAGCCCCGGTTCCACCCCTCGACCGCGACCGGCGCGAGCTCGCCCGCGTCGACCAGCTCGTGCACCGCCGCCAGCACGGCGCGGCGATCGCGGATGCGGTAGTAGTCGGCCAGGTCGGACGCCGTCGCGACGCCGGACGCGCGTGCGGCCCGGCGCATGAGCTCGCGGATCGCATCCTCACTGCTCACCTCGACGTCGAGGAGCGCCGCCGGGATGACCTGCTCCGTGAGCCCGTACCGGCGCTCGAAGCCCCTTCGTCCGGCGATCGCGACCTCGCCGAAGCGCCACATCATCTCGAGCGCGCGCTTGACGACATCCCAGTCCCACCAGGGCCCGCGCGCGCCGCGGTGCGCGTCCGATTCGATCTGCGCGGGCCGCAGCGGCCCGCGCGAAGCCAGCTCGGCGCGCACCCACTCGACCGTCGCGGCGTTCTCGGCGTACCAGCTGCCCGGGCCGCCGTACTTGGCGCGCATGGCGTCCATCCGGAACCGCCACAGCGGCCAGTCCTCGACCGGGAGGAACGTCGCCTCGTGGCCGAGGTACTCGAAGTAGGCGCCCGTCGCGCGCGGCCGGCCATTCGCCCCGTGCCGCAGCACCAGCCGGTCGAGGCGGGCGGTGTCGTAACGGCCGAGCCGCGAGAACAGCGGCACGTAGTGCGAGCGGGCGAACACGTTCACGGAGTCGATCTGCAGCGTCCCCATGCGGGCGATCGCGCCTCCGAGGTGACGCGCCGTGGGGGACTGCGGGCGAGGCCGAGCGAAGCCCTGCGCCGCGAGGGCGGTGCGGCGGGCCTCGGCCAGGGACAGCTGCTGCTTCACGCGCGCCACGCTAGCGGCGGGCTCCGACATCGCGGGCGGGCGCAGCGGCTGACATATATGCCGAGCCCGCAGAGGCCCCGGCTTTAGACTGACGCAGATGAGCGACGACAAGCCCCGCGGCGGGTTCTGGGACGTCTTCCGGACGCGCCCGGCCGAGTCGTCGCGCGTCCGTCCGACGGCGCGCCCGGCGGCCTCCGCGCCCGACGCCGTGCCGCTCGGCCTGCGCATCGCGACCGCCTACGCGTGGCGCTTCCTCGTGATCGCGGCCGCCGCCGGGGTGCTGTTCTGGCTCGTCATCCAGTTCAAGCTCCTGGTCATCCCGCTGCTCGTCGCGATCCTCGTCACGGCCCTCGTCTGGCCGGCGCTTTCCTGGCTGCTGCGTCACCGCGTCCCGCGCTGGGCCGCCATCGCGCTCACCATGATCGGGACCATCGCGATCGTCACCGGCCTGGTGTGGCTCGTCGTGTGGCAGGTGTCGCGCGAGATGCCCTCGGTGCGCGGGCGTGCTTTCGAGGCGATCGACCAGCTGCGCGGCTTCCTGGTCGGGATCGGCATCTCCGAGGCCGAGATCGACGCGTACCTCGCGCAGGGCGTGGATCTGCTCCAGGAGCAGGCCGGCACGCTGTGGAGCGGCGCGCTCGCCGTGGGATCCACGGTCGGCCACCTGGGCGCGGGCATCCTGCTGACCCTGTTCGCCCTGATCTGCATCCTCGCCGACGGCGGCGGCATCTGGCGCTGGACCGTCCAGCTGTTCCCGCGCGAGGCGCGCGCCGCGGTCGACTCCGCAGCGCGCAACGGCTGGCGCACGGTGATCAACTACGCGCGCACGCAGATGCTCGTCGCGACGATCGACGCGGTCGGCATCGGCCTCGGCGCGTTCTTCCTCGGCCTGCCGATGGCGATCCCGATCGCCGTGATGGTGTTCCTGGGATCCTTCGTGCCGCTCGTCGGCGCGATCGTGACGGGAGCGGTCGCGGTGTTCATCGCGCTGGTCTATCACGGCATCTGGATCGCGCTCGCGATGCTCGCGGTCGTGCTGGCTGTGCAGCAGATCGAGAGCCACGTGCTCCAGCCGATCCTGATGGGCTCGGCCGTGAAGGTCCACCCGCTCGCGGTCGTCATGGTCGTCGCGGGCGGATCCATGATCGCCGGCATCCCCGGCGCCCTGTTCGCCGTCCCGCTCGCCGCGTTCGTCAACGTGGTCGCCGTGACGCTGTCCTCGGGGTCGTGGCGCACGGGCGAGCCGCTGCACGGCGACCTGATCTGGGAGACCGTCCCCAAGACCATCGGACCCGCCAAGGGCGACGGGCACGACCGCACCGGAACCGCCCGCGCCGGGGACGCCGAGCCCGGCGGCCCCGCCCCCACGAACGGAACGCACACGTGACGACCCTCGACCCCCAGCAGCCCGCCGAGCCGACCGCCGCCGCGCCCGCCATCCCGACGCTCGAGGAGTTCGAGGCGGCGGCGCGCAGCCTGGCCGACGTGGTCGAGCACACGCCGCTCGAGTACTCGCTGCACCTGTCCGAGGTGCTGGGCGCCCCGGTGCGGCTGAAGCTCGAGAACCTCCAGCGCACCGGGTCGTTCAAGGTGCGCGGCGCCACCTACCGGCTCGCGCAGCTGACGCCGGAGGAGCGGGCGCGCGGCGTCGTGGCGGCGTCGGCGGGAAACCACGCGCAGGGCGTGGCCCTCGCGGCCCAGCAGCTCGGCATCCCGGCCACGATCTACATGCCGCTCGGCGTGCCGGTGCCCAAGCTCATGGCGACGCGCGGGTACGGGGCCGAGGTCGTGCTCGAGGGCGCCACCGTGATGGAGGGCCTCAAGCGCGCGGCGGAGCACGCCGAGCGCACGGGCGCGGTGCTCATCCACCCGTACGACCACCGCGACGTCGTGATCGGCCAGGGCACGCTCGGGCTCGAGATCATGGACGACGCCCCCGACGTCTCCACGATCATCCTCGGGATCGGCGGCGGCGGCCTGATCGCGGGCGTCGCGGCCGCGGCGAAGGCCCGGGCGGCCGCCGAGGGCCGCGAGGTGCGCATCATCGGCGTGCAGGCCGAGAACGCCGCGCCGTTCCCGCCGTCGCTCGCCGCCGGCCGGCCCGTGTCCGTCGAGACGCAGCCGACGATCGCCGACGGCATTCTCGTCTCACGCCCCGGCGACGTGCCGTTCGAGATCATCCGCGAGCTGGTCGACGAGGTCGTCACGGTCAGCGACGACGACATCGCGCGGGCGCTGCTCGTGCTGCTCGAGCGCGCCAAGGTGGTCGTGGAGCCGGCGGGCGCGGTCGGCGTCGCGGCGATCCTCGCGGGCAAGGTGAAGGCCACGGGGCCGACGGTCGCCGTGCTGTCGGGCGGCAACATCGACCCGCTGCTGCTGCAGCGAGTTGTCGCTCACGGCCTGGCGGCATCCGGGCGCTACATGACGGTGAAGATCCCGCTGCCCGACCGCCCCGGACAGCTCGCGCGCGTGTCGGAGCTGATCGCCGAGGCGGGCGCCAACGTGGTCGAGGTGCTGCACACCCGCCACGGGCAGGGCCTGCAGATCAGCCAGGTGGCGCTGCAGATCTCGGTCGAGACCCGCGGCCAGGAGCACCGTGAGCTGACGCTCCAGATCCTCCGCGACGCGGGCTACGAGCCCGAGGTGCTGCCCGACTAGAAGGCGTCCCTCAGCCGGTGAAGGTCTCGACCTTGACGATCTCGACCGGGATTTCCTTGCCGTTGGGGGCCGTGTAGGAGGTCTTGTCGCCCTCCTTGAGGCCGAGGATGGCCGCGCCGAGGGGGCTCTGCTCGCTGTACACGTCGAGGTCGGTGCCGCCCGCGATCTCGCGGCTGCCGAGCAGGAAGCGCTCCTCGTCGCCCAGCACGAGCGCGGTCACGACGGTGCCCGACTGCACGGTGCCGTCCGACTCGGGCGCCTCGCCGACGACGGCCTCCTTGAGCAGCGCCTGCAGCGTGCGGATGCGCATCTCGATCTTGCCCTGCTCGTCCTTGGCGGCGTGGTAGCCGCCGTTCTCCTTGAGGTCGCCCTCCTCGCGGGCGATCTCGATGCGCTTGGCGATCTCCTCGCGGCCGGTGGTCGAGAGCTGCTCGAGCTCGGCGGCGAGTCGGTCGTAGGCCTCCTGCGTGAGGAAAGTGACCTGTGCGTCATTGGACACGATGGACTCCTTCGATCGGGCGGGGATAGTGCAAGACGCCCCGGCGTTCGGCCGGGGCGTCGCGAGTCAGTCCGGAAAGACTACGTGACCCAGCAGGTTTCGACCAAACCGGTCGTCGCCTCGGCGACCGTCGGGACGGTCTCCGTGCGGGACATCGCGTGGCCACCGTCGCCCTCGTACCGGACGATCTTCCAGCCGACGACGCCGAACTCCTGGTCGAGCGCCTGGACCGCGCACGCGACGTCGCGTCCCGGCGGCGCGGTGAGCTGGAACGACACCCGGACGCTGTGCTCGTCGAGAACCTCGTACCCGAGACCGTCGACGGACACGGCGTCGAGGGAGGTGGACACGGCGGTCCAGCCGAGCCACCCGATGCCCGCGGCCGCGACGGCGATCACGGTGCCCCACAGCATCCGCCGGCGCGCGGGGTCGGCCGTCCGCCCGTAGCGGTCGTCGAGCTCGGCCTGCGTGGTCATGCGCGTCCTCGGGGAAAGTTAGGCTGGTCCCACCAGGCTAGAACAGGAGCCACCCGATGCAGGCCCTCGGCACCATGCCCACCCCCACGCCCACGGTCGACCCCATGCTGGTCAGCCCCGGGCCGATGGGCTTCGCCGTGATCGTCATCCTGGTGGTCCTGGTCACCCTGCTGGTGCTCGACATGCTGCGGCGCGTGCGCCGCGCACGATACCGCGAGGAGGCCAACGAGGCGCTCGACGCCGAGGAGGCCGCCGCCCGCGAGCGCGAAGCGCGCCGCGACGCGGAAGACGGATAACCGAGCGCGACCGTGCCGTGAGGCGGGCGCGGCGTCACAGGGCGTGGGGCAGGGGATCCAGCGCGATGAGCAGGGCGCCGGTCCAGTGGCACAGGAAGGCGAGCACCGTGCACACGTGGAAGATCTCGTGGAAGCCGAAGTGGCCGGGCCACGGGTTGGGCCGCTTCATGGCGTAGACCGCGGCGCCGGCCGAGTAGAGCAGGCCGCCGGCGATGACGAGCACCATCATGGCGGGGTTGGCCTGGAACAGGTCGACGAGGTACATCACCGCCGCCCAGCCGAGCAGCAGGTAGAGGGCGACGTACAGCCAGCGCGGAGCGCCGAGCCAGAACACGCGGAACAGGATGCCGAGGAGGGCCCCACTCCAGACGAGCACGAGCAGCAGCGTGCCCTTCTCGGGCGGGAGCGCCAGCACCGCGATCGGCGTGTACGTGCCGGCGATCAGCAGCAGGATGTTCGCGTGGTCCACGCGGCGCAGCACGGCCTTGACGGCCGGCTTCCAGTCGAAGCGGTGATACACCGCCGAGTTGCCGAACAGCAGCAGCGAAGACGCCATGAACACCGCGGACGCCCATTTCGCCGTGGCTCCCTCGGCGAGCAGGATCAGCACGATCCCCGCCACGATCGCGATCGGGAACGTGCCGGCATGGATCCAGCCGCGCCAGGTGGGCTTGACCTCCACGGAGGCATCCCGATCCGCCGCATCCAGCAGGGGCAGCTGCGGCACGCCGTCTTCGGAGGTCGGGTCGTCGTCGTGCGCCTGCGTCATGCTCCGAGCGTACGCGGCGTGGCATGCCGTGCGCGGCACGCGGGCGGGCCGGAGTAGCGTAGGCACGTGCGAAGGACGCGATCGATCGAGGGCCGCGGCCCGCTGTACCGGCTGTACAGCTCGCGCCTGCGTCATCAGATCGACTCCTCGCGGGTGCCGCATCACGTCGCGATGGTCATCGACGGCAACCGCCGCTGGGCCCGCCAGCTGGGCTACGAGACCGCCGCACACGGGCACCGCGCGGGCGCCGCGAAGATGATCGAGTTCCTCGGCTGGTGCGACGAGCTCGGCATCAAGGTCGTCTCGCTCTACCTGCTGTCGAACGACAACCTGCGCAAGCGCGACGAGCGCGAGCTGGCCGACCTGATCGAGATCATCGCCGACCTGGCGGCCGAGCTCGCCGAATGCGGCGACTGGCGCGTGCAGCACGTCGGCCGTGCCGATCTGCTCCCGGAGAGCCTCGCCGCCGCGCTCCGCGACGCCGAGGAGCGCACGCGCGACCACGGCGGGCTGCACGTCAACCTCGCGGTGGGGTACGGCGGCCGCCACGAGATCGTCGACGCCGTCCGCCGCATCATCGCCGCCCACGGCGAGCGCGGCGGCACGCTCGAGGAGCTCGCGGAGAACCTCACGCCCGAGGCGATCGGTGAGCACCTGTACACCGGCGGGCAGCCGGATCCGGATCTCGTGATCCGCACGAGCGGCGAGCAGCGGCTGAGCGACTTCCTCGTCTGGCAGAGCGCGCACAGCGAGTTCTACTTCGTCGAGGCCCTCGGGCCCGACCTGCGCGAGGTCGACTTCCTGCGCGCGATCCGCGACTACGCGACCCGCGAGCGCCGCTTCGGCGGCTGAGCGCCACCCGGCCCCGTCCCGCGCGCCCCTGCCAGAATGGGCGGGTGAGCACCATCGCGGATTTCCGGTCGTCGTTCCCGGGGGAGCCCGGCTACCTGAACTGGGCGTCCTTCGGGCCGCTGTCGCCCCAGGTGCGCGACGAGGTCGTCGCCGATCTGGAGATGCTGGGCACGGGCCGGGCCAGCAGCATCGCGCACGTGCACGAGCGCATCGACGAGGCCCGCGGCGCCGTCGCGGGCGTGCTGGGCGCGGCGATCGACGAGGTCACCCTGCAGCCCTCCACGACGTACGGCGTCATGCACGCGGTCTACGGGCTGTCGGGCGGTGTGCTCGCCTCGCCCGCGGAGTTCCCGACGATCCCGACGGCGCTCACACGCGCGGCCGACGCGTTCGGGCGGGTGCGCCCGCAGTGGCTGGCGCCCGAGGGCGGCTGGGTCACGCCCGAAGCCGTCGCCGAGGCGCTCGACGCGGACACCGTCGCGCTCGCCGTGAGCCTCGTCGACTTCCGCACCGGCTACCGCGCCGACCTCGCGGGCCTGCGCGAGGCGATCGGGCCCGACCGGCTTCTGATCGTGGATGCCGTGCAGGGATTCGGCGTGATCGACGCCGACTGGTCCGCGGCGGACGTCGTGTGCGGCAACGGGTACAAGTGGCTGCGCGCCGGCCGGGGGACGGGCTTCGCGTGGTTCAGCGCGCGTGCGCGAGCGTCCATCGCTCCGGTGCTGTCGGGATTCGGGGGTGCGGAGGGCGGCATGACGCCCGACGCCGTGCCGCCGCCGGCCGCCACCGCCCAGGCCTACACGATCTCGGGCGCCGACGTGCTGGCCGCGGCCCGCCTGGCCGTCGCCGTGGGGCAGGTCGCGGACGCCGGCGTCGCCGAGATCGAGGCGGCGCTGACGGAGCGCGTGGATCGCGTGATCGAGATCGCGCAGCGGCACGGCATCCCGATCGACACGCCGCTCGAGCCGGAGCGCCGTGCCGGCATCGTCGCGCTCGCGCCCGCGAGCGTCGCGGCCCTGGGCGCCGAGCTGGCCAACCGCGGCGTCACGGCGACCACGCGATCGGGGACGGTGCGGATCGCGCCGCACGTCGGCACCGACGACGAGACGCTCGGCCTGCTCGACGAGGCGTGCGCGGCCGTCGCACGGGGCTGATCCGGCGCGTGTCGGGCCGCCGCGGAAAGTTCACGCACCTGTTACGAACGACACGCCTGTAATTCGTCGCGCGGAATGCGCGGATGGTCGTACGTTGTCCGCATCGGGCAAGGTGCCCGGTCGGGTCGGCCATTCAGGTTCGCGACTCGTGGCCCCTAGGTCGACTCGAGTGAAGCCGGGCAAGGTCCCGGGGTCGGGAGTGGGGCGTGACCATCAGCACAACTCAGCAGGCCAGCCGTCGCGGCAGCACCGCGCGAGAGGCCGCACCTGACGACGCGTCGTCGGAGCAGGCACTGCGCACGTACGTGCTCGACACCTCGGTGCTGCTGAGCGATCCGCGGGCGTTCTTCCGCTTCGCCGAGCACTCGGTCGTGATCCCGGTCGTGGTGATCGGCGAGCTCGAGGGCAAGCGCCACGACCCGGAGCTCGGCTACTTCGCGCGGCAGGCGCTGCGCCACCTCGACGAGCTGCGCATCGAGCACGGCCGGCTGGACTTCCCGGTCCCCGTGGGCGAGGGCGGCACGCTCCGCGTCGAGCTCAACAACACCGACGCCACCGTGCTGCCGAGCGGCATCCGGCTCGGCGACAACGACAGCCGCATCCTGACGGTCGCGATGCACCTCGCGCAGGACGGAAACGACGTCACGGTCATCTCGAAGGACCTGCCGATGCGCGTCAAGGCCGCGTCTCTGGGACTGTCGGCCGAGGAGTACCTGGCCGAGCAGGCCGTCGACTCCGGATGGACCGGGATCGCGTCGCTCGATCTGTCGGGCGACGAGATGGCGGACCTGTACGAGACGGAGGTCGCCTCGCACGACGACGTCCGCGGCATCCCGGTGAACACGGGCCTGGTGATCCACTCCGAGCGGGGCTCGGCGCTGGGGCGCGTCACGGGGGAGGGCGAGCTGCGGCTGGTGCGGGGCGACCGCGACGTGTTCGGCCTGCACGGCCGCTCGGCCGAGCAGCGCATCGCGATCGACCTGCTGCTCGATCCCGAGGTCGGCATCGTGTCGCTCGGCGGCCGGGCCGGAACCGGAAAGTCGGCGCTCGCGCTCTGCGCGGGCCTCGAGGCCGTGCTCGAGCGCCAGCAGCAGAAGAAGATCATCGTGTTCCGCCCGCTGTTCGCGGTCGGCGGCCAGGAGCTGGGCTACCTGCCCGGCGACCAGGCCGAGAAGATGAACCCGTGGGGCCAGGCGGTCTTCGACACGCTTGGCTCGGTCGTCTCGAACAACGTGCTCGAGGAGGTCATCCAGCGCGGGCTGCTCGAGGTGCTGCCGCTCACGCACATCCGCGGCCGGTCGCTGCACGACGCCTTCGTGATCGTCGACGAGGCGCAGTCGCTCGAGCGCAACGTGCTGCTCACCGTGCTGAGCCGGATCGGCCAGAACTCGCGCGTGGTGCTGACGCACGACGTCGCGCAGCGCGACAACCTGCGGGTGGGACGTCACGACGGCATCGCGAGCGTGATCGAGACCCTCAAGGGCCACGGCCTGTTCGGCCACGTGACCCTCACACGCTCGGAGCGTTCCGCTATCGCCGCGCTCGTGACCGACCTCCTGGAGGCCGGCGAGCTCGCCTGAGCCGTCATCGCCCGCGAGGTCGCACCCCGGCAGGGGCGCGGCCTCGCGGCGTCGGGGCACGGCGCGCCCGCCGCGCCGGTGGCCGGGAGCGTTCCTATAGTGAGAATCGCCGGGGTCGGCGACGACTCCGGCGTCCTGCGTTCACCGATGAAGGAGTCGTGCGCTCATGTCCGAGACCCTGACCACCGCGCCGGAACGGGAGCTGCCTCCCGTCGCGGCCGAGGACAAGCCGAGATGGACCCCGCTCAAGATCGCGATCTGGGCCGCGATCGCGCTGCTCGGCGGCGTCGCCTGGACGATGCTGGCCATCGTGCGGGGCGAGACCGTCAACGCGATCTGGTTCGTGTTCGCCGCGGTCTGCACCTACCTGATCTTCTACCGCTTCTACGCGAAGTACATCGAGAAGCACCTGGTGCGGCCGGACGACCGGCGCGCGACGCCCGCCGAGTACAAGGCGGACGGCAAGGACTACGTCGCCACCGACCGGCGCGTGCTGTTCGGACACCACTTCGCGGCCATCGCCGGCGCCGGCCCGCTCGTCGGGCCCGTGCTCGCGGCGCAGATGGGCTACCTGCCCGGCACGCTCTGGATCATCGTCGGCGTCGTGCTCGCCGGCGCCGTGCAGGACTACCTCGTGATGTTCTTCTCGATGCGCCGCGGCGGCCGCTCGCTCGGCCAGATGGCCAAGGACGAGCTCGGGCGCTTCGGCGGCGCGGCCGCCATCCTGGCGACGCTGCTCATCATGATCATCATCACGGCGATCCTCGCGCTGGTCGTGGTGAACGCGCTCGGCGAGAGCCCGTGGGGCGTGTTCTCGGTCGCGCTGACGATCCCGATCGCCCTGTTCATGGGCGCATACCTGCGCTGGATCCGCCCGGGGAAGATCACCGAGGTCTCCCTGATCGGCTTCGCTCTGCTCATGGTCGCGATCGTCGCGGGCGGCATGGTCGCCGAGACCGAGTGGGGCCAGGCGATCTTCACGCTCGACCGCACCACGATCGCGTGGGGCATCATCGTCTACGGCTTCATCGCGGCCGTGCTGCCGGTGTGGATCCTGCTCGCCCCGCGCGACTACCTGTCCACGTTCATGAAGATCGGCGTGATCGTCGCGCTGGCCGTGGCGATCATCTTCGTGCGTCCCGAGATCGCGGTTCCCGCCTTCAGCGAGTTCGCGGGCGGCGAGACCGGCCCGGTGTGGCCGGGAAGCCTGTTCCCGTTCCTGTTCGTGACCATCGCGTGCGGCGCCCTGTCGGGATTCCACGCGCTGATCTCGTCGGGCACGACGCCGAAGATGATCGAGAAGGAGCGCCAGACGCGCTTCATCGGCTACGGCGGCATGCTCATGGAGTCGTTCGTCGCGATCATGGCGCTCGTCGCCGCGATCTCGATCGACCGCGGCCTGTACTTCGCGATGAACGCCTCGGCCGCCGCGACGGGCGGCACGGTCGAGGGCGCCGTGGCGTTCGTCAACAGCCTCGGCCTGACGGGCGTGAACCTCACTCCCGAGGTGCTGACGGGCGCGGCCGAGTCGGTCGGCGAGGAGTCGGTGATCTCCCGCACGGGCGGCGCGCCGACGCTCGCGCTGGGGCTCGCGCACATCATGCAGCAGTGGATCGGCGGACCGGCCATGACCGCGTTCTGGTACCACTTCGCGATCATGTTCGAGGCGCTGTTCATCCTGACCGCGGTCGACGCGGGCACGCGCGTGGCGCGGTTCATGCTCCAGGACTCGATCGGCAACCTCGTGCCCCGCTTCAAGGACACCTCGTGGCGGGTGGGCGCGTGGATCTGCACCGCGATCATGGTCGGCGGATGGGGCGCCGTGCTGCTGATGGGCGTCACCGACCCGCTCGGCGGCATCAACACCCTGTTCCCGCTGTTCGGCATCGCGAACCAGCTGCTCGCGGCGATCGCGCTCGCGGTCGTGATGTCGATCGTCGCCAAGCGCCGCACGTTCCGGGTGCTGTGGATCGTCGGGCTGCCGCTCGCTTTCGTGACCGTCGTGACGGTCACCGCGTCGCTGTTCAAGATCTTCTCGCCGGTCCCGGCCGTCGGCTACTGGGCGAACCACGTGGCGTTCCGCACGGCGCTCGACGCCGGGGAGACCTCGTTCGGCACCGCCGGAACGCCCGAGGCGATGGCGGCCGTCGTGCGCAACACGGCGATCCAGGGCACGCTGTCGATCGTCTTCCTGGTGCTGACGCTCATCGTCATCACGGGGTCGATCATCCGCGTCGTGCAGGCGCTGCGCGGCACCGAGGTCGTCGACAACGAGGAGCCCGCGCGCCCGTCGCACCGGTTCGCGCCCGCCGGCCTGATCGCCACGCCCGAGGAGCGCGAGATCCAGAAGCAGTGGGACGCGCTTCCCGCCGAACGGCAGCCGGTCCGTGGCCACTGACAGCGCGGTCGCGACCCGGCCGGGCGCCCTCGGGGCGCTCGGCCGGGCCTGGCGCGCGCTGGCGTGGTACGCGAAGGGACTGACGGGCGAGTCGAAGTACGCCGCCTACGTGGCCCACGAGCGCGCCGCGCACCCGGATCGCGCGCCGCTCACGGAGCGCGAGTTCTGGCGCTGCGTCTACCGCGACCAGGAGGCGAACCCCGGCAGCCGCTGCTGCTGATCATCCCTTGCTCGTTGAGCGACCGAGCGCTCAACGACCGGAAGGGCCCGGAGGACGATGTCCTCCGGGCCCTTCTCACTGATCCGCCTGACGGCGGATCCGTCAGCCCGGGTGGGTCATCGAGAGGAGGTCGAGCTTCTCGTCGAGCTGCTCCTCGGTGAGCTCGCCGCGCTCGACGTAGCCGAGCTCGATCACGGCCTCGCGCACCGTGATCCCCTTGGCGACCGAGTGCTTGGCGATCTTGGCGGCGGCCTCGTAGCCGATCAGCTTGTTGAGCGGCGTCACGATCGAGGGGCTCATGCCGGCGAAGGCCTTGGCGCGCTCGAGATTGGCCTCGAGGCCCGAGACCGTCTTGTCGGCGAGCACGCGCGACGCGTTGGCCAGCAGTCGGATCGACTCGAGAAGGGCGGTGCCCATGACCGGGATCGCGACGTTGAGCTCGAACGAGCCCGACGCGCCGGCCCACGCCACGGTCGCGTCGTTGCCGATCACGCGCGCGGCGACCATCAGCACGGCCTCCGGGACGACCGGGTTGACCTTGCCCGGCATGATCGACGAGCCCGGCTGCAGGTCGGGGATGCGCAGCTCGGCGAGGCCCGTGTTGGGGCCCGAGCCCATCCAGCGCAGGTCGTTGTTGATCTTGGTCAGCGAGACCGCGATCGTGCGCAGCGCACCCGACGCCTCGACCAGGCCGTCGCGGTTGGCCTGGGCCTCGAAGTGGTCCTTGGCCTCGGTGATCGGCAGCCCGGTCTCCTCGGCGAGCAGCGCGATGACCTTCTGCGGGAAGCCGAGCGGCGTGTTGATTCCCGTGCCCACGGCGGTGCCGCCCAGGGGCACCTCGGCGACGCGGGGCAGGGCGGCCTCGACGCGCTCGATGCCGAGGCGCATCTGACGCGCGTAGCCGCCGAACTCCTGGCCGAGCGTGACGGGCGTGGCGTCCATCAGGTGGGTGCGGCCGGACTTGACGGCGTCCTTCCACAGCTCGGCCTTCTCCTCGAAGGCCTTCGCGAGGTGGTCGAGCGCCGGGACGAGGTCCTCGATGAGCGCCTGCGTGACGGCCACGTGCACCGACGTCGGGAACACGTCGTTCGACGACTGCGACGCGTTCACGTGGTCGTTGGGGTGCACGTCCGAGCCGAGCTTCTGCGTCGCGAGGGTCGCGAGGACCTCGTTCATGTTCATGTTCGACGAGGTGCCGGAGCCGGTCTGGTACGTGTCCACGGGGAAGTGCGCGTCGTACTGGCCCGTGACGACCTCGTCGGCCGCGGCGGCGATCGCGTCGGCGATCGCGCCGTCGAGCGTGCCGAGCTCCTTGTTCGCGAGCGCGGCGGCCTTCTTGATGCGCGCGAGGGCGGCGATCTGCGTCGACTCCAGGCCCTTGCCCGAGATCGGGAAGTTCTCGACCGCGCGCTGGGTCTGCGCGCGGTAGAGGGCGGATGCCGGCACGCGCACCTCGCCCATCGTGTCGTGCTCGATGCGGTACTCGATCTCGGTCACTTCGTCGTCCCTTCGGATGGCGTCTTCGGCAATGGGGGTGGTTCGGGGTGGGGCTCAGGCCGCGGCGTCGTTCGACGTGCCCAGGATCACGTCGGGCACGACCGTGCCCTCGGCCAGACGGTAGTTGGCGCCCACGATCGCGAGGCGGCGCTCGGCGACCGCCGTGCTGATCAGCTCGGAGCGCTGCAGCAGCGCCGTCACGGTGTCGCGCAGGTGCTCGCGGCCGACCTGCTCGGCGTCCACCGTCTCGGGCGTGACGCCCTGGTCGGCGCTCGCCCGCAGCACGCGCCGCACGGCGGGGACGATGGGGGCGATCAGGCGCCAGATCGACGGCGGCAGCACCGGCGCATCCGCGTGGGTGCTCTCGATCGCGGCCCGCACGGCGCCGCACGCGTCGTGGCCCAGCACGACGATCAGCGGCACCTTCAGCACCTCGACGGCGTACTCGAGGCTGCCGACGATCGAGTCGCCCGCGACCTGGCCCGCGTTGCGCACGACGAAGAGGTCGCCGAGGCCCATGTCGAAGATGATCTCGGCCGACAGGCGCGAGTCCGAGCAGCCGAACAGCGCGGCGCGGGGGGTCTGCGCGGCCGCGATCTCGTTGCGGCGCTCCACGTCCTGGTGCGGGTGCTCGGGGGTGCCGGCCACGAATCGGGCGTTGCCCGCGACCATCTCGGCCCAGGCCTCGTCGGGCGTCACTGTGCGGGTGGCGTCGGCGCTCGTCATTCCTGCTCCTTCATGAGCTCCAGCAGCTGGGGCGCGATCAGCTCCGCGACCTCAGCGGTCTTCTCGGGGGTCGATGAGCCGTACAGCAGCACGTGGTCGGCGCCGGCCTGGGTGCCGAGCGCGTACGACACGTTCGCGTTGCCGTCGGGGTTCACGTCGTAGGTCTGCCAGGTGATGCCCGCGATCACGACCTCGCCCTCCGGCGCCGTGCCGCCCAGCTGCTGCGCGGCCCAGGTGGCGTCGGCGTCGAAGCCCTGCGAGAAGCGCAGGAAGCTCTCGTCACCCGGCACGTACACGATGTTCCAGGACGCGGGGGCGCCCGGCTCGACCTGGGCCTGGTTCACGCGCCAGCCCTCTTCCTCGCCGGGCACGGGGGGCACGATCGCGGTGCCGTACGTCTCGGAGGCGACCTCCGCGATGGGCGCCGGGTCGATGCCCGGGCGGGGAGCCGGCTCGCCGCGCGGCACGGCCCACACGATGACCAGCACGATCGCGAGCGTCGCCACGAGGGCGATCACGAGGTTCCGGATGTTCTGGCTCTCGCGGTAGGCCTTGGAGTTCGCGGCCTTGCGGGCGGCCGTCTCCTCGGGCGTCTCCGGGCGTCCGAGCTCGGCGACGATGCGCGGCTCGCGAGCCATCAGCCCTCGTCCTCTGCGTCGCCGCCGCCCTGGGCGGCCTCGAGCCGGCGCTTCGCGCCCCGCAGCCACTCATCGCAGCGTGCGGCGAGGGCCTCGCCGCGCTCCCACAGCGCGAGGGACTGCTCGAGTGTCGGCGCGCCCTGCTCGAGCTCGCCGACCACGCGCACGAGCTCGTCGCGCGCCTGCTCGAACGAGAGGGTGGCGACGTCCGCCGGTGCCGATCCGGGAAGTGCGGGCTCGGAGGTCACGATCCCATCCTACTTTCCGGTGTCCGACGTCTCGGACGGCGTGGTCGTCGGGCCCTCGGGCAGCTCGCCGGTCGACGTCGCTCCGAGCGAGCCGCGGTCGAGCGTCACGACGATGCGGGTGCCGGCGGGCGCCTGGGCCGCGTCGCGCAGGATGACCCCGCCGTCGGCGTGCGCGATGGCGTAGCCCCTGGCCAGGGTCGCGGCGGGGGACAGCGCGCGCAGCGACGCGCGCAGCTCGGCCGTCCGCAGCCGTCCCTGCTCGACGCGGCGCTCGATCAGCTCGCGGCCGCGCGTGACGAGCTGCCAGACGTCCTGCGTGCGGGTCCGGATGAGGTGCTCGGGGGAGCGCAGCACGGGCCGGGACCGCAGCTGCTCGAGCTGCGCGATGTCGTGCGCGATCCGCTGCGTCAGGCGCGTGGTCATGCGGGAGCGCAGCTGCGCCACGATCGCGCGCTGCTCGCCGACGTCCGGCACCACGCGCTTGGCGGCGTCCGTCGGGGTCGAGGCGCGCAGGTCGGCGACGTCGTCGAGCAGCGGATGATCGTTCTCGTGGCCGATCGCGCTGACGATCGGCGTGCGCGCCGCGGCGACCGCGCGCACCAGCCGCTCGTCGCTGAAGCCCAGCAGCGTCTGCGGATCGCCGCCGCCGCGGGCGATGATGATGACGTCGACCTCGGGGTCGGCGTCCAGCCGCTGCAGCGCCGCGAGCGTCTCGGGCACGCACCGGTCGCCCTGCACAGCGGCGTACTCGGTCCGGAAGCGCACGTGCGGCCAGCGCAGCTCGGCGTTGCGGTGCACGTCCTTCTCGGCGTCCGAGCGCTCGCCCGTGATGAGCCCGATGCAGTGCGGCAGGAACGGCAGGGGCTTGCGGCGGGCGGGGTCGAACAGGCCCTCGGCCCGCAGCTGCGCGCGCAGGCGCTCGAGGCGCTCGAGCTGCTCGCCCAGGCCGACGTGCTTCATGGCCGATACCTGGAAGGTGAAGTCGCCGCCCTTGGCGTAGTAGTCCGCCTTGACGCACGCCACGACGTGGTCGCCGACCTTGAGGTCCGCCGGGATGCGGCCGCGCACGCTCGACCAGATCCGGATGGAGATCTGCGAGTCGCCCTGCAGGTCCTTCAGCCGCGCGTAGACCGCGCCGGCGCGCACGTTCCAGGAGGTGATCTCGCCCTCTACCCAGACGGAACCCCAGCGCTCGATGAAGCCCTTGATCGTCTGGTTCAGGCGCGCCACGGAGGTGGGGGCGTCCGGCCGCGAGTCGCGGGGCGGGACGCTGTCGGGCGGCGGGGCCTCGCCCGGCACCGCCACCGGCTGGAACGACGTCATGCCACCTCTGGTCTGCCTCGGGAGTGGTTCTGGGTACCGGACGGGATGGCCGCGCTCGGGCCCCGCTCAGGGGCCGCCCGTAGAATCGACGTGTGAGCGCCACCCCCATCTCTCTGCCCGTGCCCGCCGTCCCGGCACGCCGGGCGGACGTCCGCCGCGAGCCCCTCAAGGATATCCCGGGCCCCGGACGCAAGCGGGTGCTGCTCGCGGCGCCCCGCGGCTACTGCGCCGGCGTCGACCGGGCGGTCATCACGGTCGAGAAGGCCCTCGAGCGCTACGGCGCGCCCGTGTACGTGCGCAAGCAGATCGTGCACAACATCCACGTGGTCACGGAGCTCGAGAAGAAGGGCGCGATCTTCGTCGACGAGGTCGACGAGGTGCCCGAGGGTGCGCACGTCGTCTTCAGCGCGCACGGCGTCTCGCCGGCCGTCGTGAACGCGGCATCCGACCGCGGTCTCCAGGCGATCGACGCGACCTGCCCGCTCGTGACCAAGGTGCACCGCGAGGCCGTGCGCTTCGCGCGGGACGACTACCAGATCCTGCTCGTGGGCCACGTGGGCCACGAGGAGGTCGAGGGCACGGCGGGCGAGGCTCCCGACAACGTCGTGATCGTCAACTCGCCGGAGGAGGCCGACACGGTCGAGGTGCCGGACCCCGAGAAGCTCGTGTGGCTGTCGCAGACCACGCTGTCGGTGGACGAGACCATGGAGACCGTGCGCCGCCTGCGCGAGCGGTTCCCGCATCTGCAGGATCCGCCGTCGGACGACATCTGCTACGCCACCCAGAACCGCCAGGTCGCGATCAAGAAGGTCGCGCGCGACGCCGACCTCGTGATCGTCGTGGGCTCCGCCAACTCGTCCAACAGCGTGCGCCTGGTCGAGGTCGCGCTGCAGCACGGCGCGAAGGCCGCGTACCGCGTCGACTACGCCGACGAGGTGCGCCAGGAGTGGCTCGAGGGCGTCGAGACCGTCGGCGTCACGAGCGGCGCCTCGGTGCCCGAGGTGCTGGTGCAGGAGGTTCTCGCGGACCTGGCCGGCGCCGGATACCGCGAGGTCGAGGAGGTGCGCACCGCGGAGGAGGACCTGATGTTCTCGCTGCCGAAGGAGCTGCGCCAGGACGCCACGGGCCGTCGCGACGACCGCGCCATCGGCGGCCGGGGCCGCGCGTGACCGACGCGACGTCGCCCGGCGAGCCGCGCCCGCGGCCGCAGTACGGCGAGTACGCGACGCCCGAGGAGCAGCGCGCCCGCATCCGTCGGCCTCAGCCCCTCCCGCCGCTTCCCGAGCCCGGCGCGCCGCCCGCGACGCCTGTCTCCCCGGTCGGCGCGCCCGTGAAGGCCGCCGGCATGACTCCCGGCCGCCTGATCGACCGCGCCGCGGCCGTGGCCCTGCTCGTGTACGGGCTGGTCAGCATGGTGAACGCGATCTCGGCGATGCTGGACCCCGCACCGCTGCTCGACGCGATGGGCCTCGACGCGGGGGAGCTGGGCGTCACCTCGACGGGCGGCTGGGGGATCGCGGCCGCGCTCCTGCTCGCGGGCGGCTGGCTCCTGACCGCCTGGCTCACGTGGCGCGCGCACCGGCGCGGATGGATCCTGTTCTGGATCCCGCTCGCCGGCGGCTTCGTGTTCAACGCGCTCTCGGGCCTCGTCGTGGCGTTCGGCCTGCTCAGCGACCCCGCGGTGCTGCAGGCCGTGCTCGACCAGGCCGCCGGCTAGGCCGGATCAGGGGCCGATCCGGGTCGTCTCGGGGGTCGTTCCGGGGCGGGTCGCCGCACGGACGGCGTCCCGGTGGGTGAGACTGGACGGCGATGAGTCCGTTCAGCCGCCGCCGTCGTCAGCGTCTCGCCCGTTTCGGGCTCTTCGTGGCGCTCGCCGGCGGACTCGGCCTGGGCATCGCCACGTTCGCCAACTCGGCGGTCGGTCCCGGGACCGACCGGGTGCCGGAGGCGGTCGCCGAGGAGGTCGCGGAGGCGCCGGCGGTCGTCGCGCCCGAGACCGATCCGACGCGCCTCGCCTGGCCCGCGCAGGGAGCGGCGGCCGTGGCCGTCGGGGACGGACCCGTGGTCGCGCGGTCCGACCACGCCGTGCCGATGGCCAGCATCACCAAGCTGGTCACCGCGTTGATGGTGCTCGAGGAGCGTCCCCTCGCCGTCGGCGAGGCGGGCGCGGAGTACCACTTCGTGGAGAAGTGGAACGCGTCGTACGAGGAGTACACGGCCCGCGGCGAGTCCGCGCTCAAGGTGCCCGTCGGCGGCATCCTGACCGAGTACCAGCTCCTGCAGGGCATGCTGATCGGATCCGCGTGCAACTACGCCGACATCCTGGTCGCCGACATCTGGGGCGATGACGCGGCGTTCGCTGTCGCCGCCCGTGACTTCCTCGCCGGGCACGGGCTCACCGACATCACGATCGTCGAGGCGACCGGCATCGACCCGGCGAACACGGCCACGGCCGCCGCGCTGATCGAGCTCGGGCGGCTCGCGCTCGCGCATCCGGTGATCGCCGAGATCGTGGCGACCCCCGCGGTCGAGCTGCCCGGCGCCGGGCTCGTGGAGAACACGAACGACCTGCTGGCCGACCCGGGCGTCGTCGGGATCAAGACCGGGACGCTGGAGGGCAGCAGCCTGCTGTCCGCGAAGGACGTCGCGCACGCCGACGGCACGGTGCGCGTCTACGCGGTCGTGCTGGGGCAGGTCGACGACGAGGCGCGCTTCACCGAGTCCCGCGCGCTGTACGCGGCCGTCGAGTCGCAACTCTCCGCGATCGGCTGAGGCCCCCGCCGGGAACGGCGGAAGCCCCGACCCGCACGCGCGGGCCGGGGCTTCCGGATGATGTCGTCGGCGTCAGCGCTGCGACTGGCCGTACGAGCCGAGCTGCTTGGTGGCCTCGACCACGCGCGCGGCCATCGCCGTCTCGGCGACCTTGCCCCACGCGCGGGGGTCGTACTGCTTCTTGTTGCCGACCTCGCCGTCGATCTTCAGGACGCCATCGTAGTTCGAGAACATGTAGCCGGCGATCGAGCGCGTGAACGCGTACTGCGTGTCGGTGTCGATGTTCATCTTGATGACGCCGTTGCGGACCGCGGTCGCGATCTCCTCGTCGGTCGAGCCGCTGCCGCCGTGGAAGACGAGGTCGAGCGGCTTCTCGCCGGTGCCGAACTGCGCGGCGATGCCCTCCTGGATCTCGCCGAGCAGCTCGGGGCGCAGCTTGACGCCGCCGGGCTTGTACACGCCGTGCACGTTGCCGAAGGTGAGGGCCGCGATGTAGCGGCCGTTCTCGCCGAGGCCGAGCGCCTCGACGGCCTGGGCGACGTCGGCGACCGTCGTGTAGAGCGCCTCGTTCGAGCCCTCGTGCTTGACGCCGTCCTCCTCGCCGCCGACCACGCCGACCTCGATCTCGAGGATCGAGCCGATGTTCTTGGTGCGGGGCAGCAGCTCCTTGGCGATCTCGATGTTCTCGTCGAGCGGCACGGCGGAGCCGTCCCACATGTGCGAGTGGAAGATGGGGGCGCCCGTGGCGGCGAACTGCTCCTCCGAGGCCGCGAGGATCGGCAGCAGGAAGCTGTCGAGCGCGTCCTTCGGGCAGTGGTCCGTGTGCACCGCGACGGTGATGTCGTACGAGGCGGCGACGCGCTTGACGTACTCCGCCATCGCGATCGCGCCGACCGCGCGGTTCTTGACCGTGTGGCCCGCGAAGTAGTCCGCGCCGCCCGTCGTCACCTGCAGGATGCCGTCGCTGCCGGCCTCCTGGAGGCCCTGGAGCACCGAGTTGATGGTCTGCGAGCTCGAGACGTTGATGGCCGGATAGGCGAAGCCGCCGGCCTTCGCTCGATCGAGCATCTCCGCGTACTGATCCGGGGTGGCGAAAGGCATGGACGACTCCTTGGAATGTCGGTCTATGAAGCGTCGCCAGTCTAGCGGCGGGCGGGGCGCCTTTCAGGCGGGTCCTGGGGCGGAGGGACGGTGGGTCCATTCGCGCATCGGAAAGAATCGCGATTCCTGTCGGCCGGATCGGCGGTGCGCGGACGGCTCGCACCTCTACGCTCGAAACATGCAGACCTCCGACATGTCTCCGCTCCACCCGGATCGCAACATCGCGCTCGAGCTGGTGCGCGCCACCGAGGCCGCCGCCATCCGCGCGGTGCCGTTCATCGGGCGCGGCGACAAGCTGGCGGCCGACGGCGCCGCGGTCGACGGGATGCGCGCCTTCCTCTCCACGGTCGACTTCGACGGCGTCGTCGTGATCGGCGAGGGCGAGAAGGACGCCGCTCCGATGCTCTTCAACGGCGAGCACGTCGGCACGGGCAGGGGACGCTCGTACGACATCGCCGTGGACCCGATCGACGGCACGACCCTCACCGCCGAGGGACGCAACAACGCCCTCTCCGTGATCGCGCTGTCCGACCGCGGCACCATGCTCGACGCGTCGAGCGTCTTCTACATGGACAAGCTCGTCACCGGGCCCGCCGGCGTGGGCGTCGTCGACATCCGCCTGCCCATCGGCGAGAACATCCGGCTGCTCGCGAAGGCGCTCGGCAAGCCGGTGGACGAGATGGTCGTGTCGGTGCTGAACCGTCCGCGTCACGAGCAGCTGATCCGCGAGATCCGCGAGACCGGGGCCGGCACCCGCCTGATGAGCGACGGCGACGTCGCCGGCGGCATCAACGCCGCGCGTCACGACGCCCGCACCGACATGTGCGTCGGCGTCGGCGGCAGCCCCGAGGGCATCGTGACGGCCTGCGCGATCAAGGCGCTGGGCGGGCACATCCAGGGCCGGCTCTGGCCGCGCGACGACGACGAGCGTCAGAAGGGCATCGACGCGGGCCTGAAGATGGACCACGTGTACGAGGCCGACGACCTCGTCGCGGGCAACAACACCCTGTTCGTCGCGACCGGCGTCACCGACGGCGCGCTCGTCGCGGGCGTGCGTCGCGAGGGGGACTACGTCTACACCGAGAGCGTGGTGCTGCGCAGCCACTCCGGCACGCTGCGCCGCGTCTCGTCGGACCACCTCGTCTCGAAGTGGCTCTGACCCCTCGCTGACTCCCACCAGGTGGCGCACGGCGCCGCGCGTGATGGAGCTGTGACCGACTTCGGAGGATCCGTCTGGGACAATGGATCCGGACGGCGGACACAGCAGGGGGACGAAGGCATGTCAGTACAGCACGCGCCGGTGCAGAACGTGCAGCAGCACGTCGCCTCGCCGCGGACGGGCTCTCAGCCGGTCGTCGACCCCGCGCGCCGTCCGGATGTGCTTCTCCGCGTCCGCCGTGCGCCCGGCCAGGAGCCCAGCGCCTGGTGGTTCATCGGCTCCTTCGTGGTGTTCTCGGGCGCCGTCACGGCGCTGCTGAGCTTCATCCCCGGCTGAGCGGTTCGCCGCTCTCGGTCGCGGCTTCCAGTCGCGACTGATCCAGCCGCGTCGCGATCGACTCCGTGACCGGCGCATCGGGCACGTCCAGCGCCTCGATGAGCTCGGGCGCCGCCATCCGGCGCGTCGACGACAGGATCGGCTTCGGCTCCGCGGTGGACGCCAGCTTGGTCGCGTCGATGCCGGGGAACCGGCGGGCGGTGACGAGCACCCGCGACTCGAGCGAGCCGGCGAACCGGTTGTAGGAGTCGACCGTGCGCTCGATCGCGCGGCGCAGGTCGTCGGCGTGCTGCGCGAGCGTGCCGAGCCGCTCGTACAGCTGGTTGCCCAGCGTGAACAGCGTGCGCGCCTCGTCCGACACCTCCTGCTGCGTCCACGCGTAGGCGACGGTCTTCAGCACCGCCCAGAGGTTCACGGGCGAGGCGAGCGCGACCCGCTTGGAGAACGCGTACTCCATCAGCGTCGGATCCTCGTCGAGCGCGACGGCGAGGATCGACTCGCTCGGCAGGAAGCAGACGACGAACTCCGGGCTGGACGCCAGGCCCGTCCAGTAGGCCTTCTTCGCGAGCGCGTCGACATGGGAGCGCACGGCCTTGACGTGCTGCTTCAGCAGGTCGCGGCGCCGGCGGGCGTCGTCCCCCGTCGCCGTGTCGGGGATCGCCGTCGCGTCCAGGAAGGCGTCGAGCGGCGCCTTGGCGTCGATCGCGATCGCCTTGTCGCCCGGCAGGCGCACGACCATGTCGGGGCGGCCGGCGGCATCCGCGCCCGTCAGGGTGGCCTGCGTGTCGAAGTCGACGTGGCGCACCAGGCCGGCGGACTCGACGACCCGGCGCAGCTGCGTCTCGCCCCACACGCCGCGCGCGGTCGTGGAGCGCAGCGCGCCCGCGAGGGACTCGGTCGTGGCGCGCAGCGCCTCCTCCGACGCCTGCGCCCGGCGCAGCTGCTCGGCGATCGTGCCGAACTGCCCGGCGCGCTCGCGCTCCATCTCGTCCACGCGCTGCTGCATGCGCCCCAGGCTCTCGCGCACCGGGGCCAGGGCCGTCAGCACGGCGCTCTCGCGGCGGGCGCGCTCCTCGGCCGCCGCGCGCTCCGCCTGGGCATGCGCCTCGGCGTCCCGGCGGAGGTCCTCCTGCCGCTCGAGGGCCTCCCGGAGCGCGCCGACCTCGGCGTCGCGCGCCGCGAGCGCCGCGCGGGCCTCGGCCGTCTCGGCAGCGGCCCGGCCGGCGCGCGCGAACCACCCGATGGCGGCGCCTGCCGCGAGGGCGACGATCACGAGCAGAAGGGCGAGTGCGTCCATGGGGCCATCATGACCGGGGCCTCGGACATCGTGCGGATCAGGCGGCCGCGACGACCGCGGGAGCGATCTGCGCGGTGCGCACGCCCAGCGCCTCCGCCAGCCCGTCGACGTCGTCGGCGCCGCTGCGGCGGGCCGCGTCGATCAGGATGTGCGCGCACGCGAGCGCGTCGGCGATCGCGTCGTGGTGCGCGAAGCCCGTGAACCCGGCGGCCTCGGCCGCCACGGGCAGGCGATAGGACGGCAGCTGATAGGCCTTGCGCGCCACGGCGAGCGTGCACAGGTAGCGGTAGGCGGGGAGCTCGTAGCTCGTGACCTCGCAGGCGGCGCGCAGGACGCCCATGTCGAAGCTCGCGTTGTGCGCGACCAGCACGTCGTCGCCGGCGAACCCGATCAGGTCCTCGATCTGCTCGTCCCACCCCAGCGCGTCCTCGACGTCCGCGGCCGTGATCCCGTGGATGCGGGTGTTCCACTCCTGGAACAGGTCGTGGCCCGCGGGCGGGCGGATGAGCCATCCGGTCTTCTCGACGACGCGGCCGTCGCGCACCTTCGCGAGGCCCACCTGGCACGCCGACGCCCGAGATCCGTTGGCCGTCTCGAAGTCGATCGCCGTGAAGTCCAGTGCCACGCCTCGAGTCTGCGGGCCCGGTCGCGGGCGGCCCGGCAGGCGCGCCGGGGGAGGGGCATGGCCCCGCGTAGACTGGACTCCCGTGGCTCTCACTATCGGCATCGTCGGCCTGCCCAACGTCGGCAAGTCCACCCTCTTCAACGCCCTGACCAAGAACACGGTTCTCGCCGCGAACTACCCGTTCGCGACGATCGAGCCCAACGTGGGCGTGGTCGAGCTGCCGGATCCGCGCCTGGACCGCCTCGCCGAGATCTTCGGCTCGCAGCGCATCCTCCCCGCGCCCGTGTCGTTCGTGGACATCGCGGGCATCGTGCGCGGCGCGAGCGAGGGCGAGGGTCTGGGCAACCAGTTCCTGGCGAACATCCGCGAGGCCGACGCGATCGCGCAGGTCGTGCGCGGCTTCGCCGACTCGGACGTCGTGCACGTCGACGGCAAGGTCGACCCGGCCTCCGACATGGAGACGATCAACACCGAGCTGATCCTCGCCGACCTGCAGACCCTCGAGAAGGCGATCCCGCGCATCGAGAAGGAGGTCAAGGGCAAGAAGACGGACCCGGCCGTCCTGGATGCCGCGAAGGCCGCCAAGGACGTGCTCGACGCGGGGAAGACCCTCTTCCAGGCCGGCTTCGACGTCTCGCCCATCCGCGAGCTGGGCCTTCTGACCGCCAAGCCGACGCTGTTCGTCTTCAACGTCGACGAGGGCGTGCTGACCGACGAGGCGCGCATGGCCGAGCTCGCCGCGCTGGTCGCCCCCGCTAAGGCCGTGTTCCTCGACGCCAAGGTCGAGTCGGAGCTGATCGACCTCGACGCCGACGAGGCTCTCGAGCTGCTGCAGTCGCTCGGCCAGCAGGAGTCGGGCCTCGACCAGCTCGCGCGCGTGGGCTTCGAGACGCTCGGCCTGCAGACCTACCTCACCGCCGGCCCCAAGGAGTCGCGCGCGTGGACGATCCGCAAGGGCTGGACCGCCCCGCAGGCCGCGGGCGTCATCCACTCGGACTTCGAGCGCGGCTTCATCAAGGCCGAGGTCGTCTCGTTCGCCGACCTGGACGAGGCCGGATCGATGGCCGACGCTAAGGCCAAGGGTCGCGTCCGCATCGAGGGCAAGGACTACGTCATGCAGGACGGCGACGTCGTGGAGTTCCGCTTCAACGTCTGACGTTCTGCGCGTAACGTGAGCCTCCCGGCGAGAGGAGGATCCCGATGTCCGCAGACGCCGACGACATCGCGCCCCGGCACATCCCAGCGCTCGAAGAGTCGACCATCCCGGAGCTGGAGGAGGACGAGACGATCGCGCCCCGGCCGGAAGAGGAGATCGCGGACGTTCTTCGGGCAGAGCCCGACGTCGCGGACCACAGCGGTCGCAGCGAGTGACATCCGGCCGGGAGTGCCCCGTGGTGCTGGCTCAGGAGAAGAGCTGGCGGAGCGCGTCCGGGTCGCCGGAGTCGACCACCTGCTGGACAGCGTGGATGACGTCCTGGTCGGTGAACATTCCCTTGAGCGTGTCGTTCCAGATGGCCCGCACGGTCTCGATGTCACCTGCGTCGACCGCCACGCCCGCCGCCGTGATGGCCTCCTGGTAAGGGATCTGCTGGAAACCGGCCTGCGCGTCCACCGGACTGTGGAGCGGCACCCACGGGGTGTCGGGGTTCGGTGTGAGCCAGAGCACCAGCCCCGGGTACACGTAGCGCTCGTGGTTCAACGAGGCGACGTTCGGGTACGCGCAGAGCCGTTCAACGATCACGGCCTCGACGTCGCCGGCCGCGACGGTGTACGTCAAGGGGGCCCCGTCGTCCCCGAAGGTCACCTCGCCCTGCGCGAACTCCCGCGCGCCGAGATCCCGCAGAGGCTGCCTTCGCTCCCAGCGCCAATCGTCCGTGTAGCTGACGACCTCCGACATGCGCGAGCAGGTCTCCGGCTCGGCCGAATCCGGCGCTGGAGCGGCTGTGGGAGTCGGCTCGCTCTCAGTGGCAGCCGCAGCGGGGGAGGCCTTGGGCGTCTGCTCGGCGGCCTCGGGCGCGGCGGTGGCGGTGCATCCGGCCAGTGTCATCGTGGCGAGGGCCAAGGCGGCAAGCGCCGTGCCGATCGTGGCGTTGTGGGACATCCGTGCGGCTCCTTCGATGGCGCGACTCATGGTCACAGCAGCGATCAAGCGGTCTCGCGCGCCGCCCGCCGTCACTCGTCCGTGACGGGGCGGCGTCCCATGATCAGGGCGAAGATCGCGCCGGACAGGTTGTGCCAGACCGAGAACACCGCGGCCGGCAGCGCCGCGAGCGGCGAGAAGTGCGCGGCGGCGAGCGAGGCCGCGAGCCCCGAGTTCTGCATGCCGACCTCGATGCTGATCGCGCGGCGCTCGCGCTGGGTCATGCGCATCCCCCACGCGGCGAGGTAGCCGAGCAGCAGGCCGAAGCCGTTGTGCAGGAACACCGCGAGGAAGACGAGCAGGCCGGCCCCGACGATCCGGTCGGCGCTGCCGGCGACCACGGCCGCCACGATCAGGGCGATCGCCACGGTCGACAGCCACGGAAGCACGGGCTGCGCGCGCTCGACCCAGCGGCGCAGCAGCAGGCGCACGACGAGGCCCGCGACGACCGGCAGCAGGACCGTCTGCAGGATCGACATCATCATCGAGGCGAACGGAACCTCCAGGAACTGCCCGGCCAGCCAGAGGGTGAGGAGCGGCGTGAGCACCGGCGCCAGCAGGGTCGAGCACGTCGTGACGGTGACCGAGAGCGCCGTGTCACCGCGGGAGAGATACGTGACGACGTTCGACGCGGTGCCGCCCGGGGCGCATCCAACGAGGATCACACCGGCGGCGAGTTCGGCGGGGAGCTGCAGCGCGAGCGCGATCAGCCACGCGGTGAGCGGCATGATCAGGTACTGCAGGACCACGCCGATGGCCACCATCCACGGCCGCTTCAGGATGCGCGTGAAGTCGGGGAGGGTGAGCGTCAGGCCCATCCCGAACATCACGACCCCGAGAAGCCACGGCACCGCCTGCCCGAGCGGCGCGACGGCGCCGGGCAGCAGGAAGCCGATGACGCCGGCGACGATCACGAGGATGGGGAAGACCGTCACGGCGAGGCGCGCGGCGCGGTCGGCTGCGGGGGAGGCGACGTCGGGGACGCGTTCGATGGTGCTCATCCCTCTTGGTTATCAGATTTCTCCCGTGCACCGTGCGTTCTGCGCAGTCGCGAGGCCTGCGCGGCCGCGGAAGGTGGGCGGAATGATCGGTGGGTCGCGTTCCCTCGTCCGCACTCGTTCGCGCGCTAGCGTGGACCCGATCACCGACTCGAGGAGGCCAGATGCCGGACGTCGTCGACTTCGTGAACGTGTCGACCGAGGGGCTGGAGTCGTCGCCCGTGGCCGAGGCGCTCGCCGGGCTGCGCGCGAACGAGGCGCGGTACTTCAGGAACAAGTACGACCACACGTTCGAGGTCACGCCCGCCGATGAGGCACCCGACGTGATGGCCTACATCGAGCGGGTGCTCAAGGACGAGCGCGGGATCGAGATCGCCTCGCGCCCGCTCGAGGTGTCGGAGTTCGAGGTCGACGGCATCCGGTGGAGCTACGTGTTCTACGAGTCGGGGCTCTCGATCAATGTGCTGTACACGCTCGCCGAGGGCGGGAAGCGCGCCGTCGGGTTCAAGCTGTCGCAGGGCATGGATGTCCCGACCGAGCTCGCCGCGTTCAAGTTCGCTCGGCAGCGCTCCAAGCTGGCCGGCGAGATCCGTGGTTCGTACTTCGTGATCAAGGGCGAGTACTGAGCGCAGGCGCTCGTCCGCGGGGTCCGCGGGGCCGAGTGCGACCACCCGCCGCTGCCGATGGCTGTGGATGAGCGGACGGGCGGTCGCGCCCCGGGCCCTGGCTACTTCAGCTGGCCGCGCACCTCGCCGCCGGGGTACGTCGGCGTGTGCACGTTGACGTAATAGGCGCCCGGGTTGGCGCGCACGCCGTCGAGGATCGCGGGATCGGTGACGGTGGTGCAGTCGTCGACCTGGAACGAGGTCTCGGCCGGCACCTCGAGCGGGATGACCACGGGGCCCGGCTCGTCGCGCGGGCCGATGTGGATGTGCGCCGCGCCCGCCGGCTGCGTCAGCCCGACGACGTCGAGTGTGTAGCAGAACTGATCGCCGTCGATCGTGTAGGTGAACTTGCCGTGCGCGCCTCCTTCAGCGCCGGTCGTCTCCTGTCCGTTGTTGACGGGGATGGCCGGTGCGGCGTGGGCGGCCGCGGTGCCGGCGCCGACGGCGAGGACCGCGACCGCGGTCGCGAGCGTGGCGCGAGTGAGGTGGTGCATGATGTGACGCCTCTTCCTTGTGGTCCACACCGCGGCGCGGGCGCGCCGCGGGCTCCCCCTGTGAACGGGACACGAGACGGGCCGCGTCCGGGTTCAGAACCCGATCGCGGTCACTCGATCTCACCGGGGAGCAGCACCCGTGCGGCGACCACGTCGCCGATGTCGATCCGCTCGGCGCGCTGGACCGCGACCTTGATCGGGAGCAGGAAGCGGCCGTCCTTCGGCCACATCGCGGTGTCGAACTCGGTGTCGCCGATCGTGGCGATCACCGGCACCTCACCCCAGTAGATCAGGCCGCGCGCGGCCTGCTTTATGTCCTCCGAGACGTCCACCGGCAGGGGTGCGAACACGAACGGAGCCGGACCGCGCCACGAGATCAGCTCCGCCTCGAACTCCCATGCCATGCGGCTGAGGCTACTCGCGACGCCTCTGGACCGCTCGGGGCCGCCGCGCCAGACTGACGCCGGAGGTGATCCGCATGGCACGGACCGTGGTCTACGAGTTCGGCGTCTCGCTGGACGGGTACATCGCTGCCCCCGACGGGTCCATCGACTGGACCACGCCCGACGAGGAGGAGATGACGTTCCGCACGGCGCACACCGCCGAGCTCGACGCCCACCTGTGCGGGCGGCGGCTGTACCAGGACATGCTGCCCTGGGAGAAGGGCTTCACGTTCGGCGAGAGCGGGCCCGACTTCGCGCGCATCTGGCAGAACCTGCCTAAGGTCGTGTTCTCGCGCACGCTCGAGCGGGTGGAGGGCAACGCCACGCTCGCGTCCCAGCCGGTCGCGGACGAGCTCGATCGGCTGGACGGTCTCGTCGCGGTGGGCGGCGCCGGGCTGGCGGCCACGCTCGCCGCGCAGGATCTGATCGACGAGTACCGGACCTTCACCTATCCGATCGTGCTCGGCGGCGGCACGCCGTACCTGCCGCACCTGGCCGGCCCGCTCGCGCTCGAGCTCGTCGAGTCCCGCGCCATCGGTCAGATCGTCTACCAGCGGCACCGGCGCATCCGGAGCTGACGGCGGCCCGCACGGCGTCCGACCGGCTCAGTCGCCGCGCCCGTGCTCGCGCTCGCGGCGCACCCGACGGCCGGACAGGCTCTCGATCGCGAATCGCAGATGCAGCGGGCGTGTACCGCCGGCCCACGGCACCACGCGTCCCGGGTCCGGGATGCGCGCGACCTCGTCATCGGCCATCACGGCGAGCGTGCCGTACGTCAGCACGCTCCAGCCGATGCCGCCGATCGGCTCGTGGTAGTCCACCTCGAAGGCCAGGGGGCCCTCGGCATCGGGGAGCGCGCTGAGCACGCCGTCGGTCGTGGTGCGGATGACGACGTCGCCCTCGTGCATCAGATAGCTCACGGGGATGATCTCCACCCGTCCGTCGCGGACGAAGCCCAGACGACCGACCGTCGCGGAGCGCAGCAGCTCTCGGCAGTCCTTCTCGCTCAGCGTGACGATCACCCTGCACCTCCGCTCGCGCGACGGCTCGCGCGCTCCGATGGTACGACCGCTGGGGTCGTGCGCCCAAGGCCCGGCCGCGCGCGCAGGGGAGGGCTTGCGGGTGCGAGGATCGAGGGGTGACCGCTCCGAAGTACCGCGAACTCGCCGAGATGCTGCGACAGCAGGTCTCACAGGCCCCGATCGGCGCACCGGCGCCGAGTGAGCGCCAGCTCGCCGAGGAGACGGGCGTCTCGCGGATGACCGCGCGCCGGGCGATCGATGAACTCGTCAAGGAGGGGCTGCTGACCCGCGAGGTGGGCCGCGGCACGTTTGTCGCCCGCCCGACCATCAGCGTGCCGCTGCAGCTGACGAGCTTCACCGACGACATGCGCGCACGAGGTCACGTGCCGTCGAGCCGCCTGCTCGAGCTGGCGGACCGGCCTGCGGACGCGAGGGTCGCGGGGGTGCTGGGGGTGGAGCAGGGCACGCCCGTCACGGTGCTCGCCCGCGTGCGGATGGCGGACGGCGTGCCCATGGCGATCGAGCGCAGCAGCCTGCGCGCCGACCGGTTCCCCGGCCTCGCCCGCTACGACTTCGAGAACGAGTCGCTGTACCGCGTCCTCTCGGAGGACTACGGCGCGCGGTTCGAGGCCGGGGAGCAGGTGATCCGGGCGGGCATCGTGCGGGACGAGGACGCCGAGATCCTGGAGATCCCGAGCGGCGCCCCCGTGCTCGAGCTCGTGCGCGTCTCGGTCTCGCGAGGCGAGGTGGTCGAGTGGACCACGTCGACCTACCCCGCCTCGCGGTTCGAGCTGTCCGCCCGGATCGCTCCGGTCACAGTTCGGGGATCTGAGCTTCGAAGCGCTCTACGAGTCCGCGATTGAACTCGTCGTTCCCCGGCATGTTGGCGCTGCGCCAGCGCGGAGCGTCCGGCGCGAGCTGATACACCTCGCGCAGGATCAGCGTCCACAGCGTGTTGTTCGCGATGCTCGACACCGGCGCTGTGACCGGCGCCTCCGGCGGCCAGGTGGCATCACCCGGGGGGACGGCCGTGTCGAGCACGATGTCCGCGATGTCGACCAGCTTGCGCCCGGAGCGCTTCGGCGCCGCCTCACTCGACCGCCGCGACGTGACCGCGATCACGGTCGCGCCCGCCGCCTTGGCGGCCTCGGCCACCTCGACGGGGAACGGGTTCACGCCCGAGTTCGAGAACACGATCACGGTGTCGTCCGCGCCGATCTCGGCGGCCGCGGCCGCCGCGGCTCCCAGGCCCTCCTCGCGCTCGGCCGCCGTGGCCGTGCGGGCGCCGTGGAAGGGCAGCACCCGCTCGTGCCAGATCGGTCGCACGAACGCCAGTCCGCCGGCCCGGAAGAACGTCTCCAGCACCGAGGCGAGGGAGTGCCCCGCGCCGGTCGGGCGGACCAGGCCGCCCGACTCGGCGCTGCGGACGATCGCCGCGGCCGCCTGCTCGATGGCCTCCCGATTGGTCGAGCCGACGTGGTCGACGTACTCGGAGAGGCTCTCCATCACAGCCAGCCCTTCTCCGTGAGGGCCTGCTCGAGGCGCTCACGCACGTGCTTGACGTCCACGAAGCTCGTGATCGGCACCGCGACCGGCGCGATCCCGCCGACCTCGGACAGGTACGACGGCTGGCCGATCACGACGTGGGGGCGCTGTCCGCGCGCCGAGCCGACGTCGGCGTGGTCGAGCGAGGCGGGCACGCCCATCTGCTCGAGCGCCTTCTGGGCCGTCGTGCGCAGGATCAGGCTCGAGCCCATGCCGGCGCCGCACACCGCGAGCACCGTGAGCGTCTCGGGGCGGTCCGTGGTGGCCACGGCGACAGGCGCGTGCTGGGCGCCGTGCTGCACCGCGTCGGTCGACGCGATGGTCGCCTCGGCGGCGGGGTCGACGAACGCCGCGTGCGTCTCGGTCTCCTCCGAGAGCTCGGCCTGCGCGGGCATCCGGCGACCGGCGAGCACCAGCACGGCGATCGTGACGGCGACCATGACGACCGCGAGGACCCACGGCGCCGCGGCGCCCAGGGGAGCCAGGAGCTGGCCGAGCCAGGCGAGCGTCCAGCCGACGACGACCCAGTCGGAGTCGATCAGCGTCGCGAGCTCCGGAGCCGTGGTGTTCCACACGCCCCAGCTGATCCACTGGCCGAACGCCAGGAACACGCCGTTCAGCACGCCGCCGAAGACGGCACCGCGCCAGCCGGCGACCGCGTTGCCGAACACGCCGCCCGCCGCGCCGCCGAAGAAGAGCATGATCATCGGCGGGACCAGGACGAACCAGCCGAGGCCGGCGAACACGCCCATGAGGACCAGGAACACGACGGCCGAGGCGAGGAAGCCGACGATGACGGCCGTGGGCGCCTGCGTGAACGTGACCGGGAGGTCGAGCGCGGGCTTCGAGCCCGGCAGCGCCTTCTCCGAGAGGCCCTTGAACGCGGGGACGATCTCGGCGAGGAACATGCGCACGCCGAACAGCAGGATGGCGATGCCGGCCGCGAAGCGCAGGGCCTGCAGCAGCGCCCAGACCGCGGGCAGGACGGTCGAGCCGGCCATCTGCTCGGTGACGACCGCGGCGTCCGCGAACGCGATCGCGACGAGCATGATGACGCCGATGACGAACGCGGTCGAGACGTTGATGTCCTTGAAGAACGACAGCGCGCGCGGCAGGTTCAGGTTCTCGGAGTCGTGCTTCTTGGGGTCGCCGAGACGCAGGGCCTTGGCACCGTACGCCGACGCGACCGCGAGCACCGAGTCGGTGTGGGCGAGGCCGATGTCCTCGTTGCCCATGACCTTGCGCATGACCGGCGCGGTCCACAGCGGCTGGAGCACCCAGTAGCAGCCGATGAGCAGCGAGCCGACGCCCGCGAGCACCCAGCGGTTCACGTCGCCGAAGGCCTCGACGAGGCTGGCGGCGATCACGACGCTCATCCAGTACATGAGGTGGCCCGTGAGGTACACGAAGCGGGCCGCCTTGAAGATGCGCACGAACACGAGGTGCACCAGGAAGCCGCCCGCGATGATCAGCGGCACGACGGTTCCGGGTCCTTCGGTGGTGAAGCCGGTCAGCGTGGCGTCCGAGGTCGGCGGCTCGAGGCCCATCGCGCTGGCGACGATCGCCTGGAAGCTGACGAGGCCGCCGACGAAGATCTCGACGCCGATGTTGAGCACGACGACGCCGATCGTGGCGCGCAGGCCGCCGGCGACGACCTGCTCGAACGGCTTGCGCTGCAGGGCCAGGCCGATGATCGCGATGATGCCGATCAGGACCGATACCTGGCTGAACAGGTTGTTGGTGATGACCTCGATGAGGTCTTCGAACGAGAACATTGGCACTCCTGTGTGTCCGGAGGTGGGCAATGGGTGGGGGGTTTTCGGGAATGGTATAGCCCACTTGTTTCCGGCATGCTACACGCCGCAGCGGTCGCCGCGGTAGCGTCGGGTCGTCCGGCGCGCAACCCCTCGCATCGCCGCCCGCATCGTGCGTACGGTCGCGGCATGGCACTCGACACGATGCTCGCGGCAGATATCGAACAGCAGCTCAAGCCGATGGATGAGCGGGAGCGTGCGCAGTTCGCTCTCGACCTCCTCGAGGTCGTCCACCGGTACGCGACCTCCGGTGCGGTCGGGGAGGAGAAGGTGTCCGGGGAGGAGGGGCTCGAGTCGGTCGTCGAGGCCGCGCGACGCCACCTCGAGGCGGTCACGCGGGCCTCGGCCGACTGAGTCCGCCCGCGGACGGGCGCCGGCCCGCGGGGACCCGCGCCCGTCCGGCGGACTCAGCTCCGCGCGCTCACCAGCGCTCGAACAGCGACTGCAGGAGCGGCCCGGCGGTCTCGGCTCCCGAGGCGCCGGTCTCGACGAAGACCGCCACGGCGAGGTCGCCGTGCGTGCCGACCATCCAGGTGTGGGTGGGGTGGGAGCCGGCGTCGTCCGGCTCCCCGTACTCGGCGGTGCCGGTCTTCGCGCCCACAGGCTCGCCGGGGACCGCCTGGAGGAACGGCGCGGATCCCTCGGTCACGACCGCGCGCATGAGCTCCTGCAGCGTGGCGGCCTCGTCGGCGGTGAGCGGCACGGAGGGCGTCGCCTCGCCCACGCGGTCGGCGATCAGGTGCGGCACGACCGTGCGGCCCGCCTGGATGGACGCCGCGACGGTGGCCATCGCGAGCGGCGACGCGAGCACGCGGCCCTGCCCGATCAGGTCCGCGGCCCACTCGGTCTCGCCCGCGGGCTCCGGCACCTGACCGAGGAACGCCGGGTATCCGAGGTCGATCACGCCGCCCAGGCCCAGGCTCTCGGCGGCCGTCGCCAGCGCA
Source organism: Microbacterium sp. MEC084 (assembly GCF_004514465.2). Lineage (NCBI taxonomy): Bacteria > Bacillati > Actinomycetota > Actinomycetes > Micrococcales > Microbacteriaceae > Microbacterium > Microbacterium sp. MEC084. The sequence goes on along the minus strand of NZ_MYFP02000001.1, from coordinate 417,993 downwards.
TCCGCGTCGATGCGGTCGCGCGCCGCGATGAGCGCCGTGTTGCAGGAGTTCGCGATCGCGGTCCGGAACGACACGTCCCCGATCGCGCCGGGCGGGTAGTCGTCGTAGTTCTGGAAGGTGTACCCGTCGACCGTCACGGACTCGGGACAGCTCAGGACGTCGTCGGGGGCGACGCCCGCGCGCAGCAGCGCGAGCGCGGTCACGAGCTTGAACGTCGAGCCGGGCGCGTACTGCCCGGCGGTGGCCGCGTTGACGCCGCCGTTGCCCTGCCCGTTCGCCGCGGCGAGGATCTCCCCGGTGGAGGGGCGGATCGCGACGATGGCGCTGTCGGGGGAGTCGGCGCCGCCGAGGCCGGACAGGATGCGCTCCGCGTCGGTCTGGAGCGCCTGGTCGAGCGTGAGCGCGAGGGGCTCGGCGGGCTCGCCCTCGAAGGTGGCGATGCTGCGCCGGGCCTCATCCGGGTCGACCGCGTCGATATGGATCGTGGGCGTTCCGCGGAGCGTCGCGTCGTGCGCCGCGAGGAGGCCGGCCAGTCCGACCTGGTCGCCGGGGCGCACCGCGCCGTCGGAGGCCTCGACGACCTCGGCCGTCGCCTCCCCGACGTAGCCGAGCAGCTCGCGGGCGAAGGTCCGCGTCGGGGCGAGCGGGATCTCATCCGGGACCCGCAGCGCACCGGGGATGCCGGCGAAGTCCGGGCTCACGTGAGCCTGCTCCTCGCCCTCGCGCACCACGAGCGCCTCGACGAAGGCCTCGGGCCCCGCGCCCTCCGCCGCCGCACGGAAGGCGACCGGGTCGATGCCGACCGCGGCCGCGATCCGCTCCGCCGAGGCGCCCACCTCCTCGGCGGGGGTGTTGGCCTTGTCGAGGCCGTACCGGCCCACGGGGCGCATCGTGACGATGGGCTCGCCGGCGGCGTCCACCACATCGGCGCGGGGGCCGTGCTCGCGGAGGATCTCGATCCGCTCGTCCGCCGTGAGCTCGGGGACGAAGGTCGACGGCGTCCAGTCGACGAGCCATTCCTGCTCGCGTTCGACGAGCCGGGCGGTCGTGTCGTAGGTCCACTCGCGGCCCTCGATGGTCCACGTCCAGTGCAGGGGGACGGCGGCCTCTGATCCGTCGCGTTCCAGCTCGTCCGCGACGACCTCGACGTCGTAGTCGGAGAGCGGCTCGACCTGCTGGGCGAAGTCGGCCGCGGCGTCCGGCTCGGCGAGCTCGACGCCGTCGAGGGTGTGCGCCGACAGGGCGGCCGCCAGGTCCGCGGCGGCGGCGCGCGCGGCGTCCCCGCCGGCGTCCGTGCACGCCGCGAGAGGCAACAGGAGCGGGAGGAGCATCACGGCGGCGGCGCGGCGGGGCGAGAGGGGCATGGGCGTCCTTCCGAGCGAGCCGTGGGTGCTCCGCCATACTGCCATGACGGAGGATGGCAGCGGCCCGGGGCCCGGGCACCTCAGCCGTTGTCGGCGCGCTTGCGCGGTGTCATGAACCACTCCACGAACCGCTGCGCGCGGCCGTCGGCAGCGAAGTAGACCTCCCAGAGGTTGGTGTAGTGCTGGTGGCCGGGATAGTCCACATGTCCCTTGATGATGCCCAGCCGCTCGTCCTCGATCAGGACCTCGAACGCGTACTCGGGCTCGACCGGCTCGTCGCCGGCCCACATCTCGACGATCGCGTCGATGCCGCGCACCGGCTCGGCGTCGTTCGGGCGGAACCAGTACTCGGCGTCGTCCGTGAAGATCGCCCGGACATCCGACTCGTCCTTCGACTTCCAGGCCCGGAGGTAGCCGTCCAGCCATTCCTGTGCGCGTGACATGCGTCGATCTCCTTCGATCCGTGCGGGGCCGGCGCGCCGCTCCTCGATGATCCCACCGCGGGCCCGGACGGGACAGGGGAGCTGCCGTGCTGCGCACGTCGGCCCTGGCCGGCGCGCGCCTCCGGGGCGCGGCGGGCGGCGCGGGGACAATGGGCGAGTGCCCATCATCGACAACGCCGTGTACGTCGCCGGACGTCGCATCGAGAACCCCGCCAGCCTCGAGGACACCTTCGAGCACATGCGGGACCGGAACGGCATGGCGTGGATCGGCCTCTTCCGGCCGACGACGGAGGAGATCCAGAAGGTCGCGCAGGAGTTCTCGCTGCACCCGCTCGCGGTCGAGGACGCGCTGTCGGGGCACCAGCGCGCGAAGCTCGAGAGGTACGGCGACACGCTGTTCGCGGTGCTGCTGCCGGCGCGGTACGTCGAGTCGCGGGAGACCGTCGAGCTCGGCGAGCTGCACGTGTTCGTGGGCCCGGACTTCGTGGTCACCATCCGGCATGCCGAGTCGCCGGACCTCGCCCGCGTGCGCAAGCGCATGGAGGCCGTCCCCGACCTGCTCGCGCTGGGCCCGGAGGCCGTGCTGTACGCGATCCTCGACGAGGTGGTCGACGAGTACGAGCCGGTCGCGGGCGGCCTGCAGAACGACATCGACGAGATCGAGGACCTGCTCTTCAGCGACGACGGCGCCGAGCTGTCCCGCCGGATCTACGAGCTCTCGCGCGAGGTGATCGGCTTCCAGCGAGCGGTCGATCCGCTCAGCACCATGCTGGAGTCGCTCCTGCGCGGCGCCGACCGGTACGGCGTCGACATCGAGCTGCAGCGGTCGCTGCGCGACGTGCTGGACCACACCATCCGGATCGCGCACCGGCTCGCGTCGTACCGGGCGATCCTGGACAACGCGCTGACGGTGAACTCGACGCTCGTCACGCGCCGGCAGACCGAGACCGCGCTCGCGCAGAACGAGCAGGTGAAGCGGATCTCGGGATGGGCGGCCATCCTGTTCGGCCCGAGCATCGTGGCGGGCGTCTACGGCATGAACTTCCGGCACATGCCCGAACTGGAATGGGTGTGGGGCTACCCCATGGCTCTCGCGCTCATGACCGTGACCGCCGTGGGGCTGTACACGGTGTTCAAGTGGCGCAAGTGGATGTGACGGCGCGCGGGGCCGTGCTCGCGCCTCAGAGCGCGCCGGCCACGACGAGGGCGTCGCGGAGACGCTCGGCGTAGGCGCGGTGCCCCTCCGCGGTGAGATGGACGCGGTCGGGGCCCACAGGCAGGTCCCAGTCGAGGGTCGACACGTACGCCAGGCCGCGGGCCTCCGCCGCGTCGGCCAGGACGCCGTCCACGGCGGCCTCTCCCTCGCGCCCCGGCACGTCCACGGGGCCGACGACCACCACGCGATCCACAGCCCGGGCGGCGTCGAGCACGGCCGAGGCCGCCCGCTCGAGCGTGGCCGGCTGGGCGTAGACGTCGTTGAGCCCGCCCTGGATCACCAGGGTCCGATCCACCTCGGCGACCGCGCGGTCGATGCGGTCGCGGAACGAGTTCGGGCCGCACCCGCCGGTGTTCACGTAGCCCGTGAACGCGATCGCGTCCAGCTCGACCGTCAGACCGGGCTCGAGCGCGGGCAGCGCGTCGGTCCAGCGGCGGCCGCGATCGCGCAGCGAGTCCCCGGCCGAGTAGGAGTCGCCCAGCACGGTGAGCTCGCGGTCGCCCGCTCCCAGGCGCTCGATCTCGCCGAAGCGCTGCTGGTATGCGCGGATGTCGTCGCAGCCCGGGGGAGCGTCCTCCGCGCGCGTCAGCGACACGGCAGCCACCGCGCCGCCCGCGGCGAGAGCGCTCGCCGCGAGGACGGCGGCGAGGATCCGGCGATGACGCATCCGCTCAGTCTGGCGCGCCGATCCTGCCCGGACCCTGGACGCCGCCGCCCGCACCCCGCGCGGTCACTCCTCGGAGATCTGCTCGACGGTCTCGCCCGTCTCGGTCGCCTCGAGATTGCGTGCCACATCGGCCTGGCTGATGATGCCGACCAGCTGGTGGTCCTCGATCACCGGCAGGCGGCGCACCTGGTGCTGCTCCATGAGCGTGAGCGCGTCGCGGACGTCGGCGCCCGCATCCACCCAGACCGGCGTTCCCTCGCCGAGCGAGCCCGCCGTGTCCGTGCGGGGGTCCCCGCCCTTCGCGAGGCACTTCACGACGATGTCGCGGTCGGTGAGCATGCCCTTCAGCCTGCCGTCCTCGCCGCAGATCGGCAGCGCACCCACGTCGAGGTCCGCCAGCAGCATCGCCGCGTCCACGAGCGTGTCGTTCTCGCCGATGCAGCGGGGGTCGGGGGTCATGATGTCGCGTGCGGTGGTCATGGCGTTCGTCCTCTCTCGTGCGGTGGTCCCGAATGATCCGGGCGTGCAGTCGACGCTAGGAGGGGCCGGCAGGATGCGCCTCCGCCTTGACAGCGGCGCGGCGGGGGCGTAACCCTACGGCGCGGGCGGCGCCTCGTCCCCGCCGCCCAGGTGCCGGCCGAGCAGCAGGACCGCGACGCCCGCGAGCATCAGCACCAGCATCGCGGCGCGCAGCCCGGCCCCGTCGGCGATCGCGCCCACGAGGGGGCTCGTGCCGAGGAAGCCCAGCCGCATGAGCCAGCTCACGATCATCACGCCCGTGCCCTCCGCGAGTCCGGGGACACGCGAGGCCGCCGTGAGCGCGCTGGGGACGAGCGTCGCGCAGCCGAGGCCGACGGCCGCCAGGCCCGCGAAGAACAGCCCGGACTGACCGCTGACGATCCCCAGGCCGCCCGCGGCGACGAGGGCGCCGCCCGAGCGCGCGACCGCCGCCCTTCCGAATCGGTGGATGAGCGCATCCCCCGTGAACCTGCCGATGCACTGGCTCCCGATCACGACCGTGAAGGCGATGCCTGCCGCGCCCGCCTCCACGCCGCCGAGCTCGACCGCCGACAGCGCCGCCCAGTTGTTCGCGACGTCCTCGAGCATCGTGCCCGCGACCGCGATGACGACCAGCGGCAGCACGGCGCGCAGCACGGGAGCCCATCGTCGCAGGCGGCGGTCGGCGTGCGGCGGGGCCTCGCCGCTCGGCGCGTCCATCGGGCCGACCAGCCATGCGCCGACGCCGACCGCGACCACGCCGACGACCCCGGCCGGCACGAGGTGCACCCACATGTCGACGCCCGAGGCGGCGGCCGCGGTCGCGACCGCCCCGCCGGCGACGCCGCCCAGGCTCCACAGCGCGTGCATCGAGGAGAGGACCGGTCGGCCGGCACGCGTCTGGGCCCGGAGGCCCACGACGTTCTGCGCGACGTCGACCACGGCGTCCGCGAAGCCCGCCGCGAACAGGCAGAGGGCCAGGAGCGCTCCCGTCGGCGCCCAGGCGGCCGCGGCCACGGCAGCGGCCAGCACCGACGTCAGGGCGACGCACACCGGCAGCGGGCCGAAGCGGCGGATCAGCGGGGCCGGCGAACAGCAGGCCGGCGCCCGCGACCTGCCGGCGGGAGGAGGGCATTCGAGAGGAGATCACGCTCGGCACGTTATGGTCCAGAATGATCAGGTGCAGCGATCGGAACGCCTGAAAGTGATCATCCGAGCGGTCGAGGGCGGCGTCCGCCGCCTGGACGACCTGGCCGAGCTCACGGGGGTCTCCGAGATCAGCCTGCGCCGGGACCTGCGCGAGCTGGAGGAGTACGGTGCGATCCGCCGCATCCGGGGCGGCGCGGAGCCGGCGCCGCGGCGGGGCTCGCCCTATCCGTTCGACGTGCGCGCGGGCTCGGATCGGGCCGCCAAGCAGGCCCTCGCGGAGGCGGCGGCGCAGCTCGTCCCGGAGCGCGCGACGGTCGCGATCGACAACGGCACGACCGCGCTGGCCGTGGCCGACCGGCTCGCCGGGCGCGACCTGACCGCGATGGCGCTCTCCCTGCACGCGGCAGCCGCGCTCGCGCGCCATGCCGGCGTCGAGGTGATCGTGCCGGGCGGACCGGTCGCGCAGGACGATCTGTCGTTCCACGGTCCGGGCGCCGCGGAGGCGGTCCGGGCCATGCGATTCGACGTCGCCGTGCTCGGGGCTTGCGCAGCCGATCCGGAGGCGGGGCTGACGGTCGCCGGATGGGGCGACGCGCAGGTCAAGCGGGCGCTCCTCGAGACGGCGCGCCGCGTCGTGCTCGTCGCGACCGCCGACAAGTTCACCCGCAGGGCGGCGCACCGTTTCGGGGCGCTCGCCGACCTGGACACGGTCGTGACCACGCAGGACGCGCCCGCGGACGTGGTGCATCTCCTGCGCGACCGCGGCGTCGAGGTGGTCACAGTGCCCGTGCCCGAGAGCCCCTGAGCCGCGGCCCACGCCGCTGCGCGGCGGGCGTACGATGGCGGGCGTGAGTTCGCCCGAAGACGACGCCGTCGCCCCCGCCGCCGCGCCTCAGGCGCGAGCCGAGGCCGGGGCGGCGGAGCTCCTGTCCCTCGCCGCCCTGCCGCTCGTGCCGCTGGGCGAGGACGCCGCCGGCCTGTGCGTCGACGGCGTCTGCCGCCTGCCGGACTGACCGCCGCGGCTCAGCGGTCCGGGCCCAGCCGTCCGGCTCAGTGGCCGGCCGCGAGCTCGCCGGGCTGGTCCGCGGGCTTGCGCACGAAGAACGCCGCGCCCACCGCGATGATCGCCACGATCGCCGAGAACAGGAACGCCGCGCGCGCCCCCGCCGCCCCAGCGGCGAGCTCGGCCACGCCCGCCGCCTCGCGCGAGGCCGCCACCGACGCCATGGTCGTGATGAGCACCGCGACGCCCGCCGCGCCCGCGACCTGCTGAAGCGTGTTCAGCACCGCGGAGCCGTGCGAGTACAGCCGCGGCTGCAGCGAGCCCAGCGAGGCCGAGAACAGCGGCGTGAAGGACATGGCCATGCCGATCGACATCGTGATCTGCGCGATCACGAGGGCCACCACGGACGTCGACTCGGTCAGCGTCGCGTAGAACACCATCACGCCGGCGACCAGGATCGTGCCCGGGATCAGCAGGATGCGCGCGCCCCGCGCGTCGTAGATGCGGCCGATGACCGGTCCGAGCAGACCCATCATGACGGCGCCGGGAAGCACGACGAGGCCCGCCTCCGTGGCGGTCAGGCCCGCGACGTCCTGCATGTACAGCGGCAGGGCCGTGAACGTGCCGAACATCGCGAGCGACAGGATGCCCATCACGACGATCGCCATCGTGAAGTTGCGCGACAGGAACACCCGCAGGTCGAGGAGCGCGTCGTCGACGCGCTGCAGCCGCAGCTGGCGCCAGATGAACAGCGCGAGCACGACGACCGAGGCCGCGATGATCCCGCCCGCCGTCCCGGCGGGCAGCGTCGAGGCGCCGCCGTGCGAGCCGCCGCCCATCTGGCTCAGCCCGAACACGATGCCGCCGAACGCGATGGCCGAGAGCACGACCGAGAGCACGTCGAGCGGCGCCTTGGAGGTCTCGCCGAGGTTGGTGAGGAGCTTCGCGCCGATCGCCAGCGCGACGACCGCGATGGGCAGCACGACGCCGAAGATCCAGCGCCAGCTCGCCACGTCGAGCAGGACGCCCGCGAGGGTGGGGCCGATCGCGGGGGCCAGCGAGATCACGATGCCGACGCGGCCCATGATGCGGCCGCGCGCGTGCGCCGGCACGACGCGCATGACGGTCGTCATGAGCAGCGGCATGGCGATCGCGGTGCCGGCCGCCTGCACGATCCGGCCGATCAGCAGCATCGAGAACCCGGGCGCGACCATGCAGATCAGCGTGCCCGCCGTGAACAGCGACATCGCGAGCAGGAACGCCTGCCGGGTGGTCAGCCGCTGGAGCAGGAAGCCCGTGGTCGGGATGACCACGGCCATGGTGAGCATGAACGCGCTCGTCAGCCACTGGCCCAGCTCGGGCGGGACGCCGAGATCGACGTTCAGGTGCGGGATCGCGATGCTCATCGTGGTCTCGTTGAGGATCGCGACGAACGCCGCGATCAGCAGCAGCCAGATGACCCGCATGCCCTTCGGGTCCACCTCGGGCTGGCGGGGGATCGATCCGGTGCTCGGGGCGGTCTCGGTGGCGGTCATCGTGCTCCTCGGCGGAAAGGACGGATCATCCCCGCGTGTCGGCGGCCGGGGCGGCGAGCGAAGGCTCGGACGGGCGGCCGCGAGGGGGTGAACCACGCGAGGGCCGCCGGACTCTCAAGCGTAACCGCGGGGTCGGACATCCCATTCCCGCCTGGCGAGAGAATTCTCCGGGGCGTCACCAGAGCGTCCCAGACCGGCCGGTGCGTCGGCGGCCGTCATTAGGCTGACCGCATGAGCATGGCGATGCGCGGAGGCGGCGGGCATCGCCCGGGCGGCTTCGGGCGCATGGACGAGGACGCCCTGCGCCGGCAGAACGCCGAGGCGCCGCGCGTGCCGGATCTGCGCCGCCGCGTGTTCGCCCTCTTCCGGCCCTACCGGGCGCGCATCGCGGTCACGATGGGCCTGGTCGTGCTGGGCGCGGCCATCGGCGCGATCCCTCCGCTGGTCATCCAGCGCATCTTCGACGACGCGCTCTTCCCGACCGACGGCGGCCCGGTCCAGCTGCCGCTGCTCGTGCGGCTGGTGCTGCTCATGGTCGGGCTGTACGTCGCCGGCGCCCTGGTGGGCGTCGCGCAGACGTGGTTCACGTCGAACGTCGGCAACCGCGTCACGGGCGACCTCCGGGTCCGGATGTTCGAGCACCTGCAGGGGATGGAGCTGGGCTTCTTCACCCGCACGAAGACCGGCGTCATCCAGTCGCGCCTGCAGAACGACGTGGGCGGCGTCTCGGGCGTCCTGACCAACACGGTCGCGAGCATCCTGGGCAACACGGTCACGGTCGTCGCGTCGCTCGTGGCGATGATCCTGATCGACTGGCGGCTCACGCTGATCGCGGTGGTGCTGATGCCGATCCTGGTGCTCGTGCAGCGGCGCGTCGGGCAGATCCGCGCCAGGATCGCGGCGCAGACGCAGCAGTCGCTGTCGGAGCTGACCGCGATCACGCAGGAGACGCTGAGCGTCTCGGGCATCCTGCTGTCGAAGTCGTTCAACCGGCAGCGCACCGAGTCGGCGCGGTACGCGGAGGAGAACGCCAACCAGATCCGCCTGCAGGTGCGCCAGGCGATGAGCGGGCAGGGCTTCTTCGCCGTGGTGCACGTGCTGATGGCGAGCGTCCCGGCGGTGATCTACCTGGTGGGCGGGTTCCTGCTGGCCGGCGACGCGGGGCTCGTGACGGCAGGGACGATCGTGGCCTTCACGACCGTGCAGGCGCGGCTGCTGCAGCCGCTGATCGGGCTGATGCGCGTCGCGCTCGACGTCCAGACCTCCGCGGCGCTGTTCGCCCGCATCTTCGAGTACCTCGATCTGCGGCCCGCGATCACCGACGCGCCCGACGCCATCCCGGTGACGGAGGCGCCCGGGCCGATCGGGCGGATCGAGTTCCGCGACGTCACGTTCCGCTACCCGGATGCGGCCCCCGACTCGCGCCCCACGCTCGACGGCGTCTCGTTCACGGTCGAGCCGGGCCAGCAGGTCGCTTTCGTCGGCCCGAGCGGCGCGGGCAAGACCACCGTGCTGTACCTGACCCCGCGGCTGTACGAGGCGTCGTCGGGGCAGGTGCTCTTCGCGGGAGAGGACGTGCGGCGCCTGCGGCACGAGTCGATCATCGACCACGTGGGCATCGTGTCGCAGGAGACCTATCTGTTCCACGCCACGATCCGCGAGAACCTCGCCTACGCGCGCCCGGACGCGACCGACGCCGAGATCGAGGAGGCGTGCCGCAAGGCGAACATCCACCACATCATCGCGGGCTTCGAGCACGGCTACGACACCGTGGTGGGCGAGCGCGGCTACCGGCTCTCGGGCGGCGAGAAGCAGCGCATCGCGATCGCGCGCGTGCTGCTCAAGGACCCGCCGGTGCTGCTGCTCGACGAGGCGACGAGCGCGCTCGACACCGTGTCCGAGCGCATCGTGCAGGAGGCCCTCGAGACGGCGGCCGCGGGCCGGACGACCCTCTCGATCGCGCACCGCCTGTCGACCGTGATCGACGCCGATGTGATCCACGTGGTCGAGGCGGGGCGGATCGTCGAGTCCGGCACGCACGCCGAGCTGGTGGCGCGCGGCGGTCTGTACGCCGAGCTCGCCGAGGAGCAGCTCGCGGCGAACCGCGTGCTCGAGGCCGAGGCCGAGTCCGAGGAGGGTCGCGACCCGGCGCTGCGCGGGCGCCGCGCCGACCGTCCGCCCGCCGACGAGCGCGCGCCGGCCGCGCCCGTCACGCTGCTCGAGTCGCCCGCGCCCCTTCCCGAGGCCTAGGTCACCCCGGGAGGGACTCCGACAGCTCGGCCGCGAAGTCGCGGATGAGCGCGCGGGAGGCGTCGTCCTGGGACATGGCCGTGAGGCGGGGGACGTCCATCCGCAGGATCTGGCCGATGCGGGCCCGAACCGCCGCCTCGGGGCCCTCGCGGCGCAGCACGTCGACGCCGTCGCGCAGGGCGTCGAGCGCCGCGGCCAGCACGTCGGGGTCCGCCTCGTGCTGGGTGATGGACGTGCCCTCGGCGCGCACGCGCCAGTGCACCACCGGCTCCGGGATGGTGTCGATCGCGCGTGCGCGCGCGTACATGGCCTGCGTGACAGCCTGATCCTCGTACAGCCCCTGCGGGAACCGCAGGCCCTCCCACAGCTCGGCGCGGCTGGCTTTGGACCAGGCGACGATGTTGCCCGTCACCTCGGGGTGCTCGGCCAGCGTCACGCCCGTGCGCGCCGGGGACGTGGACGCCACGACCCACGGCTGGACGGGGGAGGGCGCGTACCCGCCGCCCGGCTGCGGGCGCAGGCGCGCATAGGCGCCGACGGCGACGTCGCTGCCCGAGCGCTCGAGGGACCCGACGAGAAGCTCCAGGGCGCGCGGGAGCATGACGTCGTCGGCGTCGAGGAACCCGACGTAGGGCGTGTCGACCAGCTCGAGGCCCGTGTTGCGGGCCGCCCCGAGACCGCGCCGGGACGGATGCGGCGCGAGCCGGAACCGCTCGTCGCGCCCCGCGAACCGCGCGAAGACGGCGCCCGTCTCATCCGTCGAGCCGTCGTCGATCAGGACGGCGCACCACGCGTCCAGGGTCTGCCCCTGCAGCGACGCGAGCGCCTCGGCGGCGTAGAGGGCGACGTCCCACCCGGGCACGATGACGGTGATCAGCGGGTCGGAGGTCACGTCGCGATCCTACGGCCGCGCGGCGCGCGCGGGGCGGGCGGGGAGCCGAGCTGCGGACGGGCGCGGCGACGCCAGGAGAGGAGATCTGCACGGCTCAGGAGGAATCCCGGCCGGAAGCTCCGGGATCCGGTAGATCTCCTCGGTCCAGGGCCGGATCAGGATCCGCGCACGGCGGCGACGGACGCGGCGATCGCCTCGGCGACCGGGCCGAGCGGCGCCCGGTGCGAATGCGCGAGGGTGATCCGCACGGCGGTCTGCGCGACCTCGGGATCCACGCCCATAGCGAGCAGCACGTGCGAGGGGTCCGAGCTGCCCGCCGCGCACGCCGAGCCGCTCGACGACACGACGCCGCGGCGCTCGAGCTCGAGCAGGACGGCCTCGCCGCTCGTGCCCGCGAACGTGAAGCTCGCGGTGCCGGGAAGACGGCGGACCGGATGGCCGGTGAGTCGCGCGGACGGCACGAGGTCGAGCACGCGGGCCACCAGCTCGTCGCGCAGGGCCGCGACGCGGGCGGCGTCCGCCGTGCGCTCGGCCTCGGCGAGCTCGAGCGCCGTGGCCAGCGCGACGGCCCCCGCGACCGACTCCGTGCCGCTGCGGCGGCCGCGTTCCTGCCCGCCGCCGTGCAGCAGCGGCTCGAGCGGGATCCGGCCCCGGACGGCCAGCAGGCCGGTGCCCTTGGGGGCGCCCAGCTTGTGACCGGCGATCGTGAGCGCGTCCACCGGCAGCCCGGCCAGGGGCAGCCACCCGGCCGCCTGCACCGCGTCGGTGTGGAAGACCGTCCCGGGCGCGGCGGCGCGCAGCGCCGGGAGGTCCTGGACCGTGCCGACCTCGTTGTTCGCGAGCGCGACCGTCACGAGCGCCGTGTCGTCTCGGACGGCCCCGGCCAGCGCGTCCGGATCCACCAGGCCGTCGCCGTCCACGGGCACGTGCGCGACCTGGAAGCCGTGCACGCGGCGCAGGTGCTCGGCGGAGGCCAGGATCGACTCGTGCTCGATCGGGGACGTGACGATGTGGCGGGCCCCGCGGTCGAGCATCGCGGCGATCGCGACGCCCTTCACCGCGAGGTTGTTGGCCTCCGTCCCGCCCGACGTGAAGACGATGTCGCCGCGGCGCATGCCGAGCACGCGGGCGACGCGCGCGCGGGCGTCGTCGAGGGCGGCTGCGCCACGCTCGCCGACCGTGTGGTGGCTGGACGGGTTCCCGAATTCGTCCGTGAGGTACGGCGCCATGGCCTCGAGCACCTCGCGCCGCACGGGCGTGGTGGCCGCGTGGTCCAGGTACAGGGCGTCGAGGTGCGGCATGTCAGTCGCCGATCGCGACGTCGAGGCCCAGGTCCAGGGCCGGCGCGGAGTGGGTGAGCGCGCCGACCGAGATCACGTCGACGCCCGTCTCGGCGATCGCGCGCACGGTGTCCAGCGTCACGCCGCCCGAGGCCTCGACGACCGCGCGGCCCGCGATCAGGTCGACGCCGCGCCTCAGGTCGTCGAGCGCGAAGTTGTCCAGCATGACCGTGTGCGCGCCCGCCGCGAGCACGGGCTCGATCTGCTCCAGGCGGTCGACCTCGACCTCGACGTGCGTCGTGTGGGGGAGCCGTGCGATGCCCGCGCGCAGCGCGTCCGTGAGGGCGGCGGCGTAGTCGGCGCCCTTCGCACCCGCCGCGAGCACGGCGAGGTGGTTGTCCTTCGCCATCACGGCGTCCGACAGCGAGTGGCGGTGGTTGAAGCCGCCGCCCGAGCGCACGGCGTGCCGCTCGAACGCCCGCAGCCCCGGGGTGGTCTTGCGGGTGTCGACGATGCGCGCGCCGGTGTTCGCCACGGCCGCGACGTACTGCGCGGTCAGGGTCGCGATGCCCGACATCCGCTGCGCGAAGTTCAACCCCACGCGCTCGGCGGTCAGGACGGCGCGCGCCGGGCCCTTCACGATCGCGAGCACCGCGCCCGCGTCGAACGTCTCGCCGTCCCGCGCGCTCACGTCGACCCGGATGGCCGGGTCCGTGAGGCGGAAGGCGGCCGCGAAGACCGCTCCGCCGCTGAACACGCCGGCCTCCCGGGCGACGAGCTCGGCCCGAGCGGTCGCCTCGGCGGGAAGGAACGCCTGCGCGGTGAGGTCGCCCCAGGGTGCGTCCTCCTCGAGCGCCGCGCCGACGACGCGGTCGATGGTCTGCGGGGTCAGCATGCGGCTCCTGCCGGCGTGAGGTCGTAGGCGGGATCGGCGGCTCGGGACTCGACCGGGGGATGCGCCCCGCCCGAGAGCCGCGGCTCGTCGGATCGGAAGTGGGCGCCGACGGATCGGGTCCGCGCGCTCGCCGCGGCGATGGTCGCCGCGGCCACGAGAAGCATGCCGGCGTCCTCATGCTCGGCGACCGTGCGCGGGGTCGTGGCGTCGCGGCGCCACGCCGCCACGACCGCGCCCGCGCGCGCCACCCCCGCCGCGTCGCGGACCAGACCGACGTGCTCCCACATCAGCGCGCGCAGGGCGGCGCGCGTGAACGGCGGCGCATCGGCGGCCGCGGCGACCGGTTCGGCGGCGGCCGCCGTCGGCTCGGGGCCCGGCCAGCCGGACCGCCGCCGGCCGCGCTCGTCGATCGCGATCGCGGCGCGCGCCCCGAACACGGCGCCCTCCAGCAGCGAATTGGACGCGAGGCGGTTCGCGCCGTGGACGCCGGTGCGCGCGGTCTCGCCGACCGCGTAGAGCCCCCGGAGCGTCGTGCGACCCTCCAGGTCCGTGCGCACGCCGCCCATGAGATAGTGCGCCGCGGGCGTCACCGGAATGGGTTCGGACGCCCAGTCGAGGCCGCGCGCCCGCACGGCCGCATCGATCGAGGGGAAGCGGGTGCGCAGCAGGTCGGCGCCGAGCGCCGTGGCGTCCAGGCGCACGGGACGGCCGCCCTGCGCCGCCATCCGGTTTGCGATCGCGCGGGCGACGACGTCGCGCGGCGCGAGCTCGCCGTCCGGATGCGCATCGAACGCGAAGCGCCGCCCGTCGTCGTCGATCAGCACCGCGCCCTCGCCGCGCACGGCCTCCGAGATCAGGAACGGATCGCCGGGGGCCGGCCCGTCGGCGATCAGCACGGTCGGGTGGAACTGCACGAACTCCAGGTCGGCCACGGCGGCGCCCGCGCGCAGGGCCGCGGCGATGCCGTCCCCCGTGGCGACGGCCGGGTTGGTGGTGCGGGCGTACAGCATGCCCGCGCCTCCCGTGGCCAGCACCACGGCGTCGGCGGACAGCACCGCGTCGCGGCCGTCGATGCGGACGCGCGCGCCCGTCACGGCGCCCGTGCGCCCGATCACGAGGTCGAGCAGGAACGCGTGCTCGACGATGCGGATGCCCATCCGGCGCGCGGTGCGCAGCAGCGCCGTCTCGATCGCGAGGCCCGTGGCGTCGCCGCCGGCGTGCAGGATGCGCGGGAACGAGTGGGCGGCCTCCAGGCCGTGCTGCAGGCGACCGGAGGCGTCGCGGTCGAACTCGACGCCGCAGCGGGCGAGCTCGCCGATCCGCTCCGGGCCCTCCTCGACGAGCACGCGCACGGCGTCCTCGTCGCACAGGCCCGCGCCCGCCGCGAGCGTGTCGGCGACGTGGTCCTCGAGGCGGTCCTCGGGCATCACGACGCCCGCGATGCCGCCCTGGGCGTGCCGCGTGGAGCCCTGATCCGCGGAGCCCTTGGTGACGAGCGTGACGTCGACGCCCCGATGCGCGGCGTGGACCGCGCAGAACAGGCCGGCGATCCCGCTGCCGACGATCAGCGCGCGCGTCATGTCAGGCCGTCCGGGCGGGCGTCGCGGACGCGGGCTTCGCGGCGAGCATCCGCTCCAGCGCGACCCGCGCGGGCGCCGCGACCTCGTCCGCCACCGTGATCCGGTTCACGACGCGGCCGGCCACGAGCTCCTCGAGCGTCCACGCGAGATAGCCCGGGTGGATCCGGTACATCGTGGAGCAGGGGCACACCACGGGGTCGAGGCAGAAGATCGTGTGCTGCGGGTGCTGCGCCGCGAGGCGCTGGACCAGGTTGATCTCGGTGCCGATCGCGAACGTCGTGGGCGCGGTCGCGCTCTCGATCGCGCGCCGGATGACGTCGGTCGAGCCGGCCTCGTCGGCCGCGTCGACGACGGGCATCGGACACTCGGGGTGCACGATGACGCGCACGCCGGGGTGCTCGGCGCGCGCCCTGTCGATCTGGTCGACCGTGAACCGCCGGTGCACCGAGCAGAAGCCGTGCCACAGGATCACGCGCGCATCGCGCAGGTCCTGCTCGGACGAGCCGCCGAGCGGGCGATGGGGGTTCCACATCGGCATCCGCTCGAGCGGGACGCCCATGGCCTTCGCGGTGTTGCGTCCCAGGTGCTGGTCGGGGAAGAACAGCACGCGGCGCCCGCGCGCGAACGCCCACTCCAGCACGGTGCGCGCGTTGGACGATGTGCAGACGATGCCGCCGTGGCGGCCCACGAAGCCCTTGATCGCCGCCGAGGAGTTCATGTAGGTGACCGGGATCACCGGCAGGAAGCCGTCGGCGTCGGGCTCGTCGAGCGGGCCGTAGACGTCCTCCAGCTGCTCCCAGCACTCCTCGACCTGGTCGATGTCGGCCATGTCCGCCATCGAGCAGCCCGCCGCCAGGTTCGGCAGGATGACCGCCTGCCCCGGGCCCGACAGCAGGTCGGCGGTCTCGGCCATGAAGTGCACGCCGCAGAACACGATCGCCTCGGCCTCGGGGTGGGCCTTGGCGGCGTTCGCGAGCTGGAACGAGTCGCCCACGTAGTCGGCGTGCCGCACGACCTCGTCGCGCTGGTAGAAGTGGCCGAGCACCACGACGCGGTCGCCGAGGGTCTCCTTCGCGGCGCGGATCCGGGCGTGCAGCTCGTCCTCGGACGCCTCGCGATACTCGGCGGGCAGCTCGCCCTGGCGCGGCGACCCGGTGGGGATCACGTCGCCCATCGAGGCGCCGGGACCGTAGCCGGGGACAGTGTCGAACGTCCAGGGCGTGGCCGCGAGGTCCGTCGAGCACGTGCTGCCCGTGGCCGTGCCGGCCACGATCGCCTGGATGCCGTGGTCGACGGACGCATCGACGGCGCGGCGCGGTGCGAGGGTCAGGGGAGAGGCGGCCATGTGAGCCCTCGCCTTCTGGTCGGAACGACACTTACTGTCGCGCCCAGATTAGGTCACATTGACCAGAACCGCAATTTCGATCACTTTCCGCTCACGCCCCGGCGTGGAGCCGCGGTTTCGACTCGCTTCGCTCGCACGGCGGTCGATGGCCAACCCGTGGTCGTTGAGCGGAGGCGCGCCAGCGCCGAAGTCGAAACGTGGCCGGATCGTCCCGGCCGGCTGGGGAGGTTCGGCGTCGTTTCGACTCCTCGCTGGCGCTCGTCGCTCAACGACCGGGGGTGAGGGTCGGCAGCAACTCCCTGCATCTACGGTCGTGCGAGCAAAGCGAGCGTGCGAGGCGCTTCTAGAAAGACTCAGCTTCCGCGTTGTAGCGGTAGAGGCGGGCGGGGCGGTGCTTGCCGGTGCGGAAGGACTCGGTGGGCACGAGCGCCTCGGAGCCCTCGAGCAGGCGGCGGAAGTTGGAGGGGTCGAGCCGGCGGCCGAGCACGGACTCGTACACCTCGCGCAGCTCTGTGAGCGTGAACTCGTCGGGCAGCAGGCCCGCGGCGATGCGGCTGTAGCCCACCTTGTTCCGCAGGCGCCACAGCGCGTACTCGGCGATCCGGTTGTGGTCGAACGCGAGCGCCGGCAGGTGGTCGACGTCGAACCACTCGACGTTCTCGGGCGCGCCGACGACCGAGCGCTGCGCGTCCACGAGGTCGGAGCGCAGCAGCGCCCAGTACACGACCGAGACGACGCGCGTCGGCGACCGGTCGACGTCGCCGAACGTGTACAGCTGCTCCAGGTAGCTGGGCGTGAGCGCCGTGGTCTCCTCGAGCGTGCGCGAGGCGGCCTCGCCGAGGCCCTCGTCCACGTCCAGCCAGCCGCCGGGCAGGGCCCACATGCCCTCGAAGGGGTCGCGCGTGCGCCGCACGAGCGGGATCATCAGCCGGTCCGAGTCCGGGTCGGGGCGCAGCGAGAAGATCACGGTCGACACGGCCACCCGGATCTCGTCGCCCGAGGCGGTCGCGCCCCGCTCCTGATCCTGCGCATCCGACGTCCTGCTCACCCCTCGAGCCTATGCGGTCGAGGTCGCCCGCCCGGGAGGCGCAACCCGGATAGGATCGCTCGCAGTGGCACGGGGTGTCCCCACCGGGGGACTGAGATCACACCCGTATCGACCTGATCTCGTTAGTACGAGCGGAGGGATGTCGCTGATGAGTGACGTGTATCTGTCGTCCGGTCCGGATGCGGGAGCCGTGCTGGCACGGCTGCGCGAGGACGCACCGCTGGTGCAGTGCATCACCAACTCCGTGGTGGTGAACTTCACCGCCAACGCGCTGCTGGCCGCGGGGGCGTCGCCGGTCATGGCGGACGTCCCGGGCGAGGCGCGCGAGTGCGCGCGCGTCGCGTCGGCGCTGCTGGTGAACCTGGGCACGCCGCGCGCCGAGCAGCGCGAGGCCATGCGCGAGGCGGTCGCGGCCGCCGGAGCCGCGGGCACGCCGTGGGTGCTCGACCCCGTCGGCGTGGGCGCGCTGTCCCTGCGCACGGACTTCGCGCGCGAGCTGCTCGCCGACGGCCCGGCGGTCATCCGCGGGAACGCGTCCGAGATCCTCGCGCTCGCCGGCGCGGGCGGACGCGGCCGCGGCGTCGACGCCGCCGACGACGTCGAGCAGACGGCGGGAATCGCGCGCGAGCTGGCGCGGAGCACCGGCGCGGTCGTCGCCGTGTCCGGACCCGTGGACCTGATCGCGGACGGCGGCCGGGTCGTCCGGGTCCACGGCGGCGATCCGCTCCTCACCCGGGTCACGGGCGCCGGATGCGCGCTCGGCGCGATCGTGGGCGCGGCCGTCGCGGCCGCCGGCGGCGACGCCTTCGCGGGGGCGGTCGCCGCGCACGTGCTCTACGCGGAGGCCGCGGAGCGCGCGGCCGCCGTCGCGCCGGCCCCGGGCGGCTTCGCGGTCGCGCTGCTGGATGCGCTGGCCACGGTCGAGCCCGCCGCCCTCGCGGCCCGCGAGCCGCTCCTCGCCGGAGCCGGAGCCGGAGCGTGAGCCGCGCGCTCGACCTGTGCACGTACGTCGTCGCCGACGTCGCCACGATCCTCTCCCGAGCCGGGCGCGATCTGGCGGCCGTCGCGGACGTCGTGCGCCGGGCGGTCGACGGCGGCGCGACGATCGTGCAGGTGCGCGGCAAGGAGCTCGGGGGAGCGGAGCTGCTCGACGTCGTCGAGCGCTCCGCCGAGGCGGTGGCCGGGCGGGCCGCGCTCGTGGTGGACGACCGGGTGGATGTCGTGCTCGCCGCGCGGGCGGCTGGCGCCCGGGTCGACGGCGTGCACGTGGGCCAGAGCGATCTGCCCGTCGACCGCGTGCGCGCGCTGCTCGGCGAGGGCGCGATCGTGGGCCTGAGCGCGAGCCGCCCGCATGAGCTCGCGGCGCTGCGCGCGCTCCCCGCCGGCACGGCCGACTACCTCGGCGTCGGTGCGATCCGCGCGACGCCGACCAAGCCCGACCACCCCGAGCCGCTGGGCTGGCGCGGGTTCGCCGAGTTCGCGGCGGTCGCGGGCCTGCCCTGTGTGGCGATCGGCGGCGTCGGGCACGGCGACGCCGCTGAGGCGCGGCGCGCCGGGGCGGCCGGGCTGGCCGTCGTGCGCGCCGTGTGCGCCGCCGAGGACCCCGCCCACGCCGCGCGGTCGCTGCGGAACGAGTGGGCGGAGGTCGCCTGATGCGCGGGCGCGAGGCGTCGACCCGCATCCCGAACGTGCTCTCGATCGCGGGCTCCGATCCCTCGGGCGGGGCGGGCGTGCAGGCGGATCTGAAGTCCATCCTGGCGAGCGGAGGCTACGGCATGGCCGCTCTCACCGCCCTGACGGCGCAGAGCACGCGCGCCGTCAGCGGCGTGCACGTCCCGCCGCCGGGGTTCGTGCGCGACCAGCTCGACGCGGTGGCGTCCGACATCCGGATCGACGCGGTCAAGACGGGGATGATCGGCGGCGCCGCGGTGATCGCCGAGGTGGTCGGGTGGCTCGACGCGCTCGCCGAGCGGCCCGCCGTGGTCGTCGACCCCGTCATGATCGCCACGAGCGGCGACCGCCTGATCTACGACGACGCGGAGCACGCGCTCCACGACCTCATCGCCCGGGCCGACGTCGTGACGCCGAACCTTCCCGAGCTGGCCGTGCTGGTCGGCGAGGACGTGGCGGGGGACTGGCCCGCCGCGCTGCGCCAGGCCCGCGCGCTGGCGGAGCGACACGGCGTTCTGATCCTCGCCAAGGGCGGGCACCTGCCGGGACCCGCCTGCCCCGACGCGCTCGTGTCCGCCGACGGCGTGCTCGCGGAGTTCGCCGGCCGGCGCATCGAGACGCGCAGCACGCACGGCACGGGCTGCTCGCTGTCGTCCGCGCTCGCGACGCTGTTCGCCCGCCACGGCGACTGGGTCGTGGCGACCGGGCTGGCGCGCGAGTGGCTGCGCGGAGCGATCGCCGCCGCCGAGGCGCTGGACGTCGGCGGCGGGAACGGGCCGCTGCAGCACGCGCACGCGCTCTGGCGCGGCGACGGCGTCCCGCGAGCGGCCACCGAGCGGTGGTGGTGCGATGCGGCGCCCGTCCGCGCGGCCATCGACGCCGGCTCGTTCGTGCGCGGCATGACCGACGGATCGCTCGACCGCGAGGTCTTCGAGCACTACCTCGCGCAGGACGCGCTGTACCTGCGCGCGTACTCGGCCGTGCTCGCGCGCGCCGCGATGCTGGCCGGCGACGAGGACGAGCGCGCGTTCTGGGCGGCTTCCTCGGCCACGTGCATCGAGGTCGAGCTCGAGCTGCACCGCTCGCGGGTGGGGGAGCCCGCCGTCGCCCCGTCCGCCGAGACCGCGGCGTACCTCGCGCACCTCGACGCGGCCGCCGCGGCCGGCGACTACGGGGTGCTCGTCGCCGCCGTGCTGCCGTGCTTCTGGATCTACGAGGACGTCGGGCGGCGGCTCGCGACGGCGGCCCATCCGGATCATCCGTATGCCGACTGGCTCGGGACCTACGGCGACCCCGCGTTCGCCGAGGCGACGCGCCGGGCGATCCGGATCGCCGACCGCGCGGCCACGCGCGCCGACCCCGACGCGCTGGGGCGGATGCGCGAGGCGTTCCTCGCGTCGTGCGCGCACGAGCGGGCGTTCTTCGAGCAGCGCCCCGCGCGCCACGCGGACGCCGGGGCGCCTCGTCCGGACGGGGCGCACGCGGTAGTCTGAGCCCGACACCGCGCGCTTCCCACGGCGCGGCACAACTGAAGACGGCCCCATGACCCGCGCGGGAGAGTCGCCGGGCGCCGGGATCCTCGGATCCGGGCGCGACCGCGACACCGAAGGAGCAAGCCTCCCCGCCAATCTCTCAGGTGCACGTACCGCGTGGATCGGGCCACTCTGAAAAGCGGAGCCCACGCTCCCGCCGACGGTGAAAGACGGGATGCCGCCCTCGCGGCGCCTCCCGCCGAAACTCTCAGGTCCATGACAGAGGGGGAGTTCTCCCGGTTCTCATCCGAGACCCGGGGATGACGCCAGGTCGTCAGGAGAACTCATGGATCAGCCCACGGACGCCGGGATCCCGGCCGAGGAGCCGCGCGACACGCCCCTGCGCGGCGAGCACGAGGCGCTCGGCGCCTCCTTCACCGACTTCGGCGGTTGGCTGATGCCCGTCCGCTACACGTCGGACCTCGCGGAGCACCACGCGGTGCGCCAGGCCGCCGGCCTGTTCGACATCTCGCACATGGGCGAGATCCTCGTCGAGGGCGGCGGGGCCGGCGCGTTCCTCGATCACGCGCTCGCCGGCGCCATCTCGGCCGTCCCGGTCGGTCGCGCCAAGTACACGATGATCCTCGCCGAGGACGGCGGCATCGTGGACGACCTGATCGTGTACCGGCTGCAGGACGACGAGTTCCTCGTGATCGCGAACGCGGGCAACCGCGAGGTCGTGGCGCGCGAGCTCACCGACCGGGTCGCAGGCTTCGACGCGACGGTCGAGGACCAGAGCGACGACTACGCGCTCATCGCGCTGCAGGGCCCCGCGGCCGAGCGGATCCTCGCCGCGACGGCGGGCGTGACGGACCTCTCTCACGAAACCGGCGCGATCCGCGCCTACGCGTGGGGCTCGGCGCTCTTCGCGGGGGAACCGCTGCTGATCGCCCGCACCGGCTACACCGGCGAGGACGGCTTCGAGCTGCTCGTGCCGGTCGCGCGCGCCGCCGAGCTGTGGCGCGCGCTGCTCGCGGCCGGGGAGCCGCACGGGCTCGTGCCGGCCGGCCTCGCGGCGCGGGACACGCTGCGGCTCGAGGCGGGCATGCCCCTCTACGGCCACGAGCTGTCCCGCGACATCGTGCCCGCGCAGGCCGGGCTCGGCCGCGTGATCCCCGCCGGCAAGACCGGCTTCGTCGGGGAGGCGGCCACGCGGCCGCGCCCCGATGCGCCCGTCCTGATCGGGCTGACGGCCGAGGGACGCCGCGCGGGCCGCGCCGGCTACGGCGTCTTCCGCGGCGACGAGCGCGTGGGCGAGATCACCAGCGGCGCGCTCAGCCCGACGCTCGGCCATCCCATCGCCATGGCGTTCGTGCGGCCCGACGCGCTGCCGTCCGACGGCGCCGCCGCATCCGACCTGACCATCGACGTCCGCGGCACGCGCATCCCCGCGACCGTGACCGCCCTGCCCTTCTACCGGAGGAACTCATGACCGATCTCGACAGCCTCAAGTACACCGCCGAGCACGAGTGGGTCGCCGTCGACGGCGACCTCGCGACCATCGGGGTCACGGACTTCGCCGCCGACCAACTCGGCGACGTCGTGTACGTCGACCTGCCCTCCGTCGGCCAGACCGTGACCGCCGGCCAGGTGTTCGGCGAGATCGAGTCGACCAAGTCGGTGTCGGAGCTCTACGCACCCGTGGACGGCGAGGTCGTCGAGGTCAACGCGGACGTCGACGCCGATCCCGCCCAGGTCAACGCGGACGCCTTCGCCGCGTGGCTGATCCGCGTGCGCGTGACCGGCGAGCCGTACGGGCTCCTCGACCGCGACGCGTACGTCGCGCTGACCGGCGGCGACGCGTGAGCTCCACCGAGTACGCCGCGCGGCACATCGGCACGTCGGCGCGCGACCACGAGGAGATGGCCGCGGCCGTCGGCATCGCCGCGGACGGCCGCCGCCCGCTCGCCCGGTTCATGGACGCCGCGGTCCCCGCCGTCATCCGGACCGGTGCGCCGAAGGGCGCCGGCCTGCTGCCCCGCGAGGGCGTCTCGGAGGCCGAGGCGCTCACGGAGCTGCGCGCCCTGGCCGGCCGCAACCGCGTGCGCACGCCCATGATCGGCCTGGGCTACAGCGACACGCTGACGCCGTCGGTCATCCAGCGGAACGTGCTCGAGAACCCGTCCTGGTACACGGCCTACACGCCCTACCAGCCCGAGATCTCGCAGGGCCGCCTGGAGGCGCTCCTCAACTTCCAGACCATGGTGGGCGACCTGACCGGCCTGCCGATCGCGAACGCGTCCATGCTCGACGAGTCCACGGCCGTGGTCGAGGGCATGCTCGTCGCGCGCCGTGCCGTCAAGGGCGGCGGCGACGTGTTCGCGGTCGACGCCGACGCCCTGCCGCAGACGAAGGCGATGCTGCGGCTGCGGGCCGGCGTGCTGGGCGTGGAGATCGTCGAGCTCGACCTCGCGGGCGGCGCGGCGCTTCCGGAGGGCGCGTTCGGCGCGCTCATCCAGTACCCGGGCGCCTCCGGCCGCATCTGGGATCCGTCCGGTGTGATCGACGCCGTGCACGTCGCGGGCGGCCAGGTCGTCGTGGCGGCCGACCTCATGGCGCTCACCCTGATCTCGTCCCCGGGCTCGCTGGGCGCGGACATCGTGGTCGGCTCGACCCAGCGCTTCGGCGTGCCGCTGGGCTTCGGCGGACCGCACGCCGGGTACATGGCCATCCGGCAGGGCCTCGAGCGGCAGCTGCCGGGCCGCCTGGTCGGCGTCTCGGTCGACGCCGACGGCCACACGGCGTACCGCCTGGCCCTGCAGACGCGCGAGCAGCACATTCGCCGCGAGAAGGCGACGTCAAACATCTGCACGGCTCAGGTGCTGCTCGCCGTCATGGCCTCGATGTACGCGGTCTACCACGGCCCCGACGGCCTGCGCACGATCGCGACCGAGATCGCCACCAAGACGGCGCTCCTGCGGGACGCGCTCGCCGCGGCGGGCGCCCAGCCGGTGGGCGACACGTTCTTCGACACGCTGACCGTGCGGGTGCCCGGGCGCGCCGAGGCGGTGGTCGCCGACGCGCGCGAGCGCGGGGTGCTGCTGCACCTGGCCGACGCCGACACCGTCGGCGTCTCGGTCGGCGAGGCTACGACCACCGACGACCTGAAGCTCGTGATCGCCGCGTTCGGCGGGACGGCGCCCGAGGAGTTCGACGCCGCGCTCGATCTGCGCGGCCTTCCGGATGCGCTCGCGCGCGAGGACGAGTACCTCACGCACCCGGTCTTCCACGCGCACCGCAGCGAGACCGCCATGATGCGGTACCTCAAGCGCCTCGCCGACAAGGACTACGCGCTCGACCGCGGCATGATCCCGCTCGGCTCGTGCACCATGAAGCTCAACGCCGCGACCGCCATGGCCGCGATCACGTGGCCCGAGTTCGGGCGCATCCATCCGTTCGCGCCCGCGGAGGACGTGCCCGGATACCTCGAGCTGATCGGACAGCTCGAGGGCTGGCTCGCCGACGTGACCGGGTACGACCGCGTCTCGCTGCAGCCCAACGCGGGCTCGCAGGGCGAGCTGGCCGGGCTGCTCGCGATCCGCGGGTACCACGACGCGAGCGGGGACCGGCAGCGCGACGTGTGCCTCATCCCGTCGTCGGCCCACGGCACCAACGCCGCGTCGGCCGTGCTGGCCGGCATGAAGGTGGTCGTGGTCGCCACGAATGAGGGAGGCGACGTCGACCTCGCCGACCTGCGCGAGAAGATCGCCGCGCACGCCGACACGCTGGCTGCGCTCATGATCACGTACCCGTCGACGCACGGCGTGTACGAGCACGACGTGCTCGACATCACCGCGGCGGTGCACGACGCGGGCGGACAGGTGTACATCGACGGCGCCAACCTCAACGCGCTCGTGGGCCACGCCCGGTTCGGCGACCTGGGCGGCGACGTGTCGCACCTCAATCTGCACAAGACGTTCGCGATCCCGCACGGCGGCGGCGGTCCCGGTGTGGGCCCCGTGGCCGTCAAGGAGCACCTCGCGCCGTACCTGCCCTCGCACCCGTTCGCCCAGGGGGCGGCGGCGCGCGAGGGCATCGGACCGGTGTCGGCCGCGCCGTACGGCTCCGCCGGCATCCTGCCGATCACGTGGTCGTACATCCGGATGATGGGCCGCGAAGGCCTCACGGAGGCCACGAGCGCCGCGGTGCTCGCGGCGAACTACGTGGCGGCGCGGCTCAAGGACCACTACCCGGTGCTGTACACGGGTGAGGACGGCCTGGTGGCGCACGAGTGCATCCTGGACCTTCGTCCGCTGCGCGAGCGCACGGGCATCACGGTCGACGACGTCGCCAAGCGGCTGATCGACTACGGCTTCCACGCCCCGACCATGTCGTTCCCCGTGGCGGGAACGCTCATGGTGGAGCCGACCGAGTCGGAGGACCGCGCCGAGCTCGACCGCTTCGTCGACGCCATGATCGCGATCCACGCCGAGGCCGAGCGCGTGCGCGCGGGGGAGTGGCCGGCCGGCGACAACCCCCTCGTGAACGCGCCGCACACGGCGGCCGTCGCCGTGGCGTCGGAGTGGTCGCATGCGTACCCGCGCGAGGTCGCCGTGTACCCCGCCGGCGGCGACCCGACCGCCAAGTACTGGCCTCCCGTGCGCCGGGTCGACCAGGCCTACGGCGACCGCCACCTGGTGTGCGCCTGCCCGCCGATCGAGGCCTTCGCCTGATCCCGCCGCGAGACTGCAACGCCGCGCCGAGACAGCAGTGGACACCCGCTGTGTCGGCGCGGCATTGCCGTCTCAGCGCTGCGGTGCGGTTTCGGTAGGTTGAACCGGTGACCTTCGCCGACGCCCCGCTGCTGGAGAACCGCCTCGTCCGGCTCGAGCCGCTGGCGGCGGATCATCGGGACGACCTCGCTGACGCGGTGGGCGACCTCGCGCGCGCCTGGTACACGCGCATCCCGACGCCCGAGGGGATGGCCGCCGAGATCGACCGCCGCCTGGCGCTGCACCGCGAGGGCCGGATCGCCGCGTGGGCGATCGTGGATGCGCGCGCCGGCCGCGCGGTCGGCATGACGACCTTCCTCAACCTGGACGAGCAGAACCGGCGCCTGGAGATCGGGTCGACCTGGCTCCGCCGTGCGGCCCACGGGACCGGCGTGAACCCCGCGGCCAAGCTCCTGCTGCTCGAGCGGGCGTTCGACGTGCTCGGCTGCATCGCGGTCGAGCTGCGCACGCACTGGCACAACCACCAGTCTCGCGCGGCGATCGCCCGTCTCGGTGCCAAGCAGGACGGCGTGCTGCGCAACCACTCGATGACCGAGGACGGCGTGATCCGCGACACCGTGGTCTTCTCGATCCTGGACACCGAGTGGCCCGCGGTGCGCGCGGGACTCGAGCACCGGATCGCCGGTCGCTGAGCGCGCCCGTCAGGCGGCGAGCCGGTCGGCCTCCGCGGCCTGCGCCACCGTGAGCGGCCTCTCGTCGCCGGTGCGCCGGGCGACTGCCTGCGCCGCGTCGAGCAGCTCGGCCCTCGTGCACAGGGGCGGCTCGTCGAACCGCGTTCCCGATGCGGGGTGGATGGCGACGCGCACGAGAGCCAGCGCGTCGTCGTAGTCCAGGACGTCGGCCATGTCGAGCACCGTCTGCACGGGCGAGGTGGCGCGGAGCCCGAACCGCTCGGCGATGTCCGAGGCGCCGTCGTGCGACGCGGCCGGATGCACGATCAGCCCCTCCGCGGGCTCGCCCCCGAGCACGTGCACGTCGGCGATCTCGTCCCCGGGCAGGGGCAGGCGGTACAGCGCCGCGGCCGAGTGGAAGGCGAACACCGCGTCCGGCGTCGTGAGAGCCACCGCGTAGATCCGGGCGAGCGTGTGGTCGGCCCCCGACAGGGACCGCCATCGGCGGGCCGGCAGGTACACGCCGGGCCGGACGGCGACGACGTCGTCGCGTTCGACCGCGTGCTCGAGCCGGGTGAGCCAGCCGTTCTGGCGGGCTTCTTCGGCCACCAGGAGTCCGAACGCGTGTCCGGAACGACGTGCGAGCGAGAACATGAGGCCAGGATCCCGCTCCCGGGCCCTTCGCGCGCGCGACACGCGGGGATCTCGACGCCTCGTGTCCGGATCGTGGCCTGGGGACGAGCGTCAGAACAGGTCCGGCAGGAACGCGGCCGCGAGCGGGTACCCCACGAAGGCGATCGCGTCGATCGCGGTGTGCGCCACGACCAGCGGCATCAGCCGTCCCCAGCGGCGGTAGCACCAGCCGAAGACCAGCCCCATCGCGACGTTGCCGGCGATCGCGCCGAAGCCCTGGTACGCGTGGTAGACGCCGCGCAGGAGCGATGCCGCCACGATGATCCGCCAGGGTCCCCAGCCGAGCCGCGAGAGGCGGTCGCCCAGGTAGCCGACGACGATGACCTCCTCGATCAGCCCCGCGCGCAGCGCGGAGAGGAGCAGCAGCGGCACCGTCCACCAGTCGAGCCCGCCGGGGGAGGCCTCGACCGCGACGGTCACGCCCGCCAGCCGCCCGGCCACGTACAGCGCGATGCCCGGGATCCCGATCACGGCCACCAGCGCCAGGCCGCGACCCAGGTCCAGGCCGAACCGGGTGAAGTCGAGACCGAGCCTCCGGAGGGCGCCGCGACCCGGCTCCCACAGCAGGAACACCACGAGCACCACGAGCATGAGGTCGAACCCCACGTCGAGCACCCGGTACAGGATGTCCCACAGCACCGCGGCGTCGAGCGGGGTGTTGAGCTGGGCCGACTGCTGGGACAGGGGGCGGGGATCCAGCACACGGCGCACGAGCGACAGCACGGCGTAGAGCGCGGACTGGCCCACCGTGAGCGCGAGCACGATCGCGACCTCGGCCTTCAGGCGCGCGCGGGCCTGCGGCGGGGCGATTCCGGGGAAGGGATCGGTCGGCTGCACTCGGCTACCTTGCCACGACGATCGATCGGTCATCTGGTCGAAACTTCGCTGAAATCGACAGATTGCCCAATCGACGGCGAGCCGGGTAAAGGCTATGTAACGGTTCTGCTCAAACTTTGGGACAGACCGATGTGAGGCTTAGAGTCATCGCATCGCCCGCCGGTCAACCATGCCCGGCGGGGACACCAAACCTTCCCCAGGAGGAACCCTGTGAAGCGCAACAAGATCGCCCTCGCGGGCCTCGCGCTGCTGGGCAGCGGCAGCTTCGTGCTCGCCGGCTGCGCCGGCGGCGGCGGCGAGACCGGCGGCAGCGAGACCCCGGCTGCGACCACGGCCGTCATCACGACCAACGGCTCGGAGCCCCAGTACCCGCTCATCCCGACGATGACCGGCGAGACGGGCGGCGGCAAGATCGTCGACTCGATCTACGCGGGTCTGATCACGTACGAGGCCGACGGCTCGGTCGTCAACGAGGTCGCCGAGGAGATCACCGTCGACTCGCCCACGCAGCTGACGGTCAAGCTCAAGGAGGGCACGACCTTCACGAACGGCGAAGAGGTCACTGCCGACAACTTCACCAAGGCGTGGAACCTGGGCGCCCAGGCCAGCAACGCGCACTACGCCGCGTACTTCTTCGAGGACATCGAGGGCTTCTCGTACGACGAGGACTCGGAGCTCACGGGCCTCGAGGTCGTCGACGACTACACGTTCACGATCACGCTGAACAAGCCGGCGTCGGACTTCGCCCAGCGTCTCGGCTACTCGGCGTTCTACCCGCTGCCCGACGTCGCGTTCGACGACATCGAGGCGTTCGGCCAGAACCCGATCGGCAACGGCCCGTACATGCTGGACGGCGAGGACGCGTGGCAGCACGACGTCCGCATCGACCTCGTGGCGAACCCCGACTACGAGGGTCCGCGCGAGCCGATGAACGGCGGCCTGGACATCGTCTTCTACGCCTCGCAGGACGCGGCGTACTCCGACCTGCAGGCCGGCAACCTCGACGTCCTGGACGCGATCCCGGACTCGGCGTTCGAGACCTACGAGAGCGACCTCGAGGGCCGCACGGTCAACCAGCCCGCCGCGATCTTCCAGTCGTTCGTCATCCCCGAGTGGATCGAGCAGTTCTCGTCGACCACCGAGGAGGGCCAGCTGCGCCGCGCCGCGATCTCGCACGCGATCAACCGCGAAGAGGTCACCGACGTGGTCTTCCACGGCACCCGCACGCCGGCGAGCGACTTCACGTCGCCCGTGATCGACGGCTGGAGCGACTCGGTCCCCGGCAGCGAGGTCCTCGAGTACGACCCCGAGAAGGCCCAGGAGCTGTGGGCTCAGGCCGAGGAGATCGCGCCGTTCGAGGGCGAGTTCACCCTCGCGTACAACGCCGACGGCGGTCACCAGACCTGGGTCGACGCGGTCGTGAACCAGATCTCGAACACGCTGGGCATCACCGCCAAGGGCGACCCGTACCCGGACTTCGCCACGCTGCTCGACGCGCGTGACGCCGGGACGGTCGGCCCGTACCGCGCCGGATGGCAGGCCGACTACCCCGGTCTGTACAACTTCCTCGGCCCGCTCTACGCCACGGGCGCGGGCGGCAACGACGGCAAGTACTCCAACCCGGAGTTCGACCAGCTGCTCGAGGAGGGCATCAGCGCGACCGACCCGGAGGAGGCTCAGGCCAAGTTCCAGGAGGCCCAGACGGTCCTCTTCACGGACCTGCCGGCGATCCCGCTGTGGTACTCGAACGTCACCGGCGGCTGGGCCGCGGGCGTCGAGAACGTCGAGTTCGGCTGGAACTCGGTGCCGCTGTATCACCTGATCACCAAGGCCGAGTAAGTCGGTCGGGAGCTTCCGCTCTCACCCGCGAGGCGGTGACGTACGCGTCACCGCCTCGCGCCGTGTTCCGCTCGTCGATCTCACGGATTTCCCAGGAATCCGGGGAGAGGATGGGCCCCGCTGAGGGCGCCCCGGATCGGGGCCCCTTTTTCCGTGCGCGTTCCACCCGAGAGCGCACGACGAGTTCCCCGAAGGGAGGGGGAGGATGGCCACCTACATCCTCAGACGGATCATCCAGGTGATCCCGGTGTTCATCGGCGCCACCCTGCTGATCTACTTCATGGTCTTCGGCATGCCCGGCGACCCGATCGCCGCGCTGTTCGGCGACAAGCAGCCGCCGCAGGCCGTGATCGACCAGATCCGCGAGCGCTACCTGCTCGACCAGCCGTTCATCGTCCAGTACCTCAACTACCTGGCCGGCATCCTGCGCTTCGACCTGGGCACCACGTTCACGGGCCAGAGCGTCGGCGAGGTCCTCGGCCGCACGTTCCCGGTGACGCTGCGCCTGGCCATCCTGTCGATCCTGATCGCCTTCGTGCTGTCGATCGTGATCGGCGCGACCTCGGCCATGCTCAAGGGCACCGTGTACGACCACTTCCAGCTGGTCGTCGCTCTGATCTTCATCGCGGTGCCGATCTTCGTCCTCGCGTTCATGGCGCAGTACTTCCTTGCCGTGCAGCTCGGCTGGTTCAAGCCCACGGTCGGCGGCCAGAACAACTGGGGCGACCTGTGGCTCCCGGCCCTCGTGCTCGGGTTCAGCGTCTACGCGGCCAGCATGCGGCTCACCCGGTCGTCGATGATCGAGTCGCTCGGACAGGACTGGGTGCGCACCGCGTACTCGAAGGGCCTCACGCGAGGGCGCGTGATCCCCGTCCACGTGCTGCGCAACTCGCTCATCCCGATGGTGACCGACACCGCCACCAACTTCGGCATCCTGATGGTCGGCGCGACCGTGACCGAGGGCATCTTCAACGTGCCCGGCGTCGGCAACGCGCTCTACCAGGCGATCCTGCGCCACGAGACGCCCACGGTCGTGTCCTTCGTGACCGTGTTCGTCGTGGTGTACGTGCTCGTCAACCTGCTCGTCGACCTGCTCTACGGTCTGCTCGACCCGAGGATCCGCTATGTCAAGTAACGCCACCCACTACGTCGCTCCGGTCAAGGCGGAGCAGGTCGTCGTCGACGCGGTGCGCCTCGACGAGAAGAAGAGCAACCTCTGGCTCGACGCGTGGCGCGACCTGCGACGCCGCCCGCTGTTCTGGATCTCGGTCGTGATGTGCGCGATCATCGTGGTCGTCGCGCTGTGGCCGTCCCTGTTCACGTCGGTGCCGCCCCAGGGTTCCGGGGCCTGCTTCCTGAACAAGAGCAACGCCGGCCCCGAGCCGGGTCACCCGCTGGGCTTCACCCGCCTGGGCTGCGACGTGTGGTCGCGCCTGGTGCACGGCACGAGCGTGTCGATGGCCGTCGGCCTGATGGCCACCGCGATCGGCACCCTGATCGGCGTGATCATGGGCGCGCTGGCCGCGTTCTACGGCGGCTTCCTGGACTCGCTGCTGTCGCGCGTCGGCGACATCTTCTTCACGATCCCCTACATCGTCGCCGCGATCGTCGTGATGACCGTGGTGCCGCGGGACCTGCGCAACGAGCTCGTGCTGGCGTTCGCGATCGGCGGCTTCTCGTGGGCCTCGACCGCGCGCATCATGCGCGCCGAGGTGCTCCGCGTGAAGCAGCTCGACTTCGTGATGGCGTCGGTGTCGCTCGGCCTGTCGCGCTTCAAGACCCTGGTCGTGCACGTGCTGCCCAACGCGCTCGCGCCGGTGATCGTGGTCGCGACCATCGGGCTCGGCTCGGCGATCGTCGCCGAGGCGACCCTGTCGTTCCTCGGCGTCGGCCTCGGCGGCGTCTCCTGGGGCGCCGACATCAGCCAGGCGCAGACGTCGATCCGCACGTCGCCCATGGCGCTGTTCTGGCCGTCGCTCGCGCTCACCGTCACGGTGCTCGCGTTCGTGACGCTCGGCGAGCTGCTGCGCGACGCGCTCGACCCGAAGTCGAGGGCCCAGCGATGACCGAGATCCAGAACGAGGTCGTGACGAGCCGCGCCGCGCGGCGCGAGGCGACGAAGGAGAACGCCGTGACCGAGCCGCTGTTGAAGATCCGGGGGCTGAATGTCTCGTTCGGCACCGGCAAGAAGACCCGCGAGGTGCTGCACGGCGTCGACCTCGACGTGTATCCGGGCGAGACCGTCGCGATCGTCGGCGAGTCCGGATCCGGCAAGTCGACGACCGCCGCCGCGGTGATCGACCTGCTCCCCGGCACCGGCAAGGTGACCGGCGGGACGATCGAGCTCGACGGCGTGGACATCACGCGCGCGAGCCGCCGCGAGATGGAGTCGATCCGCGGGCGCGAGATCGGCTACGTGCCGCAGGACCCGATGTCCAACCTCAACCCGGTGTGGTCGATCGGCTTCCAGGTCGAGGAGGCCATCCGCGCGAACGGCCTGGCCTCCGGGCGCCGCGAGGTGCGCGCCCGCGCGATCGAGGTGCTCCAGAACGCGGGACTCGCGGACGCCGAGCGGCGCCTGCACCAGTTCCCGCACCAGTTCTCGGGCGGCATGCGCCAGCGCGCGCTGATCGGCATCGGCCTCGCGGCCGACCCGAAGCTGCTGATCGCCGACGAGCCGACGAGCGCGCTCGACGTGACGGTGCAGCGCGTGATCCTGGATCACCTCGCGTCGCTGACCCGGGACAAGGGCACCTCGGTGCTGTTCATCACGCACGATCTGGGCCTCGCGGCCGACCGCGCGGACCGCATCGTCGTGATGAACCAGGGCGAGATCGTCGAGGCCGGCCCGAGCCGCGTCATCCTCGAGAACCCGCAGCACCCGTACACCCAGCGGCTGGTGGCCGCGGCGCCGAGCCTGGCGTCGCAGCGCATCCAGGCCGTGGTCGAGGAGCGCGGCGTGGAGCACCTGGAGGACGTCGCCGACGCCCACCCGGTGGTCGAGGTGCGCGATCTGACGAAGGACTACCGGATCCGCAAGGGCGGGTTCCGCAGCGAGCCCTTCCGCGCGGTCGACGGCGTCTCGTTCCAGATCCCGCGCGGCAAGACGCTCGCGCTCGTGGGCGAGTCCGGATCGGGCAAGTCGACGGTCGCCAAGATGGTGCTGCAGCTCGAGACGGCCACCAGCGGTCAGATCCTGATCGACGGCAAGGACACGGCCCAGATGGGGCAGAAGGACGTCTTCCGCCTCCGCAGCCGCATGCAGCCGGTGTTCCAGGACCCGTACGGCTCGCTCGACCCGCTGCGCAGCATCGGCGCCCTGATCGCCGAGCCGCTGCGCATCCACGGCGTGGGCGACGAGAAGTCGCGCCAGGCGCGCGTGTTCCAGCTGCTCGAGCAGGTGTCGCTGCCGCGCGAGCTCGCGTGGCGCTACCCGAACGAGCTCTCGGGCGGTCAGCGCCAGCGCATCGCGATCGCGCGGGCGCTCGCGCTCAAGCCCGCGATCGTCGTGCTCGACGAGGCCGTCTCGGCGCTCGACGTGCTCGTGCAGGACCAGATCCTGAAGCTCCTCGCGGACCTGCAGGGCGAGCTGGGCCTGACGTACCTCTTCATCACGCACGACCTCGCGGTGGTCCGCGTCGCGGCCGACCTGGTGTGCGTCATGGAGAAGGGCCGCGTCGTCGAGCAGGGGACCGTCGACGAGATCTTCGCGAACCCGCAGGAGGCGTACACGCAGCGCCTGCTGGACGCGATCCCCGGCGCCTCCGTGAACCTGGCCGGCCACTGAGCGTGACCGACCGAGCCCGCGTCCTCCGCGCGCCCACGGGCCTGTTCTGGCTCGTGGGCGTCGCGGCGGTCGTGGCGCTCCTGCTGGGCGACGTGGTCGTACGGGGCAGCGTGCCGCAGGCGCTGCTCATCGCGCCGTGGCTGCTCCTACCCGTCTGGTTCGTCTACGTCTTCCTGTACGCCCCGCACATCGCCGTCACCGACGACGACGTGCGGGTGCACAACATCCTGCGCACCGTGCGTCTTCCGTGGTCGACCGTCGAGGACGTCCGGATGCGCTGGCAGCTCGAGTTCGAGCTCACCGAGGCCGGCCGCGCGCAGGGCGACCTCGGCGCCGCGGCGCGCCGCAAGGGCGTCGTCGAGGCGTGGGCCATCACGGCCCGCCCCGGCCGGCGCCCCTCGACCCGCACCGCCCGGGCCTCCTCCGAGGCCGACACCCTCGAGGTGCTGCGCGGACTGCAGGCCTCCGTCGGCCCTCAGCCGGGCGCGCGCATCACGCGCTCCTGGAACCTGGTGGCCCTCGGATCCGCGGTCGCGATCGCGGTGTGGTGCGTCGCGGCCTGGTTCGCCGCCGGCTGAGCGCGCCGCCGCGCGCTCGGCGGGCCGTCAGGCCCGCACGATAAGATCTCCCCGTCCGGCTCCGGACCCGCTCACTTCTTCAGTTAAGGACCCTTCATGGCGCGCGCCCTCCGCTCCGACCTCCGCAACGTCGCGATCGTCGCGCACGTCGACCACGGCAAGACCACGCTGGTCGACGCCATGCTCCGGCAGACGGGATCGTTCGGCGATCACGCGCACGTCGAGGAGCGCGCGATGGACTCGAACGACCTCGAGCGCGAGAAGGGCATCACGATCCTCGCCAAGAACACGGCGATCACCTACAACGGCAAGCACACCGACTCGCCCGTCACGATCAACGTGATCGACACGCCCGGCCACGCCGACTTCGGCGGCGAGGTCGAGCGCGGCCTGTCGATGGTCGACGGCGTCGTGCTGCTCGTCGACGCGTCGGAGGGCCCGCTGCCGCAGACCCGCTTCGTGCTGCGCAAGGCGCTCGAGGCGAAGCTGCCGGTCATCCTGCTGGTGAACAAGACCGACCGCCCCGACGCCCGCATCGCGGAGGTCGAGGAGGAGGCGCACGACCTGCTGCTGGGCCTCGCGGGCGACCTGCAGGACGACGTGCCCGACCTCGACGTCGACGCGCTGCTCGACGTGCCGGTCGTGTACGCCTCGGGCCGCGCGGGCGCCGCGTCGCGCACGCGCCCGGCCGACGGCTCGCTGCCCGACAACGACGACCTGGAGCCGCTGTTCGCGGCGATCCTCGAGCACGTGCCGGCCCCGTCGTACGACGACGAGGCGCCGCTGCAGGCGTGGGTCACCAACCTCGACTCCAGCTCGTTCCTGGGCCGCCTGGCTCTGCTGCGCGTCTTCAACGGCGAGCTCAAGAAGGGCCAGACCGTCGCGTGGGTCCGCCACGACGGAACGACCCAGAACGCGCGCATCACCGAGCTGCTCATGACAAAGGCGCTCGACCGCTACCCGGCGGAGAAGGCCGGTCCCGGCGACATCGCCGTGATCGCGGGCTTCGAGGACATCATGATCGGCGAGACCATCGCCGACCCCAACGATGTGCGCCCGCTGCCGCTCATCACGGTCGACGAGCCGTCGATCTCGATGACCATCGGGACCAACACCTCGCCGCTCGTGGGCAAGGTCAAGGGCCACAAGCTCACCGCGCGCATGGTGAAGGACCGTCTCGACCGCGAGCTGATCGGCAACGTGTCGATCCGCGTGGTCGACATCGGCCGCCCCGACGCGTGGGAGGTGCAGGGCCGCGGCGAGCTGCAGCTCGCGATCCTGGTCGAGAACATGCGCCGGGAGGGCTTCGAGCTCACGGTCGGCAAGCCGCAGGTCGTCACGCGCAAGGGCGAGGGCGGCCGCCTCGAGGAGCCGTACGAGCACCTCACGATCGACGTGCCGGAGGAGCACCTCGGCGCCGTGACCCAGCTCATGGCCGCGCGCAAGGGCCGCATGGACAACATGATCAACCACGGCACCGGCTGGATCCGGATGGAGTTCGTGGTGCCGTCGCGCGGCCTGATCGGCTTCCGCACCGAGTTCCTCTCGATCACGCGCGGCACGGGCATCGCGAACGCGATCTCGCACGGCTACGACGAGTGGGCGGGCCAGATCGTCGCGCGTCAGAACGGCTCGATCGTGGCCGACCGCGCGGGCGTCGCCACGCCGTTCGCCATGATCGCGCTGCAGGAGCGGATGTCGTTCTTCGTGAAGCCGGGCGACGAGGTCTACGAGGGCATGGTCGTGGGCGAGAACTCGCGCGCCGACGACATGGACGTCAACATCACGAAGGAGAAGAAGCTGACGAACATGCGCTCGTCGACGGCCGACACCTTCGAGTCCATGACGCCCCCGCGCATCCTGTCGCTCGAGGAGTCGCTCGAGTTCGCCCGCGAGGACGAGTGCGTCGAGGTCACGCCCGAGGCCGTGCGCATCCGCAAGGTCGTCCTGGACGCGACCGAGCGGGGCCGCGCCGCGTCGCGCGCCAAGAAGCTGGGCTGACGACGGGCTGACCCGCATGCCCACGCCCGAGTTCATCCTCGCGCTGCGCGAGAAGGTCGGCACCGACATGCTGTGGCTGTCGGGCGTGACGGCCGTGGTGCTGCGTCCCGGAGCCGACGGCGTCGACGAGGTGCTGCTCGTGCGGCGCGCCGACAACGGGCGGCTCACGCCCGTGACGGGGATCGTCGACCCGGGGGAGGAGCCGGCCGTCGCGGCCGTGCGCGAGGTGCTCGAGGAGGCCGACGTGGTCGCCGAGGCCGAGGTGCTCTCCTGGGTCCGCGCGACGCCGCCCATGGTCTACGACAACGGCGACCGCGCGCAGTACCTGGACCTGGTCTTCCGCTGCCGCTACGTGACGGGCGAGCCGCACCCGGCGGACGGCGAGAACTCCGAGGCCCTCTGGCGCCGCGTGGACGATCTCGGCGACCTGGACGACGACATGCGCGCCCGGATCCTGCAGGCGGCCACGGGCGGCGAAGTGGCCCGGTTCGAGCGGTGATCCGCCCCGCCGCGCGCGGGTAGTCTCGTTCCAGTGAGCAGCACCGTCCGTCCCGCACTGAACGCCGAGGAGCGCAGCGCGTGGCGGCAGGGCGTGGCGGTGTCGGTCGCGACGGGCGCCTACGGCGTCTCCTTCGGCGCGCTGTCGGTCGCCGCCGGGCTCGACGTCTGGCAGACGTGCGTGCTGAGCCTGCTGATGTTCACGGGCGGATCGCAGTTCGCGTTCATCGGCGTGATCGCCTCGGGCGGCCTCGCGGCCGCGCCGGCCGCCATCGCGTCGGCCGTGCTGCTCGGCGCCCGGAACGTGGCGTACGCGATCCGGATGAACCCGGTCGTGGCCGTCGGACCGGACGGCGCCGTGTCGTGGTGGCGGCGCCTCGCGGCGGCGCAGTTCACGATCGACGAGTCGGTCGCCGTCTCGCTCGCGCACATCGAGCCGCGGGCGCGGCGCATCGGGTTCTGGGTCACGGGCATCGGCATCTACCTGCTCTGGAACCTCTCCACGCTCGCGGGGGCCCTGCTGGGGGACGTGCTCGGCGACGTGAGGGCGTACGGCCTGGACGCCGCGGCGGCGGCGGCGTTCCTCGCCCTGCTGTGGTCGCGACTGCGCTCCCGGCAGGCGATCGCGGTGGGGGCGGCCGCGGCGGTCGTCGCGGCGGCGGTCACCCCGTGGCTCATGCCCGGGCTGCCCGTCCTGATCGCGGCGGTCGTGGCCGTCGTGGTGGGCTGGACCGACTGGCTCGGCCGGCGGGACGGGGCGCGCCGATGACCCTCTGGACCGCCATCCTGGTCGCGGCGATCGCGTGCGTCGCGCTCAAGCTCGCGGGCTATCTCACGCCGCCCGAGTGGCTCGAGCGCGAGCGGCCCGCGCGCATCACGGACCTGCTGACGGTCGCGCTTCTCGCCGCGCTCGTGGCGGTGCAGACGGTCGGGGCGGGCATGGCGGTCACGCTGGACGCGCGCGTGCCGGCGCTCCTCGTCGCCGGGGCGCTGCTGTGGCGGCGCGCGCCGTTCATCGTGGTCGTGCTCGCCGCCGCCGTGGTCGCCGCGGTGCTCCGCGCGCTCGGCTGGGCGGCCTAGCACCGAGCGGAGCCTCGGCGGGGCCGGATACCCTGGAACGATGCGCGCATCCTGGCCCTCCCGCCTCCTGCTGGCCGTCCTGGCGGCCGTCGCGGGCGCCGTCTTCGGCGTCGCCGGCACGATCGCGCACGCGTACCTCCTCGGGCCGCTCCCCGTCGGCTTCGCGCTCGCGCTGATCGGCTGCGGAGCCTTGCTGATCGGCGTGCGGCTGCTTGTGGCCGACCGCTGGGTCACGTGGATCACGGGGCTGGGGATGCTCGCGATGCTGCTCGTGTACTCGGGCCGCGGCCCGGGCGGATCCGTCGTCGTGCCGCAGCCCGCGGCGGGGGAGTTCCCGCTCGGTGTCGTGTGGTCGTACGCGCTCACGGGCGTGGTCCTCCTGGTCGGCGCCTGGCCGGACCTCTCCCGCATCCGGGCGGCGTCGGCGCCGCGGACGGACGGCGCCGCCACGGCGGGACCCGGGCGCGTCGAGGGCCCCGGCTCCCACGACGCGTAGAATCGATCCGTGACTTATGTGATCGCCCTTCCGTGTGTGGACGTCAAGGACCGCGCGTGCATCGACGAGTGCCCGGTCGACTGCATCTACGAGGGTGAGCGCAGCCTCTACATCCACCCGGACGAGTGCGTGGACTGCGGTGCGTGCGAGCCGGTGTGCCCGGTGGAGGCGATCTACTACGAGGACGACCTGCCCGACGAGTGGCAGGACTACTACAAGGCGAACGTGGAGTTCTTCGACGAGATCGGCTCGCCCGGCGGCGCCGCCAAGGTCGGCGTGATCCCCAAGGACCACCCGATCGTCGCGGCCCTGCCCCCGCAGGGCGACGCGCACTGAGCGGGCCGGCATGACCGTCCGCGACCTGGCCGACTACCCCTGGGACGCAGTCGCCCCGTACGCCGAGCGCGCCCGCGCGCACGCCGACGGGATCTGCGACCTCTCCATCGGATCCCCGGTCGACCCCACGCCCGAGGTGGTGCGCCGCGCCCTCGCCGAGGCGACCGACGCGCACGCCTACCCGCAGACCGTGGGCACCCCCCAGCTGCGGGAGGCGATCGCCGCCTGGTACGCACGGCGGCGCGGAGTGCCCGGCCTCGAGCCGCGCAACGTCCTGCCCACCATCGGCTCGAAGGAGCTGGTGGCGCTGCTGCCGCTGCTGCTCGGCCTCGGCGAGGGCGACATCGTCGTGCACCCGCGCGCGGCCTACCCGACCTACGAGGTCGGCGCGCGCGTGGTGGGCGCGACCCCCGTGGCGTCGGACGAGCCCGACGAGTGGCCCGAGGGCGCCAAGCTGATCTGGATCAACTCGCCGGGAAACCCGGACGGACGCGTGTGGAGCGTCGACGAGCTGCGCCGCGCGGTCGAGCGCGCGCGCGAGCTGGGCGCCGTCATCGCGGGCGACGAGTGCTACGCCGAGCTCGGCTGGGACGCCCCGTGGGACGCGCAGCCGGTGCCGAGCATCCTGGACCCGCGCGTCATCGGCGACAGCCGCGCCGGCGTGCTGAGCGTCTACTCGCTCAGCAAGCAGTCCAACCTCGCCGGCTACCGCGCGGCGTTCCTCGCCGGCTGCTCCCGCATCGTGGGCGACCTGCTCACGGCGCGCAAGCACCTGGGGCTCATGCCGCCGGCGCCCGTGCAGCACGCGATGGCCGTCGCGCTCGCGGACGACGCGCACGTCGCGGAGCAGAAGGAGCGCTATCGCGCGCGCCGCGAGGTGCTGCGCCCGGCGCTCGAGGCGGCGGGCTTCCGGATCGACCGCAGCGAGGCGGGGCTCTACCTCTGGGCGACCGAGGGCCGGGATGCGTGGGAGTCGATGGGGCGGCTCGCCGACCTCGGCATCCTCGCGGGCCCCGGGGTGTTCTACGGCCCGTTCCACCCGCAGCACGTGCGCCTCTCGCTCACCGCGAGCGACGAGCGGATCGCGGCCGCGGCCTCCCGCCTGCGCGCCGCGGCCGGCTGAGCCGGGTCCGGATCCCGCCGTTTCGTGCGATCCGTCAACGGATCGCCCCGGGATTGGGCGAGTGTCACAGTCGTCTCCCGCGGCCGATAGGCTGTAGGAGGTTGTCCCGGGATCCCGGGGCACCGCCCCAGCGGTGCGCCGGCGCGAACGACGGCGGTGCGCCGACTTCCTGGTGAGCGAGATCGATCGCGACAAAGACATCCCAAGGAGGCGCCGTGAGCGACGCGGGACAGCAGCCCGACAAGGCCACCCTGACCATCGGTGACAAGACCGCCGAGTTCCCGGTGCTGCCGGCGACGTGCGGGGCGCCGAGCATCGACGTGTCGACGCTGACGCGTCAGACGGGCTACACCGCGCTGGACTACGGCTTCGTGAACACGGCGGCCACCAAGTCCGACATCACCTTCATCGACGGCGACAAGGGCATCCTGCGCTATCGCGGCTACCCGATCGAGCACCTCGCGACCCGCTCGAACTACCTCGAGGTCGCCTGGCTGCTGATCTACGGCGAGCTGCCCACGGCCGACCAGCTGGCCGAGTTCGACGACAAGATCCGTCACCACACGCTGCTGCACGAGGACCTCAAGGACCGCTTCTTCACGGCCCTTCCGCACACCGCGCACCCCATGGCCGTGCTCTCGTCCGGCGTCTCGGCGCTGTCGACGTACTACGAGGACGAGTCGGACCCGGCCAACCCCGAGCACGTCGAGCTCAACATGATCCGCCTGCTCGCGAAGCTGCCCGTGATCGCGGCCTACGCGCACAAGAAGAGCATCGGTCAGGCGTTCCTGTACCCCGACAACTCCCTGAGCTTCGTCGACAACTTCCTCAAGCTGAACTTCGGCGTGCGCAGCGAGGAGTACGAGGTCAACCCCGTCATGTCGCGCGCGCTCGAGCAGCTGCTGATCCTCCACGAGGACCACGAGCAGAACGCGTCGACCTCGACCGTCCGCCTCGTCGGCTCGACCGGCGCCGACCAGTTCGCGTCGATCTCGGCGGGCATCCACGCCCTCTCGGGCCCGCTGCACGGCGGCGCCAACGAGGCCGTCCTGACCATGCTCGCGCAGATCCGCGACTCCGGCATGGGCGTGCAGCGCTTCGTCGAGAAGGTGAAGAACAAGGAAGAGGGCGTGAAGCTGATGGGCTTCGGGCACCGGGTCTACAAGAACTACGACCCGCGCGCCAAGCTCGTCAAGCAGTCGGCCGACGAGGTTCTCGAGGCGCTCGGCGTGCAGGACCCGTTGCTCGACCTGGCCAAGGAGCTCGAGGCCATCGCGCTGGAGGACGACTACTTCAAAGAGCGTCGCCTCTACCCGAACGTCGACTTCTACACGGGCGTGATCTACAAGGCCATGGGCTTCCCGACGCGGATGTTCACCGTCCTGTTCGCGATCGGCCGCCTTCCCGGATGGCTCGCCCACTGGCGCGAGCTGCACCAGGACCCCAAGACCAAGATCGGCCGCCCGCAGCAGCTCTTCACCGGCTCGCCCGAGCGCGCGTACCCCGGCGCCTGATTTTCTTTCTCTCACGCCCGTCGATCGGCTCGGGCACCCCTTCGGGGTGCCGCTCGCCGTTCGACCACTGTCGCTGACGCTCCAGTGAGGCGTGAGGGCGCGCTTCGCGCGCGTCGCTTCGCTCCACGCTCGCTTCGCTCGCACGACGGCACAGCTCCGGACTGACCGTCGTGCGAGCGTCAGCGAGCGTGCCGCTCGCGGCCCCGCAGCGTGCGAGGCGCTCTTAAAAAGTCACGCGTGGAGGGCGGGGTTGAGGGTGACGCCGACGCCGGTGCGGCGGCGGGCCTCGATCGCGCCCGTGAGCGAGTTGCGGATGTAGAGCAGGCCGCTCGACCCGGACAGCTGTGCGCCCTTGGCGACGCGCGGGGTGCCGTCGGCGGTCGGGGGCTCGTCCACCAGCAGCACCTTGGTGCCGGCGGTGAGGTACAGGCCCGCCTCGACGACGCAGTCGTCGCCGATCGAGATGCCCACGCCCGCGTTGGCGCCGAGCAGCGAGCG
Source organism: Microbacterium sp. MEC084 (assembly GCF_004514465.2). Lineage (NCBI taxonomy): Bacteria > Bacillati > Actinomycetota > Actinomycetes > Micrococcales > Microbacteriaceae > Microbacterium > Microbacterium sp. MEC084. The sequence continues at coordinate 377,001 of NZ_MYFP02000001.1, read as the reverse complement.
CTCGCCGATCGACACGCGGTGCTTGCCGCCGCCCGAGAGCGTGCCCATGATCGACGCGCCGCCGCCGATGTCGGATCCGTCGCCGACCACGACGCCCTGCGACACGCGGCCCTCGATCATGGAGGCGCCGAGCGTGCCGGCGTTGAAGTTCACGAAGCCCTCGTGCATGACGGTCGTGCCGGGGGAGAGGTAGGCGCCCAGGCGCACGCGCGAGGCGTCCGCGATCCGGACGCCCTCGGGCATGACGTAGTCGGTCAGGCGCGGGAACTTGTCGAGCGAGACGATCTGGACGCCGTCGCGCTGCAGGTAGGGGCGCAGGCGGTTCGCGTCGTCCGGGTGCATCGGGCCGGCGGTCGTCCACGCCACGTTCGGCAGGTGGGCGAAGATGCCGTCGAGGTTCAGCTCGTTCGGGCGCACCAGACGGTGCGACAGGGCGTGCAGACGGAGGTAGGCGTCCGACGTCGAGGCCGGCGCGACGTCCAGGTCGATCTCGAGGGTCACGACCTCCACGGACACGTTGCGGCGGTCGTCCGGCGCCGCGAGCCGGTCCAGGCTGTCGACCTCGTCCGCGAGGTCGGTCGCACGGCCCGCTCGGGGCGACGGGAACCACGTGTCCAGGACGGTGCCGTCGGCGGCAACCGTCGCGAGTCCGACACCCGACACCCAGCGCTCATCAGTCATACCTCCAGCCTAGAGTTAGAGCCATGCCCACGCTGGACCTGACCGCCTCCTCCGCCGACATCACGCGCGCCATCTGCGACATCCCGAGCGTGTCGGACGACGAGCGCGCGCTCGCGGACGCGATCCAGGAGGCGATCGAGCCGCTCGAGCACCTCGACTTCCACCGCGACGGGGACACGATCGTCGCCCGCACCCACCGGGGCCGCGGCCAGCGCGTGGTGATCGCCGGCCACATCGACACGGTCCCGATCAACGACAACGTGCCCACGCTCGACTTCCTGCTCGACGGCGAGCCGTACATCCGGGGGCGCGGCACGGTCGACATGAAGTCGGGCGTCGCGGTGCAGCTCAAGCTCGCCGCCGAGCTGACCGACCCCGTGGTCGACATCACGTGGATCTGGTACGACCACGAGGAGGTCGCCGCCGAGCGCAGCGGGCTCACCCGCCTGGCCGCGAACCGGCCCGACCTGTTCGCGGGCGACTTCGCCATCCTGGGGGAGCCGACCAATGGGCTCGTCGAGGGCGGCTGCAACGGCACGCTCCGCGCCGTGGTGCGCACGCACGGCCGGCGCGCGCACAGCGCCCGGGCCTGGATCGGCGAGAACGCGATCCACGCGGCGGCGCCCATCCTGGACACGCTCGCGGCGTACCGCCCGCAGACGATCGCGGTCGACGGCCTCGAGTACCGCGAGGGCCTGAACGCGGTGAAGATCTCGGGCGGCGTCGCGGGCAACGTGATCCCGGACCTGTGCGAGGTCGAGGTGAACTTCCGCTTCGCCCCGAGCCGCAGCGAGGACGAGGCGGTCGAGCACGTGCGGAGCGTGTTCGACCGGTTCGAGGTCGAGATCACCGACCTCTCGGGCGGCGCGCGCCCGGGGCTCGACGCGCCGCTCGCGCAGCAGTTCCTCCGCGCGGTGGGCGGCGAGCCGCGCCCCAAGTACGGCTGGACGGACGTCGCCCGGTTCTCGAAGCTCGGCGTGCCGGCCGTCAACTACGGCCCGGGCGATCCCCTGCTCGCCCACCACGACGAGGAGCGGGTCGCGGTCTCCCAGATCGAGGAGGTCGAGCGGGGGCTGCGCGCGTGGCTGAGCGCCCGCTGACGCCGCTCGACCGTGCGCGGGCGGTGTGGGCCGGATGGCCCGCGCCGGCCCGCATCGCCCTGATCTACGTCGCCGCGCGGATCGTCACGACCGCCCTCATGCTCGGCGTGGCGTCCGCCTCGCCCGCGACGTCGCGCTTCGGCGCGGATCCGTCGCTCGCCGACTACGTCCTGGGCTGGGACGCACAGTGGTACTGGCTCGTGGCCGTCTCGGGCTATCCGGCCGAGCTGCCCGTCGACGCCAGCGGGCACGTCGAGGAGAACGCGTGGGCGTTCATGCCCGTGTACGCGCACCTCGCGAACATCGTGGGCCTGGGCACGTGGGGCGCGGGGGCGCTCGTCGTCTCGCTCGTCGCGGGCTGGGTCGCGTGCCTGGGCCTGCACCGCCTGCTGCGCGGCCGGATCGGCGACGAGGCGGCCACGTGGGCGGTCGTGCTCTTCGCGAGCGCCCCCCTGGCGGCGCTGTTCCAGGTCGGATACGCCGAGTCGCTGTTCCTCGCCCTGCTGATGTGGGCGCTCGTCTGCCTGGTGGAGCGGCGCTGGGGGTGGCTCTACGCGCTCATCCCGCTCATGGGGTACACGCGGCCGGGCGTGCTGGCGTTCGCGCTGCTGCTGGGCCTGTACGGGATCTGGCGCTGGCGGGTGCGGCGCTCGGACCCGCTGGTGACGCGCGACGTCGCGCACGTCCTGGCCCTCGGCGCGCTCGCAGTCGTCGTCGGCTTCTCGTGGCAGGTCATCGCGGGCCTGGCGACCGGGCGGGCCGACGCCTATCTGCAGACCGAGCTCGCGTGGCGCCGCGGATGGATGCCCGGAATCGACGGCTTCGTGCCGTTCGAGGGGTGGATCCGCGCCGCGGAGGTCTGGTTCGGGATCTGGGGCCTGCCGGCCTGGGCCGGCTACGTCGCGCTGGGCCTCCTCGTCGCCGGCGCGGCCGCGGCGCTCATCGCAAGGCCCGTGCGGGCGCTCGGCGTCGAGGTGCGCCTGTGGGCGGCGAGCTACCTGCTGTACCTGCTCGCCGTCTTCTTCCCGCAGTCGAGCACGTTCCGCCTGCTTCTGCCGCTGTCTCCGCTGTGGGGCGCGGCGCCCCGGTCGGCGGCCGGGCGGTGGTCCGCCCTGGCGCTGTGCGTGCTCGGGCAGTGGGTCTGGATCGCCCTCATGTACGGCGCGGGGAGCACCTACTGGCAGGTGCCCTGACGGAGCCGAGCCGCGCCGCCAGGCAGACCGGGATACCGTCGTCCCGAGTCGGCGTGCGAACCGCCCGGTCGCGCTCCCACGGTAAACTGACAGGGGAGACCACGACGAAAGGGAGCCACGATGGCAGCCATGAAGCCCAGAACCGGTGACGGACCGATGGAGGCCGTGAGGGAGGGACGCCTCATCATCGTGCGTGTGCCGCTCGAGGGCGGTGGCCGTCTGGTCGTCTCGGTCAACGATGACGAGGCCAAGGAGCTCTACGGCGTTCTCGGCGACGTCGTGAACGCCTGAGGCGCGACGTTTTCACGAAGGGCCGGATCCGATCGGATCCGGCCCTTCGTCGTCGTCCGGAGCTCAGTCGGCGACGACGGTCAGCTGGAGCAGCCCCTCGCCGATCGTGGAGAGGGCGGGGATGACGGCGGGCGAGTTCTGCGTCTCCTGGAGGAGCGTGCGGTACGTCACCGTGACGGCGTCGCGCTGCACCGGATCGGCGACCCTGCCGTTCAGCACGCGCGGCACCAGGACGGTGCCGCCCGGGCGGGCCAGCCGGAGGCCGTGCTCGACGTAGTCGATGACGTTCTCGGGGTCGGCGTCGATCAGCACGATGTCGTAGGACGCCTCGTTCATGCGCGGCAGGACGTCGGCGGCACGGCCCGTGATGAAGCGCACGCGCGCGGGCGGCACCTTCGCGTGCGTGAACGCCTGGCGTGCGGCGCCGAGGTGCTCGGGCTCGTAGTCGATCGTCGTGAGGACGGCCTTGGGCGCGCCGCGCAGCAGCCACAGGCCCGAGACGCCCGCTCCGGTCCCGATCTCGATGATGGAGCGCGCGCCGGTCGCGGCCGCGATCACGGCGCACTGCGCGCCCACACCCGCGCTCACCGGGGCGGCGCCGAGCTCGAGGGCGTGCTGGCGGGCCCGGGCGATGTGATCCGGCTCCACGATCGTGTCGCGTGCGAAGCGCGCGATCGCATCCTGCTCGCTCATTCAGACCTCCTCGATCCCCTCCAGCCTAGGCTCGCCGGGCGTGAGGGCCGGGCAGGCGCGGCCGGTAGGCTGAAGGCATGTTCTTCGGGCTCACCTTCGAGAAGGTGATGATCATCGCGGCGATCGCGGCCCTGCTGATCGGACCCGAGCGCATGCCGCGCTACGCCGAGATGCTCGCGAAGACCGTCAAGCGCGCGCGGGACTTCGCGAACGGAGCCCGCACGCGGGTGCGCGAGGAGATCGGCCCGGAGTTCGACGACGTGGACTGGCGCAAGCTCGATCCGCGCCAGTACGACCCGCGCCGGATCATCCGCGAGGCGCTCCTCGAGGACGACGAGCCTCCCGCGAAGCCGGCCGCGCCGGTGATCGCGCCGCCCCGCACGACGCCGCTGACGCGCCAGACCTTCAGCGCCACGACGCCCCCGCCGTTCGACTCCGAGGCGACCTGACCCTCAGCGCGCCGGGTTCACCGGGAGGCGCCGGCCCGCCAGGCGGCGGGGCTGCGCCGCGACGCGCTCCGCGAGGAGCGCGATCTCGCGCGCGGCCGGGTCGTCCGGGTGGGCGACGACGACCGGATCGCCCGCATCGCCGGAGGCGCGCAGCGCGGGGCTGAGCGGGATGGACGCCAGAACGGGCACGTCCTCGCCGTCCGCGGACAGGGCCGCGGCCACCTCGGCTCCGCCGCCCGCGCCGAACAGGTCCATGACCGTGCCGTCGGGCAGCGTCATGGCAGCCATGTTCTCGACCACGCCGATCACGCGCTGGCCCGTCTGCCGCGCGACGAGCCCGCTGCGTACCGCGACGTCGGATGCCGCCGCCTGGGGCGTCGTGACGACGAGCACCTCGGCGTGGGGGAGCAGCTGGCCGACCGAGATCGCGACGTCGCCCGTGCCCGGCGGCATGTCGAGCAGCAGCACGTCGAGGTCGCCGAAGTACACGTCGGTGAGGAACTGCTGCACCGTGCGGTGCAGCATCGGCCCGCGCCACGCGACGGCGCCCGTCCCCGCGGTGCCGGCCCCGTCGCCGGTCTGCAGGAACATCCCGATCGAGATGGCCTTCACGCCGTGTGCGACGGGCGGGAGCATGAGCTGGTCGACGCGCGTGGGCTGCGCGACGACGCCGTCCTTCGCGAGGCCGAGCAGCGGCGGGATCGAGAACCCGTGCACGTCCGCGTCGACGAGGCCGACCGCCAGTCCGCGCTGCGCGAGCGCCACGGCCAGGTTCGCCGTCACGGTCGACTTCCCGACGCCGCCCTTGCCGCTCGTCACGGCGATCACGCGCGTGAGGGAGTCCGGCCCGAAGGGCATGCCGCGTGCGGGCCGGAGGCGCGCGGTCAGCGCCTGCCGCTCCGCGGGGGTCATGACGCCGACGTCGATCGCGACGGCGCCGACGCCCTCGACCGACTCGGCCGCGCGGCGCACGTCGGCCTCGATCCGGTCGGCGGCGGGGCATCCCACGATCGTGAGGGCGATGCCGACCCGCACGTCCGCGCCGTCGGCCTCCACGCCGCGCACCATGTCCAGCTCCGCGAGGGGGCGGCGCAGCTCCGGGTCCGAGACCCGGCCGACCGCGTCGCGCACCCGCGCCGCGAGGTCGGTCACGCCTGCTCGCCCGCCGGTCGGCCGCCGCGCTCGGCGCGGGCGTCCAGCTCCTCGAGCAGGCCCCGCAGCTCGTCGCGCAGCTCGTCGCGCGACACCATGCGCTGGTCCATGTCGCCGAGGGCCAGGCGCAGCGCGACGATCTCGCGGGCCAGGTACTCGGTGTCGGCGAGGTTGCGCTCGGCGCGCTGACGGTCCTGCTCGATCTGCACCCGGTCGCGGTCGTCCTGCCGGTTCTGCGCGAGCAGGATGAGCGGCGCCGCGTACGACGCCTGCAGCGACAGGGCGAGCGTGAGCGCCGTGAAGCCCAGATCGGCCGAGTCGAAGCGCCAGCCCTGCGGCGTGAGCGAGTTCCAGAGCATCCATGCCAGGACGAAGAGGCTCAGGCCGATCAGGAACGCCGGCGTGCCCATCGCGCGGGCGATCCACTCGGTGGCGCGGCCGAACCGGTCGCGACCGCGCGTGGGGGACGACGCCGCGAGGCGCGGCGTGCGGCCGCGCACGGTCTCGGGCCGCGAGATGTCGCGCGGCGCCATCACGTGCGCCCCACCGTCGGGATCGTGCCGGTCACGGGCGCGGGCGGGAGCGGATGGTCCGCATCCTGCGAGCGCCAGTCGTCGGGCAGCAGGTAGTCGAGCATGTCGTCGACGCTGATCGCGCCGACCAGGCGGTGCGCCTGATCGACCACGGGCAGCGACACGAGGTCGTAGCTCGCGAGTCGCCGGGCGACCTCGGCGGCCGACGCCGTGACGGGCACCGGCTCGAGCGTGTCGTCCAGGATGGCGCCGATGCGCTCGTGCGGCGGGTAGCGGAGCATCCGCTGGAAGTGCACGGCGCCGAGGAAGCGTCCCGTGGGGGTCTCGTACGGCGGCAGCGTCACGAACACGCTCGCCGCCAGGGCGGGGTGCAGCTCGTGCCGGCGGATGGTCGCGAGCGCCTCGGCGATCGTCGCATCGGCCGACATGATGATCGGCTCGGTCGTCATCAGGCCGCCCGCGGTGTCGGAGCCGTAGCGCAGCAGCATGCGCACGTCCTCGGCCTCCTCGGGCTCCATCAGCTGGAGCAGCTCCTCGCTGCGCTCGGGCTCGAGCTCCGCCAGGAGGTCGGCCGCGTCGTCGGGCTCCATGGCGTCGAGCACGTCGGCGGCGCGCTCGTCGCCCAGCTTCTCGAGGATGTGGACCTGCTCCTCCTCGGGCATCTCCTCGAGCGCGTCCGCGAGGCGCTCGTCGGAGAGCTCCTCGGCGACCTCGATCATCCGCTCCTCGGGCAGGTCCAGCAGCGTGTTGGCGAGGTCGGCGGGGCGCAGCTCGGCGTAGCTGGCGGCCAGGGCCTCGGCGGACTGCGCCTCGCCCGGCGTGTGCTGCTCGCGCACCTCGCTCCACGTCGCGAACGTGGTCGGGCCCTTCGCGAACGGGGACGCGCTGGTCTTGGGCTTGCGCAGGAACAGCTGGCCGATGGCCCACTCGCCCACGCGGTTGGGCTCGATCGCGACGTCCTCGATCACGGCCGATCCGCTGCCGTCCACGAAATGGACGCGGCGGCCCACGATCTCGGCGAGCACGCGCACCTCGTCGGCGCGGGGCTGGAACCGGCGCACGTTGATCAGGCCGGTCGTGATGACCTGGCCGGACGAGATCGAGGTGATGCGCCCGATCGAGACGAACACCTGACGGCGGCCGGGGATCTCGCACACCAGGCCGATCACGCGCGGGGCCGCGCTACTTCGGTACACGACGACGACGTCCCGGACCTTGCCGAGCCGGTCGCCCGCGGGGTCGAAGACGGGGCAGCCGGCCAGGCGCGCCGCGAAAACCCTCTGCGTGCTCATGCTCCCAGCGTAGCCCGCGGCCCCGCTCCGGCGTTCCGGCCCGGCGGGCCGGCGGGCGTCAGGGGTGCAGGACGCGGAAGCGCTCGATGAGCACCGGCATGGATGGGGAGAAGCCGCGCTCGTGCTCCGCGAACTCCGTGAAGAAGCGCTCGTGCGACGCTCGCCAGTGATCCAGCGAGCGGTCGCCCTCGCCCTCCGCGTGCGCGTGCTCGGCGTCCACCTCGTCGAAGGGGACGACCGCATGCGCCGTGTTCTGGATGACGGCGCGCGGGCGTCCGGCTCCGTCCAGGATGATGTCGAGCTGGCCGGGCGCGGGGAACTCCTCGCCCGAGGCCTCGAAGTCCCAGACCGCGCTCGCCGTGCCGGTCTTGACGCCGCGCAGGACGAGATCGAGCAGCGCGTCGGCGTGCTCGGGCGTGCCGCCGAACCCCCACGCGGACGGCGGCTCTTCGGGGAGCTGCACCTCGGGCGCGGATGCCGCGATTGCGGCGCGAGCGTCGGCCCAGAAGGCGGCCAGAGCGGCAGGGTCCGGATCGGGGATCGGCACGCTCCCACCCTACGGGCGCCGCGCCCGCGCGCGGCGGGCGGCGACCCCGGCCTGCCGCGATGAGGTACGTGGAAGAATGGCGCGCATGAGCATGATGAGCGGGATGGGCCGACAGTTCGAGGTCGGCGAGACCGTGGCGAGCTTCAAGGAGTACGACGCGGCGCAGAAGGCCGTGTCGCGGCTGATCGCGGCCGAGGTGCCCGCCGCCGACATCGCGATCGTCGGCACGGCGTTGCGCTCGGTCGAGAAGGTCACGGGCCGGCTCGGCTATGCGCAGGCCGCCTGGTCGGGTGCGGTCAACGGCGTGCTGCTCGGCCTGCTGTTCGCGGCGATGGTCGTGATCTGGACGCCGGGCCTGCCGATGTCCGTGTTCGCGGGCCTGCTGCTCGTCGGCATCGCGTTCGGCATGCTGTTCCGTCTCATCGCGTACGCGCTGCTGCGCCGGCGTCGCGACTTCGCCAGCGTCATGCAGGTGTCGGCCGACCACTACGAGGTCACGGTGCTGCCGCGCAGCGTGGCGAAGGCCCGCCAGGCGCTGGGCGCGAGCAGCGCGCCGCCCGCGCCGGCGGCGGCCCCGCCCGCCGCGACCGAGCCCCCGCGCTACGGCGTGCGCGTCGAGCCGACCGCTCCTCCCGCGGCGCCCGCGGCGCATCCGGAGCCGCACGTGCCGTCCGCCCCGGCGGAACCGGGCGCGGACCCGGTCGCCCCGCCGCGCCCCGATGGGGAGGGCCCCGGCGACACCCGCGGCGGCGCGTGACCGCGGAGGGCTCGCTCGCCGTCGCGCTTCCCGGCGGTGAGACCTCGGTCTCCCTGGCCGTCGACGCCGCCGAGTCGCCGCGCGGCATCGTGGCCCTGGCACACGGCGCGGGCGCCGGCATGCGCCATCCGTTCCTGGCCGGACTCGGCGCGGCGCTCGCGGGCGAGGGGCTCACGGTCATCCGGTTCAACTTCCCGTACGTCGAGGCGGGGCGCCGCATGCCGGGGCGCCCGGCCGACGCGATCGCGACGTGGCGCGCGGTCGTGGACCACGCGTCCGGCGACGGCCTGCCCGTGTGGGCCGCGGGCAAGTCCTACGGCGGCCGGATGGCGTCCATGGCGGCCGCGGAGGGCGACTTCCCGGTACGCGGCCTGATCTACCTCGGCTACCCGCTGCATCCGCCCGGGCGCCCCGACCGGCCGCGGGCCGAGCACCTGCCGGCGATCGGCGTCCCGCAGCTGTTCGTGGAGGGCGAGAACGACCCGTTCATCCAGCCGCGCGAGCAGTTCGACGCGGTGGTCTCGACCTGTCAGGACGCGACCGTGTCCTGGATCGAGGGCGGCGACCACTCGTTCGCGGTCAAGGGTCGCAAGCGCGCCGCCGACGTGATCGGCGCGGAGCTCGCGCCGATCGTCGCCGCGTTCGTCCGCTGACGGCACGACCGGTCGCGTCGCGCGGCGCCAGACCGGGAAGAATCCGCGACGCAAGGACATCCAAGGTGGAATCGTCCTCGTGCCGCGGAGTCGTCCTTGTCTCAGGTCAGCTGCGAGACCGGCTGATCCAGGCCTCGATCTCGTCCGCCGTGCGCGGGATCGCCGCCGAGAGGTTCACGGGGCCGTCCTCGTTGAGCAGCACGTCGTCCTCGATGCGCACGCCGATGCCACGGTACTCCTCGGGGACCGTCAGATCGTCGATCTGGAAGTACAGGCCCGGCTCGATCGTGAACACCATGCCGGGCTCGAGGACGCCGTCGTAGTACATCTCGCGTCGCGCCTGGGCGCAGTCGTGCACGTCCAGGCCGAGGTGGTGGCTGGTGCCATGCACCATGTACCGGCGGTGGTGGCCGCCGCGGTCGGCGTCCAGCGCCTCCTCGGCCGTCACCGGCAGCAGGCCCCACTCGGCCGTGCGGCGCGCGAGGACCTCCATGGCGGCCTCGTGCAGCGCCCGGAACTTCACGCCCGGCCGGGCCGCGGCGAACGCCGCGTCGGCCGCCTCGCGCACGGTCTCGTAGATCTTGCGCTGGATGGGCGTGAACGTGCCGCTCACGGGCAGCGTGCGGGTGATGTCCGCGGTGTAGAGGCTGTCGACCTCGGCGCCGGCGTCGATCAGGATGAGGTCTCCCGGCAGGACGGCGCCGTCGTTGCGCGTCCAGTGCAGGTAGCAGGCGTGCGGGCCCGACGCGGCGATCGTGTCGTAGCCCTCCCAGTTGCCGTCGCTGCGGGCGCGCTGGTGGAAGACGCCCTCGACCACCCGCTCGCCGCGGGGGTGCTCGATGATGCGCGGCAGCTCGCGCACGATGTCGTCGAAGCCGTCGGCGGTCACCTGCACGGCGAGGCGCATCTGCGCGATCTCGAACTCGTCCTTGACCAGGCGCAGCTCGGACACGAAGCGCGTGAGATCCTCGTCCTGGTCGACGACGAGGTCGCCCTCCTTCGACTCGAACGCGTCGATGTGGGCGGTCGGCAGGCCGAGCTCGCCGGCGACGCCGCCGAGCGCGGGGCGCGGGCCGATCCAGAACTCTCCGATCGTGGCGTCCGAGTAGAACTCGGCGGTCGTGCGGTCGGCGCGCTCCCGGAAGTACAGGGTGACGTCGTGTCCGTCGTCGGTGGGCTCGAACACCAGGACCGAGTCGGGCTCCGAGTCCGCGCCCCATCCCGTCAGGTGCGCGAACGCCGAGTGCACGCGGAAGGGGTAGTCCGTGTCGTTGCTGCGCTGCTTGAGCGGTCCGGCCGGGACGACCAGGCGCCTGCCCGGGAAGGCCCGCGAGACCGCGGCGCGGCGCGCGGCGGCGTACGGCGCCTGCTCGCGCAGCGGAGGCAGCTGCTCCGGGCGCTCGGCCCAGCCCTCCGAGATCGTGTCGAGGAAGCCCTGCGGGTACGGCTGCTTGCGGTTCGTGACGCCCGGCTTCTCGGTCTGCTTCTCGGTGGTCTCTGACATGCTCCCAGTCTCTCACCGGTGGGCGGTGTCCGCGCGGTCTCGCCTAGCCTGGGAGCGTGACCGCTCCCGCCCGCCCGATGCACCCCGCGCTCGTGTACACGATCGACCTCGTCCTGGTCCTCGCGTTCTGCGCGCTGGGCCGCGGCACGCACGGCGAGGCGCCGATCGGCGCCGGATTCCCCGCGACCGCGGGGCCCTTCGTCGTGGGGCTCGTGATCGGATGGCTCGTCAACCGGTTCGCGCTCGGCGGGCACACGGCATCCCTCCGGTCGGGCGCCGTCGCGTACGCGGCCACGCTCGTCGGCGGCATGCTGCTGCGGATGGCGACGGGGCAGGGCACGGCCGCGCCGTTCGTGATCGTCGCCGCGTTCGCCCTCGCGGCGCTGCTGCTGGGCTGGCGCCTCGTCGCGCGCGCGGTGCGCCGGTCGCGTCGCGCCTGATCCTCAGCCGGCCGGCTCCAGCTGCACGACGAGCGGCCGGTGGTCGCTCCCCGCGCCGTCCAGGTTCGTCAGCACGATCGAGCCGGTCGCGCGCCACGAGTCGGAGTGCATGACGTGGTCGATCGGCGTCGCCAGCAGCGCCGGGACGTCCGTGGGCCACGTTCCCACGCCGCCGTTGCCCGTCTGGGCGGCCGCGTCGCGGCAGTAGCCGAGGTCGTACCCGTCCGCGGCCAGCGACGTCATGTGGTCGACCGTCGCGTTGAAGTCGCCCGCGATGATGACGTCCTCGCCCGCCGGGCACTGGTCCGCGATCCACTGCAGGTCCTGCTGCCACAGCTCCATGTAGGAGGGGCGCGGGGCGATCGCGTGCACGGCGACGACCGTGGGGCCGGTGCCGTCCACCGGCATGACGACCGCGCTCGGCAGCACCTGAGTGTTGCTGGTGCCGTCGTCCGACGACTCGATGACGGCGTAGTCGCCCAGGTCGGGGGAGATCAGGATGGTCGTGACCCACGACTGCGGGCCCCGCTCGATCTCCTCGTGGTACTGCACGTGGTGGACCCACATCGGGCGGCCGAGCTCGCGCATCTCGATCGCCACGTTCTCGCCCACGCTCTGCGCGGTCTCGGGCAGCGCGATGATGTCGGCGTTCATCGCCACGGCGGTCTGGGCGATCTGATACGCGCCGGTGGCCTCTCCCGCCGTGTTCCACGTCATGACGCGCACGCTGCTGGCGGTCTCGGCCGGCAGCGCGTCGCCGTACCCGCGCATCCCGAGCGTGACGCCGCCCGCGATGGCGCCGATCGCCGCGACCAGGGCCATCGACATCGCGAAGCCGCGCAGGGGGCGGGCGAGCGCGAACAGCAGGAAGAGGAGCGTCAGGACGGCGAAGCCGGCCACCATGACCCCGCGCATCGACACGATCTGGGCGACCGGGACGGTCCGCTCCAGATGGAAGAACGACGGCCACGTGAGCACCGCGGTCGCGATCGCGAACACCACGGTCACGAGGATCCCGAGCAGTCGCAGCACGCCTTCGACCCTAGGTCGGCGACCTGGGAAAGCGGCGGATGCGGCACCGTCCGGGGGTCATGTCGGGAGGGCTCCGAGCGGCCGGACGCGCCGCGCTCCGGGGCGCCTGCGAGCGGCTACGATCGGCTCGTGGGAGAACTGGGCGGCACCGGCATCCCGGCGCAGCGATTCAGCGGCCCGAGCGACCTGCACCTGCACTCCGCGCGGTCGGACGGCACCGAGCCGCCGGCCGACGTGATGGCGTCGGCGCACCGGCACGGGCTCCGCACCGTCGCGCTCACCGACCACGACACGACCGCTGGATGGGCGGAGGCGGCCGAGGCGGCCGTGTCGCTCGGCATGACGCTGCTGCCCGGCATGGAGTTCTCGGCCAAGCACGAGTGGCGCAGCGTCCACATGCTCTCGTACCTGTTCGATCCGGACGACGCTGCGCTGCGGGCCGAGACAGATCGGATCCGCGGCGACCGGATCGGCCGGGCCGAGCGGATCGTGCGCAACATCTCGCGCGACTACGACCTGACGTGGGACGACGTGCTCGCGCAGACGACCGAGGACGCGACCGTGGGGCGTCCGCACATCGCCGACGCGCTCGTCGCACGCGGTCTGGTGCGGGACCGCGGCGAGGCGTTCGACGGCATCCTGCACCCGCGCGAGGGCTACTACGAGCCCCACTACGCGCCCGCGCCGCACCGCGTCGTCGAGCTCGTCACGCGGGCCGGGGGAGTCGTCATCATCGCGCATCCGACGCCCTCGGGTCGCGCCCGGATGCTGCCGGAGCCCGTCATCCACGATCTGATCGACGCGGGCCTCGCCGGCTTCGAGATCGACCACCGCGAGAACACCGAGGCGGGCAAGCGCATCCTGCGCCGCATCGCGGCCGACCGCGACCTCATCGTGACCGGCTCGAGCGACTACCACGGCCGCGGCAAGCCCAACCTGCCGGGCGAGAACACCACGACCGACGAGATGGTGGCCCGCATCATCGAGCGCGCCACCGGCATCGCCCCGGTGTATTCCTAGTCCTCTCACGCCCGTCGATCGGCTCGGGCACCCCTTCGGGGTGCCGCTCGCCGCTCGACCACTGTCGCTTCGCTCCATTGAGGCGTGAGGGCGCGCTTCGCGCGCGGTCGCTTCGCTCCACGCTCGCTGACGCTCGCACGACGGCACAGGTGCTTCGCGAAACGCGGGGGCGGGGTCCCGCCCCCGGGCGTTGCTGGATCAGGCGCCCTGGGCCGTCTGGCCCGAGGTGCGGCGACGGCGACGGCGGCGGCGCGCCGCGGCGGGCTTGCCGTCGTGGTGCTCCTTGCCGGCGCCGTCGTGGGTGCCGGAGCCCTCGGGCTTCTCCGCGGGCGCCTCGGCGGCCTGGTCCTCGGGGCGACGGCGACGGCGCGTGCGCTCCCGGCCCTCGCCCTCGCTGCGGCGCTCGTTGCGCTGCGGACGCTCGGCCTTGGGGGCCGTCGTCAGGCGTCCCTTGGTGCCGGCCGGGATGTCCAGGTCGGTGTACAGGTGCGGGCTCGACGAGTACGTCTCGGTGGGCTCGGGCTGGCCGAACTCGAGCGCGCGGTTGATGAGCGCCCACTTGTGCAGGTCGTCCCAGTCCACGAACGTGACCGCGATGCCCGTGCGGCCCGCTCGACCCGTGCGGCCGGCGCGGTGCAGGTACGTCTTGTCGTCGTCCGGGATGGTGTGGTTGATCACGTGCGTGACGTCGTCCACGTCGATGCCGCGCGCGGCGACGTCCGTCGCGACGAGCACGTCCTTCTTGCCGGCCTTGAACGCGGCCATGGAGCGCTCGCGCTGCTCCTGACCCATGTCGCCGTGGACGCCGCCCACGTTGAACCCGCGGTCGGTCAGCTCGTCGACCAGGCGCTGCGCGGCGCGCTTCGTGCGCGTGAAGATCACGGTCTTGCCGCGGCCCTCGGCCTGCAGGATGCGGGCGATGACCTCGTCCTTGTCGAGCGAGTGCGCCCGGTAGACGATGTGCTTGATGTTCGCCTGCGTGAGGCCCTCGTCCGGGTCCGTGGCGCGGATGTGGATCGGGTTCGACATGAACCGGCGCGCGAGCGCGACGATCGGACCCGGCATGGTGGCGCTGAACAGCTGCGTGTGGCGCACCTGGGCGACCTTCTGGAAGATCTTCTCGATGTCGGCCAGGAAGCCGAGGTCGAGCATCTTGTCGGCCTCGTCCAGCACGACCTCGGTCGCGTTGGACAGGTCGAGCAGGCGCTGGCCCGCGAGGTCGATCAGGCGGCCGGGGGTGCCGACGACGATCTGCGCGCCGGCCTTCAGCTGGTCGATCTGGCCCTCGTAGGCCTTGCCGCCGTAGATGGCGACGACGCTGGTGGAGCGGTTCGACGTGAGCAGGTCGAGGTCCTCGTACACCTGCACTGCGAGCTCGCGGGTCGGCACGACGATGAGCGCCTTGACGCCGGGTTCCGGGTTCGGCCCGAGGCGCTGCACCACGGGGATGCCGAAGCCGAAGGTCTTGCCGGTGCCGGTCTTGGCCTGGCCGATGACGTCCTGGCCGGGCATCGCCAGGGGGATGGTCTGCTCCTGGATCGGGAACGCGTCGACGATCCCCTTGGAGGCGAGGGCGTCGACGATGTCCTGATCGACGCCGAGGTCGGTGAAAGTGGTCACGATGTGCTCGAGCCTGTCCGGCAGCCAGCGCTGCCTGGGTGAAGTGCGATCCACGCCCTCGATCTGCTCCAGGCGCGGCGGCCCCGATCCGTCGCCGGGGACCGCACCAGCCTACCCGAGGGGTGCGCGGCGGCCCCGGAGCGCGCGACGCGCTCGCGTGGGCGCGGATCGCTCGGGTCCGGGAGCCTCGACGCCGTAGGCTGGCTCCGTGGTCAACTGGAGGTTCTGGGAGCGGCGCCCGCCCGCGCGCATCCTGCGGCTGCGTCCGCGGGGCGAGATGGGCGACGCCACCCGCGTCGACTTCGAGGAGCTCGCGCCGGATGTCGACACGTTCCTGGGGCAGGCCGCGTACCTCCAGCTCGGCTACTTCGAGACGCTGACGCGGCTGATCCGCGCGACCCCCGATCTCCAGGAGAAGGAGGCGCTGTCGCTCGCGGCCGGCGCCGCGCTGGTCAAGCACCGCGCGATCGTCGACGTCATCCGCGATCGCGGCGCCGAGCCGACCGAGATCATGGCGCCCTTCCGCGAGCAGCTGGACGGCTTCCGGCGCGCGACCATCGGGGCGCGGCCGCGCGAGACCATGCTGTCGGTCCACATCACGGCGGGCATGCTCGACGACTTCTACCGGACGCTGGCCGCCAGCTACGGCGACACGGGGCGCCGGGTGGCGCGCATCCTGAACGTCGACAGCGACCGCGAGCTGATCGT
The DNA here is from genome assembly GCF_004514465.2 of Microbacterium sp. MEC084. Taxonomy (NCBI): domain Bacteria; kingdom Bacillati; phylum Actinomycetota; class Actinomycetes; order Micrococcales; family Microbacteriaceae; genus Microbacterium; species Microbacterium sp. MEC084. Next base: position 361,336 of record NZ_MYFP02000001.1, on the reverse strand, counting down.
CGACCTCATCCGGGCGACGATCGAGGCCGACGACGAGATGCGCTCCCTGCTGTCGATGTGGGCCCGTCGCCTCGTGGGTGACACGCTGCTGGTCGCGCGCGCCGCACTGCGCCCGCAGAGCCTCGGTGAGGCCGACGAGAAGAAGGTCGAGCCGGTCTTCACGGCGCTCATGGCCGCGCACGCGCGCCGCATGGACGCCCTGGGGCTGGCGGCCTAGCGGGCGCCGTCCTCGGTTCCGGGCCGCCGCGGCCAGGCCGCCCAGCCGCCGGGCAGGCGCTCGAGGGCCGGACGAGCCGCGTCGAGCACATCCCGGTCGAGCCCCGCGGGCCCTCCGCCGGACCCGCGGCGATCCGTCGTCGCGAGCCGGTGCCAGAGCTCGGCGTGCGCGCCGTCCGTGAGCGTCTCGGCGTACCCGCCCGCCGTGACCGCCGCGACCAGCCATTCGAGCTCGTCGGCGCAGGTCTGCCACGTCTCGTCGCACGCGTCGCAGCCGCAGGTCGGATACGGGAAGTCGTGCAGCAGGCCCGCGTGCACGATCACCCCCGGGAAGTCCGTCCACACGAACGTGAGCGATGCGGCATCCGGATGCGCCGGCGTCAGCCGGACGGCGCGCAGGACCGAAGGCTGCGGATGCATCAGGTCGGCCGCGAGCTCCGCGCGCTCCTCGGCCTGGACGTCGAATGTCGCGCGCAGCCAGTAGACCAGCGCATCGGCGACCTCGTGCAGTGGCGCGGACCGCTCGGGGTGGCTGACCACCGAGCAGCTGTCCTCGGGCGTCGCGACCATGCCCCAGCGCTCCCCGTAGGGACGGCCGAGGTCGTCGACGAACACGGCGGGCGCGATCGGCGGGCGGACGTACCCGCCCGCCCCGGTCATGTCAGACGAGGCCGAGGCGGCGGGCGGTCGCCTCGTCGCGCGCGGCGCGCGAGCGGGTGATGGCCGCCGTGCCGGCGACGCCGACGACCGCGGCGGCGACCAGTGAGATCACCCAGGTCCAGATGTTCGCCTCGCCCAGCCCGGTCCACGTGCACAGGCCGTAGGCGACTGCGGCCGCCGCGCCCGCGATGGACGGGGCGAGGGCCACGCCGCGGCGCTCGCGGTGCGGCAGCGCGAAGTGCACGCCGACGCCGATCGCCACGGCGGCGATCAGGGCCAGGAGGATGTACACCGGCGTCAGGCCACGAAGCCGACGCGGCGGGTCTCCTCGCTGCCGACCTCGACGAACGCCAGGTTCGCGGTCGGCACGATGTAGGAGTTGCCCTTGACGTCCGTGAGCGTCAGCGGGGCGCCGGACGTGATCGCCTCGGCCACCGTGGCCTTGATGCTGTCGGCGCTCTCCGACGACTCGAAGCTCAGCTCGCGGCCGGTGTTGGTGATGCCGATGCGGATGTCCACGGGTGACTGCCTTTCGTCGCGCCTGACCGGCCGATCCGTGTCGGACGGGCCGTGCGTCAACTCTATGGCAGGGCACGGACGCGGCAGGGCGCTGAACGCTGAGGGCGAAATCGACCGAGACTGGTGACATGCGCGCGACGGTCGTGAAGGAGGACCCGCACGCCCCCGAGGGCTTCTTCGAGTCGGAGGCGGCCGGACTGCGCTGGCTCGGCGGCGCCGACGGGGGAGCGCGGGTCGTGGACGTGATCCGGGTCGGGCCGGGGCGGATCGTGCTCGAGCGCGTCGCCGAGGCGCGGCCGACGCCCGCGGCGGCGCGCGCGTTCGGCGCGGCCCTGGCCCGCACGCACGACGCGGGCGCGGCCGCGTTCGGGGCGCCGCCCGAGGGCTGGGACGGGCCCGGGTTCATCGGGCGGCGGCCGCAGGCGTACGCGCACGAGGCCAGCTGGGGCGCGTTCTACGCCCGCGACCGGGTGCTGCCGTTCCTCGACATCGCGGTTGCGGCGGGCACGGTCACGTGCGACGAGGCGGATCTCGTGCGCCGGGCGTGCGACGCCGTCGCCGCCGGCGCGTTCGACGACGGCGAGCCGCCCGCCCGGGTCCACGGCGACCTGTGGGCGGGCAACGTGCTCTTCTCGCCGGAGGGCGTCGTGATGATCGACCCGGCCGCGCACGGAGGCCACCGGGAGACCGATCTGGCCATGCTGGCGCTGTTCGGAGCGCCGCACCTGAGCGAGATCCTGGCCGGATACGACGCGGCGCATCCGCTGCGGGACGGCTGGCGGGCGCGCGTCCCGTTGCATCAGCTGCATCCCCTCGCGGTGCACGCCGCCGGCCACGGACGTGCCTACGGCGTCGAGCTCGCGCGTGCGGCCGCGGCCGTGCTCGCACTCGCCGGGCGCGATCGCGCCGATGTCCGGGGCCGCCTCTAGCGTGGACGGCATGACCTCTCGCGAGTGGGACGCCGGGCAGCGCGCCGTCCTCGAGCTGCCGGGCGACGCGTCGGGCACGGTGATCGGCGCGCCCGGCACCGGCAAGACCGCGGTCCTGGTCGAGCGCGTCGCGCGTCTGCTCGCTCGCGGGGCGGCGTCCGACGAGGTGGTCGTGCTCACGCCGACGCGCGCATCGGCGACGCGGCTGCGCGACGAGCTCGGGGTGCGCGTCGCCGTCGCGACCCCCGGTCCGCTCGCCCGCTCGATCGGTTCGTTCGCGTTCCAGGTCGTCCGCGCCGAGGCGGTGCGCCGCGGCGAGGAACCGCCGAAGCTGCTCACGGGCGCCGATCAGGACCGGATCGTGGCCGACATCCTGGCGGGCGACGAGGAGGACGAGCGGGACGGGGTCGTCCGCTGGCCGGCCGACCTCGCCGCGCCGGTGCGCGCCTCGAAGGGCTTCCGCTCGGAGCTGCGTGCGTTCCTCAGCGAGCTCGCCGAGCTCGGCGTGGGGCCCGACGAGCTGGAGGGGATGGGGGTGCCGGCCTGGACGGCCGTCGCCGGCTTCGCGAGGGACTACCGGAACGTGCTGGACGGCATGCGCTCGCCCCATCGCGAGGTCGCGGAGCTCTACGCCGAGGCGGCGGCCTCCCTGCGCGCCGGCGCGGTGATCGCCGGGCTCGAGCGGCTGCGCATCGTGCTGATCGACGACGCCCAGGAGCTCACCCGCGGCGGCGTCGCCGTCGTGCGGGCGCTGCGCGCACGGGGCGTCGCGGTGCTCGCGTTCGGCGACCCCGATGTCGGATCCGGCGCGTTCCGCGGCGTGACGCCGGAGCTCTTCCTGGAGCTCGCGACGGCGCTGGGGGAGCGGTTCGTGCTCGACGGCGCGCACCGGGCCGCGCCCGCGCTGACGCGGCTGACGCGCTCGGTCACGCAGGCCATCGGCACGAGCGGCGTGGTCGCGCACCGCCGCCCGCCGGGTCCTGAGGCCGAGGACGACGGCGCCGTCTCGACGTGCCTGGCCGCGTCTCCGTACGAGGAGGTCGACCGGATCGCGTGGACCCTCCGGGACTGGCACCTGCTCGGAGGCGTGCCGTGGTCCGGCATGGCCGTGATCGCGCACGACACGCGGCAGCTCACGATGCTCGAAGCCGAGCTCGCGGCGCGCGAGGTTCCGACGCGCGCGGCAGGCGTCCAGCGGCCCCTCGGCAGCGAGGCGGTCGTGCACGACATCGTGGAGATCGTGCGGCTCGGCCTGCAGGCCCACGCCGAGCGCGACGCCGAGCGGCTGGTGGAGGCCCTCCGCTCGCCCTTCGGCGGGCTGGACGGCGTCGGTCTGCGCCGCCTGCGGGCCCACATGCGCCACGCCGAGCTCGCCGACGGCGGCAACCGCCCGGCGCGCGAGCTGCTGCACGAGGCGCTGGGGCACCCGGCGACGTTCGACCTGATCGACACCCCGGAGGCCCGCACCGGGCGGCGCCTGGCCGAGACGCTGCGGCTGGTCCACGAGGAAGGAGCGCGCGGGGCGACCATCCACGAGCTGCTGTGGCTGGTGTGGGACCGTGCGCGCACCGGCGACGGCCGCCGCCTGGACCGGGCGTGGCACGAGGCGGCGCAGGGGCAGGGCCCGCTCGCGGCCGAGATCGGGCGCGCCCTCGACGGGCTGGTCGCGCTGTTCGCGGCGGCGAAGCGCTCGGTGGAGCGGAGCCCGGAGGAGGGCCCGCAGCCGTTCATCCGCGAGATCCTCGACAGCGATGTCCCGGAGGACATGCTGGCGGCCCCCGAGCGCGAGGGCGCCGTCACGCTGATGACCCCCGCGAACGCTCTCGGCGTGGAGTTCGACGCCGTCGTGATCGCCGGGGTGCAGGAGGGCGTCTGGCCGAACGTGCGCCTGCGCGGCGGGCTGCTGGAGTCGTGGCGTCTCGCCGACGCCGTCGCCGCGCATCGCGACGGCCGCGCCGGGGCGGAGCCGGCGGGCGTGCTGGACCGGCGGCGCGCGGCCATGCACGACGAGCTGCGGCTGTTCGTGCGGGCGGTCTCCCGCGCGCGCACGCGCCTGCTCGTGACCGCGGTGGACGATGACGACACGGGCCCGAGCGCGCTGTTCTCCTTCCTGCCCGACCCGCCGCCCGACGACGGCCGCGCGGAGCATCCGCTGACGCTGCGCGGGCTGGTCGCACGGCATCGCCGCGCGCTGACGGAGTCGGGCGACGAGCAGGCGCGGGCCGAGGCCGCCGGGCAGCTCGCCATGCTCGCCGCCGCGGGAGTGCCCGGCGCCGACCCCCGCGAGTGGTACGGCGTGCGCGAGCCGTCGACGGACGCGCCCCTGCGCGACCTCGACGCCGGGCCCGCGCGCGTCTCGCCGTCGCGGCTCGAGGCGTTCGAGGAGTGCGGTCTCGGCTGGGTCATCGACAGCCTCGGCGGCAGCACGGTCACCCCGCCGAGCGCCGGCATCGGCAGCATCCTGCACGCCGCGCTCGAGCGGCACCCCGACGGAGACCTCGAGGGTCTGCGCGCCGTGCTCGCGGAGCGCTGGCGCGAGCTCGATTTCGAGACCCCGTGGATCGCCGCGAAGGAGCGCGCGAGGGCCGAGCTCTACGTCGATCGCCTGCACGCCTACCTGACGGCCGTGCGCGCCGACGGGGGAGCGCATGTGGCGTCCGAGGCCCCGTTCCGCTTCGCGGTCGACACCCGCCCGGCCGAGGACGCGCCCCCGGCCGTGTACGTGGGCGACGAGATCCACGGCCCGCAGCGCGCCGTGGTGAGCGGTGTGATCGACCGCGTGGAGACGTACCCGACGGGCGCGGGGGAGCATGCGCCCGGGCGCTCGCGAGGCTGGACCGCCATGGAGTGCGGCGATCCGGCGGCCGGCGAGCACGTCGTCGTCGTGGACCTGAAGAGCGGCCGCTACGAGAAGCCCGGCGATGGCGACGTCGTCGAGCACGCGCAGCTGGCCGCGTATCAGGTCGCCGTGCAGGAGGGGCTCGTCGAGGGCGCGCCGGCGGGCTCGCTGGCCGGTGCGCGCCTCGTGATCGTCTCGCAGACGCTCGCCAAGAGCGACTACCGCGTCGCGCACCAGCACCGGCTGGCCGACGAGCCCCGCGCGCAGTTCCTGCGTCGCGTGGCCGAGGCGGCGCGCGGGATGTCCGCGAGCAGCTTCACGGCCCAGGTCGACGCGCACTGCACCGAGGGGATGTTCGTGAAACCCTGCCGCATCCACACGATCGACGCGGTGAGCGCATGACCCTGCGCACCGACCTCGATCCGATTCCCGAGCCGGCCGCAGGCGGCGCGGCGCCGGAGTGGCGCGGCGGACACGGCATCGCCGCGACCGACATCGCCGCCGCGCTGGGCCTGCCGACGCCCACCGAGGCCCAGCAGCGCGTGATCGAGGCGCCGCCCAGCCCGGCGCTCGTGGTCGCGGGGGCCGGCAGCGGCAAGACCGAGACCATGGCGGGCCGCGTGGTGTGGCTCGTCGCGAACGAGCACGTCCGGCGCGACGAGATCCTCGGGCTGACCTTCACCCGCAAGGCGGCCGGCGAGCTCGCCGAGCGGATCGGCGCCCGCCTCGCGCTGATCGACGAGTTCGGGCGGCGCGGGCTGCTGCCGCACCTGCGGGACGTCGTGCGCAGCGGCGCCCTGGCGCGCATCGAGGCCGCCGCGACGCCCGCCCAGCGCGAGGTGGTGCGGCGCGAGGTGCTCGACGCGCTGGCCCGATCCTTCGACACCGGATGGGACCCGACAGCGCCGCGCACGGTCGACGACCTCATGATCCGGCCGCGCGTGGCGACCTACAACGCGTTCGCCGACTCGATCGTGCGCGAGCACGCAGCCCGCATCGGCCGCGACCCGGACGCCGGGATGCTCAGCCAGTCCGCGTCGTGGCTGATCGCGCGGCAGGTGGTGCTGCGGGCGCAGATCCCCGGCCTCGAAGAGGTCGACCGCGCGCTGAACGGCGTCGTGGACGCCGTGCAGCGGCTGTCGGCCGAGGTGCTCGACCACCGCATCGACCTCGACGAGCTGCAGCGCGTCGCGCTCGACCAGGCGGCGGCGTTCGAGCCGTACCGGGAGAAGGAGGCGGTCGACAAGGCAGCTGCGAACCTGCTCGCCACGCCGATCCTGGTGCAGCTCGTGCGCGACTGCATCGCCGAGAAGCAGCGCCGCGGCGTGCTCGACTTCGCGGATCAGGTGAACGGCGCCTACGAGATCGTCGAGACCGCGCCGCAGGTGCGCGAGGACCTGCGGGCGCAGTACCGGGTCGTGCTGCTCGACGAGTACCAGGACACCTCGGTGATCCAGACGCGCTTCCTGGCCGAGCTCTTCCGGGACGGCACCGTGATGGCGGTCGGCGACCCGCACCAGTCCATCTACGGCTGGCGCGGCGCGAGCGCCGACAACCTGTACGCGTTCGACTCCGCGTTCGCGCGCGAGGTGCCCGCCGCGCACTTCAGCCTGATGACGAGCTGGCGCAACGACGCGCGGATCCTCGCGGCCGCGAACCGCGTGCTGCGCCCGCTGCAGGGCCGCGGCTCGTTCACCGTGCCGGAGCTCGAGCCCCGCCCGGGCGCCGGCGAGGGACGCGTGTCGTCGAGGTTCGAGCTCACCGTCGACGACGAGGCCGCGGCCGTGGCCGACTGGTTCGCGCGGGTGCGCGAGGAGCACACGAGCGACAAGCCGCACACGGGCGCGATCCTGTTCCGGTCCAAGAAGCACATGCAGACCTTCGCGAAGGCGCTGGGCGACCGCGGCATCCCGCACCGCATCCTGGGCCTCGGCGGCCTGCTCTCCACGCCGGAGGTCACCGACGTCGTGTCCGTGCTGCGGGTGCTGCACGACCCCACCGCGGGTTCGGCACTCATCCGCCTGCTCGTGGGCCCGCGCTTCCGGATCGGGGTCGCCGACATGGCCGCGCTGTACGACCTGGCGGCCACGCTCGCCGTGCGCGACGGCTCTCTCGCCCCGCTGCCGGACGAGCTGAAGGACCGGCTGCGCACCTCGGCCGGGGTCGACGAGGCCGTGTCGATCGTCGACGCCCTGGACTTCGTCCGCACGGCGCGCGACGACTACCGCCTGCTCGAGGGGATCACGCCGGAGGGACGCGCGCGCCTTCGGAGCGCGGGAGAGATGCTCGACCGGCTGCGCCGCGCGGTGGGGCAGCCCATCCCGGAGCTGATCCGCCTGATCGAGGGAGAGCTGCGCCTGGACATCGAGCTCGCGGCCAACGAGACGCGCGGATCGGCGCGCGTCGCGTCGACGCAGCTGCGCGCGTTCGTCGACGAGGTGCGCGGGTTCCTCGCCGCCGACGAGCGCGGCACGATCGGCAGCCTGCTGGCCTGGCTCGACAAGGCCGAGTCCACCGACGAGCTCATGCCGCGCACCGAGCCTCCCGAGCCCGGGGTGGTCCAGCTCCTCACGATCCACGGCTCCAAGGGCCTCGAGTGGGATGCGGTCGCGGTCGTGCGGATGGTCGAGGACGAGCTCCCGAGCCGCGTGAGCGACACGTCGGGCTGGTTCGGGTTCGGCGTGGCGCCGTTCTCGCTCCGCGGCGACGCGGCCGCGCTGCCGCGGTTCGGCTGGGATCCCGCGGGAGCCATGGCCGAGGCGGGGGAGGATCCCCTCAAGCGGCACAAGGCCGCGCTGGACTCGCTCGCGGCGGGCCGCACCAAGGCCTACCCGCACGGCGGCGCGCTGGTGCGCTTCAAGGACGCCTACCGCGACTACCAGCAGGAGGAGGAGCGCCGGCTCGCCTACGTGGCCGTGACCCGGGCCCGCAGCGACCTGCTGCTGACCGGGGCGCACTGGGCGGGCCAGAAGTCGCCGCGGCGCCCCAGCCCGTACCTCGTCGAGCTGATCGAGGAGCTGGGGCTGGAGGAGGTCGGGGAGGTCGACAAGGACGACAACCCGTACGAGGGCACCGCGCTCACGCGCCAGTGGCCGCTCGACCCCCTCGGGAACCGGCGCGGCCGCGTGATGGCGGCGGCCGAGCTCGTGCGCGCCACGGCCCCGGCCGAGCCCACGGATCAGGCCGCCCGACTGCTCGCCGAGCGCGAGGAGCGCAGCCGCGGCCGGCGGCCCGCCGCGCCGACCCGCATCCCGGCGTCGCGGTTCAAGGACTACGTCGCCGACTTCGCCGGCACCGTGGCGTCCATCGACCGTCCGCTGCCCGAGCGGCCGTACACGCAGACCCGCATCGGCACCCTATTCCACCAGTGGGTCGAGCAGCGTTCGGGCATCGCGGGGGCTGGATCGTCGACCGACGACGCCCTGTGGGAGAGCGACGAGGAGATCTGGTCGGACGCCGCGACGCCCGAGACCGAGGTCTCGGCCGAGGACGAGGCCGCGCTCGCGCGCCTGCGCGAGACGTTCCTGCGCAGCGAGTGGGCGCACCGGAAGCCGCTCGAGGTCGAGACCGAGATCGACTTCGCGCTCGCCTCGGAGCCCGGCGGATCGCCCGCGCACATCGTGATCTGCAAGCTCGACGCGGTGTACGAGCGGGACGGCCGGATCGAGATCGTCGACTGGAAGACCGGCAAGGCGCCCCGCACCGCGGCCGAGCGCGAGGAGCGCATGCTCCAGCTCGCGCTCTACCGCCTCGCGTATCACCGCCGGCACGGGGTGCCGCTCGACCGCATCGACGTCGCGCTGTACTACGTCGCGGACGACCTCGTCATCCGCGGCGACCGGATCTACTCCGAGGAGGAGCTGGTCCAGCGCTGGAACGCGGCGCGCGCCGAGCGGCGCGCCTCCTCCGCGTCGCGCTGATCCTCGTCCGGCGAGACCGGATCGGCCTCAGCCGGGCGCTCGCCCTCCGGCGTGGTGACGCCCACGAACTCGGACGGGTCGAGCGGCTGCGTCTCGTTGGCTGCGGACGCGGCCCGCGCCCGCATGTCGTCGCTCCACGAGCCGTCGGCCGCGAGCGACAGCTCGTCCGGGTCGAACGCGTCGGTCTGCATCGACGTGTCGACGGCCGGCGCGGCGGGAGTGGCGGGCACGTTCGCCAGCACGGTGAGCGCGTCGTCGATGTCGGTGCGCCCGTCGTCGTCGATCTCGGCCAGCAGGACGTCGTCGCGCACGCCCTCCGTGAGCGACTCGAGCAGCCGGGCGGCGTCGGCGACGACATCCGCGCGGTGCGCCTCGAGCCCGTGCACGAGCCAGCGAGCGAACTCCAGCTCGGCGTGCAGGCGCGCGCGGACCCGCGCCCCGGCATCCGGCGCGCGGTGCGCGGCCTCGCCGTAGGCACGGAAGATGTCCCGCGCGGCATCCGGGGCCGAGGCGATCCAGCGCAGGTCGACGGCCGGGTCGTCGATCGAGAGCCCGTGCCAGTCGAGCACGCCGGAGACGGCCGGGGCTCCCCGCTCGTCGTCGGTGTAGAGGAACGACGTGGCCTGCGTGCCGCCGAGCACGACGGCCGGCTCGAACGCCCAGAGGCGGTCGTCGTCCACCGCGTCGCGCCAGCGCACGGTCAGCCGCACCGGCAGCCGGCCGCTCGCGCCGGCCGCGTCGATCAGCCGGCGCACCTCGGCACGGGACTGCTCAGCCGTGCGCTCACGCAGCCCGGCCGAGCGGACGACGGACGGCGGCAGGGCGTGCAGCGCGGCCAGTGCTCGGCCCACGGAAGTGGCGGCGCCCTCGCCGGGCGGGATCTCGTCGGCGTCGATCAGGTAGCCGGGCACGAACGTCGTGACGATCGCCCGTCCGCCCGGCAGCGCGGTCGCGCCGACGTACTCGGGCGCCAGGAACGGCAGCATGCCGCGCACGCCGGGGGTGAGGGCGCGCAGCGCGACCACCTCGGCGGCGATCTCCTGGTCGACGCTCTCCTCGGAGGCGACGCGCGCCACGAGCTCGCGGCCGTCGGCGAGACGGGCGACCGCGGCGTCGAAGCGCCCGCCGCCGCCCGCGGTGAGGCGCCGGACGCCGACGACCTCCACGTCCGGGACGGCCGCCGTGACGGCCGCCGCTAGAGTGAGAGGAGAGCGTGCCATGCCTCCCAGGTTAGGTCGCAACGTCCCGGCGCCCCACCGCGCCACGCCCGCGAGGGCCAGGCGCCCGCGGACGTCCGCCCGTCGGAGACACCGTCGGACAGCCCGTGCGCGCGACGCGAGGAGATGTCGATGAGCCGATCCGCCGCCGTGATCGCGAGCGACCTCGCGGCACCCGAGCGGGAGCTCCCCGGTCTGCTGGAGCGCCTGCGCGGCGACGCGTCCACGCGCGTGCTCGCGGTGCGCGGAGACGCGGCTCCGCGCGCGGCCGGCGACGTCCCCGCCCTGCACGCTGTCGCGCCCGCCGACGTCCCGGCGGGCGCCGAATGGGGCTTCCTCGGTCGCGACGCCGACGGTGCGGCGGTGCTCGTCGCGGCGTTCGATCCGGCCGAGCCGGAGCCGTTCGACGCCCCCGCCGGCTGGGCGGGGCTGCGCGAGATCGGCGCGACCCTGGACCCGGGGGAGACCCACACGTTCATCGTGGCGGTGAGCCTCGGACGCTGGCTCGTCGGCCACCGCTTCTGCCCCGCGTGCGGCGGGCGCGCGGTGCTCAAGCAGGCCGGGTGGTCGCGCCGATGCGAGTCGTGCGGCCGCGAGCACTTCCCGCGCACCGATCCCGCAGTGATCGTGGCGGTGACGGATCCGGGCCGCACGCGCCTGCTGCTCGGAGCCAACGCCGCCTGGGGCGGGCGGATGCACTCGTGCTTCGCCGGTTTCGTCGAGACCGGCGAATCCCTTGAGTCCGCGATCCACCGCGAGCTGCTCGAGGAGGCGGGTGTGCGGCTCCGCGACGTGCGCTACCGCGGCTCGCAGCCCTGGCCGTACCCCCGCTCGCTCATGCTCGGGTTCGAGGCGGTCGCCGAGGACGTCGAGGCGGCGCGTCCGGACGGCACGGAGATCCTCGCGGTGCGCTGGTTCACACGCGACGAGATCGGCGAGGGCCTGGCCGGCCGGGGGTCCACGGCTTTCCCGAGCGGCGTCTCGATCGCGCACCGCCTGATCCGCGCGTGGTACGACGAGACCGCCCCGGGGGACGAGCGATGAGCGCGCTGGACGGCCTCGACGAGCACCAGCGGGAGGCGGCGTCGATGCTGCGCGGGCCGGTCGCCGTGCTCGCGGGCGCCGGCGCGGGCAAGACGCGCGTGATCACGCACCGGATCGCGCACGGCGTGGACACGGGCGCGTACTCGCCCCAGCGCGTGATGGCCGTGACGTTCACGACCAAGGCGGCGGGGGAGCTGCGCGGGCGCCTCCGGGCGCTCGGCATCGAGGGCGTGTCGGCGAAGACCTTCCATGCCGCGGCCCTCGCGCAGCTCAACTTCTTCTGGCCGCAGATCGCCGGGGACGAGGCGCCGCGCATCGTCGACAACAAGGTGAAGCTCCTCGCGCACGCGGCGGACGCGCTGCGGCTGCGGCCCGACCGGGCGACGCTGCGCGACATCGCGTCGCAGATCGAGTGGCGCAAGGTCACGATGCGCTCGATCGAGCAGTACGCGCGGCTCGGTCGCACGGTCGGGTCCCTGCGGCACGAGCAGCTGGTGGACCTCATGGGCCAGTACGAGAAGCTCAAGGACGAGCGCCGGCAGCTCGACTTCGAGGACGTGCTGCTCGCGTGCGCCGGCATGCTCGAGGCCGAGCCCCGCGTCGCGATCGCGGTCCGCGAGCAGTACCGGCACTTCACGGTCGACGAGTACCAGGACGTCTCGCCGCTGCAGAACCGGCTCCTCGAGCTGTGGCTGGGCGACCGCCGCGACCTCTGCGTGGTCGGCGACGCGAGCCAGACCATCTACTCGTTCACGGGCGCGGACTCGCGTTTCCTGCTGGAGTTCGGCACGCGCTATCCGGATGCCACGGTCGTGCGCCTCGAGCGCAACTACCGATCGGACGGCGCCGTGCTCGACGTCGCGAACGCCCTCATGCGCGGGCGTCCCGGCGCCCTGACGCTCGTCGCCGCGCGCGGGGAGTCCTCGTCGCCCAAGCCCGAGGTGACCGCGTACCCCGACGACCAGGCCGAGGCCGAGGGCGTCGCCGACGTGGTCTCGCGCCAGCTGCGGAACGCGACGGCCGACGAGATCGCTGTGCTGTACCGGTCGCACGCGCAGTCCGCGCTCATCCAGCAGGCGCTGGCCGCGCGCGGCATCGCCACCACCGTCCTGGGCGGCACGCGGTTCTTCGACATGCCGGAGGTGCGCCAGGCCGTGCTCGCGATCCGCGCCGCGGCCGTCGCGCCGCACGGCGACGGCTTCGTCGACGAGGTGCGCACCGCGCTGCGCGGGCTCGGGCACCAGGACGAGCCGCCGGCCGCCGGGGGAGCGGTGCGGGACGCCTGGGAGGCGCGCGCGGCCATCCTGCGGCTGGCCGAGGACGCCCCGCAGGGGACGACGCTGCGCTCGTTCGCGGACGACCTGATGGCGCGCGCGAAGGACCAGCACGAGCCGTCCCTGCGCACCGTGACGCTGTCGACGCTGCACGCCGCCAAGGGCCTCGAGTGGCCGCACGTGCACATCATGGGATTCAGCGAGGGGCTGCTGCCCATCTCCTACGCGTCGTCGCTCGAGGGCGTGGACGAGGAGCGGCGCCTGGCCTACGTCGGCATCACGCGGGCCGAGCGAACCCTGTCGATCTCGTGGTCTCGCGGATCGGGACGGGGCGAGCGGTCGCCGTCTCGCTTCCTCGCCGAGATCGGTCCGCACCTGCGTGCGGGCGATGATCGGCGCCCGCCGGCGTCGCCGACCGGCAGAGGCATTCGGGATGAGGGCGGTGCGACCGCCACGACCGGCGCGCCTCGGCGTCCTGGCGCACGGACGTCGTCGCCCTGACGCCGCGCTGCGCCGCGGCGTCGGCCCGAGGCGCGTCGCGCAGCAGCCGGGCGGCGAGGGAGCCCGCCTCCATCGCCCTGGGCCGCGGCACGGGCACGGGCCGGCGCCCGACGAGCTGCGCCGCGATGGCCGGCCAGGCCGGATCCCGGTCGCGCTCGTGCGCGGCCAGGCACGCCAGGCACGCCGTGCGCCCGGGCGCGACGAGCGGCCCGACGGTCGCACCTCCCCCGTCGAACACGACCGGCAGGTGGGCGACGTCCCCGGCCATGAGGCGCGCGGGCAGGTGCGGCGGGACGTGATGCTGTGCCAGCAGCACCACCGCGTCGGCGTCCACCGCGGCCCCGGTGGGCGGCCACGTGGCCGCGAAGCCCGCCGCGCCGAGCGCCTCGGCGACGTCCGTGCACGTGGTCGCGTCCACGCCGTCGGCGGCCCAGAGGGAGATCCGCGGGACCTCCTGCGGACGGGCGAGCGCCGCGTCCACGAGCACCAGGAACGCCTCGAGCTCGGCCGGCGGCACCTCGAGAGCCGCCGTGAGCCGGGCGAGCGTCGCCGGCGCGACCCCGCGCTCCATCGCGTGCAGCACGCGCTGCTGCCAGGGCGGGGGATCCGGCAGCGTCACGACGGCGTGCGCGCCCAGCTGCAGCGTGCGCTCGTCGCGCCAGAGGGCCGGGAGCGCGGGATCGAGTCGCAGGATCGTCATGCCGCCATCGTGCTCGCCCGCGCCGGCGGGCGGCGGCGCTGTCCACAGGACCGGCTCCGCCCGTGCTGGGCGCCGGCCTGTGGACGAGGCTCACACGGGGCGGGGGCCCTCCGGCGTGCCGCCGTCTGGCGTCCCCGGACCCTCGTCGTCACCGCCGCCGGATCCCGCGCCCCCTGCGTCGTCCGGACCGGCGTCCTCCGGGCGGCCGTGCTCGGCCTCCGCGAGAAGCCGATCGAGCGCGTCGTCCATCTCGTCCCGCTGGGGCGCCTCGCCGCGCTGGCTCGCCTCGAGCCGCGCGATCAGCGCCGACGGGTCGTCGATGTCGGTGGACTCGGGGACGAAGTCGGGGGAGTCCCACAGCGCGTCGCGGGCCTCGATGCCGACCGCCTCGGTCACCGCGCGCCACATCGCGGCGGCCTCGCGCAGGCGGCGCGGTCGCAGCTTGAGCCCCACGAGCGCGCCGAGGGCGTCCTCCGCGGGCCCTCCTACGGCTCTGCGGCGGCGGATCGCCTCGGCGATGCGGTCGAGGTTCGGGATCCGCGCGGTCGCGTCGGCGGTGACGACGTCGACCCATCCCTCGATCAGGGCGAGCATGTTCTCGAGGCGGTCGAGAGCGCGCTTCTGCGCCTCGGTCTGCTGCGGCAGGAGCGCGCCGCTCTCCAGGGCCGCGCGCAGCTCGTCCATGTCGGACGGGTCGAACCGCGACGCCATCTCCTCCAGCCGCTCGGTGTCGATGTGCACGCCGCGCGCGTACTCCGTCACCTGCGACAGGACGTGCAGGCGCAGCCACTTGGCGTGACGGAACAGGCGCGCGTGCGCCAGCTCGCGCGCCGCGACGTAGAGCGCCAGCTGATCGTCCGGGATCTCCAGGCCGCGGCCGAGATCCGCGAAGTTCTGCGGCAGGATGGCCGCCGTCCCGGCGGGGAGCACGGGGATGCCGACGTCGCCGCCGCTGACGACCTCGAGCGACAGCTTGCCGACGACCTGGCCGAGCTGGGTCGCGAACAGCGAGCCGCCGACGCTGCGCATCACCTGGCCGGCGTTGGCGACGAGCCCCTGCATCTCCTCGGGGACCTGCGAGCTCAGGCTCTCCGTCAGGGCGTCGGCGACGCTCGTCGCCACGGGCTCGGCGAGCTCCTGCCAGACGGCCAGGCTCTGCTCGACCCACTCGCCGCGTGTGATCGCGCGCGGCATGCTGCCGAGGTCCGAGATCGCGGTCGCCTCCGACAGCCACAGGTCCGCAAGGTGGAAGGCCTGGTCGAGATCGCTGCGCTGGCCCTGCGTGACGCTCAGGCCGTCCTGGTTGGACAGGTGCAGCGCCTGGCGCTTGGTGACCTCCCAGGGGATGCCGCCGCCCGACTGCCGGAACGCGCTCTGCAGGTTCTGCATGACCTGCGAGAGCGTCGCCGGGTCGATCTGCCCGCCCGTCAGGCGGGCGAGCTGCTCGGGGTCCATCCGCGCGAACTGCGACGGATCGAAGTCCTCGCCGGACGCGCCGAACAGCTGCCGCATCAGCTCCTGGAACTGCTCCTCGGGGGAGCGGTCGTCATCTGCCACGTCAGCCGCCTTTCAGCCGGTCAGTCCGATCGAGAACTACGCTAGTCTCACCCGTCCCCGCCCAGCCCGGGCTTCGCCGCGAGCGCTGTACGCCGCCCGCGAACGACGGCGCGAAAGGAAGCTGTGACGCAGTACGAGGGTGCGGAGCCGGTCCGCGAGCACGCGCTGCCGCGCCGCACTCTGGCGGGCATGTGGGCGGTCGTCGTGGCCATCGTCGTGCTGGTCGTGCTGACCTTCCTCCCGACCGCGTACGTCATCCAGCGCCCCGGTCCCGTGTACAACACGATCGGCACCGCCGAGTCGGCCGACGGCGAGCAGCTGCCGCTGATCGAGATCTCGGGCGCCGAGACCTACCCGACGTCCGGGACGCTCGACCTGACCACCGTGCAGGTCGTGGGCAACCGCGAGCGCACGCCCTCCTGGTTCGAGCTGGCGCTCGCGTGGGCCGATCCGTCGCGGGCGGTCGTGCCGATCGACGCCGTGTTCCCCGAGGGCGTGAGCACCGAGCAGCGGGACGAGCAGAACGCCACCCTGATGGTCGACTCGCAGGCCGAGGCGACCGCCGCCGCGCTGAGCGAGCTCGGTCACGACGTGGGCGCCGAGGTTGAGGTCGCGGCCCTGGCCGGCGACGACGTGCCCGCGGCGGGTCTCCTGGAGCCGGGCGACGAGATCGTGTCGGCCGACGGCACGCGCGTGGCCGACGCGGCCGCGCTGCGCGAGCTCATCCAGCAGGGCGGCGGCGACCCGGTCGAGATCGTCTACGAGCGCGACGGCGTGCGGGACAGCGTCCGGATCACGCCGGAGCAGGCCGCGATCGACGGCGAGACCGCGTGGCTGATCGGCATCACGCTGACCACGACCTTCGACTTCCCGTTCGACGTCAAGATCCAGCTCGACAACGTCGGCGGGCCGAGCGCCGGCATGATGTTCGCCCTGGGCATCGTGGATGTGCTCACTCCCGGCCCGCTGAACGGCGGCGAGCAGGTCGCGGGCACGGGGACCATCGCGGCGGACGGCACCGTGGGCCCGATCGGAGGCATCCGGCAGAAGCTGTACGGCGCGCGTGAGGCGGGCGCCGAGTGGTTCCTGGCCCCGGCCGCGAACTGCGGCGAGGTGGTCGACCACGTGCCCGACGGGCTGCACGTCTTCTCGGTCGAGTCCCTCGACGACGCCCTCGAGGCCCTCGAGGGGATCGAGTCCGGCGACACCGCCGAGCTGCCTACCTGCGGCTGACGGACGGATCGCGAGGGGCGCCGATCCTCGCGGCAGGGGCATAGACACCCATGCCTAGACTGAGAAGGTGACCACGACCTCCGCGCCCAGGACGGCCGCGCCGTCCCCGTTCCGACGCATAGTGACGACCTCCCTGGCGGTGATCGCCGGTCTCGTCGTCGCGTTCTTCGCCTTCTCGAACCTCTACGCCGAGTTCCTCTGGTTCGCCCAGCTGGGCTTCGAGAACGTGCTGACCACGCAATGGCTGGCGCGCGTGGTGATGTTCGTGATCGGGTTCGTCGCGATGGCCGCGCCCGTGTGGCTCGCGATCTTCCTCGCGTACCGCCTGCGCCCCGTCTACGCGCGGCTGAGCTCGCAGCTGGACCGCTACCAGGAGGTCGTCGAGCCGCTCCGCCGCCTGGCGATGTGGGGCATCCCGGTGTTCTTCGGCTTCTTCGCGGGCTTCGCCGCCTCGGCCCAGTGGGAGACCACCTGGCTCTGGATCAACGGTGTCGCGACGGGGCAGACCGACCCCGAGTTCGGGCTCGACACCGGCTTCTACATGTTCGCGATGCCCTTCTATCAGGCCATCGTCGGCTTCGCCTCGGCCGTCACGCTGATCAGCCTCCTCATGACCGGCGCGGTGTCGTACCTGTACGGCTCCGTCCGCGCGGGCCAGGGCGAGCTGCGCATCTCCAAGCCGGCCCGCATCCAGCTCGCGGTGATCGCGGGCGTCTACCTGCTGATCCAGGCCGTCAGCCTGTGGCTCGACCGCTACGCCACGCTCGTGGCGCCGGGCGACCGCATCACCGGTCCGGCCTACACCGAGGTCAACGCGGTCATCCCCGGCCAGACGATCCTCGCCGTCGTGGCTGCGCTCGTGGCCATCCTGTTCTTCGTGACCGCCGTGATCGGCCGCTGGCGCTACCC
The DNA here is from genome assembly GCF_004514465.2 of Microbacterium sp. MEC084. Taxonomy (NCBI): domain Bacteria; kingdom Bacillati; phylum Actinomycetota; class Actinomycetes; order Micrococcales; family Microbacteriaceae; genus Microbacterium; species Microbacterium sp. MEC084. The sequence continues at coordinate 343,818 of NZ_MYFP02000001.1, read as the reverse complement.
GCTGGTCGCGACGGCGCTGCTCATCGTCACGTCGCTCGTCGTGGGCGTCGGCTACCCGTGGGCCGTGGAGACGTTCCAGGTGCGCCCCAACCAGCGCGCGCTCGAGATGGACTACTACCAGCGCAACGTCGACATGACCCGGGCGGCCTACGGCCTCGACGGGATCGAGAAGACCGAGTTCAGCGCCGAGACCGAGGCCGCCGCGGGCCAGCTGCGCAACGACGCCGACACCACCGCCTCGCTGCGCCTGATGGACCCCGCGATCATCAGCCCCACGGTGCGCCAGCTGCAGCAGTACCGCGCGTACTACGGCTTCAACGAGCGGCTCGACGTCGACCGGTACGAGATCGAGGGCGAGACCCAGGACACCGTCGTGGCGGTCCGCGAGCTCGACCTGCAGCAGCTCGACGACAGCGCGCAGACCTGGCAGAACACGACCATGGTCTACACCCACGGCTACGGTCTCGTCGCCGCGAAGGGCAACGAGCGCACGAACGAGGGCGAGCCGGTCTTCATCGAGAGCGACATCCCGTCGTCGGGCTTCCTGTCCGAGCTCGACTACGAGCCGCGCATCTACTTCGGCGAGAACTCGCCCGAGTACTCGATCGTGGGCGCCCCGGAGGGCACGGACCCGCTGGAGCTCGACTACCCGCGCGGCCAGGAGGGCGCGAGCGAGACCCGCACCACGTTCGAGGGCGACGGCGGTCCGAGCATCGGCGGCTTCTTCCACAAGCTGCTGTACGCCATGAAGTTCCAGTCCGAGCAGATCCTGTTCTCGGACAACGTGAACGAGGAGTCGCAGATCCTGTACGACCGCCACCCGGCGGTGCGCGTGCAGAAGGTGGCGCCGTACCTGACGATCGACAGCGACCCGTACCCGAGCGTGGTCGACGGTCGCATCGTGTGGATCGTCGACGCGTACACCACCAGCGCGACGTACCCGTACTCGACCGGCGTGAGCCTGTCGCAGGCGATCAGCGACTCCACCAACCCGACGCCGAACCTGCGTCTGGACGACATCAACTACATCCGCAACTCGGTCAAGGCCACGGTCGACGCCTACGACGGCAGCGTCACGCTGTACGCGTGGGACGAGGAGGACCCGGTGCTGCAGGCGTGGCAGAAGGTCTACCCCTCGACCGTCGAGCCGATCAGCGAGATGTCGGGCGAGCTGATGAGCCACGTGCGCTATCCGACGGACCTGTTCAAGGTGCAGCGGGCGATGCTCGGCACGTACCACGTCGACACCGCCGGCGCGTTCTACCAGCGGGACAACGCGTGGGCGACGCCGCCGGACCCCGCGAACGACCAGGTGCTGCAGCCGCCGTACTACCTGTCGATGCGGATGCCCGGCCAGGACGAGCCGACGTTCTCGATGTTCACGACGTTCATCCCGGACGGCGGCCAGCGCAACGTGCTGATGGGCTACCTCTCGGTGGACTCGGACGCCGGCAGCGAGGACGGCGTCAAGCGCGAGGACTACGGCAAGCTCCGGATGCTCGAGATCTCGGCCGACACGACCGTGCCCGGCCCCGGCCAGGTGCAGAACGCGTTCGACTCGGACGCCGAGATCGCGTCGCAGATGAACGTGCTGCAGATCGGCAACTCGAACGTCCGGCTCGGCAACCTGCTGACCGTGCCGGTCGGCGGCGGTCTGCTGTACGTGCAGCCCGTGTACGTGCAGTCGACCGGTGGGACGACCTACCCGCTGCTGCGCAAGGTGCTCGTGGCGTTCGGCGACCAGCTCGCCTTCGAGGACACGCTCGCCGACGCGCTCGACACGCTGTTCGGCGGCGACTCGGGTGCCGAGACGGGCGACGAGGAGGTCACGCCGGTCGAACCGGGCGAGGAGCCGGCCGACCCCGGTGCCGAACCGCCCGCCGACCCCGGCACCGAGCCGCCCGCAGAGGGCGACGCGTACGCCCAGGCGCTCGCCGACGCGCAGCAGGCCCTCACCGACAAGCAGGCCGCCCTGGCGTCCGACGACCAGGTGGCCTACGCGGAGGCCGACCAGCGCCTCAACGAGGCTGTGCAGCGGCTCGTCGAGCTCAGCGGGGAGTGACCGCGACACAAGGAAGACGCCGCGAGGCGAGGACGATCCCACCCGGATTCTCCTCGCCTCGCGGCTTTCTCCTGGCCCGGGGCAGGTTGACGCGCGGATGAACGCCCGGCGACGCGCCCGGGAATCACGGGTGACCGCCCCGATTGGCCACCTCTGGGATCGCGTGCTAAAGTTAACTCTTGTGCCGCGGGGTGGAGCAGCTCGGTAGCTCGCTGGGCTCATAACCCAGAGGTCGTAGGTTCAAATCCTGCCCCCGCAACAAAAAGCGAAAGGCCCGGTCTTCTGACCGGGTCTTTTGCCATGCGCAGGGGTGGGTTGTCGAGCGAACCGGATCTCGCGACGTCGAGCACGAGGATTCCGGGCGCTAGGGCTCCTGAGTCGCCTCGGACTGCGCGCGGTCGTACTGCTCCTGGGCGGGCAGACGGTGTCGCAGGCTCGCGCGCACGCCCCCGAGGACGATCGCGCCCACGGTGGACGCGATGCCCACGTGCAGGAAGATGTCCGCCCAGGCGCCGACCCCGACGCGCGCGGACTGGAATTCATCCATCGCCGTGAACGTGATGACGAGGGCCAGGCACGTGATCCACGCCAGGACCGCGATCGTCCAGAGAGCGAAGCCGTGCGGCGGCTCCTCTGTGGCTGTGTCGTTGCTCATGAGGCACATCCTGTCAGTCCGGATCGCGGTGCGCGCGTCGAACGCCGCTCGCGCCCACGGACCGAGGACCTGATGTGCCCACTCCCTTCCAGCCCCAGGCGAGGACCCGCGCCGCGAGCTTGTCGAGCCGCGGCGTGCGGGTTTGCCCGCGTGGGCGCACGGCGGGAGGATGGGCGCATGACCGGCTCCACCGATCGCGACGCGCTGCGCAACGAGACCCCGGCCGAGCGGTACGACCGTAACTGGATCGAGGTGCTGCAGGAGCTGCGCGTGCTGCAGACCGGCACCCAGATCCTGACGGGATTCCTGCTCGCGCTCGCGTTCCAGCCGGCGTTCCTCGACCTGGCCGAGGGGCAGCGGATCTTCTACCTGGTGCTGGTCGTGCTCTCGGCGCTGAGCGCCGTGATCGCGCTGGCTCCGGTCGCGCTGCATCGCATCCTGTTCCGCGAGGGGGCCAAGGGGACGATCGTCGCCTACGGTCACGCGTCCCTGCAGTCCGCGCTCGTGATCGTCTCGCTGCTGCTGGTGGGCGTGGTCGCGTTCATCTTCGACGTGGTCGTGAGCGACACGGCGTCGTGGATCGCCGCCATCCTGCTGGCGGTGTTCGTCGTCGTGCTGTGGCTGATCGTGCCGTTCTTCCTGCGGTCCCGGCGCAATCGGCGGGGCGAATCGTGACCGCGCCCGTCGGGATCGGCGTCGCCCAGTTCGCCCCCACCGCCGACGTCGCGGCGAACCGCGAGGCGGTGGCCGAGCTCGCGCGGCGCGGCGCCGACCGGGGCGCGGACGTCGTGGTGTTCCCGGAGTACTCGAGCTTCTTCACCGATCCGTTCGACGAGACGCTGGCGGCCCACGCCGAGGCGCTCGACGGCCCCTTCGTGCAGATGCTCACGCAGGTCGCCGCCGAGCTGGGGATCGTCGTCGTCGCCGGGCTCGTGGAGCGCGCGAGCGACGAGGGCCACGTCCGCAACACGGTCGTCGCCGTCGACGCCTCCGGCGTGATCGCCCGCTACCGCAAGCAGCACCTGTACGACGCGTTCGGCCAGCGCGAGTCGGACTGGATCGAGGCGGGCGAGCTGTCGGAGCCGGAGATGTTCCAGGTCGCGGGCCTCACGTTCGGCCTGATGACCTGCTACGACCTGCGCTTCCCGGAGGTCGCGCGGACGCTCGCCGATGCGGGCGCGGACGTCGCGCTCGTGCCCGCCGAGTGGGTGCGCGGACCGCTCAAGGAGCACCACTGGACGACGCTGCTGACCGCGCGCGCGATCGAGAACACGATGTACGTGGCCGCGGCGGATCATCCCCCCACGCTCGGGGTGGGTCATTCCGCCGTGATCGACCCGCAGGGCGTCACGATCGCGGCGGTGGGCACCTCGACCGACGTGACGGTCGGATGGGCCGACCGCGACGCGATCGCGACGGTGCGCCGCGTGAACCCCGCGCTCGCCCTGCGTCGATACCGCGTGGTACCGCGCTGAGCCGGCGCGGCGGTCGCCCTCAGCGGGCGTAGGCCGCCAGGCGCGCGGCGGCCTCGTCGAGGACCTCGGTGCGCTTGCACGCCGCGAAGCGCACGAGCGAGGCGTACTCCGCCCGGCGCTCCGGCGTCACGAACGCCGTGAGCGGGATCGCGACCACGCCGGCCTGCGCGAGCTCGCCGCGGCAGAACGCGTCGGCGTCCGCGACGCCGAGGGACGACGCGTCGGCGACCGTGAAGTACGAGCCGCGCGGCGCGGACACCGCCAGGCCCGCGGCCCGCAGGCCTTCGCCGAGGATCTCGCTCTTGCGCTTCATGTCGGCCGCGATCCCGGCGAAGAACGCGTCCGGCAGACGCAGCCCGGCGGCGATCGCCGGCTGGAACGGCGACCCGCTCGTATAGGTCAGGAACTGCTTCACGGTCTGGACGGCCGTGATCAGCTCGGCGGGCCCGCACGCCCAGCCGATCTTCCATCCGGTGGTGCGGAACGTCTTGCCGCCGGACGAGATGGTGAGCGTGCGCTCGGCGGCGCCGGGAAGCGCCGCGACGGGCAGGTGCGGGGCGTCGAACGTCAGGTGCTCGTACACCTCGTCCGACACCACGACGGCGTCGTGCAGGTGCGCCAGGCGCACGATCTCCTCGAGCACGCGCCGCTCGAAGACCGTGCCGGTCGGGTTGTGCGGGTTGTTCACCAGGATGACGCGGGTGCGGTCGGTCACGGCATCCGCGAGCTCGTCGAGGTCGGGCTGGAAGTCCGGCCAGCGCAGCGGCACGGTGCGGAGGGTCGCGCCGGCGAGCGCCACGCAGGCCGCGTAGGAGTCGTAGTACGGCTCGAACACGACCACCTCGTCCTCGGGGCCGTCGATCAGCGCCAGCAGCGCGGATGCGAGCGCCTCGGTCGCCCCCGTGGTGACCAGGACCTCGCCATCGGGGTCGTGGCCGAGCCCGTAGAAGCGCTGCTGATGCTCGGCGATGGCCTGGCGGAGCTCGGGGATGCCGGGACCGGGCGCGTACTGGTTGGCGCCGCGCGCGATCGCGTCCCTGGCCGCCTCGAGCACCTCGGCGGGGCCGTCCTCGTCGGGAAACCCCTGACCGAGGTTGATCGCCCCGGTGCGGCCCGCCAGAGCCGTCATCTCGGCGAAGATCGTGCTGCCGACGACCACCCCGCCGCCGCTCGGATCGGTCCGCAGGAGTCCCGCCCCCTCGGCGGTGCGCCGCCAGGCGCCGGCTACGTCTCGCATCCCGCCAGGCTACCGCCGGGCCCGCCGCGCAGCGCCCTCGGGCGGTCACACAGACGCCATACTGCCGTCATAGGTTTCGCAAAGGAAACGGCGCGACCCTGGAAGGGCTTCGGAAACCTGAAGCGCTCGCATCCCCGAAGCATCTGTACAAAGGAGCAGGCATGGACACCCAGCGTTCCGACGAGACGCCCGAGCCGACCTCGGGCGGTGCCCCGCAGGCCGGGCCGGGCGACTACCGCGCCCCGGACGGACTGCACATCCCGCCGCGGCCCCCGGCGCCCCACCCCTCGCCGGCCTACGGCACCGTCCCGCCGGCGCGGTATTCCGCGCCTGCGCCTCACGGTCACGCGTTCGGCCAGGCCGCGCACCCCCAGCTCACCCAGCCCACCCAGCCGCTGCCGAAGGACCTCCACGGGGGCGCCGGTCAGGATCGGCAGGAGCGCGCGAAGCCCGGCGCCGGCCGGGTCGCCGCCCTGCTGGTCGCCGCCGCGCTCGTCGGCGGGGCGGCCGGTCTCGGCGGCAGCTACGCGGGCGACGCGCTGTGGGGATCCGACGGCGCCCCCGGCGCCGCGTCGGGCCCCTCGAACATCACGGTGAACAATCCGGGCTCCGTCAACGAGGCCACAGCCGTCGCGACCGAGGTGCTGCCCAGCGTCGTGACGATCGAGGTGGCCGGCGGATCCGAATCCGGATCCGGATCCGGGGTGGTGCTGAGCGAGGACGGCTACGTCGTCACGAACACGCACGTGGTCACGCTCGGCGGGGCGACCGGAGACGCGCAGATCCGGGTGACGGCGTCGGACGGCCGGATCTACGAGGCCGAGATCGTCGGCACCGACCCGACCTACGATCTCGCGGTCATCAAGCTCGCGGACGCCCAGGGGCTCACGCCGATCGAGTTCGCGGACTCCGCGAAGCTCAACGTCGGCGACATGACCGTCGCGGTCGGGGCCCCGCTCGGGCTGTCGAACACCGTCACGACCGGCATCGTCAGCGCGCTGAACCGCAGCATCGAGATCGCGTCGGCGGCGACGCCCGAGCAGGGCGACGAGGCCGAGGAGACGCCGGAGCAGGAGCAGGAGAGCCCCTGGTTCTTCGACATCCCGGGACAGGAGTACCCCGGCCAGGCGCGCGAGTCCATCTCCATCGCGGTGATCCAGACCGACGCCGCGATCAACCCGGGCAACTCGGGCGGTGCGCTGGTCGACTCCCAGGGCCGGCTGATCGGCGTGAACGTCGCGATCGCCACGGCGAGCGGCTCGAGCGGCGAGTCCGGATCCATCGGGGTCGGGTTCGCGATCCCGTCGAACGTGGTGCAGCGGGTCACGGACGAGCTGATCGCCGAGGGCAAGGCCACGCACGGCCTGCTCGGGGCCAGCGTCACGCCGGCGAGCGCCGCGCGGGACGCGACCACGGCGGGCGCGCTGATCGAGGAGGTCACTCCGGGCGGCGCCGCGGAGCAGGCCGGCCTGCGGGCGGGCGACATCGTCACCGAGTTCAACGGCGTGCGCATCGGATCCGCCGTGGACCTCACCGCGCAGGTGCGCGCCGCCGCGGGCGGCAGCCAGGCGACGCTGACGTACGTGCGGGAAGGGGAGTCGCACACGATCGACGTCACCCTCGGATCGCTGGGGGAGTAGCCGGCGATCGAGTGATCGGCCGCCCCGCGAGCCACGGCAGGCCCGGACGGGCATGTCATAGGCTCGCGGGGTGGCCTCCTTCTCCTTCGGTGCGGGAAACGCGCGGAAGATCGCCCGGCTGCCGCTGTATGCGCTCGGGCGGCTGGTCACGCTGGTGACCCCGCGCACCGAACGCTGGGTCTTCGGCTGCGGCGCGGGGATCGGCGACGGGGCGCTCGCGCTCTGGCAGGTCGCGGCCGAGCACGGACGGGACGCGGTCTGGCTGACCGACGACCCGCGGGAGGCGCGCGACGCGGCGGCGCTGGGCATCCCCACGCTGCGCAAGTCGTCGCTCGCGGGGTTCTGGGCCACGGCCCGCGCCGGCGTGATCGTCGTGGCGTACGGTTTCGGCGACGTCAACCCCTATGCGATCGGGAGCGGCTTCGTCGCGCAGCTCTGGCACGGGATCCCGCTCAAGCGGATCGGCCTGGACGCGCCCGAGACGCTGCGCAGCCCCATCCGCATCGGCGCGGCGGCGGTGAGCCGCGCGCTGGGCCTGATGTACCGCGCGGCGGCCCGTCGCATCGACCTGCTCCCCGCGGCCTCGCACCTGGTGCGCGGGCGGCTGGAGTCGGCGTTCGGCCTGCCCGCCGAGCGCATCGTCGTGACCGGAGAGCCGCGCACGGACGTCCTCTCGCGAGGCACGGCCGAGGAACGGCGCGAGAGCGCGCGGACGCTGATCCGGAGGCTCGTCCCCGACCTTCCGGGAGAGCGGCTCGTGATGTACGCGCCCACGTGGCGCGACGGCGAGCCGGATCCCGCGGTCCCGGGGGCCGCCGACTGGAAGGCGATCGACGAGGCGCTCGCGCGCCACGACGCGGTGCTGCTGGTCCGCTCCCACCGGCTGGGCGCGGGGGACTACGCGCCGCCCGCGGGGGTGTCGCGGGTGCGCTCGCTCGGCGCCGAGCTGCTCAACGACGTCACACCGGCGCTCCCGGGCCTCGACGCGCTCGTCACCGACTACTCGTCGCTCGTGTACGACGCCGCGCTGGTCCCGCTCCCGGTGCTGTTCCTCGCGCCGGACGTGGCGGCCTACGCGCGACGCCGCGGGTTCTACGGCGCGTATCGCGACGTGGCGGGCGATGACGCCGCCACCACGTGGGCGGAGCTGCTGCCGCAGCTCGACGCGCTCCTCGGGGATCCCGCCGTCGCGGCGGAGCGCACCGCGCGTTCGCGCGCGCTGAGCGAGCGCGTCCACGCGTTCCACGACGGCCGCAGCGCGGAGCGCGTCTACGCGGCGATCGTCGCGCGCGCGGGCCTGGCGCCGGACGTCCCGCGACCCGCCGGCCGATCCACCGGCCCGAACGACCGAGTACGGAAGGCCACTCGATGACCTCGCAGATCACGGCCCGCTTCGAGCCGGGCGATCCGCAGCTCGTGATCCAGGGGGCGGGCGCGCGACCTGCGTCCGCCACGCTCACCGGCCCGCGCGCGCACGTCGACGGCCGGATCACCGGGGGCGGGAAGACCTGGACCGTGCGGTTCCCGCTGCGCGCGTCGCGCTGGGGCGGACCCGAGCTCCCGCTGCCCACTGGCGAGTACCGCGTGGGCATCGAGGGGGTCGAGATCGACGCGCAGCTGCCGATGCGGGTGCTCGGCGGATCGTCGCGTGCGGGCCTCCGGGCCGAGCTGCGCGGCGCCGCGCTCGTCGTCGGCCCGCCGGTCGACCCGGTCTACGACGATCCCGATGCGCAGGGCGCGCTCGAGCGGCGCTACGTCGACCGCGCGACGCCGCTCGAGAACGCCGTGTTCTTCGAGAGCTTCTACGGGCGCGGCGCGGGCTGCAACCCGTTCGCGATCGACCGGGAGCTGGCCCGGGTGGCTCCCGGCGTCATCCGGTACTGGAGCGTCGTCGACCTGTCGGTGCGCGTGCCCGAGGGAGCCGTCGCTGTCGTCGAGGGCAGCCCCGAGTGGTGGCGCGCCCGCAGCGCCGCACGGCTGCTCGTCGTCAACGACTGGCTGCGGCGCCGGTACGTGCGCCGACGCGGGCAGAAGGTGCTGCAGACGTGGCACGGAACGCCCCTCAAGCGGCTCGCCCTGCACCGGCCGGGCTTCGACCCCCGGCGCGCGGGCGCCGTCGTCAAGGAGTCGCTGCGCTGGGACGTGCTGCTCGCGCAGAACCCCTACGCGGCGCGCATCCTGCGCAAGGCGTATGCGTTCTTCGCTCGTCCCATCTGGGTGGAGGGCTACCCGCGCAACGACGCGCTCGTGAACGGCGACCCCGCGGCGATCCGCAGGGAGCTGGGCATCGCGCCGGGGGAGCGGGTGCTGCTGTACGCCCCCACCTGGCGCGACGACCGTCAGGAGATCGTTGACTTCCTCGACCCCGAGGCGCTCGCCGCCGAGACCGGCGCGGTCGTCCTCGTGCGCGGGCACTCCCGCACTCTGCTCCCGGGACATGACGTCGCGGGCGCGCGCGTGATCGACGTGACCGGGTATCCGGATGCCGCGCCGCTGCTGCTCGCGGCCGACGCGCTGATCACGGATTACTCCTCCGTCATGTTCGACTTCGGGGTCACGGGCAAGCCCATGTACTTCCTCGTGCCCGACATGGAGCACTACCGCGGCGAGCTTCGCGGCTTCTACTTCGACCTCGCCGCCCGCGCTCCGGGACCGCTGGTGCGCACGCAGGACGAGCTGGTCGCCGCGCTCGCCGCGGACCCGGCCGAGCACGCGGACCGATACGCGGCCTGGACCGCCCGGTTCAATGCGCGCGACGACGGCCGGGCGTCGGAGCGGGTCGTGGCCCGCATCCTCGATCAGGGCCTCCTCGACCGCTGACCCGCGGCCGGCTACGGGAGCGGGGTGTTGCGGCCGTCGAGCCGGGAGGTGTCGACCGTGTCGTGCGCGCCGCGCGTGAGGCCGACGAGGAACCCGGCCCCCCACGCCAGGTGCATCGTCGGCAGCACCGCGAGGGTCCAGAGCTTGTCGCGCAGGCCCGATCCGCCGCCGCGGCCGGCCGCGACGACCAGGACGAGCAGGATGTACGCCGCCACCGGCACGTGCACGAGCGACGCGATCGCCGCCCAGACGCCCGAGACGACTCCCGTGATCTGCAGCACGCCCACCACGACGGAGAGCAGCACCGCGAGCACGAGCACGGGCGGCGCGAAGAAGCGCAGCGAGTTGCGCAGACCGTAGCGGCGCACGAGCTCGCCGCGCCAGGTGCCGGTCGCCACGAACTGCCGCGCCAGCCGGATCCAGCTCTCGCGCGGCCAGTACGTGACGGACAGCGCCGGATCGAACCAGACGCGGTAGCCGGCCGAGCGGATGCGCAGGTTGAGCTCCCAGTCCTCGCCGCGGCGGATCGACTCGTCGAAGAGCCCGACCTGCTCGAGGACGGCGCGGCGCATCACGCCCAGGTAGGCCGACTCGGCCTCGCCCTCCGGAGCCCCGCCGTGGTAGGCGCCGCCTCCCAGCCCGATCCGCGAGTTGTACGCGCGCGCCACGGCGCGCTGGAACGGCGTGCGCCCGTCGGCGCGCATCACGCCGCCGACGTTCCCGGCGCGCGTGCGCTCGAGCGTCGCAAGCGCCCGCGCCGTGTAGCCGGGCGCGAGTTCCGAGTGGGCGTCCACCCGCACGATGGTCGGGTGGGAGCTGGCGCGGATCGCGGCGTTGAGCCCCACCGGAATGTCGGCGGCCGGGTTCTCGACGAGCACGATGCGGCCGTCCTCGGCCGCCAGCTCGCGCGCGAGCTCGGTGGTGCCGTCGCTCGAGGGGCCGAGCGCGAGGACGACCTCGACCGGGCCGTCGACCCGCTGCTCCAGCACCGTCTCGACCGCGCGCCGGAGATAGCGCCGCTCGTTCAGCACGGGCATCACGAAGGACACGCCCGAGCCGGGCGGGACCGCCGGCGCGTCGCGTCGCGGCGCCTCCTGCCGAGACGCGCGGAGCCGCTCGGCGGGATCGTTACGCATTCGTCGATCATCCCACGCAGGTGCCCGTGAGACCGCTGGTTAGGCTGGTCGGATGGGCGTGGCGCGGGATGTGAAGACGGCGGTCGGACTCCTTCGGAAGGCCCTCGCCTCACGCCGCGCGAAGCACGCCATCAGGGCCGCGCTGGCCGCCCGCCCCCCGCACACGCCGGGCACCTTCCGCATCGCGGTGTACTTCGCCGACGGCGACGTGAACATGTACCAGATGCGGCAGTGGTACCGCCCGCTCGCCGAGCTCGCCCACACGCACCCGGTGGTCGTGATGGCGCGCAGCGCCACCGGCGCCGCGGCCCTGCTGAAGGATGACGCGCTCCCCGTCGCGTTCGTGCCGACCGTGCGGGACATCGAGCGGTTCCTCGACGCGCAGGACATCCGGATCGTCCTGTATGTGAACCAGAACACGCGCAACTTCCAGATGTTCCGGTACGGCGAGCGCTGGCACGTGTTCATCAACCACGGCGAGTCCGACAAGATGTACATGACCACCAACCAGTACAAGGCCTACGACTACGCCCTGATCGCCGGGCAGGCCGCGCGCGAGCGCCTGAGCCGCACGCTGTGGGACTTCGATCTCGACCGCCGCACGATCGAGATCGGCCGGCCGCAGGCCGACCACTACTCGGGTGAGCTTCCCTACACGCCGGACCAGCGCACCGTCGTGCTCTACGCGCCCACGTGGGAGGGCGACCGTCCGGCCGCGCACTACGGCTCGATCCGGACCCACGGCGAGGCGCTCGTGCAGGCGCTGCTCGCGACCGGGCGCCATCGGGTGATCTATCGCCCTCACCCGCGCAGCGGCGTGGTGGATCCCGAGTTCGGGGAGGCGAACCAGCGGATCATCCAGGCGATCGAGGCGGCGAACGCGGCGGATCCGGAGGCGCATCACGTGTACGACGACGGCCCGGATCTCGGCTGGCAGCTGGCCGCCGCGGATGTCGCGATCGCCGACGTCTCCGCCATGGTCTACGACCGCCTCGCGGCCGGGAAGCCGCTGCTCATCACGCGCCCGGCCGATCCGGCCGCCGAGGTGGACGAGGGCGGCTACCTGTCTGCGTGCGAATGGCTCCGCGCCGAGGACGCGCCGAGAATCGTCGAGGAGGTCGAGCGCGTGCGCCACGACCCCGAGGCGGCCGAGCGCCTGCGCCACTGGGTTACGCACTACTTCGGCGACACGACGCCCGGCGCCGCGACCGCGCGCTTCCACGCCGCGATCGAGCAGCTCATGGCGAAGTGGGACGACTGGAGCGCGCGGGCCGGCCGGTGACCCGCGCGGCGCGGCCGACTCGCCGGGAATGGCGTCGCGCTCCGATCCGTTGTAGTCTGTGATGCTCGGTGCTCGTCACCGAGATCGCCCGGTCTCCGGACCGGGATGGCAATTCCACAGCGTGCGACAACGGCTCCTTCGCGAGAAGGAATTCACGGGGCTGATCGGTTTCGACAGTGCTTGCGAATCTGCGAGAAGCGGGCCGAGGATGCAGGGTTATCTCGCAAACGCTCCCTGCAAAACAATAAGTGCCAATGCAAAGCGCACTGACTTCGCCCTCGCTGCCTAAGCGAGCCCGATAGTCCGTCAGACCGTGGGTGATCCCGACACGGATTCTGGCGTCATCTAGGGATCTCGCTGCGTGACGGTGTCGGGACGTCACGCGGGACTCTTTCTCGACTGGGCCCGTCGACTTAGGTGTCTGTGACAAAGGTCGGGGCCGAGCAGAACGCTCTCACAGACTGCGCCCGGAGAATCCCCAGAGACTCAGCGCTGGACGGGGGTTCGATTCCCCCCAGCTCCACGACCGTCGTCGCACCGCTCGAAGGCCCCGCGATCCTCTGGATCGCGGGGCCTTCTGCGTCGCGGCGCGTAACACTCGTCGTCCCTCTGGCGGTGGGAGCGCTCTCGAAATTACGGTATCTCGCGTGGGCATCCTCCTGTATGGCGACCTCCCTCCAGTCGACCTGGACGATCGCACGCTGGCGCATCTCAAGGTGGTGATGCTGGCCAAGCTCCGTCGCCACGAGAGCTTCTGCGTGTCCTGGCCGCACTGCGACGGCAGCGGTCGCAGCACGATCTGGGTGGGGCCCGGCATCCCGCTCCGCTTCGTGTTCGAGTCCGCCGAGTCGCCGCAGCTCGACCCGGGCCTGCTCGAGGAGCTCGCCGAGGAGGCCCTGGGGCTCAGCGGCATCCAGCTCGGCGAGCGCCTCGTGACGACCTAGCCGGGCGATCCGCTCTCGAGCCGTCAGTCGCGCCGCACGGACAGCAGCGACCAGCCCTCCGGCACCTGCGCCTCGAGCGCGGCCATGTCCTCGGCCCGGATCTCGCGCGTCTCGCCCCAGCGGGCCATGCGGCCGGTGGCGGTGAGCGCGCTCGATCCCTTGGGCATCGACACCTTCGCGTGGGTGAGCTGCCATCCCTCCGGCACCTGCGCCTCGAGGGCCCGGTGCACGTCGTCCAGCGTTGCGCCCTCGGCGCTCAGCTCGCGGGTCTCGGTGGGACGGATGACGCCGATCAGCACGTCCTCGATTTTATCGAGGGCCGCGCCGGCGACCCGTCAGGCGGTCGCCCACAGGCTCTGGCTGATGCGGCGCCGGAGCAGCACTCCGCCGGTCTCGGCGGCCAGGCGCTCCGCCTCGTGGCGGGAGAGCGGGCCGACCGCGTTGCCGGGTGAGCCGGAGCGCTTCACGGCGTACTCGAACCAGTAGTGGCTGCCGTCCGTGTCCACGTCGTACATCTCCCGTACCTCCCGCACTGAAGGATGCGCGAGACGCGCCACAGATACACGCGTCACTCGTCATCGGGCTCGCGCGCGGACTCCCGGATGCGGCGGGCCTCGGCGAGGTCCTTCTCCTCCTTCTCGGCGGCCTTCTCGATCTGCGTCGTGTCGCGTGGCGGCAGCTGGATGCGCTCCTCCGCCTCGATGCCGGCCTGCAGCTCACGGGTGCGCTCCAGCTCCGCATCGAACTCGGCGCCGAACAGTAGCGCCATGTTCGCGATCCACACCCACAGCAGGAAGATCACGACTCCGGCGAGCGACCCGTAGGTCCGGTCGTAGCTCGAGAAGTTCGCGACGTAGATGCCGAAGCCCAGCGACGCCAGCGCGAGCGTGACGATCGCGATGACCGCGCCCGCGCTCACCCAGCGGAACTTCGGCTGCTCGGTGTTCGGAGTGAAGTAGTAGAGGGCGGCCACGAAGAAGATCACGACGCCCACGAGCAGCGGCCACTTCGCGATCTGCCAGATCAGCTGGCCGGTCTCGCCGATGCCCAGCGCCTCGCCGACGGTGCGGGCGACGGGACCCGAGATGATCAGGAGGCCGATCCCGATCACGGCCAGCACGATCGTGAGCAGCGTGAATGCGAGCTGCGCGGGCTTGCGCTTCCAGAACGGGCGGCCCTCGTCGATCTCCCAGATGCGGTTCATGGCGCGGCTGAACGCGCCGACGTAGGCCGACGCCGACCAGATCGCGACGGCGACACCGGCGATCAGCGCGATGCCGGCGCTGGAGGAGCTCGCGACCTCCTCGAGCGGGCCGCGAAGGCCCTCGGCCGCGTCCGGCGCGACCTCGCGCACGATGCCGAGCACGGCGTTCGCGGCCTCGCCGTCCTGCCCGACCACGCCGAGCAGGGAGAACACCGCGATCAGGCCGGGGAACAGCGACAGCACGGTGTAGAACGTGAGGGCGGCGGCGAGGTCGCGGCACTCGTCGTCTCCGAACTCCGCCACCGTCTTCTTCAGCGCGTACTTCCATGACGGCTTCTCGATCTCGCCGAGGGAGTCGGGCTTGTCCGGATGATCCGGATCGGGGGAGTGCTTCTGGTCGTCGACCGGCGCGGACGTCGTGCGGCTCATGATGGTGCCTTTCCAGGGGTGGGGACGGCGGCCCGTGCCGCCGCCCCCGTGTCGTGCGGGTGGTCGGAGGTCAGCTGCCGCTGACGTTCGACCGTGCCTCGTCTGCGCGCTCGCGCACGGTGACGGCGGCATCCTGCGCGTCGGACTGCACGTGCGATGCGGCGTCCGAGGCGGTGTCCTTGACCGCCGTGGCGGCCTCCTTCACGGGCTCCTTCAGGTCCTGACCGACCTGCTGCGCGACTTGCTTGGCCTCGTCGACGAGCGGCTGGGCCTGCTCCTTGACGCCCTCGGCCAGCTCCTTCTCCTTGGCGGAGGCGGGGATGAGCGAGGACACCACGAGCCCGGCGGCGAACGCCATGAGGCCCACGGCGAGAGGGTTGCCCTCGGCCTTGGCGGCCACGCGGTGGGTCACGTCGGAGACGCCGCCCGCGACGGACGAGCCGCGATCGTGCAGCGCCGAGCCGGCGTCGTCGGCGGCGCCCATGACGCGGGTGCGGAGCGAGCCGAACGCGCCCTTGATCTTGTCGGTCTGGCGGTGCACGACCTTCGAGGGCGTGACCTTGTCGACCAGAGCGTCGGCGTCGCGGCTGAGTTCACGGCGAGTGCGCTCGATGTCGGCGCGGATCGCCTCAGGCGAATCGGTCATCGGTTCTCCTCATTCCTCTTCAGTGCGTCGGGGATCTTCCCGAGCGACTCCACGGTGCGCGGAGCCCCCTTCACTTCCTTGATCTGATTGCGGCCCGTCAGGAACAGCGCCGCGGCGATCACGGCCCAGATGACCGCGACGAGCACGGCGGACCAGCCGAGCCCGATGAGCTGACCGAGTCCCCACCACAGGGCGACGGACAGGAAGAAGATCGCCATCGACGCCGCGTAGCCGGCGCCGCCGATCATCCCTCCGCCCTTGGCCGCCCGCGACGTGGACTCCTTCAGCTCGGCCTTGGCCAGCGCGATCTCCTGCCGCATCAGCAGCGAGAGATCCTGCGTCACCTCGCCCAGCAGGTCGCCGAGCGACGTGTTCGCGGCCTTCTGCTCCGAGGGCGTCGTCTCATCGGCCATCGTGCGGCTCCCCGAGTCCCTCGAAGCCCGGCTCGGCGGCCGGGTTCGCAGCGTGCGAGTCGTCGTACAGCGGCGTGGACTCGCCCGCCGCGCCCGTGGACGTCACCGGCTGGCCGCCCTGGGGCGTCGGACGGATGTCCGAGACGCCCGAGCCGAACGCGGGGTCGACGGTGTGCGCGGTCGCGGGGTCGTCGCCCTCGCCGCTCGCCCATTCGCCGGTTCCGGTGCCTGTGCCGGCGGTGCTCGAGCCAGCGGTCCCGGCCCCCGTGCCGACCGCCCCGGCGCCCACCCCGCCGCGGACGCCCGTGCCGACAGCCGTGCCGGGCGAGTAGCCGCCCGCACCGTAGCCCGTGCTCGCGCCGACGCCCGTGCCGGTCACCGGCGCGGGCGGCGGGACCGTGCCCGAGGTGCCGGCGGTGGCGCCGCGCTCGTCGGCCGCGGACTCGCCGAGTGCGCGTGCGAGGCGACCCGCCAGCACGCCGGCGACCAGTGCGCCGCCGATGAAGAGGCCCGGCTTGCGCCGCGCGAAGGTCTTCACCTCGTCGAGCAGGCTGCCGGGGTCGCGGGCGGACAGCCACGACGAGACGTCGGTCAGCTTCGTGGACGCCTGGCGCACGAGGTCGGTCGCGACGCCGCCGTTCTCCGAGTTGCGCGCGAGCGACTGCAACTCGTCGCCGATCGAGCGGAGGCCGTCGGCCACCCGCTGCTGCTGCGTGGCCGCCTGGTCGCTCAGCTCGCGCTTGGTCTGGGCGTACACCTGCTTCGCCTGCGTCTTCGCCTCGCGGGCGACCGTCGACGCCTCCTGCTTGGCGGTGTCGAGGACGTGCCCGGCCTCGGCCTTGGCCGTGCCGGCGACCTCCGAAGCCTCCTGCTTCGCCGTCTCGGTCGTGCCTGACGTGGATCCTGTGCCTGTCGTGGTCGACGGGGGCACCGCTCCATAGTTCTGCGACATCGGTCTTCCTCTCCCTTACCGCTTGCGGACGTGGGACTTCGATGTAACGCGCAAATCGCGGGCGGCACCTACCTCTTGACGCGAAGGCGCGGCCGTGGCATGAGAACGCGCGGAGCGCCATCCAGTGGCGCAGTCAGGCGCGGAATCGGCGGAAGAAGGTCAGGGCCAGGTGATGACGGCGAGGTTCTGCTTCGGCGCGGCGACCTTCACGAAGCCGTCGCCGAACGCGTACGCCATGGCGTCCTCGGGAACCGGCGCGAACGGCTCGGTGTAGACCGCCAGCCCGCCCTCATCGCTGCGCGTCCAGCCCTGCTCGGTGAGGAAGGCCTGCCACTTCTCCGCGCCGGCCGCGTCGAGCGGGGCCCATCCGAAGATCTGCACGCCGTGGTCGGTCGCGACATCCGGTGCGCCCCACGTGCACATCACGCCGCCCTCGATCGACGTGGTGGCGGGATCGCCGAAGCTGAACGGCTCCTCGATCGCCTCGAGGCCGTAGCCCTTGAACTCCGCGATGAGGGACTCCGACAGGATCGTCTCGCACGTGGGCTCCGCGTTCGGATCGACCGGGGGAGCGCTCGCCCCCGCGGTGGGCGACGAGGGATCGGCGGGTGCCGCGCCCGGCTCCGGCGCGCACGAGGCGAGGCCCAGCGTCGCCGTGACGGCGAGCAGGACGGCCGCCGCGCGGCGCCCGGGGGTCATGACGTCCCCGTGCCGTGCAGGACGTCGAGGATCGCGTCGTGCAGCACGCCGTTGGTCGCGACCGCCGAGCCGGACGCGATCGTCGGCTCGCCCTCGAACGAGGAGAATCGGCCGCCCGCCGCGGTCACGATGGCGGCCGCGGCCGCGAGGTCGTACTCCTTCACGTCGAACTCGCCGACCATCTCCAGGCGGCCCTCGGCGAGGAGCATGTACGACCACACGTCGCCGTAGGCGCGGTCGCGCCAGACGCGCCGAGTGAGCGCGACGAGCGCGTCGAGGTGGCCGGCGTCATCCCACTGGCCGATGCTCTGGAAGCTGACGCTCGCGTCATCGAGCGTGGCGACGTCCGACACCCGGATGGCGCGCGGCTCGCCGCCGTCGACGCTGGTCCACGCGCCGAGCCCGATCGCGCCCCACCACCGGCGGCCGAGCGCCGGCGAGCTCACGACGCCGAGGCGGACCACGCCGTCGATCTGGAGGCCAATCATGGTGCCCCAGACGGGTACGCCACGGAGGAAGTTCGCCGTGCCGTCGATCGGGTCGATGATCCAGCGGCGGGCGCGCTCCTCGTCGGCGCCGTACTCCTCGCCGAACACCCCATCGTCCGGGCGCTGCTGGGCGAGGAGCTCGCGCACCGCGCGCTCGGCGGCCAGATCGGCGTCGGTCACGTGGGTGCGGTCGGCCTTGCGCGACACGTCGAGGTCGGCCGCGTCGAAGCGCGGCAGGGTCTGCGCATCGGCCGCGTCGGCCAGGCACAGCGCGAGCTGCAGGTCCGCGTCGAGATCGCCGAACGACAGGGGGGAGCCGGACGCGGGGGGAGTCACCGGAACAGGATACCTGCGGGCGGTGTCGAGCCCGCTGAGGCGCCGCCGCGCCTGGATCAGAAGGGAGCGGGTGTGCGCGGCAGGTAGTAGATCGTCTCCGCCGCGTGGACGTAGTCGTATCCCGCCGGGCTGCGCATCCGCATGCGGCCGCGCGAGAGCTGCTCGAAGCGCCAGGGGGAGAAGTGCTTCATCATGTGGTGCTGCTCGCAGACCGCGGCCATGTTCGTCACCGCGGTCGGGCCGCCGCGCGACCACGGGATGGTGTGGTCGATGTCGGCGTGCTTCGCCTTGACGGTGCATCCCGGGACCCGGCACGTCCGGTCCCTGGCGAGCAGGTATCGACGCTGCGCGGCGGTCGGATGGTGATGGTCGACCGTGAGCAGGGCGCCGGTGTCGGGGTGCAGGAACACCCGCTCCCACCCGACGGCGGTTCCCGCGAGGCGACGGGCGGTGTCGGGGTCGATCGGGCCGTAGCCGGCGAGGAGGGCGGGCCCGTCGTCGAGGCCCGCGAGCGTCGTCACGGGGATGACCACCTCGACCGTCGCGGTGATCGCCTGCTCCAGCTCGTGGCCCGTGGGCAGGCCGCACAGCAGCAGGTCGAGCGCGATGTCGGCGCGCAGCTGGCCGAGGTGCCGATCGTCCGTGTACTTGGCGTAGGCGGGGTCCTCGGGCGCGGGCTCGACGCCGTCGAGATCGCGCACGACCGCGCGGCGGTCGCGCTTCACCTCCTCGCCGCAGGAGGTGAGGCGGTCGTGCGCGGCATGGATGGCGACGGCCGGTCCGATGATGCCGAGCATGGCCTGGCCGTCGGGCAGGTCCTCGACCCACGTGCGCCGATCGGCCCGCGCGCGCTCGTGGCGCTCCGCGAGCGTCGTCGGGTGGTGGCGCTCGGCGATCTGCCTGGCGAGGCTCTTGATCCCGTGCGGCGTCCTCGTGGCGGCGAGCGGGACGACCTCGCGTTCATAGGCCTCGCGCGCCTCGGGCTCCGGGATGTCCGCACCGGCGGCGACGATCTCGCGAGCGTGCCGCTCGGTGATCCGCCCGTCCGACAATGCTTCATGCGTTGCGGGGAACTTCGAGACGAGCTCGTGCGCGCGATCCATCCGGGACTGCATCGCGCGCGGCGACTCCTTGAGGGCCAGAGCGAGCTCGGCGGTCATCGAGCGGAGGGGGAACGCGTGGTCGCTCCCGTTCGGGTCGCGTGCGACCTGCTCCAGCGCGATCCCGGTCACGTCGGCGAGGAGCGCGGCCTCGCGCGCGTCGAGCCGGGCGCGCTCGGCGCGGATCCGCTTCAGCTCCTCGATCGAGGCACGCGTGCGCGACCGCTCCGCCGGGGTGAACCCCCAGCTGACCTCGTCGGCATCCTCGAACCTCGGCATGCCCCCTATTCTCGCACCCGCCTCGGACATCCGTTCGAATGTTCGCGGGGGTGTGGAGAAGTGGATCAGCTCGGAAACCTAGGGGACGAGGGCCTTGTCGGCCACCACGATCGTCGTGCCGCGCGTCTTTATGTGGAAGCGCTCCGTCGCCTTGACGAGTTCGCTCAGGCGCGCGAACCCCCAGTTGCGGGAATCGAAGTCCGGCGCGTTCTTGCGGACGTGCTGTCCGACCGGGGAGAGATTCGCCCAGCCCTGTTCGTCAGCAGTGGCCAGGACCGCCGCGCGCAGCAGCGCGACGAGCTTCGCATCGCCGCCTGGTGACGACGTCTTCGTCGCGCCGTCGCGCTCCCGTGCCGGGGTGGCGCCCTCGAGCAGATCGAAGTAGGTGAACTGGTCGCACGCGTTGCGGAACGCGCTCGGCGTCTTGCGCTCGCCGTATCCGAGCACCGGGATGCCGTCCTCCCGAATGCGCGCCGCCAGTCGGGTGAAGTCGCCGTCACTCGACGCGATCGCGAAGGCGTCGATCCGGCCCGAGTAGAGGATGTCCATCGCGTCGATGATCAGGGCGCTGTCACTCGCGTTCTTCCCGACGCTGTTCTGGAACTGCTGGATGGGCTGAACCACATGCTCGCTCGCGGCCTCCTTCGAGTGCCGGAGGTCGGGGCGGGTCCAATCCCCGTACGCGCGTTTGATCGACGCGATGCCGTGGCGCGCCACCTCGCCCAGCACGGGTCCGACCCACGCCGGGGCGATGTTCTCGGCGTCGAACAGCACGGCGATGGACTTCTCGCGGCGCGACCCCCGAGCCGGGAGCGCCGCACCCGCCGGCGTCACTCGGGAAGCACCCAGATGAGGCCGTCGATCAGCGCGCCCGTGGTGCCGGCGAGGACGTCGGGCTGCTCGTCGCTCGACGAGAACGCGAACCGCGAGGCGAGCGTCAGGCGCTCGGCGCCCTGAAGCTCCCGGATGAATCCGCGCACGCCGGCGGCGGGGCCGTTCACGCCGATCTGCACCGGGATGGCGAGCAGCGCTCCGGATTCGGCTGCGGGTGCCGCGGTCGGGTCCGCGGCACCCGCAGCCGGGGCCCCGGCGGACGGCGCGGCCTCGGGCTGAGCGGCAGGCGCTGCCGCACCGTCGGGGTTCGCGCCGTCGGAGGCCGGGGGAGCCGCGGGCGGCGCCTCGGTCGCGAGCGGCTGGGAGTCGGCCACGGTCACCTGCGTGATGGAGACCCCGGTCGCCGCGGCGAGGCGGTCGAGCTCCGCGAGCCAGTCGTCGTAATCGCCGTCGGCGGGGACGGCGCGCTGCAGCTCGGCAAGGCGATCCTCGTGCGCGGCGAGTCCGTCGCGCGCTTCGGAGAGCTGCGCGATGCGCATCTCGAACAGCTGGTTCTGCGACTCGATCTGGATGCGCTCGGTCGTGGCCGCCGCGGCGGCGTCGAGCGACGGCTTGACGCCCCACACGAAGCCGACGCCGAGCAGTCCGATCGCGAGCACGGTCGCCAGCAGATAGGTCGCGCCGATCCGGTTCACGATGCGTCCTCCTCCTCCGCCGGGGCCTCCGCCTCGGGCGGCGTCACGAGCCGGCGGTCGGTCAGGTCGACCGCGATCTCGATCGTGTAGCCCAGCACCCCGGTGCCGAGCGCGTCGGGCGCCTCGGCGACCGCCGCCCGCGGCGTGGCGTTCTCGAATCCCTCGACCTCGTTGAGCGCGCGCACCCAGGCGGCTGTGTCGGGGATCGTGGGCGTGAAGGCCGTGAAGGTGAGCGTGCCGATCCGGGCGCCGCGGAGCGGATCCGCGGGCTGCGCGATCTCCGTGAGGGGCGTGGTCGAGTCGACCGCGACCGTCGTGACCCGGGAGCCCGCCGGCAGCGCGCGACCGAGATCGTCGAGCAGGCGCGGCCAGTCCACCTCGTCCGCGGATGCGGTCGCGAGCGCCTCCTCGGACCGCGTGATGCGGGACAGCAGCGCGCTGACGTCACCGAAGCGGCCCTGCCGGTCGGTCAGCTCGACGGTCCGCGCCGCCGCGGCGTCGCGAGCCAGGTCGGTCGTGGCCGCGTGCCACAGCGCCGTGCCGACGCCCGCGAGCACGAGTATCGCCGCGAGGAGCACGATGATGAGCGCGCGCCCGCGCGCGACCCGCCAGGCGCGGGCATTGCGCAGCTCGGTCGGCAGCAGATCGACGCGGGGGACGCCGCCGACGTCGAGCGCGTTCGCGGGGCGCCGCGCGGGGCGGGGGCGCTTGGCCTTCGCCACGGGCTTCGGAGCCTTGGCGGCCTTCCCGACCTTCTTCTTCACCTTGCCGCCGGGCGCCGCGTCGGTCTGCTCTCCCGCCAGGAGCACCGCGAACGCGTCGTCCGAGGCGGGCGCGCCGTCGCCGAACGTGCTGCGGCGGGCCCGGCGACCGCCGACCTCCTCGTCGGCGCTCACGACGCCACCCCCATCGCCAGCCCGATCGCGACCGCCGAGGAGCTCGCGGCGATCGCGGCGCGGTCGACGCGGCGCGCCAGGCGCACCTGGTCGAGCGGATCGGCGGGAAGCACGCGCTTGCGCGTGCGGGCCTGGAGCTGCTCGCCGAGCAGCTGCGAGTGCATCCCGTGACCGGTCAGCAGGATGTGGCGCAGCTCGCCGGCCTCGCTCGTGCCGAGGTAGTAGTCGACCGTGTTCCCGACCGCGTTCACGAGCGGCTGGGCGGCGTCGCGCAGCGCGTCGATCAGGTACGGCTCGCTCGCGAGGTCGGCGGTCACGACGGCCGCCTGCGCCTCGGCGTCCTCCAGGCCCAGGAGGGCCGCCAGCTGGGTCGCGACCTCGTCGAGGCCGCTCGGGATGATCCGGAGGAACTGCGGCACGCCGTCGGACGCGATCAGCACGTTGGTCGTCGAGCCGGTCGCCTCGACGAGGCCGACCGTGCCGTCGGCGTGGTCGCCGCGCAGCAGGGTGCGCGCCAGCGCGAAGGGCACCAGATCGACGGCTTCGGGCCGGAGCTTGGCGCGCCGCACGGCGCTGACGTTGTCGTCGACCGCGTCGCGCGCGGCGGCGACGAGGAGCCCGCGCACCTTGCCGGGATGCGCGGGATCGCGCTCGATCGGGTAGAAGTCGATCAGCGCCTCGGACGAGGGGAAGGGGAGCAGCCCGTCTGCATGCATCGGCAGCGCGAGCCGCACCTGCTCGGGCTTGCCGTCGTCGACCGTGAGGGGCCGGGCGATCACGCGGTGGCTGCCGATGCCGAGCGCGACGGCGCGCGTGCTGAACCGCGCGCTCTCCCACAGGCGCCGCAGCGCATCCGCGACGGTGTTCGGCTCCACGACCTCGCCGTGGTGGACGGCTCCGGGCGGCAGCCCAACCTCGCCGAACCGCTCGACGCGCGGCGACGCGGTGCCCACGCCCGAGAGCTCGGCGCCGCGGACCGAGGTGCTGTCGAAGTCGAGCCCGATCACCCTGCCCATGCGAGGGCTCCCGTCGGAGTGGAGTACATGGATCCGCCCTTCATCACGCGAGTCCGAACAGCTGCAGATAGGCGCGGGCGAGGACCTCGCCCGCGAGGATGCCGAGCCAGGCGCCCGCGATCATCCAGGGCCCGAAGGGGATGCCGCCGCGCCGGTCGACGCGCCGGGCCAGGATGAGCGCGCCGCCCACCGCGGCGCCCAGCGCGAAGGCGGCGATCGCGCCCACGACGAGCGCGCCCCACCCGTGCCAGGCGAGGAACATCCCGAGCGGCAGCGCGAGCTTGACGTCGCCGAAGCCCATCGCTCGCGGCGAGATCAGGAAGATCGCGAAGTACACGAGGCCGAGCGCGGCGGCGCCGATGCCGGCCCGGAGCAGGTCGCCCCACGCGCCCGTCAGAGCCGCGGCCGCGGTGAAGAGCGCGGCGCCCGTGCCGAGCAGGGGCAGCACCAGCGCGTCGGGGAGGCGCTGCGTGTCGAGGTCGATCGCCGCGAGCGCGACGCCGAAGCCGGCGAGCGCCAGGTGCGCGACGAGGACGAGCGACGCGGCCCACGCCCCGGCCGCGGTGGTCGCCGCGGCGATCGAGGGCGCGAAGGCGGCGGCGACGATGACGAACAGCGCGGCCGTGACAGCCTCGACGATCGGGTAGCGCGCCGAGATCGGGGCGGCGCAGTCGCGGCACCGCCCGCGCAGGATGAGCCACGACAGCACGGGCACGTTGTCGTACGCGCGGATGTCGTGCCCGCACGCCGGGCACGCGCTGCGCGGCGAGACGACCGACTGCCCCAGCGGCACGCGGTGCGCGACCACGTTCAGGAAGGATCCGATCGCGAGGCCGAACAGGCCGACTCCTGTGGCGACGACGGCGATCACGGCGCCCCCAGGCTCTTGGCGGTCGTGGACGTGTTCCGGTACGAGCTCAGCGCGAGCTCGATCGGCGGCGTGTCGGTTCCCTCCGTGAGGTTGGTGCCCGGGAGGCCCGTCGGGGCGTAGCGGTAGGTCAGGTGCTGCTTGACGTGGATGGAGTTCGCGTACACCTGCCCGTGGATCACGAGCGAGTTGCCGAACGAGATGCTGCACGGCGTGTAGAGCATGACCGCGAGGTTGGTGAACTCCGACGAGTTCGCGAGCGACGTGTCGTCGGGCACGATGATGCCCGTTCCGTCGGCCTCGCCGCAGCTCGGCACCCCGTTGTCGATGTAGTCGGGAGTGACCAGCCACAGGCGCTCGTTCCCGGTCTGCCCGGCGAACTTGGTCTGCGAGAGCTTGAAGCTCGGGGCGAAGATAGCGACGTTCGCCGTGAGGGTCTGGACCGTCGTCTGCCCGAGGCCGGTGAGATCCAGCTCGATGCAGTGGAGCGCGTTCAGCACGCCCGGCGCGCCGGCCAGGGAGTCGAGCGCGCTCTTCGCGGCCGTGCGGTTGCAGCCCGAGAGCGTCACGACCGTGTAGCCGGGCCAGTCGGCCGCCTCGAACTCGAAGTCCACCCAGCCGGGGACTCTCGGCATGGCGCCGGCGGCGCTCTTCGACTGCACGGGACCGTGATCGGCGAGCTGGCCCGGGGCGCTGCCGGTGGTGTCGTCGGCGTACAGCGGACCGAGCGTGCCCGAGTGGTTGTTCTCGATGACCAGGTGGCTCGCGACGAGCTTGCCGGCGATGCTCGCGCCGTTGGCCAGGGTCGCCGAGCCGGACAACACCCACGTGTCGCCGCCGATCTCGCATCCGTTGCCGGCCGTCAGGTTGCCGCTCTTGACGATGACGTCGGTGTTGCCCGAGATGGAGTTCGCGCAGACCAGGTCGCCGTCGTGCATCATGATGCTCATGTCGTCGCCCGTGAGGGGCTGGATGTCGCCGTTGTTGCCGAAGCTCATGCCGCCGTGCGAGTACATCGCCGGGCCGGTCGGCGCGAAGGGCTGCGGCACGGCCTCGTATCTCGCCTCGACGCTCCTGCCGTCGTCGGCCGCATAGGAGGCGGCGCTGTCGTAGCCGGTCGCGACGATCCGGTACTCCTCGTCGGCCGTCGGGCATCCGTTCGTCATGACGCCGCCCACGACGTGCTGCACGATCGTGCGATGGAACGGCGCGGCGGACGAGCTCGCGAAGGTGCCGCCGCCGCACGCGGCGCCCTCGATCGCGGCCTGCGCGACCGCGACGCCGGCCTCGGCCGCGAACTCCGCGGACACGGTGTCGCGCGTGTCGTCGGTGCGCTCGAGCGACTGCACGGTCGTGGTGGCGACCGTGAGGGCGACCACGACCGTGAGCAGCACGATGCCGACCACGGCGGCGAGCGCGGAGCCCCGGTCGTCGCGGCTCGCCCTGGCGAGGGAGATCAGGCGCATGGGTTGCCTCCGGTGCCCAGCAGGCGCGGGACCGCGACGGTCTCGATGAGCGTCGGGGAGGTGCGGGTGTCGACCTGGAACGTCACCTTGACGCCGCCCGAAGCCGCGGTGAACACGCCCGAGGTGGAGACCAGCCCGGTGCCGACGCGCATCCAGGTCGACCCGGGCGCGCCGGCGGGCTGGGCGATCGCCGCGTCGGAGATGCGCGCGTAGACGGAGCCGCCATAGGCGTACCACGCGTGGCATGCGTCGCCCGCGCCGTCCTCGAGGCGGGCGACGACGAAGTCGCCGTCGGCGCTCACGTGCGATGCGTTGCGCACCGACGTGGTGATCGTGCGGGCGATGGT
Source organism: Microbacterium sp. MEC084 (assembly GCF_004514465.2). Lineage (NCBI taxonomy): Bacteria > Bacillati > Actinomycetota > Actinomycetes > Micrococcales > Microbacteriaceae > Microbacterium > Microbacterium sp. MEC084. The sequence continues at coordinate 317,899 of NZ_MYFP02000001.1, read as the reverse complement.
CTGGCCGTCGCGGGAGGCGTCGGCCGAGCTCGTGACCCGCAGTGAGCCCTGGGTCACGCTCATGACCAGACCGGCGCCGAGCGTCAGGATGCCCGCGAGCAGCACGACGTAGACCAGCAGCTCCACGAGCGTGAAGCCGCGGTCGTCGCGTGTCGGGCGGGTCATGGGGTCCTCTAGTCGATCAGGACGATGGTGGTGGCGGTCGCCCATGTGCGGGCGTCGCCGGACCAGGGGTCGGTGCCGGTCGCGGTCACCGTGACGGTGACCGTCGTCGGCGGTGTGCTGCAGCTCAGGCTCGCGGGTCCGCTGCGCTGGATGGAGATGGTCTGACCCCGGGGGTCGGTGACCGCGGGGACCGAGGCGCCGAGCCACGTCTGCATGGCGGTGCACGAGTGCGGCTTCGCGGAGAGCGGCGACAGCTGTTCGTTGACCAGCTGTGTCGCGGTGGTGGCCGTCGTGTTCGTCACGGCGGACCGGAGGCCCGTCACGACCATCGGAAGGAAAGCGACCGCGATGACCGCGAGCAGCAACATCGCGATGAGCGCCTCGAGGGCTCCGAAGCCATCATCCGCACGTTCAGCCATGTCGACCCCTCAGCGAAAGCGAGGCGGTGGCAGGAAGTCGCTTGATCGCCGCCAGCCACCGCCTCGTCGTACTACCTCGTCGCCGTCGCCTGAGTTCCGTCCGAGAGCGTCTCGCCCTCGGCAGTGAACGTGACGGCATCGGCGGTCGCGCCGGCCCCGGTGACTGTGATGCCGTTGCCCGACGCTGCTGCGGCCGCTTCGGTGATGGCCGACGTGAAGGTGGTGGCCGGATCGTCATCGCTCTCGACCTCGAACACGAGCGAAGCAAAGTGCGCCTTCGCCGTTGCCGCAGCACCTTCAACGGCCGACTTCTTGGCACTGTCGGTGACCCCGATGTACACCGGGATGGCGATCGCGGCGAGGACGCCGATGATCAGCACGACCACGAGCAGCTCGATGAGCGAGAAGCCGCGGTCATCCTGCTTCTTGAGTTCGTTCTGGCGACGCACGAGCGCGTCGATCATGTTCTTCACGAGGACTCTCTTTCTTTGGGGGAGGAAGGGAGTGCGCCGCGGACGCGGTGCACGGGGGTCCGGCGGCGCCGGCACGACTAGGCGGACTGCTGCATCTGCTCGAAGATCCCGAACATGGGCAGGTACATCGCGACGATCATTCCGCCGATGATGCAGCCGACGATCACGACCATGAGGGGCTCGATCATGGCGGTCAGGCGCTGCGCGGTCTGCTGCACCTCGCGGTCCGTGAACTCGGCGACGCGCTTGAGCATGGTGTCGAGCGCGCCGGTGTCCTCGCCGACCGCGACCATCTGAGTCACCATCTGGGGGAACACGGGCTCGTCGGCCATCAGGGCGGTCAGGCCCTTGCCGCGGCGGACCCCGTCGGCGATGCGGCCCACGGCGTCCTCGACGAGGGCGCTTCCGGCGGTCTGCTTCACGATGCCCAGCGCCTGCAGGATCGGCACGCCCGCACTCAGCGTCGTGGACAGCGTCCGGGTGAACCGCGCGACGGCCGCCTTGCGGAAGAACGGGCCGAGCACCGGGATCCTCTGCCGGGCCGTGTCGATCGCGAGCCGCACGCCGGGTTCGCGCCCGTAGCGGCGGAACCACAGCACGGCGGCCACGACCAGCACGACGAGCGCGGGGCCGATCCAGAGCATGTTCTCCGACAGGGTGACCAGCACCTGGGTCGGCAGCGGAAGCTCGCCGCCCATGCCCTCGAACATCTTCTTGAACACCGGGACGATGAACACGAGCATCGCGATCACCGCGAGCACCGCGACGATCATCACGATGATGGGGTAGGTCATCGCGGCCTTGATCGTGTTGCGGATCTTCAGATCGGCGTCGAAGCCGTCGGCGGCCGACGTGAGCGCCTCGGCCAGGAAGCCGCCGGCCTCGCCCGAGCGCACCATGTGCACGAGGAGCGGCTGGAACACCTCGGGCCGCGCGCCGAGCGCGTCCGACAGGGGCTTGCCGTGCTCGATGTCGCGCCGCACGGTCTGCAGCACGTCGCGCAGCCGCGGGTTCTCGACCTGGTCGACCAGGATGGTCAGGCCGCGCACGAGCGTGAGGCCGGCATCCAGCATCGTGGCGAGCTGGCGGGTCGCGAGCGAGATCTCCTCGAGCTTGATCTTCTTCTTGAGGAACGAGACGTCGAGCTCGCGCGTCAGGATGCTCGACTCGCGCAGCGACGTCGCAGTGATGCCCTGCTCGCGCAGCCGGGCGAGCGCCGCGGCGCGGCTCGGAGCGTCGATCGTGCCCTTGCGCTTGCGGCCCGTGGAGTCCGCGCCGACGTAGTCCCACGCCTGGGTAGGCGTCGACGGGGAGCCGGCCTGCGGGCCGGCTGAGGACGGAGCGCTCACCTGAGGCTCCGCCTGGTGAAGCCGTCGCCGTAGTCGATGCCGTCGGATCCGCCGCTGGTGTGCCGGGCGAGCTGGCGGAAGCCCTCGAGATCCTGGGCGCGCTCCTCGGCCGCCTCGTACGTGATGCGCCCGTCGTCGACCAGGGCCGCGAGGTTCTGGTCCAGCGTGTGCATGCCGTGCGTCGAGCCGGCCTGCAGGACGCCGGGGATCTGGTGCATCTGCTGCTCGCGGATGAGGTTGGCCACGGCCGCCGTCATCACGAGCACCTCGGTCGCCGCGACGCGTCCGGATCCGCTCGCGTGCGGGATCAGCGTCTGGCAGACGACGCCGCGCAGCGTGGAGGCCAGCTGGGTGCGCACCTGGTCCTGCTGGTGCGGCGGGAAGACGTCGATGATGCGGTCGATCGTCTGCGGCGCGCTCTGGGTGTGCAGCGTGCCGAACACGAGGTGTCCGGTCTCGGCCGCCGTGAGGGCGACCTGGATCGTCTCGAGGTCGCGCATCTCGCCGATCAGGATGACGTCGGGGTCCTGCCGGAGCACCTGGCGCAGCGCCCGCTGGAACGACTCCGTGTCCTGGCCGACCTCGCGCTGGTTGACCACCGACCGCTGGTGCGTGTGGAGGAACTCGATCGGGTCCTCGATGGTCATGATGTGGTCGGCCCGCGTGCGGTTGATCTGGTCGATCATCGCTGCCAGCGTGGTCGACTTGCCGGATCCGGTGGGGCCGGTGACGAGCACCAGGCCGCGGGGGAGCGTCGCGAACCGCGCGACCGCGGCCGGCATGCCGAGCTCGCGGAGCGAGCGGATCCGCGTGGGGATGAGACGGAGGACCGCGCCCATCGCGCCGCGCTGGCGGTACACGTTGACGCGGAAGCGCGCCTCGTCCGACAGCGCGTGCGCGAAGTCGAGCTCCTGATCGAGCTCGAACCGCTCGCGCTGCTCGGGGGACATCAGGGTCGCGATCTCGCGGGCGACCACATCGGCGGTCCAGACGGGCGCGCCGTCGATCGGGCGCAGCTTTCCGTCCACACGCACCATCGGGGGGACGCCCGCGGTGACGTGCAGGTCGGAAGCGCCCTCGACCACGACCCTGTGCAGGGCGTCGAGCAGCGTCAGTTGCGGCGCCACGCGGTGTTCGGGTGAGACCGCCGTGGCGACGGATGGGGGGACCGTCACGCGCTCAGGCTACTCACAGATACCTGGGGAGTAGTACCCATTTTTGAAAAATGTGGGCGCAAACTACCCGGGCAGTACATCCATACGTCGGGCGTGTCGCCGCCCGGCATGGCGCGATGCATCGTGCGCGCGGGGCGTCAGATCACGACGCGGAGGATCTCCTCGACCGACGTGAGACCGGCCAGGGCCTTGGCCCAGCCGTCCTCGCGCAGCGTGCGCATCCCCTGCTCGCGGGCGACGCGCGCGATGTCGTTGCTCGACGCATGGGCGACCGCGAGGCGCTCGATCTCCTCGGTCACGGTCATGACCTCGTGGACGGCCGCTCGGCCGTGATAGCCGGTCTCGGCGCAGTGCGGGCATCCGACCGGGCGGAACAGCCGCCCGTCCTCGTCGGACCCTCGCGCGAATCCGGCCGCCGCGAGCGCCTCGGCGCCGATCTCGTCGGGCTCCTTGCAGCGGTCGCAGAGGCGCCGGATCAGGCGCTGCGCCACCACGACGTCGAGAGCGGAGCCGACCAGGAACGGCTCGACGCCCATCTCGACCAGGCGCGTGACGGCGCTGGGGGCGTCGTTGGTGTGCAGCGTCGACAGCACGAGGTGGCCGGTCAGCGCCGACTCGATCGCGATGTTGGCGGTCTCCGCGTCGCGGATCTCGCCGACCAGCATCACGTCGGGATCCGAGCGCAGGATGGCGCGCAGCGCGTTCGCGAAGGTGAGGCCCGCCTGTGTGTTGATCTGCACCTGGTTGACGCCGGCCATCCGGTACTCGACCGGGTCCTCGATCGTGATGACGTTGACCTCCGGCCGGGCGAGCTCGGCGACGGTGGAGTACAGCGTGGTCGACTTGCCGGAGCCGGTCGGTCCCGTGACCAGGATCATCCCGTAGGGCTTCGTGTAGGCGCGACGGTAGGCCGTCAGGTTGCGCTCCGAGAGCCCGAGCGTCTCGAGCTTCAGTGCGGTGCTCGCCTGGTCCAGGATGCGCATGACGATCTTCTCGCCCCACACGGTCGGCAGCGTGGCCACGCGCAGGTCGACCTTGCGGCCGTCGTGCTGCACCGAGATGCGGCCGTCCTGCGGGATCCGGCGCTCGGCGATGTCGATGTCGCTCATGATCTTCAGGCGCGAGATGACGCCCGACTGGATCGCCTTGGGGGCGCTCGGCATCTCGTGCAGCACGCCGTCGATCCGGTACCGCACCCGCACGCGGTCCGCGGTCGGCTCGATGTGGATGTCGCTGGCCCGGTCGCGGATGCCCTGGCCGAGCACGAGGTTCACGAACCGGATGATGGGGGCGTCGTCGTCCTCGTCGGAGCCGCCGCCGCTGACGTTGAAGGACCCGTCGTCCGGATCCTCCGCCTCCTCCACCGTGAGGCTGGACGTCAGCTCGGTCATCTCTGCGTCGGCGCGGTGATGGCGGTCGATCGTGGCGTGGATCTCGCTCGCCGTGGCCACGACGATGTACGGCGGCATCCCGTACGCCACGCGCACGTCGTCGAGCGCGATCACGTCGTCGGGGTTGGCCATGGCCAGCAGCAGGTGCGGCAGGCCGCGATGCTCGATCGTGCGCAGCGGCACGAGCTCGTGCGCGTGCGCGAACGTCACGGAGATCCTGGCGAGGATGTCGGCGTCCACCGGCTCGTCCTCGAGGCGCACGAACGGCACATCCGCCTCGGTCGCCCGCGCACGCGCGAACTCCTCCTCGGACAGCTCGCCGGCGGCGAGCAGCTCGCGGATCCGCATCAACTCCTCGCGATCCGTGCCCGCGAGCTGCTGGGCCCGCGCGAAGGGGAGAGCGCCCTGGCGGACGAGGATGTGGATGAGACCGGCCATGGGCCTGCCTTTCGGTACGCGAGCTACCAGGATGTCGGGAATCGCATCCTATGCCGTACCCGGGCATCGCCGTCGATCTCCCCGGGCAGGAGTCGTCGCCCGTGCAACGCAGAAGGCCCGGTCGCGTGGACCGGGCCTTCTCGAGTGGTGCACCCCCAGGGACTTGAACCCTGAACCCACTGATTAAGAGTCAGTTGCTCTGCCGATTGAGCTAGAGGTGCATGATCCGGGAGCGTTTTCCGCTCTCGCGAACCGAGGGACTACGTTACCAGGCGGCGGCCGAGGGCGCCAATCGGGGCCGGAAACGGCGTGGCCCGGGCGTGTCCCGGGCGGGGCTCACTCGTCTTCGACGCCGAACGCGCTCTGCAGCACCCGCGCGCCCGCGGCCGCGTCGCCGTCGAGGACGGCATCGCGGAGATCGCGGAGCATGGCCGCCACCTGGGTGCCGTCCGGCCCGTCGAGGGTGGCGAGATTGCGCTCGATCGCGAGGCCCAGGTCGGAGGACACCATGGACATGAACGCGTTGTCCGCCACGCGCATGAAGAGGGCCTGAAGCTCGCGGTACGCCACCGCCGGCGATCCTCCCGCGTCCAGCTCCGCCACCATCGCGTCGATCTCCGCGGCGGCCGTGACCCGGGCTTCGGGCGTCGCCGCGGCGAGGGCCATGCGCATCAGGGACGTGACGTAGTGGCCGGCGAACTGGCGCGTCGCCTGCGCGACCTCGGGGGTGACGGCGGTGACGCGCGTGTACCGGCTGGCGGCGGTCTCGATCAGGCCGACGCGCTGCAGGCGCTGCAGCGCCTCGCGCACGGGCATGCGGGAGACGCCGAGCTTCTGGGCGAGCTCCTGGTCCCGCACGCGCGATCCCGCCGGCATCGTGCCGTCGATGATCGCGGTCGCGATCCGCTCCGCCACCATGTCGCTGAGGCGCATGCTGGGGACTTCGAGGGTGTCGATCATCTCTGTCTCTCACATCTGGTGGCACCGCTCCCACCAAGCCCACGGGAGAGGGCGCGGCGGAGCCGGTGCGGATCGGGTGATTCGCCCGCGGTCGCGTCGGGTACGCGTGCTGACCGATATCCGGGCGAACTGACACGTTACGCCCTGGTGAATGGGAGGGTCCAGAGCGGATTCCGGTTCGCAGGATGCTCCGAGGCGGTCGCGGCCCGCCGCCGCCGCGTTGCCCGGCCCCCGGATAGCCTGGCCGCATGCCCCTCGTGACCGAGCTCACCGACGCCGACCGCACCGCCTGGCAGGGCCTGTGGGAGGGCTATCTCGACTTCTACGGATCCACTCTCTCGCCCGAGGTCACGGACGGCACGTTCCGGCGGCTGGTCGATCCCCACGGGTCGATCCGCGGCGCGCTCGTGCGCGACGACGCCGGGGCCGCCGTCGGGCTCGTGCACTGGCTGACCCACCCCGCGACCTGGTCGCTGGGGGAGTACTGCTACCTCGAGGATCTGTTCGTCTCGCCCGAGGCCCGCGGCGGCGGGTACGGCCGGGCGCTCATCGCCCACGTGACCGAGTGGGCGCGCGAGCGCGGGTGCGCCAAGGTGTACTGGCTCACGCGGGACACCAACACGACCGCCCGCGCCCTCTACGACCGCGTCGCGACCGACACGGGTTTCATGCAGTACTCGATCCCGCTGGGCTGAGACCGCTCAGCGCCGACGCGCGCGCTTCGCGCCGCCGGCGTCGGCGACCTGCTGCTTGTAGTACTTGCCCTCCTTGCCCTTGATGGGCGAGTCATCGGAGACCGGACGACCCTGGCTGGCCTTGCGGATGTCGAGGATCGTGCCGATCGTCAGGGCGAACGTGATGGCCCAGCTCAGCCAGCCGAGCGCCGTCCGCCACGTGAAGTTCTGGGCGTTCGCGCCGCGCAGCAGCGCGTAGCCGCTCGTGAGCGTGCCGATCAGTCCCGTGCCACTCAGGTATTTGCGGATCCCCATGGCCCCCACGCTAGCGCCACACCGCGCGCGCCGCAGGGGCTTGCGCGGCCGGCGGGGCGCATGGCATGCGGTCATAACGACAGCGGCATGGGACGTCAAGCCCCGGGGCCAGGCACGGTGTCCGAACGGGCCCGCTGATACTGTGGCCAGACCGGCAGGAGGAGCCTCATGACTCGCGCAGATCTGGTCGTCGTCGCCAATCGTCTCCCCGTGGACCGCGTGGTCTCGCCCGACGGGGACGAGACCTGGCGGCGTTCGCCCGGTGGGCTCGTCACGGCGCTGGAGCCCGTGATGCGCAAGCCCGACCGGGCCTGGGTCGGCTGGGGCGGACAGCCCGATCTCGACCTCGAGCCGTTCGACTTCGAGGGCGCCCGGCTGGTGCCCGTCCCGCTCAGCGCGGGCGAGATCGAGTCGTACTACGAGGGCTTCGCCAACGGCACCATCTGGCCCCTCTACCACGATGTGATCGCCGCGCCGGTGTACCGCCGGTCGTGGTGGGAGTCGTACGTGCGGGTCAACCGCCGCTTCGCGGAGGCCGCCGCCGAGACCGTCGAGCAGGGCGGGGTCGTGTGGGTGCAGGACTACCAGCTGCAGCTCGTGCCGAAGATGCTGCGTGAGCTGCGCCCGGACGTCACGATCGGCTACTTCCACCACATTCCGTTCCCCGCATACGGGCTGTACTCGCAGCTGCCGTGGCGCCGCCAGGTGCTCGAGGGGCTGCTGGGCGCCGACGTCATCGGCTTCCAGCGGCAGGCCGACGCCGGCAACTTCCAGCGGTCGGTGCGGCGCGTGCTGCACCACACGACGCGCTCGAGCGAGATCGTGGTCCCCTCGGGCGACGACGACCGCGAGAACCCGCGCGTGGCGATCGCCAAGGCGTACCCGATCTCGATCGACGCGCAGTCGTACATCGACCTCGCCGAGGACCCGGCGGTGCAGGCCCGCGCCACCGAGATCCGCGAGCAGCTCGGCGACCCGAAGACGATCCTGCTGGGCGTCGACCGTCTCGACTACACGAAGGGCATCCGGCACCGTCTGAAGGCGTTCGGCGAGCTCCTCGAGGACGGTCGCCTCAAGGTGGGCGAGGCGACGCTCGTGCAGGTCGCGAGCCCGTCGCGCCAGCGTGTGGACGCGTACGCCGACCTGCGCGACGAGATCGAGCTGACGGTCGGGCGGATCAACGGCGACCACGACACGATGCACCACACCGCCATCCGGTATCTGCACCAGGGTTTCCCCCGCGAGGAGATGGTGGCGCTGTACCTGGCCGCCGACGTGATGCTCGTCACGGCCCTGCGCGACGGCATGAACCTGGTGGCCAAGGAGTACGTCGCCTCCCGCACCGACAACACGGGAGTGCTCGTGCTGAGCGAGTTCGCCGGCGCAGCCGACGAGCTCACGAGCGCGCTCCTGGTCAACCCCCATGACATCGACGGCCTGAAGGACCTGATCATGCGGGCCGTGGAGATGTCCCCAGGCGAGCAGTCGCGTCGGATGCGCGCTCTGCGTCGCCGCGTGCTGGAGCACGACGTCGAGGACTGGTCGCACGACTTCCTGAGCGACATCGACAAGGTGCGACAGGCGCGGCGGCTGAAGTCCCGCTCGGGCGGCGCCCGGAACGGCGCTTCGCGTGCGGCCAAGGCGGCGGGCGGGCGCGCGTGAGCACGCGGGACTGGGACGGCGCGGTCGCCGAGCTCGCCCGCACGGAGCGCCTGCTGGTCGCCCTCGACTTCGACGGCACGCTCGCCCCGCTCGGGGACGACCCGATGGCGGTGCGCGCGCTTCCCGAGACGGCCGCCGCCGTGGCCCGGCTGGCGGACCTGCCGGACACGGTCGTGGCGTTCGTGTCGGGGCGCCAGCTCACCGACCTGCGGCTCATCGGCGCGCACTCCGACGACTCGTCGGTGTGGCTCGCCGGATCCCATGGCGCCGAGTTCTGGCGCCCGGCGGCCGTCGCCGCGGGTCTCGAGCCCGAGGAGGTCGCGATGGCGGATGTCGTGCAGGAGGCCGCCGCCGCGGACGCGCTCGTGGCCGACACCGAGCGCCTGGTCGAGGACATCGAGGGCGCCTGGATCGAGCGAAAGGCCTACGGCTTCGCGCTGCACACCCGGCTGTCCGCCCCGGCCGACGCGAGCCGCGCCGGGTCGCTCGTGGACGGCCTGGTCGCCGACCGCGCCCCGGATTGGCGGCGCCGCACCGGCAAGAACGTCATCGAATACGCCTGGCGGCATGAAGGCAAGGACTCCGCGATCGCCCGTCTTCGCGCCGAGACCGGCGCGACGGCCGTGCTGTTCGCGGGCGACGACGTGACCGACGAGGACGCGCTGCGCAGCCTCGCGCCGCACGACCTCGGCGTCCGCGTGGGCGATGGCGAGACGGCCGCGCGCGTGCGCGTCGCCGACCCGCTTGAGCTCGCCGAGTTGCTCACCGCTCTGGCCGACGCGCGAGCATCCTGACGCGTCGAAACGGAGCTCGTCGGGCGGTCTGCACGGGCACGGGGGCGGCCCTCGTGCGGGCATAGACTTCCGTTCATGGTCGACCTCGCTTCATCCCCCTCCGGAACCCCCGACATCAAGCCCCGCAGCCGGGTCGTCACGGATGGCATCGAGGCCACCACGTCGCGCGGCATGCTCCGCGCGGTCGGCATGGGCGACGCGGACTGGGAGAAGCCGCAGATCGGCATCGCGTCCAGCTGGAACGAGATCACCCCCTGCAACCTGAGCCTCGACCGCCTGGCGCAGGGCGCCAAGGAGGGCGTGCACTCGGGCGGCGGCTACCCGCTGCAGTTCGGCACCATCTCGGTCTCGGACGGCATCTCGATGGGCCACGAGGGCATGCACTTCTCGCTCGTCTCGCGCGAGGTGATCGCCGACAGCGTCGAGACCGTGATCCAGGCGGAGCGCCTCGACGGCACGGTCCTGCTCGCCGGCTGCGACAAGTCGATCCCCGGCATGCTGATGGCCAGCGCGCGCCTCGGCCTGTCGAGCGTCTTCCTCTACGCCGGATCGATCGCGCCCGGCTGGGTGAAGCTCTCGGACGGCACCGAGAAGGACATCACGATCATCGACTCGTTCGAGGGCGTCGGAGCCTGCCGCGCGGGCCTGATGACCGAAGAGGACCTCAAGCGCATCGAGTGCGCGTTCGCTCCGGGTGAGGGCGCGTGCGGCGGCATGTACACCGCCAACACGATGGCGTCGGTCGCCGAGGCGCTGGGCCTCAGCCTGCCGGGCTCGGCCGCGCCGCCGTCGGCCGACCGCCGCCGCGACTACTTCGCGCACCGCTCCGGCGAGGCCGTCGTGAACCTGCTGCGCCAGGGCATCACGACCAAGGACATCCTGACGAAGGAGTCGTTCGAGAACGCGATCGCGCTCGCCATGGCGCTCGGCGGCTCGACCAACGTCGTGCTCCACCTGCTCGCGATCGCGCGCGAGGCGCAGATCGACCTGAGCCTGCACGACTTCAACCGCATCGGCGACAAGGTGCCGCACGTCGCGGACATGAAGCCGTTCGGCAAGTACGTCATGAACGACGTGGACCGCCACGGCGGCATCCCCGTGATCATGAAGGCCATGCTCGACGAGGGCCTGATCCACGGCGACGCGCTGACCGTCACGGGGAAGACCGTGGCCGAGAACCTGCGCGAGCTGAACCCGGACCCGATCGACGGCGAGGTCATCCACCGCTTCGACGACCCGATCCACGCGACGGGCGGCATCACGATCCTGCACGGCTCGCTGGCACCCGAGGGCGCGGTCGTGAAGACGGCCGGCTTCGACGCCGCGGTCTTCGAGGGCCCCGCGCGCGTGTTCGAGCGCGAGCGCGCCGCGATGGACGCCCTGGCCGAGGGCAAGGTCGCCGCGGGCGACGTCGTGGTCATCCGTTACGAGGGCCCCAAGGGCGGCCCGGGCATGCGCGAGATGCTCGCCATCACGGCGGCCATCAAGGGCGCTGGGCTCGGCAAGGATGTACTACTCTTGACGGACGGTCGATTCTCAGGCGGCACAACCGGACTGTGCATCGGCCATGTTGCACCCGAGGCGGTGGACGGTGGTCCGATCGCCCTGGTGCGCGATGGTGATCTGATCAGGGTCGATATCGCGGCCCGCTCTCTCGACCTACTCGTCGACGAGGCGGAGCTCGAATCCCGCCGTTCCGGCTGGGAACCCCTGCCCCCGCGCTACACCCGAGGCGTTCTGGCGAAGTACTCGCGACTCGTGCGCTCCGCAGCGGAGGGCGCGACGACCGGCTGATTCCGCTCCTCACACGCGGACCTCCCTCGACTCGATCCGACTCAAGGAAGCATCACCATGCCCTCCGATACCGCTCCGGCCACGCCCCGGCCGCCCGCATCCCGTCAGCAGCCGGCCTCCGCGCCCGTGATCACGGGCGCCGAGGCGGTCGTCCGCTCGCTCGAGCTGCTCGGCGTCACCGACGTCTTCGGCCTGCCCGGCGGCGCCATCCTGCCCGTGTACGACCCGCTGATGTCGGCCGAGAAGCTGCGCCACATCCTGGTGCGTCACGAGCAGGGCGCCGGCCACGCGGCCGAGGGCTACGCCTCGGCGAGCGGGAAGGTCGGCGTCGCGATCGCGACCTCCGGCCCCGGCGCCACCAACCTCGTGACGGCGATCGCCGACGCGTACATGGACTCCGTGCCGCTCGTGGCGATCACCGGCCAGGTCTTCTCGACCCTCATGGGCACCGACGCGTTCCAGGAGGCCGACATCGTCGGCATCACCATGCCGATCACGAAGCACTCGTTCCTGGTCAAGCGCGCCGAGGACATCCCGGGCGCGATCGCCGCCGCCTACGAGATCGCCTCGACCGGCCGTCCCGGCCCCGTGCTCGTGGACATCACGAAGGACGCGCAGCAGGCCGAGGCGCCTTTCGTGTGGCCACCCAAGATCGACCTTCCCGGCTACCGGCCGGTCACCAAGGCCCACGGCAAGCAGATCCAGGCCGCGGCAGCCCTCATGGCGCAGGCCAAGCAGCCCGTGCTGTACGTCGGCGGCGGCGTGATCCGCGCCCGCGCGGCCGAGGAGCTCAAGACCCTCGCCGAGGCGAGCGGTGCGCCCGTCGTGACGACGCTCATGGCGCGGGGCGCGTTCCCCGACTCGCACCCGCAGCACCTCGGCATGCCGGGCATGCACGGCTCGGTGCCGGCCGTGCTGGCGCTGCAGGAGGCCGACCTGATCGTGGCGCTGGGCGCCCGGTTCGACGACCGCGTGACCGGCAAGGCCGCGCTGTTCGCGCCCAAGGCGCAGGTCGTGCACGTCGACATCGATCCGGCCGAGATCTCCAAGATCCGCACGGCCGACGTGCCGATCGTGGGCGACCTCAAGGACGTGCTGGTCGACCTCGACGCCGCACTGCACGCCGCGGGGGAGAAGGCCGACATCGCCGAGTGGTGGGCGTACCTGCGCGGGCTGCAGGAGCAGTACCCGCTGGGCTACTCGCCGACCACCGACGGCCTGCTGGCGCCGCAGTACGTCATCCAGCGCATCGGTGAGCTGACCGGCCCCGAGGGCGTGTACGCGGCGGGCGTGGGCCAGCACCAGATGTGGGCCGCCCAGTTCATCAAGTACGAGCGGCCAAACTCCTGGCTCAACTCGGGCGGCGCGGGCACCATGGGCTACTCGGTGCCGGCCGCGATGGGCGCCAAGGTGGCGCAGCCGGACCGCCACGTGTGGGCGATCGACGGCGACGGCTGCTTCCAGATGACCAACCAGGAGCTGGCCACCTGCGCGATCAACAAGATCCCGATCAAGGTCGCGATCATCAACAACTCGTCGCTCGGCATGGTGCGCCAGTGGCAGACCCTGTTCTACGACGGCCGGTACTCCAACACCGACCTCAACACGGGCCACGACACGATCCGGATCCCGGACTTCGTCAAGCTTGCCGAGGCCTACGGCTGCCTCGCGATCCGCGTCGAGAAGGCCGAGGACGTGGACGCCGCGATCCAGACCGCGCTCGAGACGAACGACCGCCCGGTCGTGATCGACTTCGTGGTGAGCGCCGACGCCATGGTGTGGCCGATGGTGCCGCAGGGCGTGAGCAACAGCTACGTCCAGTACGCGCGCGACCACGCGCCGGCATTCAGCGAGCAGGAGGACTGAGATGACGACGCACGTGCTGAGCCTCCTCGTCGAGGACAAGCCGGGTCTGCTGACCCGCGTCGCCGGGCTGTTCGCGCGCCGCGGCTTCAACATCGAGTCGCTCGCCGTGGGCGTGACCGAGGTGCCGGGTCTGTCCCGCATCACCGTGGTCGTGGACGTCGACGAGCTGCCGCTCGAGCAGGTGACCAAGCAGCTGAACAAGCTGATCAACGTCATCAAGATCGTCGAGCTCGACGCGTCGACCAGCGTGCAGCGCGAGCACATGCTCGTGAAGGTGCGCGCCGACAACCAGACGCGGTCGAACGTGATCGAGGTCGTCAACCTGTTCCGCGCGAACGTGGTCGACTACGCGCCGGACGCGCTGGTCATCGAGATCACGGGAGACAAGGGCAAGGTCGACGCGTTCCTCAAGGCGATCGAACCCTTCGGCATCCGCGAGCTCGCCCAGTCGGGCCTGCTGGCCCTCGGCCGCGGCAGCAAGTCCATCACCGAGCGCGTCCTCCGCGGCTGACGCTCCCCGTACGCTTCAGAACCCCAACCCACCAAGGAGAACCACAACCGTGAGCACCGAGATCTTCTACGACGCCGACGCCGACCTGTCGCTCATCCAGGGCAAGAAGGTCGCGATCGTCGGATACGGCTCGCAGGGACACGCGCACGCGCAGAACCTGCGCGACTCGGGCGTCGAGGTCGCGATCGCCCTCAAGGAGGGCTCGAAGTCGGTGCAGAAGGCGCACGACGAGGGCTTCAGCGTGATGACCGTCGCGCAGGCGACCGAGTGGGCCGACCTGATCATGATCCTCGCGCCGGACCAGCACCAGCGCTCGATCTACTCGGAGTCGATCGCCCCGAACCTCAAGCCCGGCAAGACCCTCGCGTTCGCGCACGGCTTCAACATCCGCTTCGGCTACATCGACGCGCCCGAGGGAGTGGACGTCATCCTGGTCGCCCCCAAGGCCCCGGGTCACACGGTGCGCCGCGAGTACGTCGCGGGCCGCGGCATCCCGGACATCATCGCGGTCGAGCGCGACGCGTCGGGCCAGGCCTGGGACGTCGCCCTGTCGTACGCGAAGGCCATCGGCGGCACCCGCGCCGGCGTCATCAAGACGACCTTCAGCGAGGAGACCGAGACCGACCTGTTCGGCGAGCAGGCCGTGCTGTGCGGCGGCATGAGCCACCTCGTGCAGGCGGGCTTCGAGGTGCTGACCGAGGCCGGCTACCAGCCGCAGATCGCGTACTTCGAGGTGCTGCACGAGCTCAAGCTGATCGTCGACCTGATGTGGGAGGGCGGCATCGCCAAGCAGCGCTGGTCGATCTCCGACACGGCCGAGTTCGGCGACTACGTGTCGGGCCCGCGCGTCATCGACGCCGGCACGAAGGAGCGCATGAAGGAGGTCCTCGCGGACATCCAGTCCGGCGCGTTCGCCAAGCGCTTCATCGAGGACCAGGACAACGGCGCCCAGGAGTTCCTGGCGCTGCGCGAGAAGGAGCAGGGTCACCCCATCGAGGCGACCGGCAAGGAGCTCCGCGCCCTGTTCGCCTGGAAGCAGACCGACGAGGACTACGTCGAGGGCTCGGCCGCGCGCTGACCCCGACGGCGTCGGAGCGGCGCCGCTCGCGGCGATCGCCGACGCCCCAGACCGCTCTACCTGAGCTGGAACAGACCCCCGCACCCATAAGGTGCGGGGGTCGCTCCGTTCGGGCGGGGCGTCAGACCCCGGGGAGCTGCCCGCGATAGGCGAGCTCGTAGTTCTCGTCGTAGATCTCCATGACGAACGGGCCCGTGGCCGGGTCGACGTCGAACGCGACCAGGCCCTGCACGGTGCCGCCGGTCTCGAGGGCGTCGGACGCGAGGTAGCCCTCGAAGTCGTACTCGCTGAAGTACCACTCGCCTTCCGAATCGAGGAGCTCCACGAAGTCATAGCCGTCGACGTACTCCACCGAACCCGACGTGACCTCCCACGTCATGTCGATCAGCAGGAACTCCCGTTGACGGGCGTGATGTCGGTGCCCGGAAGCGCGTCCGCCGACGTCGTGACCGAGTTGACCGTCACCTGCGCCGTGCCCTCGACCATGGGCACCTCGAACGGGGTGCCGATCGCGATCGGCACGGCGTCGGCACCGGGATCGGCCGGCGCGCCCGAGGGGTCGCCGTCCGTGCCGCCGCCCTGCATGAGGGCCTCGCACTCCTCGGGGCTGAGGCCCTGGTTCTCGCACTCCTCCTGGATGATCGTCGGCACCTGCGTCGTCAGGAAGCTCACGGTCGCGATGGTCGACACGGTCCCGGCGATGAGGCCGATCACGCCGAGCACGAGCCCTGCGATGCCGAGGCCCTTGCCGGGCATCCTGCGGACCAGCACGATGATGCCGATCACGACGGCCGCGAGCAGCAGCAGGCCGGCCACGAAGATCCCGAACGGGATCAGCGCGCCGAGGAAGCCCAGGATGCCGAGCACGAGCGCGGTGATCGCCAGGCCCTTGCCGGGCGCGCTGGGCGGCGCGACGGGGACGCCGCCGTACGGCGCACCGCCGTAGGGTGCGCCGGGGTAGGGGGCGCCGGGGTAGCCCGCGTCGGCCTGCGCGCCCGGATAGCCGCCGGACGGCGCCCCGGGATAACCCTGCGGCTGGGCCGCGGCGTACGGAGGAAGCGGAGGCGAGGACGGGTAGCCCTGGTCGGCGGACGCCGCGCCGGGCTGCGGCGCGCTGGGCTGCGGCGCGCCGGGGGACGCGGCGGCGTAGGCACCGGCCGCGGCCTCGGGCGAGCCGGGCGGGGGCGGCGGCGGGACCGTGAACTCCGGGTCGGGCACGGGCGCGGGCGGAAGCGTGTACTCCGGGACCGACGTCCGGGTCGTGGGCGCCTGGAACTGCGGCGCATCGTCGTCCGCCGGCGACGGGGGCGTCGGAGGCGTCGGGGACTCCGGCGCGGCGCCGTCGTCGTGGTTCGGGGGCAGGGACATGGGGCCTCCTCAGCTGTTCTGCGAGAACGATATCGCGCAGGGGCTCGCGCGGAAGGGCACTCCGGGCGGGCAGTCCGCCCCGGTCACTCCTGCCCGTCGTCGGCGGATCCGCGCACGACGAGCTGCGGCTCCACGAGCACGTGGCGGTCCTCCGGGCGGTCGTCTCCGGATGCCAGCAGCAGATCCAGGGCGGCCGACGCCACCTGCTCGGGGAGCTGCTCCACGCTGCTCAGCCCCATGGCCTCGGCCGCCGGCGTGTTGTCGAAGCCGATGATCGGCAGCTCCGGACGGCCGGCGGCGACGGCGGCCAGATGCGCGCCCATCGCCAGGGCGTCGCTCGCGCACACCAGCGCGTCGAAGGCCGCGCCGGAGGCGAGCGCCTCGCCGACCACCGCCCGCGCCGCACTCACGCTCTCCTCGGACACGAGCCGCACGCCGCGGCCCTCCGGCACGACGGAGCGCCATCCGCTCTCACGGTCGTCGCCTGTGCCCGATCCCGAGGGCCAGCCCAGGAACGCCACATCCGGGCCCGCGTGCTCCACGGCCCAGAGCGCCGCCTTGCGCGTGCCGGCCGCCCCGTCGACGTCGACCCACGCGTGGTGGTCGTCGTCGCCCCACGGGCGCCCGAAGGCCACGAACCGCGTGCCGCGCCGTGCCAGCCACTGCGTGCGCGGGTCCCCGTGATACGTGCCGGTGATGATGATCGCGTCGGCCTCGCCGCCGTCCAGCAGGTCGCCGAGGCGGGCGATCTCCTCGGCCTCGGTCCGCGCCGTGTAGAGCAGGACCCGCATTCCCCGATCCCCGGCCAGGTCCGCCAGGGCGTGCACGAAGCGGTCGAGCACGACGCCCGAAACCCCGCCGGCGTACGGATCGAGGTGCACCGCGATGGTCGAGCTGCGCCGGGTGCGCAGGCTGCGGGCGGCCGCGTGGGGGCGGTACCCGAGATCCGCGATGGCCTTGATCACGCGGATGCGGGTGTCCTCCCGCACGATCTCGGGGGAGTTGATCACGTTCGACACGGTCTGCCGTGAGACGCCGGCCGCGAGCGCGACATCCTGAAGTCTCGGCGCCCGGCTCATCCCGTCTCCCTCGCGATCGTCCCGGCATGCGCCGGTAGTGGCTCATCCTAGGCCTTCGCGCACCCCTCTTGACAGAGACATTGGAACGTTCATACTGTGATCCCCAACACCGGGAGTTGAACGATCAAATCCGGATCATCCGCCGTCAGGCCTCGTCAAAGGAGAAGAGTCTCATGGCACGGCACAGCAGCACACGGGCGCTCGGCGCCACCGCACTCCTCGCCACCACCGCCCTGTTCGCGGGATGCGGCTCCGGCTTCGACGACGGGGGCGGGGGCGGCGGCGAGCCGACCGGCGAGGCGCCCACGGGCGAGCTCAGCATCCTGATCGGATCGTCCGGCGACGCCGAGACCGCGGCGGTCGAGGAGGCGGTGGCCGCCTGGTCCGAGGAGTCGGGCGTCGAGGCGAGCGTCCAGGTCGCGAACGACCTGCCGCAGCAGCTGTCGCAGGGCTTCGCCGCCGGATCGCCGCCCGACCTGTTCTACCTGTCGACCGACGCTCTGGCCGGGTACGCGAGCAACGGCTCCCTGGCGCCGTACGGCGACCAGCTCGAGAACAAGGACGACTTCTACCCGTCGCTCGTGGAGAACTTCACATACGACGGCGAGTTCTACTGCGCTCCGAAGGACTTCTCGACGCTGGCGCTGATCATCAACCAGGACATGTGGGAGGAGGCGGGGCTCACCGAGGCCGACATCCCGACCACCTGGGAGGACCTCACCGCGGTCGCCGGGCAGCTCACGACCGAGGACCGCGTGGGCCTGGCGTTCGGCGCCGAGTACCAGCGCATCGGCGTCTTCATGGCGCAGGCCGGGGGAGGTCTGATCGAGGGCGGCGAGGCGATCGCCGACAGCGACGCCAACGTCGAGGCTCTGCAGTACGTCAAGGACCGTCTGACCGACGGATCGTTCGCGTACGCCGCCGACATCGGCGCCGGCTGGGGTGGCGAGGCGTTCGGGACCGGCGCGGCCGCGATGGTCATCGAGGGCAACTGGATCGGCGGCGCGATGACCAACGACTACCCCGACGTGAACTACACGGTCGCGCCGCTCCCGGCGGGCCCGGGCGGCGAGGGCACGCTGCAGTTCACCAACTGCTGGGGCATGGCGGCGGACAGCCCGAACCAGGAGGCGGCGCTCGAGCTCGTGGAGTACCTGACCAGCACGGAGCAGCAGCTCGCGTTCTCGGAGGCCTTCGGCCCCATGCCGTCCATCCAGTCGGCCGCGCAGGAGTGGCAGTCGGCGAACCCGGAGCTCGCGCCGTTCCTGGACGGGGCCGAGTACGCGCAGTTCCCGCCGAACATCGAGGGGTCGGCCGACATCATCACCGACTTCAACGCCCAGCTCGAGGGTCTGCGCGACGGAGACCCGGCGGCCATCCTGCAGTCGGTGCAGGGGAACCTCGAAGCCGCGCTCGGCTGACGGGCGGCGACCATGACCGCCTCGACCGCGCGATCCGCCCGCCCTCGCCGCACCGGTCCCTCCGGGATCCGGCGCGGCGAGGGCGCCGCCGGCTGGATCTTCACCCTTCCGGTGGTGATCATCCTCGGCGTCTTCCTCTTCCTGCCCGTGCTGATGGCCCTGTGGGTCAGCGTGAGCGACTGGACGGGGCGAGGCAGCCCGCTGTCGCCGTCGGTGTCGTTCGTGGGGATGGACAACTACGCGGCCGTGACGGCGGGCGGCGGGCTGGCCGAGCGCGACTTCGGCATCGCCCTGCGCAACAACGCCTGGTACGTGCTGCTCGTGGTCCCCGTGCAGACCGCGCTCGCGCTGCTGCTGGCGGTCCTGGTGAACGGCGCGGCGCTGCGTGGCAAGGGCTTCTTCCGCACGGCGTTCTACTTCCCGTCCGTGACCAGCTCTGTCGCCATCACGGTGCTGTGGCTGTTCCTGTTCTCGACCAACGGCGTCGTGAACCGCGTGATGTCGTACATCGGGGCGGCGGGCCCGAACTGGTTCAACGATCCGCGCGGCATCGTGCACATCGCGCTGGGCGCGCTCGGGATCACGCAGCCGACCGGCGCCCTGGCCGAGAACCGGGCGCTCGGCGTGACGTGGTGGGACTGGCTCGCCGGGCCCTCCGTCGCGATGAGCGCGTTCATCGCGATGGCGGTGTTCACCACGTCGGGCACCTTCATGCTGCTGTTCCTCGCGGCGCTGCAGAACCTCGGCGGCGACGTGACGGAGGCGGCGATGGTCGACGGCGCGAACGCCTGGCAGCGGTTCTGGCAGGTCACGCTGCCGCAGCTGCGGCCCACGCTGTTCACGGTGCTCACGCTCGGCTTGATCGGGTGCTGGCAGGTCTTCGACCAGATCTACACCGGCACGCAGGGTGCGCCCGGCAAGACCACCCTCACGCCCGCGTACCTGAGCTACCACTCGGCCTTCCTGTCGCAGGAGTGGGGTCAGGGCGCGGCGATCGCGTTCATCCTGTTCGCGATCATCGTGCTGATGACGCTCATCCAGCGGTGGGCGCTGCGCGACCGCCCGGTCTCGCGCCGGCGGATGCTCATGGCCGAGAGCGTCGACCAGGCGCGGGTGGGGGTCGTCCGATGAGCGGGTCGGCGCTGCGCGTGCGCCGCGCGGGATCCGGCGGGGTGATGGCGCGGCAGATCCTGCTGTACGCGGTGCTCGCGGCGGTCGCGCTCGTGTACATCTATCCGTTCCTGGTGCAGGTGGCCACGTCGTTCAAGCCGGATGCGGAGGCCGCGTCCTCGCCCGTCTCGCTGTTCCCCGCGACGTTCACCTGGGCCGCGTACGAGCGGCTGTTCCTGCACTCGGACTTCCCGGTCTGGTTCACGAACTCGGCGCTCGTGACGATCCTCGTCACCGCCGGACGGGTGTTCTTCAACTCGCTCGCGGGCTACGCCCTTGCGCGCCTGCGGTTCCGCGGGCGCGGTGTGGTGTTCGCGGCCCTGGTGGCGGTGATGTCGGTGCCCGCCGTCGTGCTGCTCATCCCGAAGTTCCTCGTGATCAACCAGCTCGGCATGTACGACTCGTACGCGGGCATGGTGCTGCCGCTGCTGGTGGATGCCGCGGGCGTGTTCATCATGAAGAACTTCTTCGAGTCCATCCCGACCGCGGTCGAGGAGCAGGCGAGGATCGACGGCGCTGGCGTGTTCCGCACGTTCTGGTCCGTCGTGCTGCCCATGGCGCGCCCGGCGCTCATCACGATCATCATCCTGTCGTTCCAGGGGTCGTGGAACGAGCTGAACCACTTCATCGTCTCGACGCAGTCGCCCGAGCTGACGACCCTCACCAAGGGCGTCGCGTCGCTCGCGAGCGGGCAGCTGAGCCAGGGGAGCCAGTACCCGCTGAAGCTCGCGGCGGCGGCCATCATGACGATCCCCGTCGCGGTGCTGTTCTTCGTGTTCCAGCGCCGCATCATGAACGCCAGCGAAGGAGCCGTGAAGGAATGACGTCCGACCACGCCGACGCGCCCGCCCCGCCGCTGCAGCCGCTGCTCGACGCGGCCGAGGTCGTGCTGCGCGCACCGACGCAGGTGTGGTCCGGCCCCGGCGGCGACCTGGGGGCCGCGCCCATCGACGGGATCTACCACGGCGACGTCCGGCACGTGCGCGCGCTCACGCTGACGTGCGACGAGTCGCCGATCGAGTGGATCGGCACGTCGCGCCCGGGCGCGTCGCGCATCGTGTTCTCCGGGCTGCTGCGGGCGATCGACGATGCGATGCCGGATCCGCGCGTGCGCCTGATCCGCGACCGGACGGCGGAGGGGGCCGCCGTCCGGGAGCGCCTCGAGATCCGCAACGGGCGCTCGATCCCCGTCGAGGCGACGCTGCGCGTGCGACTGCGGCCCGAGTTCGCGTCGCTGCACGCGGTCAAGGCGGGGGAGGCCGAGCCGGCGGAGTTCGAGGTGCTGTCGACCGAGGGATCGGTCGCGGTCGCCGCAGGGACGCACCGGTTCACCGTGGTGGCGCACCGGGGGGAGGTGCGGATCGCGGAGGAGCTCGTCGAGCTGGAGTGGCGGGTCTCGGCGCCCCCGCGCGGAAGCGTGTCGGTGGACTGGGTCGTCGCGCTGTCGGACGACACGCTCGTGGTGCGGCCCGCTGCGCGCCCGGCGCCCTGGGACGCGCCGGCGCTCGCCGCATCCGTCGCGGGATCCGAGCCGCGCCTGGCCCGGTGGCTCGCCACGGCGCTCGACGACCTCGACGCGCTGCGGCTCGCGCTCCCGGACGCGCCGGGCGACGAGTTCTATGCCGCGGGCGCGCCGTGGTTCTTCACGCTGTTCGGCCGGGACTCGATCTGGGCCGCGCGGCTCCTGCTCCCTGTCGACGCGAGCATCGCGGCATCCACACTGCGCGTGCTCGCCCGCCTGCAGGGAGGCGAGGACGACCCGGACTCGGCGCAGGAGCCGGGCAAGATCCTGCACGAGCTGCGCGCCACCGCGCTGGAGATCCCGGGGGAGCAGGTCGTACTGCCGCCCACGTACTACGGCAGCGTCGACTCGACGCCCCTGTGGGTGTGCCTGCTCGTGGACGCGTGGCGCGCGGGCATGCCGGAGGACGAGGTCCGCGCGCTGCTCCCGGCGCTGCGGCGCGCCCTGACGTGGATCACCGAGCACGGCGACAGCGACGGCGACGGGTTCCTGGACTACGTCGACCGATCGGGGCGCGGCCTCGCGAACCAGGGCTGGAAGGACTCCGGCGACTCCATCCAGTGGCGCGACGGGGCGCTGGCGCAGGGGCCGATCGCGCTGTGCGAGGTGCAGGGGTATGCGTACGAGGCCGTCCGCGGTGGCGCCGAGCTGCTCGAGCGGCTCGGCGAGGACGCGACGGGCCTGCGCGAGTGGGCCGCGACGCTGCGCGGCCGGTTCGCGGACGCGTACTGGGTCTCCACCCCGGAGGGTCGCTACCCCGCCGTCGCGCTCGACCGCGACAAGCGCCCGGTGGACACGCTCACCAGCAACATCGGCCATCTGCTCGGCACCGGCATCCTCGATCCCGACGACGAGCGCCACGTGGCCTCGCTGCTGCTGGGGGAGTTGATGTCGTCCGGTTACGGCATCCGCACCATGTCGACGGAGGCCGGAGGGTACTGGCCGCTGTCATACCACGGCGGCAGCGTGTGGGCGCACGACACCGCGATCGCCGCGCACGGCATGCTGCGCGCGGGCCTGCGCGACGAGGCCCGCGCGGTGGTCGAGGGGCTGATCGCCGCGGCTGACGGGTTCGGCTATCGCGTTCCCGAGCTGCACAGCGGCGACCCCGCGACCGAGACCGCCGCGCCCACGCCGTACCCGGCCGCGTGCCGGCCCCAGGCGTGGTCGGCCGCCGCGGCCGTCGTGGCGTGGAGCGCGCTCGCCGCGGGCTGAGCGCGTGGGTCATCCGGTGCCGAGATCACATCCGCGCGGTGAGGTGACGTGCATCCACGAGTGATCTCGCGGGACGGATGTGATCTCGCGACGGATGATGTGACCTGGGCTGCGGGCATCCAGGCGGGGCCGTCGTGCGGATCAGGCCGGTGCGGTGACAGGGATGCCGTATGCGCGCGTCGCGTCAGCGAGTCGTTCGTCATAGGTGACGAGCGACTCCAGGTCGTCGCCCAGCGCGAGCGCTGAGGAGAGATGGATCGCGTCGAGACTGCGCAGCGTCACGGGTTCGAGGCGGCCCGCCGCGTCGAGGATCTGCGGGCTCAGGCCGATGAGCGTGACGCTCTCCAGCACGATGCGCCCGCGCTGCGCGGCGTCGGGAGCCGAGCGCCGCAGGGCGCGCATGAGCTCCGTTCGCGCGATATCCGACGTCACGAGCGCGTCGCCGCCGTAACCCTTCGCCCAGGCGAACAGTGCCGCGCTCTCGGCCTCATGCACGGCCAGCTTCACCAGTGCGGACGTGTCCAGGTAGTGGGCCACGCTCAGTGCCGTTCGTCTTCACGCAGCGCGAGGAGGGCCGCGGTCACCCGCCCGCTCTCGTCGATGCCGCCCGGTGGCATCCCGAGCTCGTCGAGCGACCGTCTCGCGGTGCGGGCCTGACCGGCCGTTCGCAGCTGCTCGAGCGGCGATTGCGGCAGAGGCGAGAGCTGGGCCACGGGGCGACGTCGGTCGGTGATCACCACGGTTTCACCCGCCGTGACCCGCGCGACCACGGCGGAGGCGTTCTGCTTGAGCTCGCGGATCCCGATCTCCGACATGTGCTTCATTGTAGAACATGCATGCTCGCTTCAGAAGGGGCTGAACCGTCGCGGCTGCACCGCGAGGTGGTTCGCGAGTCGACGCATCGGTGGGGTGATCACGCCGTGTGCTCCACGTGCGCTGAGCAGAGCGAGGCCTGCGAGCACGTCGGGGAGATCGTCGCGGGCGAGGGTCTCGCGACTGCGGTCGCCGACGAACTCGGCGTGCGGGTGCGTTCCCCGGGGTGCGTCGAGAGGAGAGAGGGCTTCGGCGAGCAGGGAAGGGATGTCGGCCAGGCGCTCGCCGATCCCGTCGGCGATCGCGAGGAGTGCGAGCGTCGAGCCGGTCTCTCGCGACCCGGACCAGGGATGGCGAGCGGAGAGTCCGACGGCGTCAATGGCGATGTCGGCCTTGCTTCTGGCGCTGTTCAGCCGACCCCGGTTGGTCGTGAGGATCCGGCCGCGCAGCCGGCGCATCAGCCGATGCCGCCATGCGGCATCGATCAGCGCGCCCGCGTGCGTGTGCTCCCAGCCCAGGGTGCCCGCGAGCTCCTCGGTGAATCCGGCCGTGAGACCGCCATCCGCGCCCTGTGGGATGCCGCCGCCGATCGCGTCGCCGAGTGCCGCGAATGCCCACGTCAGCTCCGTCGTCTCCCGGGCATCGAGGGGAGCGGGGTGCAGCAGTCCATGCTGTTCGAGGTGGGACTCCAATGCCACGCGGTCGATCGGCGGCAGGTGGGCGCACAGGTCTGCAAGAGGGGATCCGGGTGCCGGGCCGTCCGCGCGCCAGGGATCGACCAGGCGTGGCACGAACCCGAACTCGATGTCGAGGTCGCGTTGCAGAAGTGTCGGATCGATCGGCGTCGCTCGACCCCACCACGAGAACCTGGGCAGGTGCTCGGCGCCGCAGCGGAGCAGGAGAACGGTGGAGTCCCCGACCTCGGCCGGTTCGGACCCGGTGATGGTGACGCGGTACCCGGGGCCGAGCGGCTCGTCGCAGCCCGGCTCGTCGTCCTCCCCGCCCCACCCGCGTCGGCCGAGCTCGGCCAGCGACCAGTCGGACTCGGCTTCGTGCACCCAGCCGCTCTCGTCGCCGGTCGTGAGCTGCATGGCGCGCGCGAGAATGCGGATCGGCGCGTCGGCGAGCATCCGGAACACCCGCTCCGGTTCCGCGTCGCCGATGCGACGCACTTCGACGATCGAGAATCGAGGGCTCGACGTGATGTACATGACGCGAACGTAGGCGTCCGATGCCGACGCGCGGGGGTGATCTCGTGTGATGAGGAAGACATCGCCCGCGACCTCGGGCTGTGGACGAGCGAGCGTGTCCTGTCGCGGGGCGATCCGCTCGCATCCGGCCCCCGAACGGACCCTCGACTCTGATATCCTGAACTGTCACGCGTGTGCGCGTCATCCGGGTCCTCCCGCGACGGACCACCGCGTGATGAAAGAGAACAATCCAACTGCCGCGGTTCGAACCGTGGTCTCGCGCGTCCGGGGCACCGGAGGTCGGGACCGAGCCGCGGCCCGAGCAAACAATCCAACAAGGACAACCCACTACATGACTAACGCAACGACCGCCCCGGCCACCAAGCAGGTCGCGATCAACGACATCGGCTCTGCTGAGGACTTCCTGGCCGCGGTCGAGAAGACCCTCAAGTCCTTCAACGACGGCGACATCATCGAGGGCACGATCGTCAAGATCGACCGCGACGAGGTGCTGCTGGACGTGAGCTTCAAGACCGAGGGCGTCATCCCCTCGCGCGAGCTCTCCATCAAGCACGACGTCGACCCCAACGAGGTCGTCAGCGTCGGCGACGTCGTCGAGGCCCTGGTCCTCCAGAAGGAGGACAAGGAAGGCCGTCTGATCCTGTCGAAGAAGCGCGCGCAGTACGAGCGCGCCTGGGGCGACGTGGAGAAGATCAAGGAGAACGACGGCGTCGTCACCGGCACCGTCATCGAGGTCGTCAAGGGCGGTCTCATCGTCGACATCGGCCTGCGCGGCTTCCTGCCCGCGTCGCTCATCGAGCTGCGCCGCGTCCGCGACCTCACGCCGTACCTCGGCCAGGAGATCGAGGCCAAGATCCTCGAGCTCGACAAGAACCGCAACAACGTCGTGCTCTCGCGCCGCGCCCTCCTCGAGGAGACGCAGTCGGCCACGCGCACGCAGTTCCTGAACAACCTGCACAAGGGCCAGGTCCGCAAGGGCGTCGTCTCGTCGATCGTCAACTTCGGTGCGTTCGTCGACCTCGGCGGCGTGGACGGCCTCGTGCACGTCTCGGAGCTGTCGTGGAAGCACATCGAGCACGCCTCCGAGGTCGTCGAGGTCGGCCAGGAGGTCACCGTCGAGATCCTCGAGGTCGACCTGGACCGCGAGCGCGTCTCGCTGTCGCTCAAGGCGACCCAGGAGGACCCGTGGCAGGTCTTCGCCCGCACGCACGCGATCGGTCAGATCACGCCGGGCAAGGTCACGAAGCTGGTTCCGTTCGGTGCGTTCGTCCGCGTCGCCGACGGCATCGAGGGCCTCGTGCACATCTCGGAGCTGTCGTCGAAGCACGTCGAGCTGGCCGAGCAGGTCGTCTCGGTGGGCGAGGAGGTCTTCGTCCGCGTCATCGACATCGACCTCGACCGTCGCCGCATCTCGCTCTCGCTCAAGCAGGCGAACGAGATGGTCGACCCCAACGGCACCGAGTTCGACCCGGCGCTGTACGGCATGGTCACCGAGTACGACGAGAACGGCGAGTACAAGTACCCCGAGGGCTTCGACCCGGAGACCAACCAGTGGCTCGAGGGCTTCGACGAGGCCCGCGAGAAGTGGGAGCAGGAGTACGCCGCCGCCCAGGCCCGCTGGGAGCAGCACAAGGCTCAGGTGGCCAAGGCCGCCGAGGCCGAGGCCGAGGCCGGCGAGGACTTCGGCGGCCAGTCGTTCAGCTCGGAGTCGGCCGGTGCCGGCACCCTGGCCGACGACGAGGCCCTCGCGGCTCTGCGCGAGAAGCTGGCCGGCCGCTGATCCTCAGCAGCTGACGCACGCAGGACGGGGTCGGATCCTTCGGGATCCGACCCCGTCTTCCGTTTCCGCGGAGGCGAATTCTGGCGGATGTCGCGCGGTCCGCCCGAATGTGACGTCATATTGCGCCGGATTCGGACGACGGCGTCCGCGGCGTCAGCATGGGGGAGATGTCCCTCCCCACCCCAACGGTCGCCCCTGCGCGCGCCGGCGCCGTCACGCTGACCGGCGTCGGACGCACCTTCGCCGCGCCCGGCGGATCGCGCGAGGTGCTGCGCGACATCGACATCGATCTCGCGCCCGGCGAGATCCTCTCGGTGATCGGCCCGTCCGGGTGCGGCAAATCCACGCTTCTGCGCCTGATCGCGGGGCTGGACGCCCCGACCGCCGGGTCCATCACCCTGGACGGCACCGCACTGTCTGACACGGATGAGCGCACGGCCGTGGCGTTCCAGGAGCCGCGCCTGCTGCCGTGGCGCACGCTCGCGCAGAACGTCGAGCTCGGCCTGCCGCGCGGGACGCTGAGCAGCCGCGCCGGCCGCCGCGAGGGGCGCGAGCGCGTCCGCGAGCTGCTGCAGCTGGTCGGGCTCGAGCACGCCGCCGACCAGCGCCCGCGCGAGGTCTCGGGCGGCATGGCGCAGCGCGCCTCGCTCGCGCGTGCGCTGGCGCGGAACCCCGGTGTGCTGCTGCTCGACGAGCCGTTCGGCGCGCTCGACGCGCTCACGCGGCTGCGGATGCAGGACCTGCTGCTGGACATCCACGCGGCCGAGCCGACGACCATCCTGCTCGTGACGCACGACGTCGAGGAGGCCCTGTATCTGGGCGACCGCGTCCTGCTGCTGCGCTCGCTCCACGCCCCGGCCGTCGACCCGACCGAGGCGCCCGCAGCCCAGCGCGCGCGTGTCGTCGCCCTGGGCTCCGGCGCCGGCATCGGCGACGCCGGAGCTGCGGTGCCCGTCGCCGTGGAGCGCCACGAGCCCGCGACCGCGGCCGCCCCCGGCGCGCCCCGCTCCATCGCCCGGGTCGTCACCGTCCCGGGCTCCCGACCTCGCGACCGCGCCGATCGCGCGCTCGCGGATCTGCGCACGGGCCTGCTGGAAGGGCTCGGCGTGCACACCCACCATCACCCCACCACCCGCAAGGAGAACCGATGAGCACTCTCATCCGCCGCACCGTCCCGACGCTCGCTCTGGTCGGCGCCATGGCGATGGTCGCCACGGGCTGCGTCGCGGGCGAGAACGCGCCGGCTCCCGCGGCCGCGTCGGGAGAGGCCGAGTGGTCGACCGACACGGTCACGGTCGACTGGGCGACCTACAACCCGCTGAGCCTCGTGGTCCGCGACCAGGGCCTGATCGAGGCGGCGCTCGGCGACGGCGTCGAGGTCGAGTGGGTGCAGTCCGCCGGCTCGAACAAGGCCAACGAGCTGCTGCGCTCGGGCTCCGCCGACGTCGCGTCCACCGCCGGATCGGCGGCGCTGTTCGCGCGTGCCAACGGCTCGCCGATCAAGGTGATCGACATCTACTCGCAGCCCGAGTGGTCGGCCCTCGTGGTCGGCGCCGACAGCGAGATCACGTCGGTCGAGCAGCTCGAGGGCGCCTCGATCGCGGCCACGAAGGGCACCGACCCGTACTTCTTCCTGCTGCAGGCGCTCGAGACCGCGGGCCTGTCGCTGGACGACGTCGAGGTGCAGAACCTGCAGCACGCCGACGGGCGCGCGGCGCTCGAGGGCGGCTCGGTCGACGCGTGGGCGGGGCTGGACCCGATCATGGCGGCCGCCGAGGTCGAGTCGGGCGCGCAGCTCATCTACCGCAACGTCGACTTCAACACCTACGGCTTCCTCAACGCGACCGAGGACTTCATCGAGAACCACGCGGATGTCGCCCAGGTGATCGTCGACGCGTACGAGGAGGCCCGCGCGTGGGCTCTCGAGAACCCGGAGGAGACCGCGGCGCTGCTGGCCGAGGCCGCGGGCATCGACCCCGTCGTCGCGGCCACGGTGATCGAGGAGCGCTCGAACCTGGACGTCTCGGGGGTTCCCGGCGCCGACCAGCTCGCGGTGCTCGAGAAGATCGCGCCGGTGATCGTGGAGTCGGGCGACGTCGCGGGCGGCCAGGAGGCCGTCGACGCCGCCCTCGAGTCGATCATCGAGGACTCCTTCGCGAAGCAGGCCACGGGACAGTGACGCAGCCTTCCGGCACGCACGCCGCGACCGGCGCCCCCGCGGCGCCGGTCGCGGCGCGGCCGTGGTGGTCGCGCACGTCCGTCCGGGTCGTCGGAGGGCTCGCGCTGCCGGTCCTGCTGGTGACCGTATGGCAGATCGCCACGGCCTCCGGCGCGGTGCCCGTCTACCGCCTGCCGGCGCCCCTGTCCGTCGTGCAGGCGGCCGGGCAGCTCATCGGCGACGGCAGCCTGTGGCTCCACATCGCGATCTCGACGCAGCGCGTCGTGATCGGCTTCCTCGCCGGGGCGGTCATCGGGCTCGCGGCGGCGGCGATCGTGGGCCTGTCGCGCCTCGGGGACATCCTGCTCAGCCCGACGCTGGTCGCGGTGCGCGCCGTGCCGTCGCTCGCCTGGGTGCCGCTGCTGATCCTGTGGCTGCAGATCGGCGAGGAGTCCAAGATCACGCTGATCGCGATCGGCGCGTTCTTCCCCGTCTACACGACCGTGGCCGCCGCGCTGCGCCGCGTCGACCCGCATCTGGTGGAGGCCGGCCGCTCGTTCGGGCTGCGCGGCTGGTCGCTCCTGCGCACGATCCAGCTGCCCGCCGTCGTGCCGTCCCTGGTGTCGGGCCTCCGCCTCGCTCTCGCGCAGGCGTGGCTCTTCCTGGTGGCGGCTGAGCTCATCGCGTCGTCGATGGGCCTCGGCTGGCTGCTCACCGACTCGCAGCAGACCGGTCGCGTCGACCGCATCCTGCTCGCGATCGTGCTGCTCGCCCTGCTGGGCACCCTGACCAACGCCCTGCTCGTCCTGTTCGAGCGGGCCGTGCTGAAGAGGTGGCTGTGATGACGGATGCGACCGAGCTGGCGCCCTCCGCCGAGGAGAGCCGCCTCGTGGAGACGCGCGCATACCCCGCGCCCGCCGCGTTCGCCGCGCAGGCGAACGTGGGCGCCGAGGCGTACGCGCGTGCCGCGGCGGACCCCATCGCATTCTGGGAGGAGGCGGCGCGCCGCCTCGACTGGGCGGAGCCGTGGCACACCGCGCACGAGTGGGAGCCGCCGGTCCGCGGCGCCGACGGCGAGCTGACCGTCCCCGCCGCGCGCTGGTTCGCGGGCGGACGGCTGAACGTCGCCGCGAACTGCGTCGACCGGCACGTCGCCGGAGGGCGGGGCGACAAGGTCGCGCTGCACTTCGAGGGCGAGCCCGGCGACCGCCTCACCGTGACGTACGCCGACCTGCAGCGCCGCGTGTCGCAGGCCGCGAACGGCCTGCTCGCGCTCGGCATCGAGCCCGGCGACCGCGTGGTCGTGTACCTGCCGGTCCTCGTCGAGACCGTCGTGATCGCGCTCGCATGCGCGCGGATCGGCGCCGTCCACTCGCTCGTGTTCGGCGGCTTCTCCGCCGAGGCCGTGCGGTTCCGGATCGAGGACACGGGCGCCAAGCTGCTCGTCACCAGCGACGGCCAGTGGCGCCGCGGCAAGGCCGTGGAGGTCAAGTCCAACGCCGACGCCGCGGCGGCCGGCATCGCGCACCTCGAGCACGTGCTCGTGGTGCGCCGCACGGGTCAGGACGTGCCGTGGACCGAGGGCCGCGACGTCTGGTGGCACGACGTGGTCGAGACCGCGTCGGACGTGCACGAGCCGCAGCCGTTCGACGCCGAGCACCCGCTGTTCATCATCTACACGTCGGGCACGACCGGGAAGCCCAAGGGCCTCGTCCACACCTCGGGCGGCTACCTGACGCACGCGAGCTGGGCGCACTGGGCGCACTTCGACGCCAAGCCCGACGACGTGCACTGGTGCACCGCCGACCTCGCCTGGGTCACCGCGCACACGTACGAGCTGTATGGCCCGCTGTCCAACGGCCTCACCCAGGTGATCTACGAAGGAACGCCGGACACCCCCTCGCAGGAGCGGCACCTCGAGATCATCCAGCGCTACGGCGTGACCGTGTACTACACGGCCCCCACGCTCATCCGCACGTTCATGACGTGGTGGGGCGAGCGCATCCCCGAGGGGTACGACCTGTCGACCATCCGCCTGCTCGGCACGGTCGGCGAGGCCATCAACCCCGAGGCGTGGGTGTGGTTCCGCCGCAACCACGGCCGCGACGAGGTGCCCGTGGTCGACACGTGGTGGCAGTCCGAGACCGGCGCCGCGATGATCGCGCCCCTGCCGGGAGTGACCACGCTCAAGCCCGGATCGGCCACCGTGCCGCTGCCGGGCATCGACGCCGCGGTGGTCGACGAGCAGGGGGAGCCCGTCGCGCCGGGCCGCGCCGGCACGCTCGTGGTGCGTCGTCCGTGGCCCGGGATGGCCCGCACGGTGTGGGGGAACCCGCAGCGCTACCGCGACTCGTACTGGGCGCCCTACGCGGGCAAGGGGGAGCACGGGGCGTACTACGTCGCGGGCGACGGCGCGACGGTCGACGCCGACGGCAACGTCTGGATCCTCGGCCGCCTCGACGACGTCGTGAACGTGTCGGGCCACCGCCTGTCGACCATCGAGATCGAGTCGTCGCTGGTCGCGCACCCCGCCGTCGGCGAGGCCGGCGTCGCCGGCGTCGCCGACCCGCTCACGGGCCAGGCGGTCGCGGCCTTCGTCGCGGCGCGCGAGGACGTGGACGCGGACGAGCTGCGCGCGCAGGTCGCGCGCGACATCGGGCCCGTCGCCAAGCCCAAGCACATCGTGTTCGTGCCGGAGCTGCCCAAGACGCGCTCGGGCAAGATCCTGCGCCGCCTGCTCGCCCAGCTGTGGCAGGGTGACGAGTTGGGCGACACGACGTCGCTGCAGAACCCCTGGGCCGTCGACGGCGTGCGCGCCGCGGTGGAGACCGCCCAGAAGCCCCACCAGAAGGAGAACCTGTGACCGAGGAGCACCGTTTCGGGTTCCGCACGCGCGCGCTGCACGCGGGCGGCACCCCCGACGCCGCCACCGGCGCCCGCGCGGTGCCGATCTACCAGACGACGTCGTTCGTCTTCGACGGAGCGCAGGACGCCGCGAACCTGTTCGCGCTGCAGAAGTACGGCAACATCTACTCGCGCATCGGCAACCCGACGGTCGCGGCGCTCGAGGAGCGCCTGGCGTCGCTCGAGGGCGGCATCGGAGCGGTCGCCACGTCGAGCGGCATGAGCGCGGAGTTCATCACGTTCGCCGCGCTGGTCGGCGCGGGCGACCACGTGGTCGCGTCGGCGCAGCTGTACGGCGGCACGATCACGCAGCTCGACGTGACGCTGCGCCGCTTCGGCGTCGACACCACGTTCGTCGCCTCGAGCGACCCGGCCGACTTCGCCGCCGCGATCCGCCCGAACACGAAGGTCGTCTACACCGAGGCGATCGGCAACCCCGGCGGCGAGATCGCGGACATCGCGGGCCTCGCCGAGGTCGCGCACGCCGCCGGCGTGCCGCTCGTGGTCGACGCGACGCTCGCCACCCCGTACCTGTCGCGCCCGCTCGAGCACGGCGCTGACATCGTGATCCACTCGGTCACCAAGTTCCTCGGCGGTCACGGCACGACGCTCGGCGGCATCGTGATCGAGTCGGGCAAGTTCGACTGGGGCAACGGGAAGTTCCCGACGATGACCGAGCCGGTGCCGTCGTACGGCGGCATCCGCTGGTGGGACAACTTCGGCGAGTACGGCTTCCTCACCAAGCTCCGCAGCGAGCAGCTGCGCGACATCGGCCCGGCCCTGACGCCGCAGGCGGCGTTCAACCTGCTGCAGGGCGTCGAGACGCTGCCGCAGCGGATCGACGCGCACGTCGCGAACGCGCGCGTGGTCGCCGAGTGGCTGTCGACCGACCCGCGCGTCTCGTTCGTGACGTGGGCCGGCCTCGAGGGGCACCCGCACCACGAGCGGGCGCAGAAGTACTTCCCGCTCGGCCCTGGCTCGGTCTTTGCGTTCGGCGTCAAGCCGGCCGGCGAGTTCGCGGACGACGCCGAGCGCGCGGCCGCGGCCCGTGCCGCGGGCGAGAGCTTCATCGACTCGGTCAAGCTGGCCTCGCACCTGGCGAACATCGGCGACGCGCGTACCCTGGTCATCCACCCGGCGTCCACCACGCACCAGCAGCTCACGCCCGAGCAGCTGGTCGCCGCGGGGGTCCCGGCCGACCTGATCCGCATCTCGGTCGGCTTGGAGGACGTCGAGGACATCATCTGGGACCTGGATCAGGCCCTCACCGAGGCGAC
This sequence comes from Microbacterium sp. MEC084, assembly GCF_004514465.2. Lineage (NCBI taxonomy): Bacteria > Bacillati > Actinomycetota > Actinomycetes > Micrococcales > Microbacteriaceae > Microbacterium > Microbacterium sp. MEC084. Next base: position 284,917 of record NZ_MYFP02000001.1, on the reverse strand, counting down.
GGGAGTCAACCGATGAGCGCAAGCGGCATCGTGGCCTGCGAGCTGCCCTGGGCCTCGGCCCCGGTGGCGGGCCGCACCTGGGTCGGCCCGGGAGCGCAGGACCGCTACGAGATCCTGCGCGCCACCAAGTCGATCGCGATCGTCGGCGCGTCCGACAACCCGGCGCGCGCGAGCTACTTCGTCGCGACGTACCTGCTGGGAAGCTCGCCCTACGACGTGTACTTCGTGAACCCGCGCGCCGAGTCGATCCTGGGGCGCCCGGCCTACAAGTCGCTCGCCGACCTGCCGGTCGTGCCCGACCTCGTCGACGTGTTCCGCCGCCACGAGGATCTGCCGGGCGTCGCGCAGGAGGCGATCGACGTGGGCGCCAAGACCCTGTGGCTGCAGCTCGGCTCCTGGAACGAGGAGGCCGCGGCGCTCGCGGAGGCCGCAGGCCTGTCCGTCGTGATGGACCGCTGCGTCAAGATCGAGCACGCCCGCTTCCACGGCGGCCTGCACCTGGCCGGGTTCGACACCGGCGTGATCAGCTCGAAGCGCCAGCTGCTGTCGCGCTGACCGACCGACCCGATCCGGGGCCGCACGGATGTCCGTGCGGCCCCGGCCCCGTCATGTCGTCACGTGATCACATCGATCCCTCGAACAGCCCGACCACGTTGCCGTCGGGGTCGCGGAACAGCGCCCACCAGCTGGTCTCGGTGATCGGCGTCCGCTCCTTGACGATCTCGCCGCCGCCGGCGACGGCCTTCGCGAGCGTGTCGTCGATCGAGTCGACCTCGACGATCGAGCGCGGCTGCGTGAAGCCCTCCTCGCGCGGCGTGAGCGCGCCACCGCTGACGCCGTTGGGGTTCTGCCACATGGGGTACTCCTCGAAGCCCGGCGGAGCCTCGATCTGCCAGCCGAACAGGTCGGCGTAGAAGGCCTTGCCCTTCTCCAGGTCCGAGACCGGGATCTCGAGGTGCGTGACGTCTCCGTGTGCCATGACTGCCCTTTCGTCGTGGGGTGGCCTCCGACGCGCTCACGGTATGCCCGGCCGCCGACACCGGCAAGGGGCCGCAGTGCGATCGTTCGATCGGCCTCCCGCGCGGCGAGGCGGGCGCGCGGTACAGTCGCGGCATGATTCCTGAGATCAACTACTGGGCCGTCGTCCTGGCCACCCTCTCGAGCATGGTCGTCGGCTCGGTCTGGTACGCGCCGAAGGTCTTCGGCACCCGGTGGTCGCAGCTGGCCGGGGTGTCGATGGAGGGCACCGGCAAGGACGCGACCGTGCCCATCGTCGTGACCGTGGTCGTCAGCTTCATCACCGCCTGGGTGCTCGCCGGGGCGATCACCATCGCCTGGCACTTCTACCAGGGCAGCTACCTCATGGCCGCGCTCGTCACCGCCGTGCTGCTGTGGGCGGGCCTCACCGCCGCGCGCTTCATCACGCACGACGCGTTCGAGGGCCGGCCGGGCCAGCTGACGCTCATGAACATCGCGCACGAGCTCGTCACGGTCGTGGTCATGGCGATCATCATCGGCGTCTGGCCGCCCGCCGGGACGGTCTGATCCGGGCGGCGACCGCAGATCAGCGCGCAAGGGGCGTGCCAGACTGCTGGCATGCCCCTCGTCGCGCTCACCGGCGGAATCGCGTCCGGCAAGTCCACGATCGCCCGCCGCCTCGCCGAGCACGGCGCCGTGGTGATCGACGCCGACGCGCTCGTGCGGGAGCTGCAGCAGCCGGGGACGCCGGTGCTCGCGGCCATCGCGGCCGAGTTCGGCGACGGTGTGCTGACCGCCGACGGCGCGCTCGACCGCGCCGCGCTCGGTGCGCTCGTCTTCGGCGACCGCGACCGGCTGGCGGCGCTCAACGGCATCGTCCACCCCGCGGTGAAGGCGGAGTCGCAGCGGCGGTTCCGCGCGGCGTTCGACGCGGACCCTCGCGCCGTCGTGGTCTACGACGTGCCGCTGCTCGCGGAGGCGCGCGGCACGGGGGAGTGGGACACCGTGGTCGTCGCCCACGCGCCGGCCGACGTCCGCGTCGCGCGCATGGTGGAGCACCGAGGCATGAGCGAGGACGAGGCGCGTGCGCGCATCGCCAACCAGGTGCCCGACGAGGAGCGCCTGAAGCTCGCGGATGTCGTGATCGACACGTCCGGATCCCTCGACGACACGCTCGTGCAGACCGACGCGCTGTGGGAGCGGCTCCGGGCGGAGGGTTAGCGGCGTCCGAGCCGCGTGAACGCCCCGAGCACGGTCTGCTCGGAATGGACGAGGTACGCGTGCAGCTCGTCGGATGCGGCCGGTCCGCCTTCGGTCAGGAATGCCTCGAGCACGGCCCGGTTCCGGGGCACGTAGGGGGCGTGCAGCGCCTCGGGGCTGTCGATCTCGAGGAACGCCAGGCGGAGCTCCGCGGCGATGTCGCGGAACAGACGTCCGAGGCGCGGGCTGTCCGCCAGCGCCACGATGGCCGCGTGGAACGCCATGTTGGAGGTGCCGACCGCCCGCCAGTCCTTCGCGGACAGGGCCGCCTCGCTCGCCTCGACCGCGTCGCGCATCGCGTCCACGGCAGGGTGCAGCGGGGACCCCGCGGCGAGCACGGCGGGTTCTATGGTGCGACGCGCGCGATAGATGTCGATCACGTCGGCGACCGTGGGCGACGCGACGGACGCGCCCCGATGGGGGATGTGCTCGATCAGGCCCTGCTCGACCAGGACGCGGAACGCCTCGCGCAGCGTGTTGCGCGAGACGCCGAAGAACTCGGAGAGCGAGGTCTCCGACAACCGCGTGCCGGGCGCGAAATCACCGGCGATGATCCGCTGCCGCAGCACGTCGGCGAGCGTCTCGTCGTGGGCGGGCATGCAGGAATCCTACGGCGGGCCCGCGAGCGCGCCGCAACAGGATTGAAACAAAAACGACTTGGATTGTTCAACAATCCGTGGGATGTTGTTCGACATCAGGTCGCGCGCCCCACCGCGACCGCTTCCCACATCCCGCAGGCCCTTTCCCCAGAGGAGCACGACATGAGCGAGACCACCACCGCCGAGCGGGCGAAGACGTTCGCCCGCTCGCGTCGCGGACCGATCCTCGGCGCGATCTTCCTGATGGCCACCTCGGCCATCGGACCCGGCTTCATCACCCAGACCGCCACGTTCACCGCCCAGCTCGGCGCCGCGTTCGCGTTCGCGATCCTCGCCTCGGTGCTGATCGACTTCGCGCTGCAGATGAACGTGTGGCGGATGATCACGGTCTCGGGAAAGCGCGCCGGCGATCTCGCGAACTCGGCGATCCCGTTCTCGGGGCATGTGCTCGCGACCCTCATCGTGATCGGCGGCCTCGCCTTCAACATCGGCAACATCGCGGGCGCGGGCCTCGGCCTGAACGCGCTGCTCGGCATCGACGCCAAGATCGGAGGGCTGCTCTCGGCGCTCCTCGCGATCGGCATCTTCCTCTACAAGCGCGCGGGGCGCGTGGTCGACGCCGTCGTGATGGTGCTCGGCATCGTCATGATCGTCCTGACCCTCATCGTCGCGATCGTGTCCCAGCCGCCCGTCGGCGACGCGCTGCGCCAGACGTTCGTCCCGGACGAGCTGAACTTCGCCACCATCACGACCATCGTCGGCGGAACGGTCGGCGGGTACATCACCTACGCGGGAGCGCACCGCTACCTGGAGTCCGGCAAGACCGGCCCCGAGCACGTGGCGTCCGTGCATCGCGCGTCGATCAGCGGAATCCTCGTCACGGGCGTCATGCGCTATGTGCTCTTCCTCGCGATCCTCGGCGTCGTCGCCTCCGGCGTGACCCTCGACCTGTCGAGCCAGGCGGCGAACCCCGCGGGCCAGGCGTTCGGCGCGGTCCTCGGCGACGCCGGCATCCGCATCTTCGGCGCGATCTTCTGGGCGGCGGCGATCACCTCGGTCATCGGGGCCGCGTACACGTCCGCGACGTTCATCTCGACCTTCTCGAAGAAGCTCGGATCGGGATGGCCGCTGCAGATCACGACCGTCGCCTTCATCGTGGTCTCGCTCGGCTTCTACCTGGCCATCGGCGCGGCTCCCGCCGCCATCCTGGTGTTCGTGGGCGGCTTCAACGGGCTCATCCTCCCCATCGGCATGACGATCTTCATGTACATCGGCTGGTTCCGGCAGCGGGACATCCTGGGCGGCTACCGCTACCCGGTCTGGCTGCTCGTCGTGGGCACGCTCGCCACCCTGCTGACCTGGTACATGGGAGCCGTCTCGATCGGCCCGATCTTCGCGTTCATCGGCATCGGCGGCTGACCCGTGATGTCGATCGACCTCAACTCCGACCTCGGCGAGAACACGCCCGACCGGATCGTGGCCGACGACGGGGCCATGCTCGGCATCGTGACGAGCGCGAACGTGGCCTGCGGGTTCCACGCCGGCAGCCCGGAGGGGATCCGCGACACGCTCGCAGCCGCCGTCGCGCACGGCGTCACGATCGGCGCCCACCCCGGCTACCGCGACTACGAGGGCTTCGGCCGCAACGCCATGGACGTCGACTCCGCGACGCTTCAGGCCCACGTCGAGTACCAGCTGGGCGCGCTCCTCGGCCTCGCGGCGGGGGTCGGCGGGAGGGTGCGATACGTCAAGCCGCACGGTGCGCTGTACAACACGATCGCGCGCGACGAGAGGCAGGCGCGCGACGTCGTCGCCGCGGTCCGGGCCGTGGACCCGTCGCTCGTGCTGCTCGGACTTGCAGGCGGTGTCGTCCTCGACGTCGCCGAGCGGGCCGGGCTCGCGACCGCTGCGGAGGCGTTCGCGGACCGCGCCTACACGCCCTCCGGGGACCTGGTCTCGCGCAGCGAGGCAGGCTCCGTGCTGCACGACCCCGACGAGGTCTCGACGCGCATGCTGCGCCTTGCACGCGAGGGGGTGATCCGAGCGATCGACGGCACCGACGTGCGGTTGCGCGCGGATTCGATCTGCGTGCACGGCGACAGCGCGGGCGCCATCGCGATGGCGGCCGCGACGCGGGCGCTGCTCGAGAGCGGGGGCATCCGGATCGCGCCGTTCGCGGAGGGAGCGCGATGACGCGTGCCGTGGACGATGCGCGCGCCGCGCGCGCGGCCTATCGAGGCGGGCTCGTCGCCCCGACGAGCGGCGTCGCGCACGGTCTCGTCCAGGCCAACCTCATCGCCGTGCCGGCGGACTGGGCGTACGACGTGCTCCTGTTCGCCCAGCGGAACCCCAAGCCCTGTCCCGTCCTGGAGGTGCTCGACGCCGGCGCCGTCGAGTCGACGCTCGCGCCGGGATCGGACCTGCGGACGGACCTCCCCGCCTACCGGGTGTGGCGCGACGGGGAGCTCGCAGAGGAGACGAGCGATGCGTCCGCCGCCTGGGCGGAGCACCCGGATCTGGTGTCCTTCCTGATCGGCTGCAGCTTCACGTTCGAAGCGGGCCTGACCGACGCCGGCATCCCGATCCGTCACCGCGAGCTCGGACGGAACGTGCCGATGTACCGCACCTCCCGGCAGTGCCTTCCGGCCGGGCGGCTGCGGGGCGAGATGGTCGTCTCCATGCGACCGGTGGCGGCGGACCGGGTGGCCGACGCGGTGAGGATCTCGGGCCGGTATCCCGCGGTGCACGGGGCGCCCGTGCACGTGGGCGACCCGGCGGCGCTCGGAGTGACGGATCTCGGACGACCGGACTTCGGCGACGCGCCCGAGATGCGCGACGGAGAGGTCCCCGTGTTCTGGGCGTGCGGCGTGACGCCGCAGGCGGCGATCATGGCGTCGCGTCCTCCGTTCGCGCTGACGCACGCGCCCGGGCACATGTTCGTGACGGACGTGCCGGACTCGGAGTACCTCGCGTGAGGCGGGTCCTCTCCGCCTCGGACCGGGCGCTGCTGGTCGAGGAGGATGACCTCGAGGGCTCCATGAGCCTGCATGCTGCGCTCCTCGCCGCCGGGCTGCCCGGTGTGCACGAGCTCGTGCCGGCGGCGCGCACGGTGCTCGTGCGCTTCGACCCGCTCGCGATCACCGGCACCGAGCTGCGCACGCGGATCGCGGCCCTGAGCGCCACGCGGGCCGCGGCGGTCGCGGCCGGCACCGTGACGCTGCCCGTCCGGTACGACGGCGAGGACCTCGACGAGGTGGCGCGCCATCTGGGGATCCCGGCCGACGAGGTCGTGGCGCGGCATCTCGGGGCGACCTGGCGCGTCGCGTTCACCGGGTACGCGCCCGGGTTCGGGTACCTGGTGGGCGACGATCCGATCTTCGACGTTCCGCGCCGCTCGTCCCCGCGCACGCGCATCCCGGCCGGGTCCGTGGGGCTCGCGGGGCACTTCTCCGGTGTGTATCCGCGAGAGAGCCCCGGCGGCTGGCAGCTCATCGGACGCACGGACGCCGTCATGTGGGACCTGCGTCGGGAGCCTCCGGCCCTGCTCGAGCCCGGCGCCGTGGTGCGGTTCGAGCGTGCGTCACGGGAGCGCGTCGAGCTCCCGCCTCCGGCGCCACCCGCGCCGCACCACGGCCCCTACGCCGTCGAGGTGGTGCGCCCGGGCCTGCAGCTGGTGATTCAGGATCTCGGGCGTCCCGGGCACGCTGCGCTCGGGGTCTCGGCGTCCGGGGTCGCCGACCGCAGGGCCCTTCGCGACGCGAACGTCGCCGTCGGCAATCGTCCCGGCGCGGCCGCCTTCGAGCTGGCCGGAGGCGGCGCCGTGCTCCGCTTCCGCGGCCCGGGGGTCGTCGCCGTGACAGGGGCCCGCGCGGATGCCGTGATCGCCAGGACGGACGGGGTCGAGCTGCCCGTGCCGCACGGGGCGCCGGCGTCCGTCGAGAGTGGGGACGAGCTGCGCCTCGGCCACGCCCGGGATGGGCTGCGCGCGGTGATCGCGGTGCGAGGGGGCATCGACCTCTCGCCGGCCCTGGGCAGCCTGTCCAGCGACACGCTCGCCGGTGTGGGGCCCATGGAGCTCGGCGGCGCCCCGCTCGCCGCGGGCATGGTCATCCCGCTCCACGGCCCCCGCGCGGGTTCCGCCGCCGTGCAGCCGGTGCCGGCTCCGCGCGACCCCCTTCCCGTCGCCGGCGAGGTCGTCGACCTCCGCGTCGTGCTCGGGCCACGCGATGACTGGTTCACGGCCGCCGGCGTGCGCACGCTCCTCGAGCAGGAGTGGACGGTCACGCCGCGGTCGGACCGCGTCGGCATCCGGCTCGCGGGCATCGTGCCGCTGGAGCGCGCGGTGCCCGGCGAGCTTCCCAGCGAGGGAGCCGTGACCGGCGCGATCCAGGTCCCGCCGGACGGGCAGCCCGTGCTGTTCCTGCCGGACCATCCGCTGACGGGCGGCTACCCGATCATCGGCGCCGTGATCGACGCCGACCTGGACCTGGCCGGCCAGCTGCCGCCCGGCGTCCGCATCCGCTTCCGAGCCGTCGCACCTCAGCGCGGCGCACATGACCAGACAGGAGCCTGATGTGCAGAAGGTGCTGATCGCCAACCGGGGCGAGATCGCCGTGCGGGTCATCCGGGCGCTCGCCGAGGCGGGGATGACATCCGTCGCGGTGTACGCGGATCAGGACGCCGACGCGCTGCACGTGCGTCTGGCCGACGAGGCGCAGGGACTGGGCGGCACCACGCCGGCCGACAGCTATCTCTCGATCGACCGGCTGATCGCCGCCGCGCGGGCCGCCGGCGCCGACGCGGTGCACCCGGGGTATGGCTTCCTCTCGGAGAGCGCCGCGTTCGCGCGCGCCGTCGAGGAGGCGGGTCTCATCTGGATCGGCCCCACGCCCGAGAGCATCGAGAGCCTCGGGGACAAGATCACGGCCCGCCGGATCGCCCAGAGCGTCGGGGCTCCGCTGGTGGCGGGCACCGACCGGCCGCTCGCGTCGGCGGAGGAGGCCGTCGCGTTCGCGACCGAGCACGGCCTGCCGATCGCCATCAAGGCGGCGTTCGGCGGCGGCGGCCGCGGCCTCAAGGTCGCCCGCCGGATGGAGGATGTCGCCGAGGCGTTCGCGTCCGCGTCGCGCGAGGCGGTGGCCGCCTTCGGCCGCGGGGAGTGCTTCGTCGAGCGGTTCCTGGAGCGTCCGCGCCACATCGAGGCGCAGGTGCTCGGCGACGGCGAGGGCGGGGTCGTCGTGGTCGGCGACCGGGACTGCTCGCTGCAGCGTCGCAACCAGAAGCTCGTCGAGGAGGCGCCGGCGCCCGGGCTGACCGAGGAGCAGAGGCGCCGCATCCACGACGCCGCACGCGACATCTGCGCGGCGGTGTCGTACCGCGGGGCGGGCACGGTCGAGTTCCTGATGGGCGCGGACGGCGTCATCTCGTTCCTCGAGGTCAACACGCGCCTCCAGGTCGAGCACCCGGTCACGGAGGCCGTGACCGGCGTGGACCTGGTGCGGGAGCAGCTGCGCATCGCGGCCGGTGAGGGGATGACGTTCCGCTCCACCCCGGAGCCCGTCGGCCATGCGATCGAGTTCCGGATCAACGCGGAGGACCCCGGCCGCGGGTTCCTGCCCAGTCCCGGCCGGGTGTCGGCGCTGAGGGTGCCCGGCGGCCCGGGCGTGCGCTGGGACGGCGGTCTCGAGGCCGGCGATGCAGTCCAGCCCGCATTCGACTCCCTGATCGCGAAACTGATCGTGCATGCGGCGGATCGGGACGCGGCGATCGTGCGCGCCCGGCGGGCCCTGCGCGAGCTCGGCGTCGAGGGCGTCGCCACCGTCGCGCCGTTCGCGCGGGAGCTGATCGACGACCCGGCGTTCACGACCGCCGGGTTCGCCGTGCACACGCAGTGGATCGAGTCCGAGCTGATGCCGCGGCTCGACGCGCAGGCGCGCCCGGAGCCGGTCGCGGCGGACGAGCTGCTTCGCTTCCCGATCGAGCTGGACGGACGGCGCGTCGTGCTCGGCCTGCCCGCGGCGCTGCTCGGCGGCCTCGGCGCGCCGTCGGCGTCGGCGGGGGTCGGGGACTCGGTCGAGGGGGAGGAGGCGGACCCGGCGGAGCTGGTCGCACCCGTGCCCGGCACGCTGGTGCGATGGCTCGCCGACGACGGCGCCTCGGTCGCCGCTGGGGAGGACGTCGCGGTCATCGACGCGATGAAGATGGAGACCCGGGTGCCCGCCCACCGCGCGGGCACGCTGCGTCACGCGGCGCAGGCGGGCGACGGCGTGCTCGTTGGGGAGGCCCTCGGCGCGATCGACGGCTGAGCGTCCGCCGCGAGCGCCGTCGCCGCGGGCCGCGTGTCCGTGGCCCCTCCTAGGCTGGAATCCATGCAGACGACCCGAAGCGTGCGCCCGTTCGAGGTGGTCAGCGAGTACGTGCCGTCCGGCGACCAGCCGAAGGCGATCGCCGAGCTCGCGGCCCGCATCAACGCGGGCGAGACCGACGTGGTCCTGCTCGGCGCGACCGGAACGGGCAAGTCCGCGACCACCGCCTGGCTGATCGAGCAGGTGCAGCGCCCGACGCTCGTGATGGCGCACAACAAGACGCTCGCGGCGCAGCTGGCGAACGAGTTCCGCGACCTGCTGCCGAACAACGCGGTCGAGTACTTCGTGTCGTACTACGACTACTACCAGCCCGAGGCCTACGTGCCGCAGACGGACACCTTCATCGAGAAGGACTCGTCGATCAACGCCGAGGTCGAGCGCCTGCGCCACTCGACGACGAACTCGCTGCTGAGCCGCCGCGACGTCGTGGTGGTCAGCACCGTGTCGTGCATCTACGGCCTCGGCTCGCCCGAGGAGTACCTGCGCGCCCTGGTCGCGCTGCAGGTGGGGGAGCGGTACGACCGCGACGCGCTCATCCGGCAGTTCATCGCGATGCAGTACAACCGCAACGACGTCGACTTCTCCCGCGGCAACTTCCGCGTGCGCGGCGACACGATCGAGATCATCCCCGTCTACGAGGAGCACGCGATCCGGATCGAGCTGTTCGGCGACGAGATCGAGGCGCTCTACAAGCTCCACCCGCTCACGGGTGACGTTATCGAGAGGCTCGACGCCGTCGCGATCTTCCCGGCCACCCACTACGCGGCGGGCACGGATACGATCCAGCGCGCCATCAAGACCATCGAGCACGAGCTCGAGGAGCGCCTCAAGGAGCTCGAGTCGCAGGGGAAGCTTCTCGAGGCCCAGCGTCTGCGGATGCGCACGACCTTCGACCTCGAGATGCTGCAGGAGCTCGGCTTCTGCTCGGGCATCGAGAACTACTCGCGTCACCTCGACGGACGCGGCCCGGGGGAGCCGCCGCACACGCTGCTGGACTTCTTCCCCGACGACTTCCTCCTGGTGATCGACGAGTCGCACGTCACCGTGCCGCAGATCGGGGCGATGTACGAGGGCGACGCGTCGCGCAAGCGGACGCTGGTCGAGCACGGCTTCCGCCTGCCCAGTGCGATGGACAACCGGCCGCTGCGCTGGGACGAGTTCAAGAACCGGATCGGCCAGACCGTGTACCTGTCCGCCACGCCGGGCAAGTACGAGATGGGCGTCGCCGACGGCGTCGTGGAGCAGATCATCCGTCCGACCGGCCTCGTCGACCCCGGGATCGTCGTGAAGCCGTCCAAGGGGCAGATCGACGACCTGCTCGAGCAGATCCGGATCCGCGTGGACCGCGACGAGCGCGTGCTCGTCACGACGCTGACCAAGAAGATGGCCGAGGAGCTCACGGACTTCCTCGGCGAGCACGGCGTGCGGGTGCGCTACCTGCACTCGGACGTCGACACCCTGCGCCGCGTCGAGCTGCTCACCGAGCTGCGGCAGGGCGTGTACGACGTGCTCGTCGGAATCAACCTGCTGCGAGAGGGCCTCGACCTTCCCGAGGTCTCGCTCGTGGCCATCCTGGACGCCGACAAGGAGGGCTTCCTGCGCTCGGGCACGTCGCTGATCCAGACGATCGGCCGCGCCGCGCGCAACGTGTCCGGTCAGGTGCACATGTACGCCGACACCATGACGGACTCGATGCGCAACGCGATCGAGGAGACCGAACGGCGCCGCGAGATCCAGATCGCGTACAACCGCGAGAACGGGATCGACCCGCAGCCGCTGCGCAAGCGCATCGCGGACATCACGGATCAGCTGGCGCGCGAGGGCGCCGACACCGACGCGCTGCTGTCGAAGCGCGACGCGTCACGCCTGAAGAGCGGCAAGGGCAAGACCCCGACGCCGATCAAGAAGCGCGAGGGGATCGCGGCCGAGGGGGCGCAGCAGCTCGAGGAGGCGATCGCCGACCTGACCCAGCAGATGCTGTCGGCGGCCGAGGAGCTCAAGTTCGAGCTCGCGGCCCGCCTGCGCGACGAGGTGCAGGACCTCAAGCGGGAGCTTCGCCAGATGGAGAAGGCCGGCCACGCCTGACCGGCGTCAGCCCTCCGGGCAGAGCAGCGTCTCGCCCTCCGGGCGATGGTCCCGCCGGGGGCGACCGCAGTGAGCGCACGGATCCCCGCCGCGGTCGCGCGGGACGTTCGGGCTGAGCTGGGGCGGACCCGCCAGCCGGATGAGCGTGGCGTTCGCCCACTGATACAGACCGCCGGCATCGCGCACCCTCTGGCGCCATGTGGTCTTCTCTGTCATAACGGTTAGTGTACTAAGACTGAATCGCTCCGGGCCGCGGTGCGGGGAACTCGACTCGCCCCGAGCCGGGCGGGATGATCCCGGGGCACACGAAAGGTTGAGGGGTACCCTGGAAACTATGGACATCGCCGCCGACGACCTGCTCAAGCTGGAGCGCCAGCTCTGCTTCGCGATGGTGACGGCGGCGCGCAACGTCGTGTCGATCTATCGCCCGGTCCTCGAGCCCATGGGGCTCACGCACCCGCAGTACCTCGTGATGGTCGCGCTGTGGGAGAAGTCGCCGCGCACGCTCAGCGAGCTGGCCGACGAGCTCGCGATGGACCCGGCGACGGCCTCGCCGCTCGTCAAGCGCCTCGAGGCGCAGGGGCTCATCCACCGCTCGCGCCGCGCGGACGACGAGCGCCGCCTCGACATCGAGCTGACGGACAAGGGGCAGGCCCTCCGCGAGCAGGCCCTCCTGGTGCCCGGCAAGGTGCTCGCCCGCCTCGGCATGTCGATCGACCAGGTGTCCGAGATCCGCGACGCGATCAAGCCCTTCACCGGGCGCTTCGAGCCGGTCGCCTAGCCTGGGGTTCGCCTGTGGGCGCGGGGCTCTCGGATCCCGTGTCGGAGGCCCCACCTAGACTGGAACGGTGTCGATCGTCCCCGTCTCCAGCCCCGGAAAGATCAGTGTGCGCGGTGCCCGCGTGCACAATCTGAAGAACGTCGACCTCGAGATCCCGCGGGACTCGATGGTCGTGTTCACGGGCCTGTCCGGGTCCGGCAAGTCGAGTCTCGCGTTCGACACCATCTTCGCCGAGGGGCAGCGCCGGTACGTCGAGTCGCTGAGCGCGTACGCGCGCCAGTTCCTGGGTCAGGTCGACCGTCCGGACGTGGACTTCATCGAGGGCCTCAGCCCGGCGGTCTCGATCGATCAGAAGTCGACGAACCGCAACCCGCGCTCGACCGTCGGCACGATCACCGAGATCTACGACTACATGCGCCTGCTCTGGGCGCGGATCGGCGTCCCGCACTGCCCGGAGTGCGGCGAGCGGATCCAGCGACAGACGGTGCAGCAGATCGCCGATCAGCTGAACGCGCTTCCCGAGGGCACCCGCTACCAGGTGGTCGCGCCGGTCGTGTCGCAGAAGAAGGGCGAGTTCGTCGACCTCTTCAAGGAGCTCGGCGCGAAGGGCTACTCGCGCGCGATCGTCGACGGCGACCTGATCCAGCTGTCCGAGCCGCCCGTGCTCAAGAAGAGCTACAAGCACGACATCTCGGTCGTGGTCGACCGCCTCGTCTCGCGCGAGAACATGCTCGGACGCATCACCGACTCGGTCGAGACCGCGCTGGGCCTCGCGGGGGGCGTGCTGCAGGTGAACTTCGTCGACGAGGAGGGCGAGGACGCGTGGCAGTCGTTCTCCGAGAAGCTGTCGTGCCCCAACGGGCACGCGCTGCAGCTGACCGAGATCGAGCCGCGCACGTTCTCGTTCAACGCGCCGTTCGGCGCGTGCCCCGCCTGCTCGGGCCTCGGCACCCGGATGTCGGTCGACGTCGAGCTCATGCTGGGCGACGAGGAGCTCTCGATCCGCGAGGGCGTCATCGTCCCGTGGACGACGCAGGGCAAGGGGCTGTTCCAGTATTACGAGCGCCTGCTGGTGGGCCTCGCGCACGACCTGAACTTCTCGCTCGACACCCCGTGGCGCGCGCTGCCCGAGTCGGTCAAGGACGCCGTGCTGTACGGCGAGGGCTACAACGTCAACGTCCGCTACAAGAACCGCTGGGGACGCGAGGTCCGCTACGCGAGCGGCTTCGAGGGCGTCGTCCCGTACATCGAGCGGCAGTGGTCGCAGGCCGAGAGCGACAGCCAGCGGCAGCGCTGGGCCGAGTACCTCCGCGAGGTGCCGTGCCCCGCGTGCGATGGGGACCGCCTCAAGCCCGAGGTGCTCGCGGTCAAGGTGCACGACCGCTCGATCGCCGAGGTGTCGCACCTCAGCCTCGACGACGCGCGCGCGTTCATGGAGCTGCTCACGCTGACGGACCGCGAGGCCCACATCGCCGCGCAGGTGCTGCGCGAGATCCGCGTGCGCCTCGACTTCCTGATCCGGGTGGGCCTCAACTACCTCACGCTCAGCCGCAGCGCGGGCTCGCTGTCGGGCGGCGAGGCGCAGCGCATCCGCCTGGCGACCCAGATCGGCACGGGCCTGACCGGCGTGCTGTACGTGCTCGACGAACCGTCCATCGGCCTGCACCAGCGCGACAACCGCCGGCTCATCGAGACCCTCATCACGCTGCGCGACCTCGGCAACACTCTCGTGGTCGTGGAGCACGACGAGGAGACCATCGAGGCGGCCGACTGGATCGTCGACATCGGTCCCGGGGCGGGCGAGGGCGGCGGCGAGGTCGTGCACTCCGGCCCCTACAAGCAGCTGCTCGCGGACAAGACCTCGATCACGGGCGACTACCTCTCGGGGCGCCGCGAGATCCCCGTGCCGTCCAAGCGCCGCCGCATCGACCGCAAGCGCATGCTGACGGTCGTGGGGGCCCGCGAGAACAACCTGCGCGACGTCACCGCCGAGTTCCCGCTCGGCGTGCTGACGGCCGTCACGGGCGTGAGCGGCTCGGGCAAGTCGACGCTCGTGAACGACATCCTCTACGAGGTCCTCGCCACGCGTCTCAACGGCGCGCGCCGGGTCGCGGGCAAGCACACGCGCGTCACGGGCCTCGAGCACCTCGACAAGGTCGTCCACGTCGACCAGGCGCCGATCGGCCGCACCCCGCGGTCGAACCCGGCCACGTACACGGGCGTGTTCGACCGGATCCGCAACCTGTTCGCCGAGACGCCCGAGGCGAAGGTGCGCGGCTACCAGGCCGGCCGGTTCAGCTTCAACGTCAAGGGCGGCCGCTGCGAGGCGTGCTCGGGCGACGGCACCCTGAAGATCGAGATGAACTTCCTGCCCGACGTGTACGTCGACTGCGAGGTCTGCCACGGCAAGCGGTACAACCGCGACACGCTGCAGGTGCACTACAAGGGCAAGAACATCGCCGAGGTGCTCGAGATGTCGATCGCCGAGGCGGCCGAGTTCTTCGAGCCGATCCAGGCCATCCACCGCTACATGAAGACGCTCGTCGACGTCGGGCTCGGCTACGTGCGCCTCGGTCAGTCGGCGACGACCCTGTCGGGCGGCGAGGCGCAGCGCGTCAAGCTCGCCACCGAGCTCCAGCGCCGCAGCAACGGCCGCAGCGTCTACGTGCTCGACGAGCCCACAACGGGTCTTCACTTCGAGGACGTGCGCCGCCTGCTCGAGGTGCTCGACAGCCTGGTCGAGAAGGGCAACACGGTCATCGTGATCGAGCACAACCTCGACGTGATCAAGTCGGCCGACTGGATCATCGACCTCGGCCCCGAGGGCGGCTCGGGCGGTGGGCAGATCATCGCGACGGGCACCCCGGAGCAGGTCGCCGAGGTCGAGGGCAGTCACACCGGCGCGTTCCTCGCGGAGGTGCTCGGCATGCGCGAGCGCCACCGCAAGGCCGGGTAGGCATGGCGGGGCAGCTTCCCTACAAGCCGAAGCCGGGGGAGATCCCCACCAACCCGGGGGTCTACCGGTTCCGTGACGCGCACGGGCGGGTGCTGTACGTCGGCAAGGCCAAGAACCTGCGCCAGCGTCTGTCGAACTACTTCGCGCCGCTGCACACGCTGCACGAGCGCACGCGGCGCATGGTCACCACGGCCTCGTCCGTCGAGTGGACGGTCGTGCCGACCGACGTGGACTCGCTGCAGCTCGAGTACCAGTGGATCAAGGAGTTCGATCCGCCGTACAACGTGCGATACCGGGACGACAAGTCGTACCCGTTCATGGCGATCACGCTCGGTGACGAGGCGCCCCGCGTCATGGTCACGCGCAACCGCCGCATCCCCGGGGCGAAGTACTTCGGCCCGTATCCCAAGGTCTGGGCCGTGCACGACACGATCGACCTGATGATCAAGGTCTTCCCGATCCGCACCTGCAGCGACTCGTCCTACAAGCGCGCGATGCAGACCGGCAGGCCGTGCTTCCCGGGTCAGATCGGCAAGTGCGGCGGTCCGTGCTCGCATCGCGTCACGATCGAGGAGCATCGGGCGATCGTCGACGACTTCATCGCCTTCATGAACGGCGGCGACGAGCGCTTCACGCGCGACCTCACGGCGCGGATGAAGGCGGCCGCCGCGGCCATGGACTACGAGCAGGCCGCCGTCCTGCGCGACAAGCTCGCGTCGATCGAGGCCGTGCTCAACAAGAGCGCCCTCGTGCTGCCCGAGCACGCCGACGCCGACCTGTTCGGCGTCGCGGAGGACGAGCTCTCCGCCGCGGTCCACCGCTTCGTCATCCGGGGCGGCCGGGTGCGAGGCGTGACCTCGACCACGATCGACAAGGAGCTCGACATCTCGGGCGGCGACCTGGTCGACCAGATCCTGCAGCGCGCCTACGGCGACGCGGCGCCCGCCGACATCCCGCGGCGCGTGCTCGTGCCCGTGCTCCCGCCCGACGCGCACGAGCTCGAGGAGTGGCTGCGCAGCCGCCGCGGCAGGGCGGTCGAGATCGCCGTGGCCCAGCGCGGCCCGCGCGCCGAGCTGCTGCGCAACGCCACGCTCAACGCGCAGCAGGCGCTGCTGCGGCACAAGACCCGGCGCACGAGCGACTACGCCGCCCGCACTCAGGCGCTCGCCGACCTGCAGGAGGCGCTGGGGATGTCCGAGGCGCCTCTGCGCATCGAGTGCTTCGACATCTCGCATCTGCAGGGCACGAACGTCGTGGGCTCCATGGTGGTGTTCGAGGACGGGCTGCCCCGCAAGGACCAGTACCGCTCGTTCTCGATCGCGCACACGACCGACGACACGGACTCGATCCACCAGGTGCTGACGCGGCGGCTCGCGCACCTCGACCGGCCGGAGCCCGACGAGACCGCCGAGGCCGAGGCAGGGGAGGAGTCGCAGGCCCGCCGGCGCCGGCGCTTCGCGTACCCGCCGCAGCTGCTGATCGTCGACGGCGGTCGTCCCCAGGTGGAGGCCGCGGCGCGCGCGCTGCGCGAGGCCGGGCACGATGAGATCGCGCTGTGCGGCATCGCCAAGCGCCTCGAGGAGATCTGGCTGCCCGGCGACGACTTCCCGGTCATCCTGCCGCGCACGAGCGAGGCGCTCTACCTCGTCCAGCGCCTGCGCGACGAGGCGCACCGGTTCGCGATCTCGCACCAGCGGCGGCGTCGCAAGCGCGACATCCGCAGCGTCCTGAGCGAGGTCCCGGGGCTCGGCGAGGCGCGCATCAAGGCGCTCCTGCGGCACTTCGGGTCCGTCGCGGCGCTGCGCGGCGCCACCGTGGCGCAGATCGAGGAGCTGCCGGGCATCGGCCCCAAGCTGGCCCAGACGATCCACCGGCACCTGCAGGGGGAGCCGGCCGACATCCCTGAGGCCGAGGCCGCGGAGCCCGGCGAGATTCCGGCCGAGGCGCCGAGCGCATAGGCTTGACGAGATGATCGACGACGCCGAGGCGCGCGAGGACCCCGCCGGCACGGGAGAGGTGCTGATCGTCACCGGCATGTCCGGAGCCGGCCGCTCGACCGTGGCGAACGCGCTCGAGGACCTCGACTGGTACGTCGTCGACAACCTCCCGCCGCAGATGCTGCGGCCGCTTCTCGACCTCGCGGGCCGGCTCGGCGGGCGGCTGCCCCGGGTCGCCGCGGTCGTGGACGTGCGCGGGCGCGACCTCTTCGCCGAGCTCCCGGCCGAGGCGCAGGCGATCCGCGACAGCAGCAACCTGCGCGTGGTGTTCCTGGATGCGGCGGACGACGTGCTGGTGCGCCGGTTCGAGGCCGTCCGGCGCCCGCATCCGCTGCAGGGCAACGGGACGATCGTCGACGGCATCCGTCGCGAGCGCGGGCTCCTGGCGCCGCTGCGGGAGAGCGCCGACGTGATCATCGACACGTCGACCTTCAACGTGCACCAGCTCGCCAACCGGGTGAGCGACCTGTTCGCCGACGCCGAGGCCCCGGCCCACGTGGTGACCGTCCAGAGCTTCGGGTTCAAGTACGGCGTGCCGCCCGACGCCGACCTCGTCGCCGACATGCGGTTCCTGCCGAACCCGTTCTGGATCGACGAGCTGCGCGGCCAGACCGGCGAGGACGCCGAGGTCTCCCGCTACGTCCTCGAGCAGGAGGGCGCCTCCGAGTTCCTCGACGCGTACGCCGTCGCGCTGCGGCCGGTGCTGGCCGGCTACCAGCGCGAGAACAAGCGGCATTCGACCGTCGCCGTGGGCTGCACCGGCGGAAAGCACCGCTCGGTCGCGATGGCGGTCGCGCTCGCGGACCGCCTCAAGGACGTCCCGGGCGTGGCGGTGCGCGTGCGCCACCGGGATCTGGGGCGCGAGTAAGGCCGCGCGGATCCACCGGTAGCGCGTCCGGCTGAGAGACAGCCCCGCGGCGCGGGCGGGTCCCGCCAGGTAGGCTGATCCATCGCGCCAGGGGATGGCGTCGCAGTCCGAGAAGTGGGGAGAACGGTGTCACTGACCGCCGATGTCAAGGCCGAGCTGGTCGCGGTGCGCGATCCGCGTCCGACGGTGCGAGTGGCGGAGCTGACCGCCCTGCTGCGCTTCGCGGGCGGACTGCACTCGATCGCCGGCCGCGTCGCGGTCGAGGCCGAGGTCGACACCCCCGATCTCGCGCGCCGCACCGCGCGCGACATCGCCGAGATCTACGGCGTGCGCCCCGAGCTGGCCCGCGTCCAGGGCTCCGGCAGCCGCGAGGGCGAGTTCTTCGCCGTGCGGGTCGTCGACGGCGGCGAGACCCTCGCGCGTCAGACCGGCCTGCTCGACGTGCGCCGCCGCCCCGTGCGCGGCCTCCCGAACCGCCTCACCACCGGCTCCCGCGACGACCTCGCGGCCGTCTGGCGCGGCGCGTTCCTGGCCTCCGGGAGCCTGTCCGAGCCCGGCCGCTCGGCCTCGCTCGAGATCGCGTGCCCGACCGGTGAGGCCGGCATGGCGCTCGTCGGCGCCGCCCACCGCATCGGCATCGGCGCCAAGGCCCGCGAGGTGCGCGGCGTGCCGCGCGTCGTGGTGCGCGAGGCCGAGGGCATCCGCGGCATGCTGATCGCCATGGGCGCCGCGCAGACGGCGGCCGAGTGGGATCAGTTGCGCCAGCGCCGCGAGGTGCGCGCCGGCGTGAACCGCCTCGTGAACTTCGACGACGCGAACCTGCGCCGCTCGGCCCAGGCCGCCGTCGCGGCCTGCGCCCGCGTGGAGCGCGCGCTCGAGATCCTCGGCGACGAGGTGCCGCCGCACCTGAAGCAGGCCGGAGAGCTGCGCCTCGCGCACCGCGACGCGAGCCTCGACGAGCTCGGGCACCACGCCGAGCCGCCGCTCACGAAGGACGCCGTGGCGGGCCGCATCCGCCGCCTGCTCGCGATGGCCGACAAGCGCGCCGAGCAGGATGGCATCCCCGGCACCGAGTCCGCGGTGCCCGCCGGCAGCTGAGCCCCGGACGTCATATCGAGGACGCGGGCGAGCCGACCTCTCCGAGCGTCACTAGGATGAGGATCGTCCGGTCCCGTCGCGCGAGCGACGTGGAGGTACACCGATAGCGCCGTTGCCGCGGCGCGGATGGGATCATCGCATGGCTGTCTACACCCTCCCCGACCTGCCTTACGACTACGCGGCCCTCGAGCCTCACATCAGCGGCAAGATCATGGAGCTGCACCACGACAAGCACCACGCGGCCTACGTCGCCGGCGCCAACACGGCTCTCGAGCAGCTCGCCGCCGCCCGCGAGAGCGGTGACTTCGCCAACGTGAACAAGCTCGAGAAGGACCTCGCCTTCCACCTCGGCGGACACACCAACCACACGATCTTCTGGAACAACCTGTCGCCCAACGGCGGCGGGGAGCCCGAGGGCGAGCTGGCCGCCGCGATCGCCGACCAGTTCGGCTCGTTCGCCGCGTTCCAGGCCCACTTCGCGGCCGTCGCGAACGGCATCCAGGGCTCGGGCTGGTCGGTCCTCGCGTGGGACGCCATCGGCCAGCGCCTCTCGATCTTCCAGCTGTTCGACCAGCAGGCCAACGTGCCGCTGGGTCTCACGCCGCTCCTCATGCTCGACATGTGGGAGCACGCGTTCTACCTCGACTACCTCAACGTGAAGGCGGAGTACGTCAAGGCGTTCTGGAACATCGCCAACTGGCAGGATGTGTCCGCCCGCTTCGACGCCGCCCGCGAGAAGACCGCCGGCCTGCTCGTCGCCGGCTGACCGACGGTGGTCCCGGCGGGGTGCGTGCCCGCCGGGACCGGCACCGTCACCACCCCACCGCGCGCTCCCCGCGTGCATGACCCACAGGAGACCTCAGTGTCCGTCAGGATCGGAATCAACGGCTTCGGCCGCATCGGCCGCAACTTCGTCCGCGCCGCCCTCGCTCAGGGCGCGGACTTCGAGATCGTGGGTGTCAACGATCTCACCGACAACAAGGCGCTCGCGCAGCTGCTCAAGTACGACTCGGTCGGCGGCCCGCTCGGCAAGGACGTGACCTACGACGAGCAGTCGATCACGGTCGACGGCAAGGTCATCAAGGCCTTCGCCGAGCGCGACCCCGCGGCGCTGCCGTGGGGCGAGATCGGCGCCGACATCGTCATCGAGTCGACCGGTCGCTTCACAAAGCCCGACGACGCCGCCAAGCACCTCGCCGCCGGCGCGAAGAAGGTTCTCATCTCGGCCCCTGCCAGCGGCCCGGCGCCCACCTTCGTCATGGGCGTGAACGAGGAGAGCTACGACCCCGAGAACGACCACGTCATCTCGAACGCGTCGTGCACCACCAACGCCCTCGCGCCCCTCGCCAAGGTCTTCAACGACGCGTTCGGCATCGAGCGCGGCTTCATGATGACCGCGCACGCGTACACGGCCGACCAGAACCTCCAGGACGGCCCGCACAGCGACCTGCGTCGCGCGCGCGCCGCCGCGATCAACATCGTTCCGACCTCGACCGGCGCCGCGAAGGCGATCGGCCTCGTGCTGCCCGAGCTCAACGGCAAGCTCGACGGCACCAGCTACCGCGTCCCGGTTCCCACCGGCTCGATCGTGGACCTCACGCTGATCACCAAGGAGGGCCTGACGAAGGAGGAGATCAACGAGGCGTACAAGGCGGCCGCCGCCGAGGGTCGCCTCAACGGCATCCTGCAGTACTCGGAGGACCCGCTGGTCTCGAGCGACATCCAGCAGAACCCGTTCTCGTCGATCTTCGACTCGGGCCTGACGAGCGTCGCCGGCAACCTCGCCAAGGTCTCGGCCTGGTACGACAACGAGTGGGGCTACTCGAACCGCCTCGTCGACCTCGCGGAGTACGTGGGCGAGCGTCTCTGACCCACACCCGTCGCACGAGGGCCCGTCGGTGATCCGGCGGGCCTTCGTCGTCCCCGCGGGCGCGGTAGAGTCGGACCGATGTCTCTGCGAACTCTCGAATCCCTCGGTTCGGTCGCCGGCAAGCGCGTCATCGTGCGGTGCGACCTCAACGTTCCTCTCAAGGACGGCCAGATCACGGACGACGGCCGCGTGCGCGCCTCGCTCCCCACTCTCAACGCATTGATCAATGCGGGCGCCCGCGTCGTCGTGTGCTCCCACCTGGGCCGCCCCAACGGCGCCCCCGACCCGCAGTACAGCCTCGCGCCCGTCGCGCAGCGCCTGTCCGAACTGCTCGGCAAGCCCGTCGCCTTCGCGCGCGACACCGTGGGCGAGTCGGCGCACGAGGCGGTCGCGGCCCTCGAGGACGGTGACATCGCCGTGCTCGAGAACCTGCGCTTCAACGCGGGCGAGACCGCCAAGGACGACGCCGCGCGCCGCGCGTTCGCGGAGCAGCTCGCGGAGCTGGGCGACGTGATGGTCTCGGACGGCTTCGGCGTCGTGCACCGCAAGCAGGCGAGCGTCTACGACCTGGCCGAACTGCTCCCGAGCGCCGCCGGCCTGCTGATCGCGGCCGAGCTCGACGTGCTCGACCGCCTCACCGAGACGCCCGAGCGTCCCTACACGGTCGTGCTGGGCGGCTCCAAGGTCTCCGACAAGCTCGGCGTGATCGACCACCTGCTGCCGCGCGTCGACCGCCTGCTGATCGGCGGCGGCATGCTGTTCACGTTCCTCGCGGCCCAGGGCCACAAGGTGGGCTCGAGTCTCCTCGAGGAGGACCAGCTCGACACCGTCCGCGGCTACATCCGCCAGGCGGAGGAGAAGGGCGTGGAGCTGGTGCTCCCGACCGACATCGTCGTGGCGTCGAAGTTCGGCGCCGACGCGGAGCACGTGGTGACTGCGGCCGACGCGATCGAGGAGACACCCTTCGGCGCCTCGGGTCTCGGCCTCGACATCGGTCCCGACAGCGCGGCCGCGTTCGCGGAGGCCGTGCGCGGCTCCAAGACCGTGTTCTGGAACGGCCCCATGGGCGTGTTCGAGCTCGCGCCGTTCGCGGCCGGCACCAAGGCCGTCGCGCAGGCCCTCACCGAGGTCGACGGCCTGAGCGTCGTCGGCGGCGGCGACTCCGCCGCGGCCGTCCGTCAGCTCGGCTTCGACGACGACCGCTTCGGTCACATCTCGACCGGCGGCGGCGCCAGCCTCGAGTTCCTCGAGGGCAAGAAGCTCCCCGGACTGGAGGTCCTCGGATGGGCGTGAGCACCCGCACCCCGCTGATCGCGGGCAACTGGAAGATGAACCTCGACCACCTGCAGGCGGTCGCCTTCGTGCAGAAGCTGCACTGGGCGCTGAAGGACGCCAAGCACGAGTTCGAGGCGGTCGACGTCACGGTCTTCCCGCCGTACACCGACCTGCGCAGCGTGCAGACGCTGATCGACGCCGACAAGATCCCGTTCGGCCTCGGCGCGCAGGACCTGTCGACGCACGACTCGGGCGCGTACACGGGCGAGATCTCGGGAGCGTTCCTCAAGCGCCTCGACGTCGGGTCGGTCATCATCGGCCACTCGGAGCGCCGCGACTACCACCAGGAGACCGACGAGGTCGTGGCCGCCAAGGTGCAGGCCGCGCTCCGTCATGAGCTCGTCCCGGTGATCTGCGTCGGCGAGACCGCCGAGGACCTCGAGAAGCACGGCGCGAGCGCCGTGCCGGTGGGTCAGCTCGAGATCGCCCTCGAGGGCGTTCCGGCGAAGGCCGACATCGTGGTGGCGTACGAGCCGGTCTGGGCCATCGGCTCGGGCCAGGCCGCGACCCCCGAGCAGGCCCAGGAGGTCTGCGCCAAGCTGCGCGAGGTCGTCAAGGCCAAGCTCGGCGAGGACGCGGCCGCGCGCACGCGCATCCTGTACGGCGGCTCGGTCAAGGCCGCGAACATCGCGAGCTTCATGCGCCAGCCCGACGTCGACGGCGCCCTGGTGGGCGGCGCGAGCCTCGTCGTCGACGAGTTCGCCGCGATCGTCCGCTTCCAGAAGCACGTCGGCGTCTGACGCCCAGCCCGCTCGGCGGCGCCCCGTTCCCGGGGTGCCGCCGAGCGGCCCGTATACTGAACCTTCGTGCGGGTAACGAGTTCCGCACCCACGAAAGGGCCTGTTCCGTGCAGATCATCGAATTCATCCTGCAGGTGCTGCTCGGCCTCACGAGCCTGCTGCTGACGCTGCTGATCCTGCTCCACAAGGGGCGCGGCGGCGGACTGTCCGACATGTTCGGCGGCGGCATGTCACAGGCGATGGGATCCTCCGGCCTCGCTGAGCGCAACCTGAACATCATCACGGTCGTCCTCGCGCTGGTGTGGTTCTTCTCGATCGTCGGCCTCGGCCTCGTCACGAAGTTCCAGGTGATCTGACGTGGCGGTCGGAGGCAACGCGATCCGCGGCACCCGCGTCGGCTCGGGCCCCATGGGCGAGCAGGACCACGGGCACCACGCCGACCGGATCTCGGTGAGTTACTGGGACGCCCTGGGCAACGAGACGGTGCGCCACTACGCCGCCGGCCTGCCCGAGGAGGAGATCCCCGACATCGTCGACCACCCGCACTCGGGTCTGCCGGCGGGCCGCGACAAGGAGAACCCGCCGGAGGTCGCGAAGAACGAGCCGTACAAGACGCACCTCGCCTACGTGAAGGAGCGCCGGACGGACGACGAGGCCGAGCAGCTGCTCGACGAGGCGCTGCAGAAGCTCCGCGAGAAGCGCGGCCAGTGAGACGCACGAGAAAGCCCCCGCCGTGAGGCGGGGGCTTTCTCGTCTTCCGGATCAGTAGTCCGGGTCGATCAGCTCCTCGGGCACGTTCGCGGCCGCGTCCTGGTCGACGAACACGACCGTGCGCGCCGTGCCTTCCGCACCCGCGGCCGGCACGCTCGCGTATCCGGCGCCCGCGAGCATCAGGCCCAGCGCGGACGCCTTGTCGGCGCCGGCGACGACCATCCAGATCCGCACCGACGAGTTGATCACGGGACGCGTGAACGTGATCCGCTCCGGCGGCGGCTTGGGGGACTCGCGCACGGGCAGGACGGCCCGGTCGGCCACGTGCACCTCGCCGCGGTCGGGGAACAGGGACGCGATGTGCCCGTCGGGTCCGACCCCGAGGAAGCACACGTCGAACTCCGGCCAGGGGCGCTCGTCCGTGCCGAACCGCGCCAGCTCGGCGGCGTACGCCTCGGCGGCCTCGTCCAGCGAGACTCCGTCGTCGGTCGACGCGGGCTCGTGGATGTTCTCCGCCGGCACGGCGATGCGGTCCAGGAGCGCGGCGCGGGCCTGGCCCGCATTGCGCTCGGCGTCGCCGCGCGGCACGAACCGCTCGTCGCTCCACCAGAAGTGCACGAGGGACCAGTCGATGTTCGACGCCCAGCCGTGCTCCGCCGTGGCGGCGAGCACGGCGGAGCCCATCGAGCCGCCCGTGAGCGACACGTGGACCGTGCGGCCTTCCTGCGTGAGCTGCGCGAGCTTGCCCACGAAGCGGTTCGCGACGCCCTCGGCGAGCTGCGCCTTGTCGGGCAGCACGACCACGCGGCGCTCGGTCATGCGGACCCCCGCGGCTCGGCCAGGCGCGCCCAGCCCTCGCTGATCACGCGGCCGTACAGCTCGTCCGGGTCGAGGCGGCGCAGCTCCTCCGCGATGCACTCGCGCAGCGAGCGGCGGGGGAGGTGCAGCTCGTGGTCCGGCTGACCGGGCTGCGTGAGCATCGCCGTCGACTCGGTCTGGCGTTCGAGCACGATGTCTCCGCTCGGGCGCGACAGGCGCACGGAGTGGATGCCGTGGTCCCAGACGTCCGGGTCCTCGTACTGCCAGTCGACCGGGAGGTCGAGCGCCAGGCCGAGCCAGGCCGCGAGCAGCGCGGTCGACGGCGACGTGGACGCGCCGCGCACCGAGACGGCCGTGACCGGCTCGTACGGCGGCTGGTCCAGCACGGCCGCGAGCTGCTCGCGCCAGCGCGTCAGGCGGGTCCACGCGAGATCCGTGTCGCCCGGCGTGTAGGAGCTCCCCAGGCGGCTGAGGCGGTCGGACGAGTACGGCGCGGTCGACGTGTCGGTGATGCGTCGCTGGGCGATGCGGCCGAGGGCCGACGTCCCCGGGCTCGCCGGCGGCTCGTCGGGCCACCACGCGACGACCGGCGCGTCGGGCAGGAGCAGGCCCGTGAGGAGCGTCTGCTCGTTGCTCGCCGCGTCGCCGTACGCCTGCAGCACGATGACCTCGCTCGCGCCGGCGTCGCCGCCCACGCGGATCTGCGCGTCCAGGCGCGCCTCGCCCTCGGGGTCGGTCACGAGCACGATCACGCGCATGGGGTGCTCGCGCGACGCGTCGTTCGCGGCCTCGATCGCCTCCTCGCCGAAGCCGCGGTGCGACTTGATGACCAGGGTGAGCACGCGGCCGAGCGCGACGGCGCCGCCCTCCTCGCGCGTGCTGACCAGCTGTCGGGCGACCTTGCTGACCGTGGTGTCGGGCAGGTCGATGATCATGGGCGCCTCCAGACGCGTCCGTCGCGGGCCAGCAGGGCGTCCGCCGAGGGCGGGCCCCACGAGCCGGAGTCGTACTGCTCGAGCGGGCCGCCCTGCGACGCCCAGTACTCCTCGACGGGGTCGAGGATGCGCCAGGACAGCTCGACCTCCTCGTGCCGCGGGAACAGCGGCGGGTCGCCCAGCAGGACGTCCAGGATGAGGCGCTCGTAGGCCTCGGGGCTCGCCTCGGTGAACGCGTGGCCGTAGCCGAAGTCCATCGTGACGTCGCGCACCTGGGTGCCGTTGCCGGGCACCTTGGAGCCGAAGCGGATCGTGACGCCCTCGTCGGGCTGCACGCGGATGACAAGCGCGTTCTGACCCAGCTCGGACGTCTGGCTGCGCGAGAACAGGTGCTCGGGCGCGCGCTTGAACACGACCGCGATCTCGGTCACGCGGCGGCCCAGGCGCTTGCCCGTGCGCACGTAGAACGGCACGCCCGCCCAGCGGCGCGTGGCGATCTCGAGCTTGATGGCCGCGTAGGTCTCCGTCGTGGAGTCGGGGCTCATGCCCTCCTCCTCGAGGAAGCCGACGACCTTCTCGCCGCCCTGCCATCCGCCCGCGTACTGCCCGCGCGCGGTCGCCGTGGAGAGGTCCTCGGGCAGCCGCACGGCGGCCAGCACCTTCTCCTTCTCGGCGCGCAGGTGCTCGGCGGAGAGGCTGATGGGCTCCTCCATCGCGGTGAGCGCGAGCAGCTGCAGCAGGTGGTTCTGGATCACGTCGCGCGCCGCGCCGACGCCGTCGTAGTAGCCGGCACGGCCACCCACGCCGATGTCCTCGGCCATCGTGATCTGCACGTGGTCGATGTGGTTGCGATTCCAGATCGGCTCGTACAGCTCGTTGGCGAAGCGCATGGCCAGGATGTTCTGGACCGTCTCCTTGCCGAGGTAGTGATCGATCCGGAAGATCGAGTCGGCGGGGAACGCGGCCTCGAGCGCGTCGTTCAGCTCCCGGGCCGACGCCAGGTCGTGCCCGAACGGCTTCTCGATCACGACGCGGCGCCAGCGGTCGTCGTCCGGCTTGTCGTCGACGAGGCCCGAGTCGAGCAGCTGCTGCGCGACGACGGGGAACGCCTTCGGCGGGATCGACAGGTAGAACGCGTGGTTCCCCATCGTGCCGCGCTCGACGTCCAGGCGGTCGACCGTCTCCCGCAGGCGCCGGAACGCCTCGGGGTCGTCGAACTCGCCCTGGACGAACCGGATGCCCGCCGCGAGCTGCTGCCAGGTCTCCTCGCGGTATTCGGTGCGCGCGTACTGCTTGACGGCATCCTGGACGACCTGCGCGAAGTCCTGGTCCTCCCAGTCGCGGCGCGCGAACCCGACGAGCGCGAAGCCCGGGGGCAGCAGGCCGCGGTTGGCCAGGTCGTACACGGCCGGCATGAGCTTCTTGCGCGACAGGTCGCCCGTCACGCCGAAGATCACGAGCGCGCTGGGCCCGGCGATGCGGTTGAGGCGACGGTCGCCCGGATCGCGCAGCGGGTTCACGCCACGGGAGACCTCGACCGTCACTGGGCCGCCTCGAACAGCGCGAGCACGTCGGCCTGCGGGTCGGCGAGCGTCAGCGTGACGACCGGACGGCCGTGCTCGGCGAGCACCGTGGCGTCGCCCGCGGCCTGCGCCTCGATCAGCTGGCCGAACGTGAACGGACGGCCCGGGATCTCGACGTCGGTCTCGGTGCGCTCGGTGATCTGCAGGAACACGCCCTGCGCCGGACCGCCCTTGTGGTACTGACCGGTCGAGTGCAGGAAGCGCGGGCCCCAGCCGAACGTGGTGGGGCGGCCGGAATCGGCCGCGACCATCTCGCGCAGGCCCTGCAGCTGCGGCACCTCGAGGCGGTTCACGTACGCCTGGATGGAGACGTAGCCGTCGGCGGGGAGCGTCGCCCACAGCGCGTCGAGGACGCCCTGGATGGTGCCGCTCTCGGCCAGCGCCGGGTCGCTCACGCGCACCTCGACGCCGGCCTCCACGAAGGCCGGGGCGACCGGCTCGGGACGTGCGTCCAGCAGACCTCGCGCCGCGACCTTGGCCGACTCCACGTCGGGCTGGTCGAACGGGTTGATGCCCAGCATGCGGCCGGCGATCGCGGTCGCGTACTCCCACACCACGAGCTGTGCGCCCAGCGTGCCGCTCACGAGGATCTCGCCCGGGTGACGGTGCTCGACTTCGTCGGCGTCGTCGACCAGGCGGACGATCTGCAGGTCGGCGGGATTGCTCTCGAGCTCGGGCGAGACCGGCAGCAGCACGACGGGCAGGATGCCCGTGCCCTCCTTGCCGGTGGACTCGGCGATGAGCTGCTCGATCCAGTCGGGCAGGCCCACGATGTGGGTGCCGTCCGTGATCAGGCCCAGCTTGTCGCGGCGTGCGGACCCGTCCGGCGTCAGGGTGCCGGCGATCGCGGCACCGAGCACCAGGGCGGGGTTCTCCGGGGCGTCGATCGCGACCTCGAGGAGCGAGGCCTCGGCCTCGTCCAGCAGCTCGGCGATGTCCGCGCCGGCGAGACCCGACGGCACCAGGCCGAAGGCCGTCAGCGCCGAGTAGCGGCCGCCGACCGTGGGGTCGGCGTTGAACACGCGGTAGCCCGCGGCGCGCGCCGACTCGTCCAGCGGCGATCCCGGGTCGGTGACCACGATGATCCGCTCCGCGGGGTCGATGCCCAGGTCGCGGAACGCCGCCTCGAAGGCGCGGCGCTGCGAGTCGGTCTCGACGGTCGAGCCCGACTTCGACGACACCACGAGCGCGGTGCGCTCGAGGCCGCCGTCCAGGGCCGCGAGCACCTGGCCCGGGGCGGTCGAGTCCAGGATGGTGAGTTCGACGCCCGCCGTCTGGGTGATGACCTCGGGCGCGAGCGACGAGCCGCCCATGCCCGCGAGCACGAAGCGGTCCACTCCCTTGGCGGCGAGCTCCTCGCGCAACGCGACGATCTCGGGGACGAGCGGGCGGGAGACCGAGACGGCCTGCACCCACCCGAGGCGCTTGGACGCCTCGTCCTCGGCCTCCGGGCCCCACAGGCTGGGGTCGAGGTTGGTGATTCTCGACGCCACGTAGTCGCCGATGAGCGTCGGCAGGTGCGCGGCGACGGCCGCCTCGGCGTCGCCCGAGACGCGGATGGAGAACGTCACGCGTCCGACCCCTTCGCCGCGGCCTTCAGCGCGCCGGCGACGGTCGCCTGCAGGTCGTGCCACGAGGCGATGAACTTGGCGACACCCTCGTCCTCGAGCACCTGCGTCACGTCGGCGAAGTCGACGCCCACGGCCGCCAGCTTCTCGAACAGCTCGTGCGCCTCGGCGTACGCGCCCGTGACGGTGTCGCCCGTGACCTCGGCGTGGTCGAACGTCGCCTCGAGCGTCTTCTCGGGCATCGTGTTGACCGTGCCGGGCGCGACGAGGCCCGTGACGTACAGCGTGTCGGGCAGCGCGGGGTCCTTGACGCCGGTGGACGCCCACAGCGGACGCTGCACGTTGGCGCCGGCGGCGAGGAGCTCCTTGGCGCGGTCCTCGGCGAAGCGCTTCTCGTACAGCTCGTACGCGAGGCGCGCGTTGGCGAGGCCGGCCTGGGCCGCGAGCGCCTTGGCCTCGTCGGTCCCGATCGCCGCGAGGCGCTTGTCGACCTCGGTGTCCACGCGCGAGACGAAGAACGACGCGACCGAGTGGATGCCCGAGAGGTCGATGCCCGCCTCGCGCGCCTTCTCGAGGCCCGCGAGGTACGCGTCGATGACCGCGTCGTAGCGCTCGAGGCTGAAGATGAGCGTGACGTTGACGCTGATGCCCGCGCCGATCACCTCGGTGATCGCCGGCAGGCCGGCCTTGGTGGCGGGGATCTTGATCAGCACGTTCTCGCGGCCGACCGCGGCGTGCAGCTCCTTGGCCTGGGCGATCGTGGCCTCGGTGTCGTGCGCGAGGTCGGGGGAGACCTCGATCGAAACGCGGCCGTCGACGCCGTTCGTGGCGTCGTAGACGGGGCGGAAGATGTCGCACGCGTCGCGCACGTCGGTGGTGGTGAGCGCGAAGATCGCCTCGTCGGCGGTCGCGCCGGCGGCGGCCTGGGCCGCGACGGCCTCCTCGTAGCCGATGTGCGCGCTGATCGCGCCCTGGAAGATCGTCGGGTTCGTCGTGACGCCCGTGACGTTCTTCTCGGCGATCAGCTCGGCCAGGTTGCCGGAGGTGATGCGCTGGCGCGACAGATCGTCGAGCCAGATGCTGACGCCCTGAGCGGCGAGCGCGGCGGTGGGGGAGGTCATGCGTTCTCCTTGAGGGTCTCGCGCGCCGCCTCGACGACGGCCTCGGCGGTGATGCCGAACTTCTCGAACAGGGTCTTGTAGTCGGCGGAGGCGCCGAAGTGGTCGATCGCGACCGAGCGGCCGGCGTCGCCGACGATGCCGCGCCACGTGAGCGCGGAGCCGGCCTCGACCGACACGCGCGCCTTGACCGACGAGGGCAGCACGCTCTCGCGGTACGCCTCGTCCTGCTCGGCGAACCACTCGAGCGACGGGGCCGACACGACGCGGGCGTTCACGCCCTCGGCGGCCAGGGTCTCGCGGGCCTTGACGGCCAGCTGCACCTCGGAGCCGGTGGCGATCAGGATCACGTCCGGGGTGCCGTTCGGGGCCTCGGCCAGCACATACGCGCCCTTGGCGGCGCCCTGGGCCGACGCGAACACGTCGCCCGAGGCCTCGCCCTCGCCGCGCTCGAACACCGCGATGTTCTGACGCGTCAGCGCGATGCCGGCGGGGCCGCCGCGGCGGCGCAGCATCTCGAGCCACACCACGCCGGTCTCGTTCGCGTCCGCGGGGCGCACGACCGTGAAGTTCGGGATCGCGCGGAGCGTCGCGAGCTGCTCGATCGGCTGGTGGGTCGGGCCGTCCTCGCCCAGCGCCACCGAGTCGTGCGTCCAGACGAAGATGCTGGGGATGTTCATCAGCGCGGCCAGGCGGACGGCCGGGCGCATGTAGTCGCTGAAGATCAGGAACGTGCCGCCGAACGCGCGGGTCGGGCCGTGCAGCACGATGCCGTTGACGATCGCGCCCATGGCGTGCTCGCGGATGCCGAAGTGCAGCACGCGGCCGTAGGGGTCGCCGCTCCACTCGTGCGTCGACCGCTCGGCGGGCACGAACGACTTGGCGCCCTTGATCGTCGTGAGGTTCGACTCGGCGAGGTCCGCCGATCCGCCCCACAGCTCGGGGAGCACGCCCGCGAGCGCGTTGATGACCTGGCCCGACGCGGCGCGCGTCGAGACGTCCTTGCCCGCCTCGAACACGGGCAGCGCGTCCGCGACGCCCTCGGGCAGCTCGCCCGCGTGCAGGCGGTCGAACAGCGCCTTGCGCTCGGGGTTCGCGGCGGCCCAGGCGTCGAACGACTCCTGCCACGCGGCGCGCTGCTCGGCGGCGCGCTCGGCGAGCGAGCGCGTGTGGGCGATGACGTCGTCCGCGACGACGAAGTGCTGCTCGGGGTCGAAGCCCAGCACCTTCTTGGTGGCGGCGAGCTCGTCGGCGCCCAGAGCCGAGCCGTGGATCTTGCCGGTGTTCTGCTTGCCGGGCGAGGGCCAGCCGATGATCGTCTTGAGGATGATGAGCGACGGCTTGGTCGTCTCCGCCTTGGCGGCCTCGATCGCGGCGTGGAGCGCGGCGACGTCCTCGACGTACTCGCCGGTCTTCTTCCAGTCGACCGTCTGCACGTGCCAGCCGTAGGCGTCGTACCGCTTGGCGACGTCCTCGGTGAAGGCGATGTCGGTGTCGTCCTCGATCGAGATCTGGTTCGAGTCGTAGATCGCGATCAGGTTGCCGAGCTGCTGGTGGCCCGCGAGCGAGCCGGCCTCCGCCGTCACGCCCTCCTGGAGGTCGCCGTCGCCGGCGATCACGTACACGAAGTGGTCGAACGGGCTCTCGCCCGCCGGCGCCTCGGGGTCGAACAGACCGCGCTCGTAGCGGGCGGCGTACGCGAAGCCGACCGCCGACGCCAGGCCCTGGCCCAGCGGGCCGGTCGTGATCTCGACGCCGTCGGTGTGCCCGTACTCCGGGTGGCCCGGCGTCTTCGAGCCCCACGTGCGCAGCGACTTGAGGTCGTCGAGCTCGAGGCCGAAGCCGCCGAGGTACAGCTGCACGTACTGGGTCAGCGACGAGTGGCCGGCCGAGAGGATGAAGCGGTCGCGACCCACCCAGCGCGTGTCCGCGGGGTCGTGGCGCATCACGCGCTGGTACAGCAGGTAGGCGGCGGGGGCGAGGCTCATCGCCGTGCCCGGGTGGCCGTTGCCGACCTTCTCCACGGCGTCCGCAGCAAGTGCGCGGGCCGTGTCCACGGCGCGCCTGTCGATCTCATCCCAACGCAGTTCCGTCACCGGATGCCCTTTCGTGGTGGGGGGTGCGCCCGAGCGGGCCGCTCGGCAGGACCGTGGGCTGTGCACGGGGTGAAGCAACCGGCGCTGGGCGCGCGTGTGACCCCAGCATAGCGCCGGGCCAGGAGCCGGGAACGTGCTCCGTGACGGAGCGTGACACAGTCGATCGCCTGCTCTGAGACGGGGCCGTGACGCGCACGTGTCGCTCCGCTCACGGGCGGCGATCCGCGGTCGTGAGGACGCGTCGGGGAAGCGCGGCGGCGGCCGGGTCGCGGGGTACGGATGCCCTAGACTGAGGGGGCCTGTGCCTCTGCGCGCACGGGCACGGAAGCACGGCGCGGGGAGGAGAGGCATGGCCACGACGACCGTCGGTGCCGACCGCACGACGAGGAGCGGCCTGGGGCGCCGGATCCGCGCCTACGTGGCGCTGACCAAGCCGCGCGTGCTGGAGCTGCTGCTGGTCTCGACCGTGCCGGTCATGTTCCTCGCCGCGGACGGCCTGCCGAACCTGTGGCTCGTGCTGGCGACCGTGATCGGCGGCTCGCTGAGCGCCGGCGCCGCCGCGGCGTTCAACATGTACCTCGATCGCGACATCGACGCGCACATGCAGCGCACCGAGAACCGGCCCATCGTGACGGGCGAGATCTCGCCGCG
The DNA here is from genome assembly GCF_004514465.2 of Microbacterium sp. MEC084. NCBI lineage: Bacteria > Bacillati > Actinomycetota > Actinomycetes > Micrococcales > Microbacteriaceae > Microbacterium > Microbacterium sp. MEC084. Next base: position 252,504 of record NZ_MYFP02000001.1, on the reverse strand, counting down.
CAGTGCGCTGGTGTTCGCGTGGACGCTCGCGATCGTGTCCACCGCGTGGTTCCTGCTCACCACGAACCCGCTCACGGCGTTCCTGTCGGCGTTCGCGATCTTCTTCTACGTCGTGATCTACACGATGATCCTCAAGCGCCGCACCGAGCAGAACATCGTGTGGGGCGGCATCGCGGGCTGCTTCCCGGTGCTGATCGGATGGGCCGCGGTCGCGAACTCGCTCGACTGGGCGCCCTTCATCCTGTTCGCCCTGGTGTTCCTGTGGACCCCGCCGCACTACTGGCCGCTGTCGATGAAGTACAGCGACCAGTACGAGAACGTCGACGTGCCAATGCTCGGCGCCACGCGCTCGGGCGCGCAGGTCGGGCTGCAGATCATCCTGTACGCGTGGGCCACGGTCGTCTGCTCGCTGCTGCTGATCCCGGTCGCGGGCATGGGCCTCGTGTACACGGTGTCGGCCCTCGTGTTCGGCGGCTGGTTCCTGTACGAGTCGCACCGCCTCTACACCCGCACGGTCCGCGGCGAGGTCGCGGGACCCATGCGCGTCTTCCACGCCTCGATCACCTACCTGACGCTCGTCTTCGTCGCCGTCGCGATCGACCCGCTGCTGCCGTTCTGACGTGAGCGGTCCCGAGCACGCGGACGCGCGCCCCTGGCCCGCGTTCTGGGTGTGCGCCGGCGTCGCGAGCATCACGATCCTCGATCTGACGAAGGTCAACGTCGCGCTGCCGTCGATCGAGCAGGGGCTCGAGGCCGGCCCGACCGAGCTGCAGCTGGTCGTGTCCGGCTATGTGCTCGCGCTCGCGCTGCTGATGGTGCCGATGGGCCGGCTCGGCGACCAGCGCTCGCGACGCGCCCTGCTCGTCGCCGGCCTGTCGCTGTTCACGGTCGCGAGCGCGCTGTGCGGACTCGCGCCGAACGCCGAGGTTCTTCTCGCGGGGCGCCTGCTGCAGGGCGTCGCGGCCGGCATCCACATGCCGCAGGTGATGGGGCTCATCCAGCAGCTCTTCCGCGGTGCGGCGCAGGGCCGCGCGTTCGGGATGTTCGGGGCGACGATCGGGCTGGCGACCGCGTTCGGGCCGCTCGTCGGCGGCCTGTTCATCGCGGCGGGCGGCGAGCAGGACGGCTGGCGCGGCATCTTCTGGATGAACGTGCCGCTCTGCCTCGCGGCGATCATCTTCGCGCTGCGGCTGCTGCCGCGGTCGGACGGCGGGGCGCGGCGCCTCGACCTGGACCCCGTCGGCATCGTGCTGTTCGGCGGGGTGGTGGTGGCGCTCATGCTGCCGTTCCTGCTGACGACGGGGTCGCCGCAGGACCCGTCCGAGCGGTGGTGGGCGCTCGCGGCCTTCGCCGCGCTGCTGGGGCTGCTGATCCTGTGGGAGCGGCGATACGCCGCGCGCGGGCGCACGCCCCTCCTGCCCGCGAACCTGTTCCGCGCCCCGGCCTTCCGCAACGGCGCCATCGTGGGGGCCGCGTACTTCAGCGGCATGCCGGCGATGTTCCTCGTCACGACGCTCTTCCTGCAGACCGGGGTCCGGATGACGGCGCTCTCGGCCGCGGCCGTGACGGTCGGCTTCGCGCTCTCGAGCGCGGTCACCTCGTGGGCCGGCGGGCGACTCGTGGCCCGGCACGGCCGGCGTCTCGTGGCGCTCGGGCTCGCGGTGATGCTGCTCGCGGTCGCGGCGCTGATCGTCACCGCGCTCCTCGCGCCGGCCGCGCACGTCGGCTGGATCATGGCGGCGGTCATGGTGATCGGCGGGCTGGGTGCCGGGTTCGTCATCGCGCCGAACCAGGCGCTGATGTACGAGGAGGTGCCGCGGTCGCAGGCGGGCGTCGCGGGTTCGGTCGGCCAGCTGGGTCAGCGGGTCGGGACCGCGATCGGCACGGCCGTCGCCCTCTCGCTGTTCTACGCGACCGTGTACCGCGAGAACGGCCACGCGGCCGCGATCGTCGTGTACCACGACGCGTACGCGGCCGGCATGCTGGCGGTCGCGGGGTTCCTCGCGGTCGCCCTCGTCACCGCGATCGCCGACCTGGCGCGGCGCCGGGGGATCGGCTCCGCCGGCGCCGCGTAGCGGTCAGGCGCGGGCGTCCGCGTACGCCGGCTCGTCCGCCCCCGCGCCCTCGGGCGCGGCGTCCTGGTCCGGCGCCTCGTCGGTCCACTCCTCCGCGGCGTCGTCCGTGCGGGCGGGCGCGGGCACGAGGGCCGCGGCGCCCGCGAGCGCCAGGGCGAGGGCGAGCCCGATCGCGCCCGCGCCGGCGAGCGCGGCGCCCAGGGTGATCCAGGCCTGGCCGACGTAGACCTCGATGCCGGTCGCGGTCATGTCGGTCAGCTTGGCGGTCATCGTGTCGATACGCGGCAGCGTCAGCGCGAGTCCGGCGGCGAGCGCGCCCGCCGATCCGGCGAGCAGGATCCAGAACGGGACGCTGCGGCGCAGCCGCGCGGACGCGGTCGGGGCGGACGTGCGGGTCTTGACGGATGCGTTCGTGTTCATCGGGCCAGTCGAACCCGACCGCCCAGGCGCCGTCCATGCGCCCGCTATGGATCCCCTGTGCGCCCCGCGGCGGCCGGGTGCGCCGACGCCGGGCGCCGCGTTAGCCTGGCGGCGGAAGGAGGCCCCATGTTCTCTTACGACCCGTATGCCGAGCTGGCCACCCTGCGCGACTTCGCCCCGCTGACGCTGACCAGCACCGACATCGCCGACGGCCAGCCGCTTCCGAAGGCGCAGTGGGGAGCGGCCGGCGGCGGCTCCGACACCTCGCCGCAGCTGAGCTGGTCGGGTGCCCCGGAGGGCACGAAGTCGTTCGCCCTCTCGTGCTTCGACCCAGACGCCCCGACCGGCTCCGGTTTCTGGCACTGGGCCGTGTACGACATCCCGGCGGACGTCACGTCGTTCCCGACCGGTGAGACGCCCGCCGGGATCGTCCTGCCGAACGAGAAGGGCGTCCGGGGCTACATCGGCGCCGGCCCGCCGCCGGGCACGGGCGTGCACCGCTACTTCTTCGTCGTGGACGCCCTGGACGTCGAGCACCTGGACCTGCCCGAGAATGCGACCCCCGCGATCCTCGGGTTCAACCGTCACTTCCACTCGCTCGCGCGCGGGATCCTCGTCCCGACCGCGACCAGCGACTGACCCCTTGACGGGAACGCGGAGGGCCCGGGCGCCGAGCGCCCGGGCCCTCCGTCGGAATCAGCGGATGTAGATCGCGTCGCCCACCGGGCGCTCGCCCGCGGCGTCCGACGGGTGCGAGACCAGCACGTCCTCGATCACCATGGCCGTGGAGCCGCCGCCGTCGAGGTTGATCGCGTCGACCAGGCCCAGGGCCTTCGCCACGTCGGCCGTCTCCGCGCTGGAGAGGCCGAGCTCGCCGACCTGGCGGCCGTCCACCGTCACGAGCACGGTCCGGCCCGCCGCATCCACGCCCGCGAACGTGCGCGGGTTGCGCTGCAGCACCCAGCCGTACTGGAACGAGGGGTTGCGGGGGTGGACCATCCCGTCGGCGGCCTGCGTGATGCGGTGCTCGCCGTCGGCGAGCAGCAGCGGCCCGCCGTTGATCACGGACATGCCCGGCTGGGTGAGATCGGCGCCGCGCTCCGACGTCAGCTTCAGCGTCACGGGCACGGCCGCGCCGACGCGCACGTGACGTCGTGCAGGGGCAGGTCCGTGGCCGCGTCGCCGAGGCCGCCGCAGTTGCGGATCAGGCCGGGGACCCGGTCGGGGCCGTCGAGCGTCGCCGTGCCCGACGGCAGCCGCACGCTGCCCTCCCAGACGGGGCGGGTGATGTCGGTGCGCTCCGCGTGCGCGTCCAGGACGAGCACCGGCCGCGAGCCGATCGTCTCCGACACGAGCTCGCCGTCGTACACGCCGGCGCCGGCGGGGTCGCCCTCGGCTCCGGCGGCCGGGTCGAACACGAAGAAGCCGGCGTTGACCGCCGCCGTCGCGTTCTCATGCGCCGCGAGCCAGGTGGTGCGCTCGCGCGTCTCGAGCGTCGGGCCGTACGTGCCGCCGATCTCGCCGCGGAACGTCCGCGGATCGATCGTGAGGACGTTGATGCGCCAGTGACCGGCGGCGTCCGAGCTGCCGTCCCAGCCCGCGTACCAGGTGCGACCGGCGAAGCCGGCCGCGCGCACGCGGGCCAGCTCGGCGTCTGCCTCCGCCTTAGACGAGAAGGTGGCCGACGGATGAACGCCGACCGAGTGCTCACGCCGGGGCGGACACCGGCCGCTTCAGGCGCAGCACGACCACGGTGAAGGCCGCCGCGGACAGGGCGGCCAGCACCATGTGGACGCCCACCAGCAGCGCGGGGAGGTCCGTGCGCGCCTGGACGATCCCGACGACGACCTGCACGGCGATGACCGCCAGCAGCGCCGCGAGCCAGGGGAGCGGGCGAAGGCGCAGCGCGGCGGCCGCGATCACGAGCGCGACGACCAGCGCGAGCAGGATGTACCCCGGCCACGAGTGCACGTGCGCGAGCACCGTGGCGTCGAAGCCCGTGCGGATCACGTTCGCGTCGCCGGAGTGCGGGCCGTTCGCCGTGGTCAGGACGCCGAAGAGGATCGTGGCCGCGAGCGCGAGCGACGTCACATGCGTCAGGATCGCGAACCACGCGGGCACCGCGCGCTCGCGGGGCCCAGGGGCCTCGTGCATCCGCACCAGGTACGCGGCGGTCGTGCACACCAGCAGGAGAGACGCGATGTAGTGGAAGCCGACGATGAACGGGTTCAGCCCGGTCCACACGGTGACGCCGCCCACCACGGCCTGCGCGGCGACGCCGCCCAGCACGATCCAGGCCAGCACCGCGAGGTCGCGGCGAGCGCGTGCGCGGCGCAGCGTGACGATCAGGACGGCCAGCGCGAGCAGGCCCACGACTCCCGTCATGGTGCGGTTGCCGAACTCGATGAAGCCGTGGATGCCCAGCTCCTCCGTCGGGACGAGCGAGTCGGGCGTGCAGAGGGGCCACTCCGAGCAGCCGAGTCCCGAGCCGGTCAGCCGCACCGCACCGCCCGTGCCGATGATGGTCGTCTCCGCCAGGAACGACAGCCACGCCAGCACGCGCAGCAGGCGATCCGCCACGGCGGCGGTGCGCGGGGAGGCCGGGACGGGGCCGGTGACGGGGGCTGCGGTGGCGGCGGACATGGCGGGAAGGCCTCCTGGCGGTACCCCGTGAAGCGGGGCCGGCGCGGCCCGGTGAGGGGCGGAACCTGTAGAATCGAAGGTGGTGACGCGGATGCGCGCGAGAGTCTCGCCGCACCGCCCACAGTCTAGGCGCGACACCTTCGCGTCTCGTATGAAGGCCCCACCACGGCGGCTCGCGCGGATCCGATCGGCTCGCGCCGCTGGAGCGGCTGACACCGTCTGCGGCCTAAGAGGAGAGTGTGACGTCATGTCCGATGTGCTGATCGACCGCCCCGAGCTCGAAGGTCTGGGGGTGTACGAGTTCGGCTGGCACGATCCCGACGCCGCCGGCGCGAGCGCCAAGCGCGGCCTCACGGAGGCCGTCGTGCGCGACATCTCCGCGCTCAAGAGCGAGCCCGAATGGATGCTCAAGACCCGTCTGAAGGGCCTGAGCCTGTTCGAGAAGAAGCCGATGCCGACGTGGGGCGCCGACCTCAGCGAGATCGACTTCGACAACATCAAGTACTTCGTGCGCTCCACGGAGAAGCAGGCCCAGTCGTGGGAGGACCTCCCCGAGGACATCCGCAACACGTACGAGAAGCTCGGCATCCCGGAGGCGGAGCGCCAGCGCCTCGTCGCCGGTGTGGCGGCGCAGTACGAGTCCGAGGTCGTCTACCACCAGATCCGCGAGGACCTGGAGGCTCAGGGCGTCATCTTCATGGACACCGACACCGCGCTGCGCGAGCACCCCGAGTTCTTCGAGGAGTACTTCGGCACGGTCATCCCCGCCGGCGACAACAAGTTCGCCGCGCTGAACACGGCCGTGTGGTCGGGCGGCTCGTTCGTGTACGTGCCCAAGGGCGTGCACGTCGAGATCCCGCTGCAGGCGTACTTCCGCATCAACACCGAGAACATGGGCCAGTTCGAGCGGACCCTGATCATCGCGGACGAGGACTCCTACGTCCACTACATCGAGGGCTGCACCGCGCCCATCTACAAGAGCGACTCGCTGCACTCGGCCGTGGTCGAGATCATCGTGAAGAAGAACGCGCGCGTGCGCTACACGACGATCCAGAACTGGTCGAACAACGTCTACAACCTCGTCACCAAGCGCGCCGTGGCGCACGAGGGCGCGACGATGGAGTGGATCGACGGCAACATCGGCTCGAAGGTCACGATGAAGTACCCGTCGATCTTCCTGATGGGCGAGCACGCCAAGGGCGAGACGCTCTCGGTCGCGTTCGCCGGCCCCGGCCAGCACCAGGACGCCGGCGCGAAGATGATCCACATGGCGCCGTACACGCAGTCGTCGATCGTCTCGAAGTCGATCGCCCGCGGCGGCGGCCGCGCCGGCTACCGCGGCGAGGTGCGGGTGGACGCGAACGCGCACCACTCGGCCAACACGGTCCGCTGCGACGCGCTGCTGGTCGACACGATCTCGCGCTCCGACACGTACCCCGCGATCGACATCCGCGTGGACGACGTGCAGCTCGGCCACGAGGCCACGGTCTCGAAGGTCAGCGAGGAGCAGCTGTTCTACCTGATGAGCCGCGGCCTCCCCGAGGACGAGGCGATGGCGATGATCGTGCGCGGCTTCATCGAGCCGATCGCGCGCGAGCTGCCCATGGAGTACGCCCTCGAGCTGAACAAGCTCATCGAGATGGGCATGGAAGGATCGGTCGGCTAGATGACGACGTCGACGACGGCGCCGGTTGCGGCGCAGGAGGAGCACGCCCACGTGGACCCCGCGGCGCAGGTCGCCGGGGTGACCGTGCCGGTGCAGACCCGCTCGGAGCGCCTCCGCTCGTACGAGCCCGCGGACTTCGGCGTGCCCACCGGCCGCGAGGTCAACTGGAAGCACGCGCCGGTGGCGCGCCTCAAGCCCCTGTTCGAGGCGGCCGCCGCGAACGACGGCGTGACCGCCGAGGTCGTGTCGGGCGCGCAGTACGTCGGCGCGCCGCTCGCGGCCGGCCAGGCGCCGCGCGGGGAGTTCTTCATCCCCGAGGACCTGCCGGCGGCGCTCGCCTGGCAGGGCGCGACCGAGGCCCTCCACGTGCGCATCCCGCGCGAGGAGGAGGTGGCAGAGCCGATCGTGGTGCAGTTCACGGGCCTCGGCGCCGACCGCCGCGCGGACGGCCACATCGTCATCGAGGCGCTCGAGCACAGCAAGGCGACCGTCGTGCTGCGGCACGCCGGCTCCGCGCAGTACGCGCAGAACGTCGAGATCATCGCGCGCGACGGCTCGAACGTCACGGTCGTGACCGTGCAGCAGTGGGACGACGACGCGATCCACGCGGCCTCCCACCAGGCGCGCGTCGACCGCGACGCCTCGGTGCGCCACATCGTCGTCAGCTTCGGCGGCGGCGTCGTGCGCGTGAACCCGAACCTGGAGCTCGCGGGCGCCGGCTCCAACGGCGAGATGTACGGCCTTGCCTACGGCGACGCCGGCCAGCACCTCGAGAGCCAGGTGTACCTGCACCACAAGGGCGTCGAGACCACGGGCGACGTGCTCTACAAGGGCGCGCTCCAGGGCGAGAGCGCCCGCACCGTGTGGATCGGCGACGTGCTGATCGGCCCGGACGCGACCGGCACCGACTCCTACGAGGCCAACCGCAACCTGGTGCTGACCAACGGCGCGCGCGCCGACTCGATCCCGAACCTCGAGATCCAGACGGGCGACATCAAGGGCGCCGGCCACGCATCGGCCACCGGCCGGTTCGACGACGAGCAGCTCTTCTACCTGCAGGCGCGCGGCATCTCCGAGGAGGAGGCGCGTCGCCTGGTGGTCCTGGGCTTCCTCGCCGAGACCGTCCAGAAGATCGGCATCCCCTCCCTGGAGGAGGAGCTGACGGCGCTCATCGAGAAGGAGCTGGCGGCGACTCCGGACGGAGCCGCCGCGTGAGCGCCACGCGCGTGTGCGCGCTGAGCGAGCTCGAGCAGGACACCCCGCTGAAGGTCGAGGTCGACGGCGTCGCGATCGCGGTCGTGCTCGACTCGGCCGGCGAGGTGCACGCGATCGGCGACACCTGCACGCACGGCGACATCTCCCTGTCGGAGGGCTTCGTCGAGGGCGACACGCTCGAGTGCTGGGCCCACGGCTCGGCGTTCTCGCTGCGCACCGGCAAGCCCCTCAACCTCCCCGCTTACGAGCCCGTCCCGGTCTTCGTCGTCGAGATCGACGGAGACGACGTGCTCATCGACCCCACGCTGAAGAAGGAAATCTGACCATGGCTGTCCTCGAGATCCGCGACCTCCACGTCACGGTGGAGACCGAAGAAGGCACGACGCCCATCCTCAACGGCGTGAACCTCACCGTCCGCTCCGGCGAGACGCACGCGATCATGGGCCCCAACGGCTCGGGCAAGTCGACGCTCGCGTCAACCATCGCGGGCCACCCCAAGTACACCGTGACCGGCGGCACCATCACGCTCGACGGCGAGGACGTCCTCGAGATGAGCGTCGACGAGCGCGCCCGCGCCGGCCTGTTCCTCGCGATGCAGTATCCGGTCGAGATCCCGGGCGTCACCGTGACGAACTTCCTGCGCACCGCCAAGACCGCGATCGACGGCGAGGCGCCGTCGCTGCGCACGTGGACGAAGGACGTCAAGCAGGGCATGAAGAACCTGCGCATGGATGACAAGTTCGCGCAGCGCAACGTCAACGAGGGCTTCTCGGGCGGCGAGAAGAAGCGCCACGAGATCCTCCAGCTCGAGCTGCTCAAGCCGCAGCTGGCGATCCTGGACGAGACCGACTCGGGTCTGGACGTCGACGCGCTCAAGGTGGTCTCGGAGGGCGTCAACCGCGCCAAGGAGAACACCGGCCTCGGTGTCCTGCTCATCACGCACTACACGCGCATCCTGCGCTACATCAAGCCCGACTTCGTGCACGTCATGGTCAAGGGCGAGATCGTCGAGGAGGGCGGCCCCGAGCTGGCCGAGCGCCTCGAGAGCGAGGGCTACGAGGGCTACTTCGCGCCCGGCGAGCCCATCGAAGCGTAGGCTGAGACATGACCGCGACCCTCACCCCGGAGAAGTACGACGAGGTCACCGAGGCCCTCAAGGACGTCATGGACCCCGAGCTCGGGGTCAACGTCGTGGACCTCGGCCTCATCTACGATCTCGCCTGGGACGAGGAGAACGACGCGCTCGTGATCCACATGACGCTGACCAGCGCCGGCTGCCCGCTGACGGACGTGCTCGAGGAGCAGACCGCGCAGGCGCTGGACGACGTGGTCGAGCGGTTCCGGATCAACTGGGTCTGGATGCCGCCGTGGGGTCCCGAGCGGATCACGGACGACGGCCGCGACATGATGCGCGCCCTGGGATTCGCGATCTAGTTCAGAAGAGATCGCACGCTGCGGGGCCGCAAGCGGCACCCTTGCGAGCGAGGAACGTCGCTGACGCTCCGTTCGGCAGCGCTTCGCGCTGCGGTTCGGCCGCTTCGCGGCACGCTCGCTTCGCTCGCACGACGGTCGGTGGCGAGGCCCGATGAACGGGCCCGGGGCTTCGGCTCCGGGCCCGTTCCGCGTCTGCGGGGTTAGGCTCGATCGGGTGAGCACCACCCCCTTGGACGCCCTTCCGATCGAGCAGCTGCGCACCCGGACGAGCGCCAAATGGGCACTGTACCCCGAGGACGTCCTGCCGCTGTTCGTCGCCGAGATGGACTTCCCCCTCGCGCCCGCCGTCGCCGAGGCGCTGCACGCCGCGGTGGAGCGCGGCGACACCGGATACTCCGCGCACGGCAACGGGATCGCCGAGGCGTTCGCCGGATTCGCCGCGCGCCGCCTCGGGTGGGACGTCGACCCCGGCCGGGTCCGCACCACGTGCGACGTCATGATGGGGGCGGCGGAGCTGCTCCGGGCGGTCACCGAGCCGGGCGACGCCGTGGTCGTGACCCCGCCCGTCTACCCGCCGTTCTTCGCCGTGCACGAGGAGTCGCGCACCGAGGCGGTGCGGGTGCCGCTCGTGCGCGCGGGGGAGGGCTGGGAGCTCGACCTCGAGGCGATCGACGCCGCGTTCGCCGCGGGCGCCAAGGCGATGCTGCTGTGCAACCCGCACAATCCCACCGGCACCGTCCACTCGCGCGAGACCCTCGCCGAGCTGGCGCGCATCGCCGAGCGCCGCGGCGCGTGGATCGTCAGCGACGAGATCCACTGGCCGCTGACGCGGCCCGGCGCGACCTTCACGCCGTTCCTCGACGCCGCGCCCGCGGCGGCGGAGGTCGGCTTCGCGCTCGCCAGCGCGAGCAAGGCCTTCAACCTCGCGGGCCTGAAGTGCGCGCAGATCGTGACGGCGTCGGCCGAGCCCGCCCGCATCGTGCGGGCGCTGCCCGACGAGGTCGAATGGCGCACGTCGATCTTCGGCGCGATCGCGGGCCGCGCGGCGTACGAGAGCGGCGAGCCGTGGCTCGACGCGCTCCTCGCGCGCCTCGATCTGAACCGCGCGCTGCTGGTCGACCTGCTGGCGGACCACGTGCCGGAGGCGCGGTACGCGCCCGGCGACGCGGGCTTCCTCGCGTGGGTCGACTTCGCAGGCCTGGGCTGGGGCGACGAGCCTTCCGCCCGCATCCTGCGCGAGGCCCGCGTGGCGCTCAATCCCGGCACGACGTTCGGCGACGAGGGACGGGGCCACGCGCGGATCAACTTCGGCACGAGCCCCGAGATCCTCGCCGACGCCGTCGAGCGCATCGGCCGGCTGCGCGCATGAGCGGCGACCCCCGCACGCTCACCGGGCCCATCCCCGTCGCCGCGCATCCCGGGGACGCCCGCGCCCGCTCGCTGTGGGAGCCCTCCGTCGCGTGGGTCACGGTGGGCGCGACGTCCCTGATCTTCCTGGCCGCCCTGACCTCGCTCGCCCTCACGACCGTGATGCCCGTCGTGAGCGCCTCGCTCGACGGCGACGCGCTCTACGCGCTCGCGTTCTCCGGAACGCTCGCGACGGGCGTGATCGGCATGGTCGCCGCCGGGGCCTGGTCGGACCGGTCGGGCCCCGTCCTCCCGCTGTACACGGCGGTCGCGCTGTTCACCGCGGGCCTCGCGATCGACGCCGTCGCGCCGACCATGGAGCTGCTGGTGCTCGGGCGGCTCATCACCGGGCTCGGCTCGGGGGCGCAGGTCGTGGCGCTGTACGTGGTGGTCGCGCGCGTGTATGCGCCCGCGCTCCACGGGCGGGTCATGGCGGCGTTCTCGGCCGCGTGGGTGGTGCCGTCGCTGGTCGGCCCGTTCCTCGCCGGTCTCGTCACCGAGCACCTGCACTGGCGCTGGGTGTTCGCCGGCCTCGCGGCGCTCACGGTCGTCGCGATCGCGATGATCGCGCCGCGCCTGCGCGGGCTCCACGGCGGCGAGGGAGAGCACGATCCCGGCGTGGGGCGACGGCTGCTGTTCGCGGTCGTCGTCGCTGCCGCGGCGCTCGCCCTGGGGCTCACAGGGGAGCTCGCGGAATCCGTCGCGCCCGCCGCGGGATGGGCGACCGCCGCGGCCGCTCTGGCCGTGATCGGCGTGGCCATCCTGCCGCTGCTGCCGCGCCGCACGCTGCGGATCGGACGCGGGCTGCCGAGCGTCATCCTGATGCGCGGCCTGATCGCCGGGTCGCTGTTCGGCGCCGAGGTCTACGTGCCGTACCTGCTGATCGACCGGTTCGGCTTCTCGCCGGCGTGGGCGGGCCTCGGGCTGACCGCCGCGGCGATCGCGTGGGCGCTCAGCTCGCACGTGTCGGGCCGCCACGGCGACCGGATCGGGAACACCCGGATCGCCGTGATCGGCGTGGCGCTGCTGCTGATCGCGACCGCTGCCTGCGCGATCACGGTCGTCCTGTCGCTCCCGCCGGTCGTGCCCATCCTGCTCTGGTCGTGCGCGGGGTTCGGCATGGGGCTGATGTACCCGCGCCTGACGGTGCTGACCCTCGCGTACTCGACGAACGCCGACCAGGGGTTCAACTCGTCCGCCCTGCAGATCAGCGACTCGGTCGGCGCGTCCGCGACCATCGCGGTGATGGGACTGGCGTTCACGGCCCTGCACGGCACCGGCGCCGGCTTCCCGGTCGTGTTCGCGATCGCGTCCCTGCTGGCCGTCCTCGCCCTCGCCCCGGGCCTGCGGATGGGGCACGCGCACGAGCTCAAGTAGCTAAGGCTTACCTAAGTGAAGTACGCTGGGCGACCGTGACCACTCTCGCCTCGACCGACGTCCGGCCCGCCTATCGCCCGCACCGGGCGACGGTGACGCGCGTGGAACGCCTCAGCCCGCACTTCGCGCGGATCGAGTTCGGCGGCGACGACCTCGCGCACTTCGGCACCGCTGGTCTGGACCAGCGCATCAAGGTGCTGTTCCCGTTCGCGGACGGCTCGATGTGCGACGTGGGACAGCATGAGGACGACCCTCAGGCGCACCGCGACTGGTACGACCGCTGGCGCGGCCTCGCGGAGCACGAGCGCAATCCGTTCCGCACGTACACCGTGCGCAGGATCGACCCGGACGCCCGGCGTCTCACCGTCGACTTCGTGGTGCACCACGACGCGGGCCCCGCCGGCTCGTGGGCCGAGGCCGCGCGGGTCGGCGACCAGCTGGTCGTCGTCGGCCCCGACCAGCGCAGCCCCCTCTCGCGCGTGGGCATCGACTTCAAGCCCGCGAACTCGTCCCGCCTGCTCATCGTGGGCGACGAGACGGCCGTTCCGGCGGTCGGCAGCATCCTGGAGAGCCTGCCCGCGGATCGCGCGGCGGACGTGTTCCTCGAGGTGCCGAGCCTCGCCGACACCGCCGTCATCCGGCCGCCGGCGAACGCCGACCTGCGGTGGATCGTGCGCGAGCAGGATGGCGGACGCCCGGACCGCGAGCACGGCGAGGGCCTCATCGAGGCCGTCACGGCATGGGCGGCCGAGAGCCGCGACATCCTGGAGCGCGCGGCGGCGCCGCGCCCGCAGGTGCTCGCCGACGTCGACGTCGACCGCGAGATCCTCTGGGACAGCCCCGAGGAGGACGCGGCGTGCGACGGCGAGTTCTACGCGTGGATCGCGGGCGAGGCCGCCACGATCAAGCAGCTGCGGCGGCTGCTCGTGTCGGGCCACGGCGTCGACCGGCGCCGGGTCGCCTTCATGGGGTACTGGCGTCGCGGCATCGCCGAGCGCACCGGATGATCGCCCGCTCCCGCCGGGGGCTGCTCCTGCTCGCCGCCGCCGCGGTGCTGCTGATCCTCGCCGTGCTGGCGGGCCTCGCCTTCGGCACGCGCGCGATCGCGCCCGTGACGGTGGCCGACGCCCTCCTGGCCTACGACCCCGGAGACAACGACCACGTCGTGGTCGTGACCCAGCGACTCCCGCGAACCCTCATCGGCCTCGCCGCGGGGCTCGCGCTGGCCATGGCCGGCGCGCTCATGCAGGGCATCACCCGCAACCCGCTGGTCGACCCCGGTCTGCTGGGCGTGAACGCCGGCGCGTCCGTCGCGGTGCTGCTCGCCATCACGCTGCTGGGGGTCGTGAACCCGGCCGGCTACGTCTGGTTCGCGTTCGCCGGAGCGGCGCTCGCGGCCGCGCTGGCGTGGGCGATCGGCTCGGCCGGCGCCGACGGCGCGAGTCCCGCCAAGCTCGCCCTGACCGGCGCCGCCGTGACCGCGGGCCTCACGTCGGTGATGCTGTTCATCCTCTCCACGTCGAGCACGGCGCTGAACACGTTCCGCTTCTGGTCGGTGGGGTCGCTCACCGGACGCGGGCTCGACACGCTCGCGCTCGTGCTGCCGACCATCGCGCTCGGCGTCGCGATGGCGGCCGTCGTCGCGAGCGGGCTCAACCTCCTGGCGCTCGGCGACGACACCGCGCGCGGGCTCGGTCACTCCGTCCGCTCGACGCGCGCCATCGCGCTCGTCGCGACCGTGCTGCTGTGCGGATCGGCGACCGCGGTCGCCGGGCCGCTCATGTTCGTCGGACTGGTCGTGCCGCACGTCGTGCGCGGCGTCGTCGGCAGCGACTACCGCTGGATCGTCGCCGCGAGCGCGCCGCTCGGCGCCGCGCTCGTCATCCTCGCCGATGTCGCGGGGCGCCTCCTGTCCGAGATCGAGGCCGGCCTCGTCGTCGCGTTCATCGGCGTGCCGGCGCTGCTCGCGCTGGTGCTGCAGCGGAAGCAGGCGACGGTGTGAGCGCCCCCGCGCAGACCGGGCGCGCTCCGGGCTTCCTGGCGGTGCACCGCACGACCGCGCGCCGCGCGACGACCGTCGCGGCGGCCCTGGCCGCGCTGGCCTTCGCGGCCCTGTGCCTGGCGCTCGTGCTGGGCGACTTCGTGATGCCGCCCGGCGACATGCTGCAGGCCCTGTTCGGCGGCGGCACGCAGATCGAGCGGTACATCGTGTGGCAGGTGCGGATGCCGCGCGCCGCGCTCGCGCTGCTCGCCGGCGCCGCGCTCGGCCTGGCGGGCGCCCTGTTCCAGACGCTGCTGCGCAACCCGCTCGCGAGCCCCGACCTCCTCGGGATCAGCGGCGGCGCGAGCGTCGGGGCCGTCTACGCCACGCTCGTGGCCGGATGGACCGGCGCCGCCATCGCGGCCAGCGCGTTCGCGGGCGCCGCCGCGGTCGCCGTCGTGCTGCTGCTCGCGGCGCGCGCGCTCGCGGACGGCGGGTACCGCCTGGTGCTCGCGGGCGTGGGGTTCGCGTTCCTGAGCGCGTCGATCGTCGGCTACCTGCTCAAGCGCGCGCAGGAGGACCAGGCGGGCACCGTCCTGAAGTGGATCACCGGGAGCCTCGGCGCGACGACGTGGGAGCCGGTGGTCGTGATCGGCGCCGTGCTGGCGCTCGGCGCCGCGGCGGCGGCGCTGCTGGCGCGGCCGCTGCAGCTCACCGAGCTCGGCGATCCGCTCGTGCGCGGCCTCGGAGCGCATCCGGTGGTCGTCCGCACGGCCACGGTCGTGGTGGCCGTGCTGCTTGCGGCGTCGACCGCGGCCTTCATCGGCCCCGTGAGCTTCGTGGCCCTCGGCGCCGCCCCGATCGCGCGCTCGCTCGTCGGGCGCGGGGCGCTCGCGCTGCCGACGGCCGCGCTCACGGGCGGCTCCGTCCTGCTGATCGCCGACCTGGTCGGGCAGTACGCGTTCCCCGGGCACTCGGTCCCGGTGGGCGTCGTCACCGGCGCGGTCGGCGCGCCCTACCTCCTCTGGCTGCTGGCCTCGTCGAAGGGACGACGCGCATGACCGAACCCCGTATCGCAGCCGGCACCGACGCGCCGCGGCTCTCGGCGCGGGGCCTGGCCGCCGGGTACCCCGGCCGCCGGGTGATCGAGGACCTGGACCTGCGGATCGCGCCCGGGCGCATCACGGTCATCATCGGCGCGAACGCGTCGGGCAAGTCCACTCTGCTCGCGCACCTCGCCCGGCTCCAGGCGCCGCTGGAGGGCGCCGTCCTGCTGGACGACGAGGACGTGCGCACCGTGCCGCGCCGCCGCCTCGCGCGAGAGCTCGGCATCCTCCCGCAGCAGCCGATCGCGCCCGAGGGGCTGACGGTCGCCGAGCTCGTGGGACGCGGGCGCCACCCGCACCGCGGCCTCATGGGCCGCTGGACCGCGCAGGACGCGGCCGCGGTGGACGAGGCGATGGCCGCGACCGGCATCGCGGAGCTCGCGGACCGGTCGATCGGCGAGCTGTCCGGCGGTCAGCGCCAGCGGGTCTGGATCGCGATGGCCCTCGCCCAGGACCCGCGCATCCTGCTGCTGGACGAGCCGACGACGTTCCTCGACCTGGCGCACCAGATCGAGGTGCTCGACCTGCTGGTGCGTCTCAACCGCGACCGCGGCACGACCATCGTGGTCGTGCTGCACGAGCTCGGGCTCGCGGCGCGCTACGCCGACGACCTCGTCGTCATGAAGGACGGCCGGATCGTCGCCCACGGCGCGCCCGCCGACGTCCTGACCGCCGAGACGGTCGCCGACGCGTTCGGGCTGGAGGCGCTCGTGATCCCCGACCCGCTGACGGCGACCCCGCTCGTCATCCCGGTGCCTGGCGGCGCGCACTCCGCGCCCGACCGGGCCTGACCGTCCCCACCGACCCCGACCCCGGCCTGTCCCGTCCCGAAAGGAAACCATGAAGCTCACCCGCACGAAGGCGCTGGCCGCCGTCGCGTCCGCGGCCGGCCTGGCGCTCGCGCTCACCGGCTGCGCCGGCGACGCGGCCGCCCCCTCCGAGTCGCCCGCCGCCGGCGGCGACGGCGCGTTCCCCGTCACGATCGAGCACGCGTTCGGCGAGACCGTGATCGAGCAGGCCCCCGAGCGCATCGCGACGTGGGGCTGGGGCGCCGCCGACGCGGTGCTCGCCCTGGGCGAGGTGCCCGTGGCGATCCCGGCCGAGATGTACGGCGGCGACGAGAACGGCGTCCTGCCGTGGATCGCCGAGGAGCTCGACGCGCTCGGCGCCGAGACGCCCGCGCTGCTGACCTCGGGCGCCGAGGGGCAGCTCCCCATCGAGGAGATGCTCGCGGCCGCGCCCGACGTCGTCCTCGCCCCGTACTCCGGGATCACGGAGGAGGAGTACACGCAGCTCACGGACGCCGGCGTGGACGTCGTCGCGTACCCCGAGGTGGCGTGGTCGACGCCGTGGCGCGACGTGATCAGCATCGTCGGCGAGGCGCTCGGCCAGGCAGACGAGGCCGAGCAGGTGCTGGCCGACATCGACGCGTCGATCGCCGAGCAGGCGGCCGCGCACCCCGAGTTCGAGGGCCTCTCGATCGCCGAGGTCTGGAACGTCGCGGGGACGTTCTACGTGTACCTGCCCGCGGACCCGCGCGTGCAGTTCGCCGAGGATCTGGGCTTCGTGAGCGCCGAATCGGTGACCGAGCTCGACACGGGCGAGGCGACGTTCTACTACACGCTCAGCTACGAGCAGCTCGACAAGCTCGAGGCCGACGTCCTGCTGATCTACGGCGACACCGAGGCCGAGGTCGACGAGTTCCTGGCGTCGGAGCAGGGGCAGCTGCTGCCGCAGGTGCCCGAGGGCGAGGTCGTGAAGGTGATCGGCCAGTCCGCGATCGCCTCGGTCGCGCCGCCCACCGCGCTGTCGCTCACGTGGGGCATGGGCGACTTCATCGCCGCCATCGAGGAGGGCCTCGCGGAGTAGTCGCTCCGTCGTGAGGGCCGTCGCCGTCATCCGGATCCGGATGCGGCGGCGGCCTCGGCGTTCGGGCCCGGGGTCGGGGAAGGACGTCAGCGGGGGAGCGGCGCCCCGAGCCCCGCGAGGAGCATGCGGATGCCGCGCGCGAAGTCGGCCGCGGTGGACTCGGCGACCTCCGCTTCGCCAGCGGGATAGGCGCCGAACCGCGCCGCCTGGATGCGCTGCTGCACGAGCGACGCGTGCCCGAGGATGAACTGCAGCAGCACCGTCGCGGCGCTGCGGGCGTCCTCGCCGGCCGCGTCGGTCTCGCTCAGCGCCTGTGCCAGGCGGTCGAGCGCCGCGTCGGACCCGAGGCCCAGGGCCTGCGTGCTGAGCACCACCTCGGCCCCGTCGCGGTGCGCCAGGAGGGCGTCGCGCAGGGCGCCGGCGACCGCCGACGCCTCGGCATCGCGGTCTCCGCCGCGGGGGACCGGCGCCGCCGACCCCACGATCCGGTCGGCCACCGCGGCCAGCAGCGACTGCTTGTTCTCGAAGTGCCAGTACAGCGCGCTGGGCTGCACGCCGAGCGCGCCGGCCAGCCGCCGCATGGACAGGTCCGGCAGGCCCGTCTGCTCCAGGAGCTGCAACGCGACGTCGACGATGCCGTCGCGGCTGTTGCGGTCGGAGCCGTGCCGATCGGGGCGTGCGTCACGGGCATCCATGATCCTCACTATACTGAACGGCGTTCAGGTGAACACTGTTCAGGAAGCGGCGCCCCCGGCCGCTCGTCCCCACCCCCGGCGGCCGCGTGCCGCAGAGAAGGAGTCCCCATGGCAGTCAAGGGTTTCGAAGGGCGCGATCTCGCCCGGGCCGCGGTCTTCGCAGCGATCATCGTCGTGCTGGGCATCGCCGGCGCCATCCCCGTCGGCCCCGTGCCGATCACGCTGCAGACGCTCGGCGTGATGCTCGCGGGCGTCGTGCTCGGCCCGAAGCGCGCCGCGATCGCCGTCGGGATCGTGCTCGTGCTCGTCGCCGTCGGGCTGCCCGTGCTCTCGGGCGGACGCGGCGGTCTCGGCGTCTTCGCCGGCCCCTCGGCCGGATACCTGATCGGCTGGCTGCCCGGCGCCGTCGTCGCGGGCCTGATCGCGAAGTCGTCCGCCGCGCGCATCTCGTGGTGGCGCACGGCGCTCGGCGCGCTCGTCGGCGGCATCGGCGTGGTGTACGCCCTCGGCATCCCGGTGCAGGCCGCGATCCTCGGCATGCCGCTGCACGAGGCGGCCGTCGGCAGCCTCATCTTCATCCCGGGCGACCTCGTCAAGGTGGTGCTCGCGACCGTGCTCGCCCTGGCGCTGCACCGCGCGTACCCGCGCGCGTTCGAGTCGGGAGCCGCGGCGAAGCCCGCCGCACAGCATGCCTGACGCATCCGATGCGATCGTCCTCGAGGATGTGGCCGTCGAGCTCGACGGGCACCGCATCCTCGAGGACGTGTCGGTGCGCCTGGACCAGCGACGCATCGGCGTGATCGGCGCGAACGGCTCGGGCAAGTCCACGTTCGCGCGGCTGCTGGACGGCCTCGTCGCGCCCAGCCGCGGCACCGTGACGGTGCACGGGATCGATGCCGCGCGCGACGTGCGCGCGCTGCGGGAGCGCGTGGGGTTCGTCTTCACGAATCCGGATGCGCAGATCCTGATGCCCACGGTCGCCGAGGACGTGGCGCTGTCGCTGCGGGGCGCGGGGCTGGGGAAGGCCGAGGTCGCGGAGCGCGTCCAGGCGCAGCTGGAGCGGCACGGCCTCGCCGAGCTCGCCGACCGCGCCGCGTACAGCCTGTCGGGCGGCCAGAAGCAGCTGCTCGCCCTGGTGTCCGTGCTCATCCGCGGGCCCCGGCTCGTGGTGGCGGACGAGCCGACCACGCTGCTGGACCTCGGCAACGCGCGCCGGATGGCCGATCTGCTGGTGTCTCCGCCCGAGGAGGGCGGGATCGACGCGCAGGTGGTCGTCGTGACGCACGACCTCGACCTGGCGGCTCGGTGCGACGTGGTCGTGCGGTTCGCGGACGGCCGCCTCGCGGAGGTCGGCGATCCGGCCGCGATCGTCGACCGGTACCGCCTGGAGTTCGCGTGATCTCCCTGTACCGGCCGGGGAGCAGCCCTCTGCACCGGATGCCCGCGGGGGCGAAGCTCGCGCTCGGCGCCGTGCTCGCGGTCGCCGCGTCGGTGTGGCCGCACACGGCCGTCACCGCCACCGTGACGCTCGCCGCGGTGTTCGGGCTGTTCGCGCTCGCGGGCTTCGGGCCGCTGGAGTGGCTGCGGCAGGTGTGGGCGATCCGCTGGATCGTGGCCTTCGTCGCGGTCATGCAGCTCGTGTTCTCCGGGCCGCTGGAGGCGTACATCACCACCGTGCGGATCGCCGCGGTCGTGCTGCTGGCGGCGCTCCTCACGATCACGACCCGCACGTCGGACCTGCTCGAGGCGCTGCAGACCGTCCTGGCGCCGCTGCGCCGGTTCGGCGTGGACCCGTGGCGCGTCGCGTTCACGCTGTCGCTGACGATCGCGCTGGTGCCGGTCATCGCGGACTTCCTGCGGCGCATCCGGGAGGCCCAGCGCGCCCGTGGTGTGCGCCTCGGATTCCGCGCGGTCGTCCCGCTGCTGGTGATGTCGCTCCGGCACGCGGACGACGTCGCCGACGCGCTGTCCGCGCGGGGGATCGCATGACGGTGCCGCGGGCGTCCGTCCGCGTCGGCGCGCACGTCGTCCACGGCCTGCCGGTCGACGAGCAGACCCGCTGCGCGCACTATGCGACCGAGCTCGACGTGCTGGCCATCCTGTTCCCGTGCTGCGGCCGCTGGTACCCGTGCCACGCGTGCCACGAGGAGACGGCCGATCATGCCGCCCGCCCGTGGGGCGCGGGGGAGCGGGAGACCCAGGCGCTGCTGTGCGGCCGCTGCGGACGAACGTCGTCGATCCGTGAGTACGTCGCGACATGCGCGTGCGCGCACTGCGGCGGCGCGTTCAACCCCGGGTGCCGGCGGCACCACCACCTCTACTTCGACACCCCGCAGGTCTGACGCCGCCCGCGGGCGGACGCCCAGGGGCGCGAACCTATACTGGGAGGCTGGCCCAGCCGGGCCCTCGCTCCGTTCCGGAGACATCCCCACCTGCGATTGGACGTCCGCTGTGCTCGCCGTGCACGACCTCGAGATCCGCGTCGGCGCACGCATGCTCATGTCGGACGTCTCGTTCCGCGTCGGTCCCGGCGACAAGGTCGGCCTCGTGGGCCGCAACGGCGCCGGCAAGACGACGCTCACGAAGGTGCTCGCGGGCGACCTGATCCCCGCCAACGGCCGGGTGGACCGCTCGGGCGAGCTCGGCTACCTGCCGCAGGACCCGCGCAGCGGCGACCCGGAGCAGCTCGCGCGCACGCGCATCCTCGATGCCCGCGGGCTCGGATCGCTCGCGCTCGGCATGCAGGAGGCGTCGGTGGCGATGGCCTCGGACGACGAGAAGGTCGCCGCGAAGGCCATGAAGCGCTACGCGCACTTCACGGAGCGCTTCGAGTCCCTGGGCGGCTACGCGGCGGAGGCCGAGGCCGCCTCGATCGCGCACAACCTGTCGCTGCCCGACCGCATCCTGGACCAGCCGCTCAAGACCCTCTCGGGCGGTCAGCGGCGCCGCATCGAGCTCGCGCGCATCCTGTTCTCGGACGCCGACTCGATGATCCTGGACGAGCCGACCAACCACCTCGACGCCGACAGCGTCGTGTGGCTGCGCGAGTTCCTGAAGTCCTACAAGGGCGGGCTGATCGTCATCAGCCACGACGTGGAGCTCGTGGAGGAGACCGTCAACCGCGTCTTCTACCTCGACGCCAACCGCCAGGTCATCGACATCTACAACATGGGCTGGAAGCACTACCAGCGCCAGCGCGTCGCGGACGAGGAGCGCCGCAAGAAGGAGCGCGTCAACGCGGAGAAGAAGGCCTCGGCGCTGCAGCAGCAGGCCGCGCGCTTCGGCGCCAAGGCCTCCAAGGCCGCCGCCGCGCACCAGATGGTCGCGCGTGCCGAGAAGCTGCTGTCGGGTCTCGAGGAGGTCCGACAGGAGGATCGCGTCGCCAAGCTCCGGTTCCCGAAGCCCGCCCCGTGCGGCAAGACGCCCCTCATGGCGAAGTCGCTGTCGAAGTCGTACGGCGCCCTGGAGATCTTCGCGGGCGTGGATCTCGCGATCGACCGCGGCTCCAAGGTCGTCGTGCTCGGCCTCAACGGCGCGGGAAAGACGACCCTGCTGCGCATCCTCGCCGGCGTCGACAAGAGCGACACGGGACAGATCGAGCCCGGCCACGGCCTCAAGATCGGCTACTACGCGCAGGAGCACGAGAACCTCGACGTGAACCGGTCGGTGCTCGAGAACATGGTCTCGGCCGCGCCCAACCTCAACGAGACCGAGGCGCGCAAGGTGCTCGGATCCTTCCTGTTCACGGGCGACGACGTCCACAAGCCCGCGGGCGTCCTGTCGGGCGGCGAGAAGACCCGCCTGTCGCTCGCCACGCTGGTCGTGTCGAGCGCGAACGTGCTGCTGCTGGACGAGCCGACCAACAACCTCGACCCCGCCTCGCGCGAGGAGATCCTCGGCGCGCTGGCGCATTACGAGGGCGCGGTCGTGCTGGTCTCGCACGACGAGGGCGCCGTCGAGGCGCTCAACCCCGAGCGCGTCCTGCTGCTGCCGGACGGCGTCGAGGACATCTGGAACAGGTCCTACCTCGACCTGATCACGCTGGCGTAGCGGCGCGGCCGCTCAGCGGCCGGCGTCGAGGAGGGCGTCCTCCTCGTCCGCATCGCGATCGCGGCGGCGCGTCCGCGCGCGGCGGGTCGGGGTCGCGCGCCGCAGCTCGTCCTCGTCGTCGTCCTCGGCGTCCTCGCGGCGCGCGCGGATCTCGGTGCGGATCATGTACGCGATGAACCCGAAGCCCATGATCGCGAACAGGATCCACTGGATCGCGTACGACAGGTGCGGGCCGGGATCCTCGGTCGGCGGCTTGAGCTCGGCCGGGCGATCGGCGGGCGCCGGATCCTCCGACACCATCAGTCCGTAGAAGGCGGTCTCCGTCTCCGGGCCGGTCAGATCGGCGACCGCCGGCAGGTGGATCGTCGGCAGCTGGCCCTCCGGCGCGCTGCGGCCCGAGGACGGGAGCGGCTCGCCCGGACGGACGCGCGCGACCACGGTGACGTCGCCCGCGGGCGGCGCCGGGACGGCATCCGGCACGGCGTCCTCGCCCGGCGGCACCCAGCCGCGGTCGATCGCCACGATGCGGCCGTCGGCCAGCTGGAACGGCACCAGCACCTCGAACGCGCTCGTGCCGCCCTGTGCGCGGTTGCGGACGAGGAGCTGATCCTCGGTCAGGTACCGGCCCGTCAGCGTGACCGGGTGCCACTCGTCGGACGGCGCGTATCCCCGGTCCAGGACCTGCTCCACGGGGACGGGCGCGGCGTCGTAGTTGGCGTCGACCAGCTCGAGCATCGCGGCGCGGGCCTCGTTGCGCTCGAACTGCCAGTGGGAGAGGAACCCGCACGCGACCGCGAACGCGACCGCGATCAGCGCGTACACGCTCCAGCGTGCGGCGGTCGACCGCATGACCTCGGGCTTGCTCATGCGCGGTCCTCCGCGGACGCGCCGTCCGGGACCACGCCCGCGGCCACCTCGAGGGGGAAGTCGCGCGCGGCCAGGAAGTCGCGCAGGTAGCCGACGTGGGCGTCGCACGCGAGCCAGGTCTTGCGGCGGTCCCCGGTGTGGATCCGCGGATTGCGCCAGCGGATCGTCCACGTGGCGGGCTCGGGGCAGCCGGCGCGCGAGCACGTGGGGATCTGGGGATCCAGGCCGATCATGCGCGGTCCGGGTCCGCCGGCCCGGTGTCGTCGGCTCCGCCGTCGCGGGCCTCGTCGCCGACGGGTGGAGCGGGCTCGGGGCGCGGCGCGGGGGACTCGGCGATCGTGATGACGGTGGGCGCCGCCGGGGCGTCGGCGTCCGGCTCCGCGGGCCGCGCGGCGTCGATCGCCGGGGCGTCGAGGCGCACGGCGTCGGCGACGTGGCGGCCGCTGGCGGCGTTCGCGCCGACCACCGCGAAGTACGGCAGGAAGATCGCGCCGGCGGCGAAGACGAACGTGTACCAGCTGTGCGGCGTGACGAACGCCGCGAGGCACAGGCACACGATGCGGATGCCCATCGTGATCAGGTAGTTGCGCACGCGGTCGCCCGCGTCGTCGGCCGGAGCGAGCGGCAGCGACGTCGCCGACTGGGCGGCGGAGGCGTCTTTCCTGGGGGTCTTCACGATCATTCCAGCCTACGCTTCCGCGCCCGATCGGGCGGCCCCCGAGCGGGTCGCCTCGGCATCGCCACCCGCCGCACAATAGGCTGGCGTGCGGCCCCGGATCAGCGCCGGACCGCCCGACCGGACCCGATCCGTCGGGGACCCCGAGCAGAGAGAGTCACCCACCGTGAGCAGTGAACGCGTCGTCCTCGTCACAGGCGGCAACCGCGGCATCGGCCGCGCGATCGCCGAGCGCTTCGTCCAGGAGGGGTACCGCGTCGCGGTCACGGCCCGCAGCGGCGAGGGCCCCGAGGGGACGCTCACCGTGCGCGCCGACGTCACCGACGCCGCGGCGATCGACGCCGCGTTCACCGAGGTCGAGCAGCAGCTCGGTCCGGTCGAGATCGTGGTGGCCAACGCCGGCATCACCAAGGACACGCTGCTGATGCGGATGAGCGAGGACGACTTCGACAGCGTCATCGCGACGAACCTCGGCGGCGCGTTCCGCGTGGTCAAGCGCGCCTCGAAGGGCATGCTCAAGGCGCGCTTCGGCCGCGTCATCCTGATCTCCAGCGTCGTCGGGCTCTACGGCTCGGCCGGCCAGGTCAACTACGCGTCGTCCAAGAGCGCCCTCGTCGGCTTCGCCCGCTCGCTGACGCGCGAACTCGGCGCGCGCGGCATCACCGCGAACGTCGTGGCGCCGGGCTTCATCGAGACGGACATGACCGCGGAGCTGCCCGAGGAGACGCAGGCCGAGTACCGCAAGGCCATCCCCGCGGGCCGGTACGGCAGCGCCGCCGAGGTCGCCGCCGCCGTGACGTGGCTGGCGTCCGACGACTCCGCGTACATCTCGGGCGCGGTCATCCCCGTCGACGGCGGTCTCGGCATGGGTCACTGACCCTCGAGGATCCCCTTCAGCCGGGCCAGGTCGGCCCGGGTCGCGCGCCGCATCGCCGCCTCCATCACGGGGGCGGCGATGCGCGCGAAGCCGGCGGGCTCGCCCGTGTTGCGCAGCGTCATCCGCGTCCCGCCGGGCGCCGGCTCCCACGTGTAGGCGGTCTCCATCGGGAACGGCCCCTCGGCCGTGCGCATCACCAGCAGTCGCTCGGGACGGTAGGTGGCCACGCGGTACGTGTAGGCGAGCCGGCGGCCCAGGAACCGCGCGACGAAGTCCATCTCGGCGCCCTCGACGAGTACCGGATCCGTGCGCCATTCGACGCTGCGGATGTTCGCGTACCACTCCGGCGCGTGCGACGGGTCCGCCGCGTACGCGGCGACCTCCGCCACGGGCCGGGCGATCACGGTCTCGACGCGCACGTCAACGGCCATGAGGGTCCTCTCGGGAAGGCGGCGCGACGGGCGCCGCGTGGGGGATGTGCCAGCCGAAGTGCAGCGACACGACACGGAAGGCGAACACCACCAGCGCCACCGCGACGGCGGTCACGATGCCGTACAGCCCGGTGAGCCACAGGACGGTCGCCAGGACCGAGCCGATCATGGCGGGCACGGCGTACAGGTCGTCGCGGTTGAACAGCTGCGGCACGCGGTTCGCCACGACGTCGCGCAGCAGCCCGCCTCCCACGGCGGTTGTCACGCCGAGCAGCGCCGAGGCGACCGGGTTCATCCCCGCGTGCAGCGCCGTCACGGTGCCGGTGACGCAGAACAGCGCGAGCCCGCCCGCGTCGAGGATCAGCAGCGGGCGATGCAGGCGCTCGACCCACGCGTGCAGGAAGTAGACCACGAGGGCCGCGAGCAGGGGCGGCGCGAGGTACCAGGGGTTGGCGAACGCGTTGGGCACGTTCCCGAGGACGAGATCCCGGATGACCCCGCCGCCGAGCCCCGCGAGCGAGCCCAGGAACAGCGAGCCGATGATGTCGAAGCGGCTCCGCGCGGCCAGCAGACAGCCGGACATCGCGAAGAAGAAGGTGCCGAGGAGGTCCAGCACCAGAGCGAGGGTCATGCCACCATCCAAGCACCGGCGCGGCCGCGCCCCGCGACGGCCTACTCGCGGACAGCGGCGGCGATCGCTTCCGCGAGGGCGCCCGGCTTGGAGAACTGCGGCCAGTGGCCCGTGCCGAGCGTGACCACCTCGAAGCTCCGGATGCGATCGAGCGTCGCGCCCCACGCGGGCCAGTCCGACATCATCGCGCGCAGGCTCTGCTCGTCGAGCTTGCCGGAGAGCACCGTGACGGGGACGTCGAAGCGGCGGTCGTCCGCGAGCCGGATGCCGTCGGTCGGCACCTTCGTCGGCACGGAGCGCGTGAGCCCGGCCGTGCGCTCCCGCGTGGCGGCGTCGAGGTCGTCGACGTCCTCGTCGTCGAAGAAGTCCCAGCCGGGGAACGGCACGACCCCGTCGACCACGGGGAACTCCGAGATGCCGGCGTCGTCGGGCGGGGGCATCGTGTCGACGAGCACCACGCGGGCGATCCGGTCCGGGCGCCGGTCGGCGGCGCCCCACGCGACGTTGCCGCCGCCCGAGTGGCCCACGACCACGACAGGTCCCTCGATCGAGTCGATGCGCTCGACCACGGCGTCGACCCAGTCGTCGATGCCGAGGTCCGCGGACTCGGATGCCGGGGCGCCGACGCCCGGCAGGGTCAGCGCGTGAACGCGGTGACCGGCGCCCTCCAGCCCGGGCACGACGTCGTCCCACGAGGACGCGTCGAGCCAGAGCCCGGGGATCAGGATGATCTCTGCCATGCTCCGCACGCTACGCCGGGCCGCCGACATCGGGCCAGGCGGCGCGGATGACGCCCCGGGACGATCGCGGTCAGGGGAGCAGCGGCACGACCTGCGCGAGGTCGACCGGCCCGATCACGAGCGGGGCCGACAGGCGCACGGCGGGCTTGGCGTTGAACGCGAGGCCGAGGCCCGCGGCGCTGAGCATCAGGAGGTCGTTGGCGCCGTCGCCGATCGCGATGGTGCGGGCGCGGGGGACGCCGTGCTCCTCGGCCCAGCGGAGCATCCACTCGGCCTTGGCAGCGGCGTCGACGATCGGGCCGTCGACCTCTCCCGTGAGCGCGCCGTCGGCCGCCACGAGGCGATTGGCGCGCCAGAAGTCCACCCCGAGCGCGGGGGCCACGTCGTCGAGGATCTCGTGGAAGCCGCCCGACACCACGCCCACGAGGCCGCCGCGCGCGTGCACGGCGTCGATCAGGTCGGTCACGCCGGGCGTGGGCTCGACGCGGCCGCGCACGTGCGCGAACGAGGCGACGGGCACGCCGGCGAGCTCGCGGACGCGCGAGCGCAGGCTCTGGGCGAAGTCCACCTCGCCCCGCATGGCGGCCTCGGTCGCCGCGGCGACCTCGGCGCCGCGGCCGGCCTCGTCGGCGATCAGCTCGATCACCTCGTTGCGGATGAGGGTGGAGTCGGCGTCGAGCACGACCAGGAAGCGCGCGGTCACGATCTCCGAGCGTACCGGGCCGCGGAGGCGCCCATCGGCCGCGCGGCCCCGCGCGTCCGGCGGGGAGGCCGCGGGCGAGTGGGTAGGCTGGCCGCATGCCCGCTGTGCTCTCCTTCGAAGACGTCGTGGTCCGCCGAGAAGGCCGGAACATCGTGGACGGACTGACGTGGACCGTGAACGACGACGAGCGGTGGGTGATCCTGGGCCCGAACGGCGCCGGCAAGACCACGCTGCTCCAGATGGCGGACACGATGGTCCACCCCACGTCGGGCACCGTCGAGATCCTCGACGAGCGCCTGGGGCACACCGACGTGTTCGAGCTGCGCCCCCGCATCGGCTTCGCCTCGCAGGCGCTGGCGCGCCGCATCCCGGCCGACGAGACCGTGATCAACGCGGTGCTGACCGCGGCGTACTCGGTGCTCGGCCGCTGGAACGAGGAGTACGAGAACATCGACGAGCGCCGCGCGCTGCGCGTGCTGCGCGAGTGGCACCTCGACCACCTGGCCGACCGCACGTTCGGCACGCTGAGCGAGGGCGAGCAGAAGCGCGTGCAGGTCGCCCGCGCGATCATGACCGACCCCGAGCTGCTGCTGCTCGACGAGCCCACCGCGAGCCTCGACCTCGGCTCGCGCGAGGTCCTCATCGGCCTGCTGAGCGCGTACGCGCAGTCCCCCGTGACGCCCGCCCTCGTGATGGTGACGCACCACGTCGAGGAGATCCCGGCCGGATTCACGCACGTCCTGCTGCTGCGCGACGGCAAGGCCGTCGCGGCCGGGCCGATCGCCGAGACGCTGACCTCCGAGAACCTGAGCGAGACGTTCGGGCTGCCGATCGCCATGACGCAGGACGGCGGCCGCTACGCGGCGCGCGGCGCCTGATCCGGTCCCCGCTCGGCCGGCTCTTCTGGTAGAGTGGGTCGCTGGTGCCCAAGCACCGGAAGACTTTTCAAACTCTCTTGGCAAGGACCCCCATGAAGACTGACATCCACCCCGAGTACAAGGCGGTCGTGTTCCGCGACCTCGGTTCGGGCGAGACCTTCCTCACCCGTTCGACCGTGACCAGCGACAAGACCATCGACCTCGACGGCGTCGAGTACCCGGTCATCGATGTCGAGATCTCGTCGGCGTCGCACCCGTTCTACACGGGCAAGCAGCGCATCATGGACTCGGCCGGCCGCGTCGAGAAGTTCAACCAGCGCTTCAAGAACTTCGGCTCCAAGTAAGCCGCGTTCCGCGCTCGAAGGCCCCGCTCCGGCGGGGCCTTCGTCGTTCCCGGGTGCCGACGCGCGCTCCGAAGACCGGACGGGCGGTGCCTGCGGTGCGGGTGGGGTCTCATCCGCCGCATCCGTCGCATCGGTCCGGTTTTCGGAAACGGGGCGCCGGAGACAGGCTCGGCCGCCGGCAGGCAGGCTCAGGAGCCCCACCGGGCGACGTGCGTCACATCGGGCCTGTGAGCGGCCGGGGTGCGGCGCTCCGAACACCGGATGGGCGGTGCCTGTGGCGCCGGTGGGGTCTCATCCGCCCCACCCGCCTCATCGGTCCGGTTTTCGGAACCGGGGCGACAGCACCGGCGGCAGGCTACGAGCGGACGGGCCAGCTGCCGTCGAGGACCTCGGTGGGCTCCAGGCGCCCGATGCGGATGAAGTACTCGGTGAGGCTCTCGGCCTGCTCGCGCGCCCAGCCGATCTGGCGGGTGTGGAGCTCCTGCACGTCCTCGGGCAGCGTGTCGGCGAAGCGCTCGGCGATGGCGAGGGCCACGCGGCCGGCGGCGATCGCGTCGGCCGAGGCCTCGTGCGCGGACTCCAGCGGCACGGAGTAGTGGGCGGCGACGACGTCGAGCGTGCGCTTGCCCTTGCGGTAGCGGTCGCACGTCTTGTCGATCACGAGCGGATCGATCACCGGCGCGGGGGAGTCGATCGTGGCGATGCCGTGCCGCTCGCCCTCGAACTTGAGCAGCGAGAAGTCGTAGGCGGCGTTGTACGCCACCACGGGGATGCCCGCCGACAGCAGCGTGCGCAGCGCGTGCGTGACCTCGGCGACCACCTCGGCCGCGGGCCGGCCCTCGGCGCGGGCCTGCTCGGTCGTGATGCCGTGCACGGCCGTCGCACCCTCCGGGATCTCGATGCCCGGGTCCGCCAGCCAGTGCTCGTCGTGGATGACCGCGCCGCGCTCGTCGAGCAGGCCGACGTAGGCGGTCACGATCCGGTCCTCGGTCACGTCGATGCCGGTCGTCTCGAGGTCGAACACGCCGATCCGCCGGGTCCAGCGCCGCGGAGCCGGCTCGACCACGACGGTCTCGCTGACGACGGAGGTCTCGCGCACCACCGCGACCGCGCCGTCGGCGGCCGTCGCCTCCATCACGGTGGTCTCCGCGACGGTCGTCTCGGTGACCGTCGCCGTGCTCGCCGTCTGGGGCGCCGGGGCCTGCTCGGCGGCGGCCTCGCCGCGCGGGGTCCAGGTGGGGGTCTCTCCGGGGTGGTCGAGCCAGTCCAGCTCGAACAGCGGGGGCGGATCCGGCCACGACCTCGTCATACGCCACACCGTAGGACGCGGCGCGGACATTCCCGCGGAGGCACCCCGGGAAGCGCGCAGGCCGGCGTCCGTAGACTCGATCCGTGCCCGTCGCCTCGCCCTACGCCACCCAGCTCGCCGCGATCCCGGTCGTCCGTCGCGAGGCCGACGTGCTCGGCGGCCGCACCGCCTACTGGGTGTACGGCCCGGACGACGCCGCGACGACGATCCTGGCGGTGCACGGCTTCCGGGGCGAGCACCACGGCCTGGAGCCCGTGGTGGCCGCCCTCGAGGACGCGATCCGCGAGGGCGTCCGGGTCGTGATGCCGGACCTGCCCGGCTTCGGCGAGACGCCGCCGATCCCGGGCCGCCGCCACGACCTCGAGGCGTACGCGGACTGGCTCGGCGCGTTCGCCGCCGCGGTGGCGCCCGGCGCGATCGTCCTGGGGCACTCGTTCGGCTCGATCGTCGCCGCCGCGGCCGTCGCGCGCGGCCTCGCGACGCCTCGCCTGGTGCTGATCAACCCGATCGGCGCGCCGGCGCTGGAGGGGCCGCGCGGCATCCTGACCCGCCTGGCGATCCTGTATTACTGGGCCGGCTCCCGGCTGCCCCGCCCGATCGGCACCTGGCTGCTGCGCAACCGCCTGATCGTGCGCGTCATGTCGATCGCGATGGCGAAGACGCGCGACCGCGCGCTGCGGGCGTTCATCCACGACCAGCACGACCGGTACTTCTCGCTCTTCGCGGATCGGGACGTGCTGCGCGACGCGTTCGTGACGAGCGTCTCCCACGACGTCAGCGAGTACGCCGCGCGCATCGCGGCGCCGACGCTCCTGATCGCGGCCGACCGCGACGACATCACGCCCATCGAGGCCGAGCGCGTGCTCGCCACCCGCTTCCCGGACGCCCGGCTCGTCGAGATCCAGGGCGTCGGACACCTCATCCACTACGAGAAGCCCGGCGAGGCCGCCGCCGCGATCCGCGACTTCCTCGCCTGAGCGGGCCTACGGCTCGCGGCGCGCGAGCTGCATGAGGCCGCTCACCCGGTAGGGCACCGCCTCGCTCATCACCAGCGACGTCTCCGTGCGCTCGACGCCCTCGATGCCGAGGATGCGAGCGTCCACATCGAACAGGTGGCGGGCGTCCCGGCACGCGACCAGCGCGAGCAGGTCTGTCTGACCCGAGAGCCCGTGCACCTGCACCACCTCGGGGACCGAGGCGAGCTCGCTCGTGATGCGCGGCAGCTCCACCTGGCGCACGCCGATGGCGAGGAACGCCTCGAGCGGGAAGCCGAGGGCGGCCGTCGAGATGGAGCGTTCGAAGGAGCGGAACACGCCGGCCTTGTCGAGGCGCGACATCCGCGCCTGCACCGTGTTGCGGGACAGCCGCAGTCGCTCCGCGAGCGCCACCACGGTGGCGCGGGGGTCCTCGCTGAGGGCGGCGAGCAGCTCGAGGTCGACGTGATCGAGGGAGGCCATAGTGCGAGACAGTAGCAGTATTCTGCCGCGATTCCTGCGCATCCTGCTCAGTCGTTATCGGATCGATTGCGCGTGCTGTTTTGCACGTTCCAGGCGCGCCGGGTCGGTCCGATCAGCTGCCGTCGGTTTCCCGGATCAGCTGGCGCGTGGCCCGCTCGAGCGCCTCCTGCCTGGCCTCGTCGGACGGGTGCGAGCGCCGCACGGCGGCGGCGATCGTGCGGCCCTCATCGAACGCCGAGACGACGCGCGGGTCCACGTACGAGGTGCGCGCCAGCGTGGGCGTGTTTCCGAGGAACGCGGCGACCTCCCGCATGGCGTCCGACACGACGCGGCGCCGGCGCGTGACGCCGCCGCGGCCCGAGCGCTCGAGCTCATCCGCGCCGGACGCGATCTCGGCGGCCGCGAGCACCGTCGCGTGCCACGTGCGGAAGTCCTTGGCCGTGGCGTCCATGCCCGTGATGTCGCGCACGTACTCGTTGACCATGGCCGAGGTGAGCGACCGCCAGGCGCCGTTGCGGCACGCCAGGAGCGTCTCGCTGTCGTCGCGGCGCCGGCGCAGCGTCTCGACCGCGCGGGTGACGGGCTCGTCGGCGATCTCGATGCGGTGGTCCACGCCGGACTTGCCCATGAAGGCGAACACGAGCGTGTCCCCGCGGCGCGTCACATGGTCGCGGCGCAGCGTGGTGAGCCCGAAGCTGCCGTTGGCGTCGGCGTACACGTCGTTGCCGATCCGGAAGCACCCGAGGTCGAGCAGCCGCACCGCGAGCGCGCACGCGCGCTCGGGCGGCATGCCGTCGCGCGCCAGGTCGTCGTGCACGCGGGGGCGGGCCTTCGCGAGCGCGCGGCCGAAGTCGAGCACGCGGTCGAACTTGGCCGCGTCCCGGCGCGTGCGCCACTGCGGGTGGTACAGGTACTGCCGCCGGCCGGCGGCATCCGTCCCGACCGCCTGCAGGTGGCCGTTCGGGAACGGCGTGATCCACACGTCGCGCCACGCGGGCGGGATCGCAAGGCTCCGGACGCGCTCGATCTCCTCCGCCGGCAGGCGCTCGCCGTGCTCGTCGAGGTACACGAAGCCGCGCCCTGCGCCGCGGCGAGTCCATCCGGGCTGGTCGGGCGACGTGCGCCGCAGGCGGACCACGGGCCCGCCTAGGCGCCGCGCTCGGCGCCGACGCTCTCCCGCTCGTCGGCGGCCAGCACCAGCCCGTCGTCGGTCATCCGGAACAGCGTGACCGACGCGTTGTCGATCCGCTCGCCGGGCCGCGGGAGCGCGCCGTTCGACGCGTGCCCCAGCAGCCCGCGGATGACGCCGCCGTGCGCGACCACGATCGTCGGGGCGTCCGGCTCCTGCGCCACCACCTCGGCGAGCGCCGCGAGCGCGCGCTCGGTCAGCTCCTCGTGCGTTTCGGCGCCCGGGACGGGGACGCCGCCGTCGTAGCGTGCGTGGAAGTCGGCCACCAGCGTGCCCTCGGCGACGCCGTAGTCGCGCTCCATGAGGCCCGGGTGGGTCGCGGGCGGCTCGAGGCCCAGCGCGGAGGCGATGATCTCGGCGGTCTCGGTCGCGCGTCCCAGGGTGCTCGACGCGATGCGCTGCCATCCGCCGTCGCGCAGGGCCTCGGCGGCGAGCAGGTCCTGCGCGCGGCCCGTGTCGTTGAGGGGGATGTCCGTGCGTCCCTGGATCCGCCGCTCGGCGTTCCAGTCGGTCTGGCCATGTCGGACGAGCGCGAGGAGGGTCACACGGACGAGCTTAGGACGCCTTCCCTGGCGGATGCCGAGGACGCCCGCTCAGCGGCAGGCGCGTGCGGGGCTCAGCGCGCGGCGGGCAGGGCGCGCGCCAGCTCCGCCAGCACGGCGCTCGTCCCCGCGTCGATCTTGACGGTCGCGCGGTTGTCGGCCCGCGTCTCGCCGCGGTTCACGATCACGACGGGCAGCCTGCGGCGGCGCGCGCGCTCGACCAGCCGGATGCCGGAGTTCACCACGAGCGACGATCCGGCGATCAGCAAGGCCTCGCTGGCGAGCAGCAGCTGCTCGGCCTCGCGGAACTTGCCGGCCGGGATGAACTCGCCGAAGAAGACCACGTCCGGCTTCAGCACGCCGTCGCAGACGCTGCACGCCGGGATCGCGAAGCCCTCCGCGGACTCCGGCAGGACATCGCCGTCGGGGCCGAGCCGGACGCTGTCGGGGACGGTGATCCACGGGTTGTCGCGCTCGAGGCGCTCGGCGATGTCCCGCCGGTCGAACACCTGCCCGCAGTGGGTGCAGAACACCCGGCGCATCGTGCCGTGCAGCTCGACCACGCGGTGGCTTCCGGCGCGCAGATGGAGGCCGTCGACGTTCTGCGTGACCACGCCCGTGACGATCCCGTCGCGCTCGAGCGCCGCGAGCGCCTCGTGGCCGGCATTCGGCTCGGCCGCGGAGAAGGCGCGCCACCCGAGGTGCGAGCCGACCCAGTAGCGCCGCCGCGCCGCCTCGTCGCTCAGGAAGGTCTGCGCGGTCATGGGCGTGCGCCGCGGGGCGCCCTTGCCGCGGTAGTCCGGGATGCCCGAGTCCGTCGACACGCCCGCACCCGTCAGCACCGCGACGCGGCGGCCGGCCAGGGCGTCGATCGCGCGGCCGACGCCCGCGCGCGCGGCGTCGTCGAGGTCGGGGACGAGGGGCACGGAGCGAGTCTAGGGCGTGCGAATGACCGGCCGGACCGCCGCCCGGCGCCCGTCGCCGCCCGCGCACGGCGACGGGCCGGCGGTCGTGTGCGGGATGCTGGGGGGATGAGGATCATCCCCGTCGCCGACCCTGCCGACCCGCGGCTGGCGGACTACCGCGACCTGACCGACGTCGCGCTGCGGCGCGTGCTCGAGCCCGAGGGCGGCCTGTACATGGCGGAGTCGTCGAAGGTGCTGGCGCGCGCCCTGGCGGCGGGGCACCGGCCGCGGTCCGTGCTGACGCAGGAGCGCTGGCTGGGGGAGCTGGAGCCGCTGCTGGAGGGGCACGACGTGCCCGTGTACGTCGTCCCCGCGGACGTCGCCGAGGGGGTCACCGGCTACGCCGTGCACCGCGGCGTCCTGGCGGCCATGCACCGGCCCGAGCCGGCTCCCGTCGCGGAGGTCCTGGCCGGCGCGCGGCTCGCGGTGATCCTGGAGGACATCGTGGATCACACCAACGTGGGCGCGGCGTTCCGCGCCGCGGCGGGGCTCGGGGCCGACGCGGTGCTCGTGACGCCGCGGTGCGCGGATCCGCTCTACCGCCGCAGCGTCCGCGTCAGCATGGGGACCGTGTTCCAGGTGCCGTGGACGCGGCTGCCCGAGTGGGACGGCGACGCGGGCGCACGGGCGCAGCTGCACGCCGCGGGCTTCCACATCGCGGCGCTCGCCCTGTCGGAGGACGCGGTGTCGCTGGACGACTTCGCGGCCGCGCCGCCCGAGCGCGTGGCGCTCCTGATGGGCGCCGAGGGCGACGGGCTGT
Organism: Microbacterium sp. MEC084; assembly: GCF_004514465.2. NCBI lineage: Bacteria > Bacillati > Actinomycetota > Actinomycetes > Micrococcales > Microbacteriaceae > Microbacterium > Microbacterium sp. MEC084. The sequence goes on along the minus strand of NZ_MYFP02000001.1, from coordinate 218,197 downwards.
CGCGCAGGGCGCTCGCCGCGGCCGACTCGGTCGTGACCATCCCCATGGCGGGCGGCGTCGACTCGCTCAACGTGGCGTCGGCGGCCGCGGTCGCGCTGTGGGCCGTGTCGCGTGGGCAGCGCGCCTGAGCGTCAGTCCTCGGTCCGCAGCTCGAAGGGCAGCGGCTCGGGGCGCTTGGCGGTGATGTGGTCGCCCGACGACTGGTGCCGCAGCCGGCGCAGCACCCACGGCACGAGGTGCGTGCGGGCCCAGACCAGATCGTTCACGCGCGCCTCGCGCCATGTCGTCGGGGGCAGGGGGTCCGGCTTCATGGGCTGCAGGTCGTTCGGCACGTTGAGGGCGCGCAGCACCATGCGCGCGACCTCGTGGTGGCCGAGCGCGTTCATGTGCAGGCGGTCGTCGTCGAAGAACCGGCGGTCCTGGATCTCCTTGAGCGCCCACTGGTCGGCCACGATGCAGTCGTGGCGGTCGGCGATCGCGCGCACGTTCTCGTTGTAGATCGCCACGCGGCCGCGGAACGGGCGGAACACGGGGGTGAAGTCCGTGTCGATGCCTGTGAACACCACGACCGTCGCGCCCTCGCTTCCCAGCCGCGCGACCGCGTCCTCGAACACGGCGGCGATCGCGTCGGGGTCCCCGCCGGGCCGGATGACGTCGTTCCCGCCCGCGCAGAACGTGACGAGGTCGGGCTTGAGGGCCAGCGCGGGCTCCACCTGCTCGTCCACGATCTGCCGGATGAGGCGGCCGCGGACGGCGAGGTTCGCGTACGCGAAGTCGTCCACCTGTCGCGACAGCGCCTCGGCGACGCGGTCGGCCCAGCCGCGGTGGCCGCCGGGGGAGTCCGGCTCGGGGTCGCCGATGCCCTCCGTGAACGAGTCGCCCAGGGCGACGAACCGGCGCCACGGATGGGGTCCCTCGTTCGGGACGAAGGGCGTGCGCACCTCGGGCTCGCTCGACATCGGATCCTCCACACTCGGTCTCGGGGCCTGACGAGACTACGTCATCCAGTGGGACATCGGGGCGGAGTGCGCGGGTCGCTGGGGAAGCGCTGGATCGGGTGTCCGCGCCGCCCGTTAGGGTGGGTCTCCCATGCTGTCACCGTCCTATCCGCAGAGAGCTCCGTGGGGTACCGCCGGCAAGCTGCGCGCCTGGCAGCAGGAGGCGCTCGAGGCGTACTTCGCCGCGGACAAGCGGGACTTCCTCGTGGCGGCCACGCCGGGCGCCGGAAAGACGACCTTCGCCCTCACGCTCGCGGGCGAGCTGCTGCGCACCCGGGAGGTCGATCGCGTCATCGTGGTGGCCCCGACGGAGCACCTGAAGACCCAGTGGGCCGACGCGGCGGCGCGCGCGCACATCCGGCTCGACCCCGCGTTCCGCAACAGCCACACCACGTTCTCGCGCCAGTACCACGGCGTGGTCGTCACGTACGCGCAGGTGGCCGTCAAGGCGTCCGTGCACCGGGCGCTCACCGAGGGCGGACGCACGCTCGTGATCCTCGACGAGGTGCACCACGGCGGCGAGGCGCTCAGCTGGGGCGACGCGCTGCGCGAGGCGTACGGGCCCGCGAAGCGGCGCCTGCTGCTGAGCGGCACGCCGTTCCGCAGCGACGACGCGCCCATCCCGTTCGTCGAGTACGCGCCCGACGAGCAGGGCCTGCGCACCTCGGTCACCGACTACGCCTACGGCTACGGGCGCGCGCTCGCCGACGGCGTCGTGCGCCCCGTCCTGTTCCACGTGTACTCCGGCCACATGAAGTGGCGCACGCGCGCCGGCGACGAGCTCGAGGCGCACCTCGGGCAGGACAACCTGAAGGACGTCACGTCGCAGGCCTGGCGCACCGCGCTGGATCCGCAGGGCGAGTGGATGACGGCCGTGCTGAAGTCCGCGGACCAGCGGCTGACCGAGATCCGTCACCACGTGCCGGATGCCGGCGGCCTGGTGCTCGCCACCGACCAGACCGCGGCGCGCGCGTACGCCAAGCTGCTGCACTCGATCACGGGGCAGCGCGCCACGGTCGTGCTGTCGGACGACGCCGAGGCGTCGCAGCGCATCGAGCGGTTCTCCGAGGGCACCGACCGGTGGATGGTCGCCGTGCGCATGGTGTCGGAGGGAGTGGACGTGCCGCGGCTCGCCGTGGGCGTGTACGCCACGTCGTCGTCGACGCCGCTGTTCTTCGCGCAGGCCATCGGGCGCTTCGTGCGCGCACGGCGCCGCGGCGAGGCCGCGAGCGTGTTCCTGCCCCACGTGCCGGTGCTGATGTCGCTCGCGAACGAGATGGAGCGCCAGCGCGACCACGTGCTCGACCGCGGCGAGAAGGACGAGGACGGCCTCGACGACGACCTGCTGGAGGCCGCCGAGCGCGAGGAGAAGGCGTCCGACGCGCTCACGGAGGAGGGGTCCTTCGAGGCGCTGGGGTCGGTCGCCCACTTCGACCGCGTGGTGTTCGACGGCCAGGAGTTCGGCCAGCTGGCCGTGCCCGGCACGGACGAGGAGCAGGAGTTCATCGGGCTGCCGGGCCTGCTCGAGCCCGAGCACGTGCACGAGCTGCTGATGCAGCGCGTCGCCCGGCAGTCGCGGCACCGCCAGGCGCGCGAGGCCCGCGAGACCGAGACCGGCGGCGAGGCCGTGTCCACGCTGCCGGCGCCGCTGCACCGCACGCTGCGCGAGCAGCGGCAGCTGCTCAACAGCCTGGTCGGCGTGTACGCGCGCCAGACGGGCGAGCCCCACGGCGTGATCCACGCCGAGCTGCGCCGCCGCTGCGGCGGTCCCGAGGTCGCCAAGGCGACCGTGGCGCAGCTGCAGGCGCGCATCGACGTGCTGCGCAAGCGCGTGCGCAGCTGAATTCCCGCGGCATACGCTCGGGGCATGGCCGCCCGGTACTCGTTCCGCACGACGTGGCGGGTCGACGCCGCGCCGCAGCGCGTGTGGCGCGAGCTCGAGCGGGCGATCGCGGGTGAGTCGGACGGGTGGTGGCCAGGCTTCCGCGTGGAGTCGCCCGGAGCGCCCGCCCCCGGGGGCGTGATCGGCGTCGTCGTGCGCGCGCCGTTCGGCTATCGGCTGCGCTTCTCGCTGCGGATCACCGACATCGTGCCGGCTCGCCGCCTGGAGGCGGCCAGTGGCGGCGACCTGGACGGGCGCGGCTCGGTCGAGGTGGGCCCGCGCGGCGGCGGATCCGAGATCCGGTTCGCGTGGGACGTGGCCGTGCGGCGGCGGTGGATGCGGGTGACGGGGTCCGTGCTGCGCCCCGTGTTCGCGCTCGCGCACGGCATGGTCATGCGGGCGGGGGAGCGCGGGCTCCGTCGCGCCGTGGCGGTCGGTCGGTAGGCCGCACTTCGGGGATCCGAAAACCTGTCAATCGCGCTCCCGGGGCGGGACCGCGGCGCGTCGCTGGCTAGCGTGGAGGGGAACCCCCTTCACATCCCTCATCGGAGGTCCGTTGCGCGCGCCCGCCCCGTCTCCCTCGCCGTCCGGCCCCGACACCGGCGCGGTCGCCGCGGCGACCCCGGCCGACCGCCGGCGCTGGGCGCGCTACCTCGCCGACGAGCGCGCGGAGGCCGCCGTGTACCGGCGGCTCGCGCGCTCCAAGACGGGGGAGGAGCGCGCGATCCTCGAGGAGCTGGCCGCGGCCGAGGGGCGTCACGAGCGGCACTGGCTGCGGCTCCTGGGCGGGGAGCCTGCGCGGATGCCGCGCGCGGGCCTGCGCACTCGACTGCTCGGGTGGATGGCCGGCCGCTTCGGGCACATCTTCGTGCTCGCGCTGGCCCAGGCCGCCGAGGCACGCTCCCCGTACGACGGCGAGCGGTTCGCGACCACCGCGATGGCGGCCGACGAGAAGATCCACCACGAGGTCGTCCGCGGCCTCGCCGCGCGCGGACGGCGGCGGCTGTCGGGCACGTTCCGCGCCGCGGTGTTCGGCGCCAACGACGGGCTCGTGTCCAACCTTGCGCTCGTGCTGGGCATCGGCGCCACGGGAGTGGCACCGCAGGTGGTGCTCTTCAGCGGCATCGCCGGCCTGCTCGCCGGCGCCCTGTCGATGGGCGCCGGGGAGTTCGTGTCGGTGCGATCGCAGCGCGAGCTGCTCGACGCGACGGACCCGGGCACGTTCGGCGACGCCGCCCTGCCCGACCTCGACATCGACTCCAACGAGCTGGCGCTCGTCTACCGCGCGCGCGGCATGTCGCACGAGGAGGCCGTCGCCCGCGCCCGCAAGGCCATCGCCGAGGCGCACGCCGGCCGCGTGCCGGTCCGCGCGGCGGGCCACGACGCGCACGAGATCGTGGGCGGCGCCTGGCACGCGGCCGCGTCCAGCTTCCTGTTCTTCGCGAGCGGGGCGATCATCCCGGTGCTGCCGTGGCTGTTCGGCCTCACGGACGCGACCGCCGTGATCGTCTCGCTCGTTCTGGTCGGGCTGGCGCTGCTGGGCACGGGCTCGACGGTCGGGCTGCTGTCGGGAGCCCCGCCGCTGAAGCGGGCACTCCGGCAGCTCGCGATCGGCTACGGCGCCGCGGCCGTCACGTATGCGCTCGGACTGCTGTTCGGGGTGTCCGTGGCGTGACCCGCGGACGCGCCCGAGGGTGCGCCGATTCGCCCGGGTGGTCCGGGCGTGGTAATGTTTCTCTTCGGTCGCGAAAGCGATCGGTACCGGCCGGAAGGCCGGTCACCCAGTTGCGCGGGTGGCGGAATAGGTAGACGCGCTAGCTTGAGGTGCTAGTGCCCGTATAGGGCGTGGGGGTTCAAGTCCCCCCTCGCGCACAGAACGACGAAGGGTCCCGAGAGGGGCCCTTCGTCGTTTCCGCATGCGCACGAAGCCGGACGGCGCTGTCCGGTTTCTGGCGGGTGGGCGGGTGAAAACGGATGCGCGGCTGACTTGTTAGGCTTACCTCACCCCGAACCCCTGGACCGGAAGGCCCGCCATGTCGTCACGCCTCCTTCGCGCGCTCGTCGTCCCCGCGTCGATCACCGCCCTCGTCCTCCCCGGCTGCGCCGCGCAGGACGCCGGCGCGGTGGATCCCGAGGCGCTCGTCGTCTACAACGCGCAGCACGAGGAGCTGACGCAGGAATGGGCCGACGCGTTCACCGAGGAGACCGGCATCCAGGTCGTCCTGCGCAACGGCGACGACTCGGAGCTCGCCAACCAGCTGGCGCAGGAGGGCGAGGCGTCGGGCGCCGACGTGTTCCTCACCGAGAACTCGCCCGCCATGTCGCTCGTCGAGGAGGCGGGACTGTTCGCGCCGCTGGACCAGGAGATCCTCGCCGCCGTGCCCGAGGCCTACCGGCCGGCATCCGGTCTCTGGACGGGCATCGCCGCCCGCTCCACCGTCGCGGTGTACAACCCCGACCTGATCTCCGAGGACGAGCTGCCCGCGTCGCTGCTGGACCTCGCCGAGCCGGAGTGGCAGGGTCGCTGGGGCGCGGCGCCTGCCAAGGCCGACTTCCAGGCGATCATCTCGGCCGTGCTCGAGACGCAGGGCGAGGACGGCGCGCGCGCGTGGCTCGAGGGGATGGCGGAGAACGTCACCGAGTACCGCAACAACATCGTCACCATGAAGGCCGTCAACGCGGGCGAGATCCCCCTCGGCGTGATCTACCACTACTACTGGTTCCGCGACCAGAACAAGGCGGCCGAGGACAGCGGGAACACCGAGCTGCACTACTTCCGGAACCAGGATCCGGGCGCGTTCGTGAGCGTGTCCGGCGGCGGCGTGCTCGCCAACGCGCCGCACGCCGACGAGGCCCAGCAGTTCCTCGCCTTCATCACGGGCGAGGAGGGCCAGCGCATCCTGGGCGAGGGCTACAGCTTCGAGTACCCCGTCGTCCCCGGCGCGCCGACCCGCGACGGGCTGCCTGCGCTCGAGACGCTCGAGGCGCCCGTGATCGACCCGTCCACGCTCAACGGCCCGAAGGTCATCGAGCTCATGACGGAAGCCGGGCTCCTCTGACCACGAGCGTCGCGGCGCCGCGGTCGGCCGGGGCGCGGACACGACGGCCCTCGGCGGCTCTCGTGGCCGTCTCGATCGTGCTGGCGGCCGGTGCCCTCGTCCCGATCGGGTACGTCGTGCAGGCCGCGTTCGCGATGGGCGGCGAGCAGCTGGCCGCGCTGCTGTTCCGCCCCAAGGTCGGCGACCTCCTCGTCAACACGGTGCTGCTCGTCGGGATCGGCGTGCCCGCGACCGCGGTGCTCGGCGTCGGCGGCGCGTGGCTGGTCGAGCGCACGGATCTGCCGCTGCGGCGGCTGGTCGCCGTGGCGCTCGCGGCGCCACTGGCGATCCCCGCGTTCGTCGCGAGCTACGGCTGGGCCAGCGCGATCCCCTCGATCAGCGGCCTGTGGGGCGGCGTGCTCGTGGCCGTGCTGGCGTACTTCCCGCTCGTGTACCTGCCGGTGCTCGCGGCGCTGCGCGGCCTGGACCCGGCGCTGGAGGAGTCCGCCCGCGCGCTGGGGCTCGGATCCTGGGCGGTGTTCGCGCGCGTCGTGCTGCCGCAGCTGCGCCTCGCGGTGCTCGGTGGCGCGCTCGTCGTCGCGCTGCACCTGCTGGCCGAGTACGGCGCGTTCGCGTTCCTGCGCTTCGACACCTTCACGACGGTCATCGTGGTGGCGTACCAGGCCACGTTCGCCGGCCCGAACGCCGCGGCGCTGGGGATCGCGCTGGCCGTGCTGTGCCTGGTCGTCCTCACGGCCGAGTCGGTCGCGCGCGGACGCCGGCGCTACGCGCGCGTCGGATCCGGGGCGTCCCACCCCGCGCGACGGCTGCCGCTCGGGCGGATGACGCCGGTCGCCCTGCTCGCGGTGATCGCGCTGACGGCGGCCGCGATCGCGGTGCCCCTGGCCAGCGTCGTGCGCTGGCTCGCCCGCTCCGATCTCGGCGCGCTCGGACCGGTGATCGGCGCCACGATCCAGACCCTCGGCCTGTCGCTCGGCGGGGCGGCGGTCGCTCTCGCGATCGCGCTTCCCTTCGCCTGGATGTCGGTGCGCCACCCCGGGCGCCTCTCGCGCGTCCTCGAGGGCGCCGCGTCCATCGCGAGCAGCCTGCCGGCGATCATCGTGGCCCTGGCGCTCGTCACGGTGACGCTGGCGGTCGCGCCGGGGCTGTACCAGACGGCGTTCACGGTCATGGCGGCCTATGCGCTGATCTTCCTGCCACGCGCGCTCGTCCCCCTGCGGGCCGGCCTGGCCCAGGTGCCCGAATCGCTCGAGGAGGCGGCCCGCGCCCTCGGCGTGCGGCCCGCCGCGGCGCGGCTGCGGGTGACGCTGCCGCTGCTGCTGCCCTCGCTCGCAGCGGGAGGCGCCCTGGTCGCGCTGGGCGCCGCCAACGAGCTCACCGCGACCCTGCTGCTGGCGCCGACCGGCACGCGCACGGTCGCGACGAGCTTCTGGTCGGCGGCATCCTCTCTTGACTACCCGGCCGCCGCCCCGTACGCCGTGATGCTCGTGCTCCTCTCGGCGCCCGCCGTGGCGCTCATGTTCGCCCACGCCACCGGACGGAAGCTGCGATGACCCTGCGCCTCGACCGCGTCTCGAAGACCTTCGGCACCACGACGGTGCTGCGCGACGTGTCGCTCGCGGTGCCGGACGGCACCCGTCTCGCCCTCGTGGGCGCCTCGGGCAGCGGCAAGAGCACCCTGCTCCGTCTCGTGGCCGGCTTCGAGGAGCCCGACGCGGGCGAGATCGCCCTCGGCGACCGCGTCCTGGCCGGACGCGGTCGCGTCGTGCCCGCGCACCGGCGCCGGATCGGCTACGTGGCGCAGGACGGGGCGCTGTTCCCGCATCTCTCGGTCGCGCGCAACATCGCGTTCGGGCTGCCGCGCGGCGCCGACCGCGTGGCCAGGGTGCGCGAGCTCCTGGCGCTCGTCTCGCTCGCGCCCGACTTCGCCGAGCGGATGCCGCACCAGCTGTCGGGCGGGCAGCAGCAGCGCGTCGCCCTGGCCCGGGCGCTCGCGCAGCGTCCCGACGTCATCCTGCTCGACGAGCCGTTCAGCGCGCTCGACACGGGACTTCGCGCGCACACGCGCGAGGCGGTCGTCGACGTGCTGGAGCGCAGCGGCGTGACGGCGGTGCTGGTCACGCACGACCAGGAGGAGGCGCTCACGTTCGGGCAGCAGGTGGGCGTGCTGTCGGACGGCGAGCTGGTGCAGGCCGGAGAGCCCGCCGCGGTGTTCGACGCGCCGCGGGACGCGGGCGTCGCGCTGTTCCTGGGCGACGCCGTGCTCCTGCCGGCGGAGGTCGCCGGCCCCGGCACCGTGGACTGCGCGCTGGGCCGCGTCGCCGTGCGCCACGACCGGAGCGGGGGAGCGCGGGCGGTGCGGGCGATGCTCCGCCCGGATCAGCTGAGCGTGCGGCCGGCGGACGCGGCGACCGCCAACGCGACCGTCACGGCCGTCCGCTCGCTCGGCGCCGCCGCGGAGCTCACGCTGCGGCTGTCGGACGGCGAGGAGCTCACGCACCGGGTGCCGCTGCACGACGTGATCACCGGCCCCGTGTGCGCGTACGCGCCCCGCAGCCGGGTCGCGGTCGCCGTCGAGGGCGGCGTGGTCCTCTACGCGGGCGAGGGCGCGCTCTCGGCCGCGGCCTCGGTGCAAGCCGCGGCCGGCTCGACGACGGCGGTCTGAGCGGCCGTCGGCGCGGCGACGCGCCGGCCGGTGCGGCGCAGCATGCGGACCCGGCGCAGCGCCGCGGCCCCCGCCGAGCTCGCGCGCGTGTACGCCTGCCACGCGACGATCCCGACCGCGAAGGACAGCAGCGTGCCCAGCCAGGGCGCGCTCTGCTCGAACGGCGGGTAGACCTGCCAGTGGGTGAGGTAGACGAACAGGGACGAGCCCGCGAGCGTGCCGACCGCGGGCGACAGCGCCTGCGGGAGCGGGATCGCCGGGAGCCACACGAGGAGCAGGATGCCGCCCGCCACGATGGCCTCGCGCGCCGGATCGCCGAAGAAGCCGAACACCGTGACCGCGGTCAGCGCCGACACGAGCACCCGTCGCGACGTGGTGTCGGCGCGCGCGACCAGCCATCCGAGCACGATGAGCCACGCGACCGACGCGGCCGCGTACCGCTCGACGTGCTCGGCGTGCAGGCCCGTGAGCGCGAGTCGCGCCGCGAGGGCCGCGCCGAGGAGGGCGAGCGGGAACGCGAACGGCATCCGCCGCTCCAGCCGGTCGATCGCGCGCACGCCGAGCAGCAGCGCCAGGCCGGCCATGCCCCACAGCATCGCCTCGAGGAACCAGAACTGCCACTGCTCGTTCCAGCGCCCGTCGCCCGGCACCAGGTTGTTCACGAGCAGCGCCGTGGTGGGCAGGTAGAAGCCCGTCATCAGGGCGACCGCGCCGATCCACAGCACGGCCGGGACGGCGAGCTGACTCATGCCGCGGATCAGGCGTCGCACGCGCGTCACGCCCGGCGCGTCCGTCAGCGCGAAGCGGGCGATGTTGTACCCGGCGACCGCGAGCAGCAGGTGCGCGCCGCCCTTGAGGGAGAAGAGATCGGCGTGCGTGCCGACGATGAGCACGATCGCGAGCGCGCGCAGGACGGCCGGGGTCTCGACGTGCGCGAGACGCGACCGCCGCGCGCGTGCCGCGGGCCGGGCTGTCTCGTCCTGCGCGGCGCGGGGGGCCGCGAGCTCGGCGAGCCCTCGGGCCGAGCGGGTGGGCCAGTCGCGCGGCAGGGCGCCCAGCATCGCCTCGAGCCGGAGGCTGACCTCGACGTAACTGAGCGAGTCGCCGCCGAGGCCCGCGAACGAGTCGTCGATGCCGGCGTCGGGCCGGTCCAGCAGGAGCGCCAGGAGGTCGCGCACGGACTGCGGCGTCACGGCGCCGTCGCCGCCCGCGACCGCCGCGACGGCGCGGGCGGCGCGATCCTGCTCCTCGGCGATGCGCACCAGCGCGGCGTTGTCGGGCTTGCCGTTGGCGGTGCGCGGGAACTCCGCCACGACGTGCGCGGCGATCGCGTGGGCCGGGACGCCGGTCAGGGCCGCGGCGCGATCGCGCGCGCGTGCGGCCGCCCGGTCGGACGTCGCGAAGACCAGGAGGCGCTGGTCCGCACCGGCGGCGCGTGCCGTGATGCCCTCCTCGGCGAGCAGGCGCTCGAGCCGGTCGAGGTCGATGCGCAGACCGAAGATCTTGACGAACCGGTTCAGCCGACCCGTGATCTCGTAGAGCCCGTCGGGCCGCCGGCGCGCGAGGTCGCCCGTCCGCAGCTCGTGGACCGTCCGCCCCAGCGCGAAGTCGGCGGGGGTCTCGGCGTAGCCGAGCATGACGTTGGGGCCCTGGTACACCAGCTCGCCGCTGTCGCCCTCGGCGACGGGATCGCCGCCGTCGAGCGGGTCGAGGCGGAACGCCCCGCCGGGGATGGGACGGCCGATCGCGCCCGCGCACGTCTCCGCCAGCTCGGGCGGCAGATAGGCCATGCGGGCCGTGGCCTCGGTCTGCCCGTACATCACGAACAGCTCGAAGCCCTTGCGGGCGCCCAGCGCGGCGAAGCGCCGCACGGCCGCCGGGTCGAGCCGCCCGCCCGCCTGCGTCAGATAGCGCAGGTGCGGCAGGTCCCGGTCGGCGAACCCGCCGGCCTCGAGCAGCTCGAACGTGTACGGCACACCCGCGAACGAGGTGATCCCGTGGGCGGCCGCGTCGTCCCAGAACCCGGGGTCCGACACCGAGCGCTCCGTGAGCAGCAGGCTCCCTCCGGCGAGGAGGTGGCTGTTGACCACCGACAGCCCGTAGCAGTACTGCAGCGGCAGCGTGGTCGCCGCGCGGTCGCGGGGCTCGAGACGGAGGTACTCCGCGATCGCGGCCGCGTTGCTCGCCAGGTTCTCCGCCGACAGGCGCACAAGCTTGGGAGACCCGGTGGACCCCGAGGTGCTGGCGAGCATCGCGAGCTCCCGATGCAGCTCGTGCCGCGTGCCCGCGCGGACCTCCTCGAGCCGCCAGCCGTCGACGCCGTCCGTGGCGATCACGTCCGGATCGAAGCGCTCCACGAGCGCGGCCCGGTGCCGCAGGCTCGTCTCGTCCTGGCCGCCCGACACCATGAGCACCGGGTGGCCGCCCTCGAGCGCCGCGAGGTAGGTCACGATCGGCTCGACCGCATTGCGGGCGGCGATCATCACGAGCCGGCGCGTGGGTCCCAGCGCGCGGACGCGGGCGCGGACCAGCCCGTCGAGCTCGCCGTACGTGACCGCGCGGCCGTCGGCGATGAGCGCGGGGGCGTCGGGATGACCCGAGAGCAGGGACAGGCCGGGGCGGACGTCGGTGGAGGGCATGGGCGCGGAGACCTTCGGGAGCGGGCGCCTCGGCAGGGGCAGCGAGGTTAGGACATCCTAACTCACCGGGCGCGCCCCGCCCGCGCGGGCCCCGCGGGCCCCGGGCGGCGGGATACGGTGGGAGCATGGCCGACACCGAGCGCACCGGGACCGCGGCGACGGGGGCCGCCCCGGCGGGGGCCGAGCCGTCCGAGGTCGTGCGGATCGCGCGCGACCTGATCCGGATCGACACCACCAACTGGGGTGCCGGACGCGCGAAGGGCGAGCGCGAGGCGGCCGAGTTCGTGGGCGCGTACCTCGAGTCGCTCGGCCTGCGCGCCGAGTACTACGAGCCGGTGCCGCGCCGCACGAACGTGAGCGCGCGGATCCCCGGGCGCGACCGGACGCGGCCCGCCCTGGTGCTGCACGGTCACCTGGACGTGGTGCCCGCCGTCGCCGAGGACTGGTCGGTCGACCCGTTCGAGGGCGTGATCCGCGACGGCATGCTGTGGGGCCGCGGCGCCGTGGACATGAAGAACATGGACGCCATGATCCTCACGTCCGTGGCGGAGCTGCTGCGCGCGGGCGAGCAGCCCGACCGCGACATCGTGCTCGCGTTCTTCTCGGACGAGGAGAACGGCGGCGTGGAGGGTTCCCAGCGGGTCGTGCGCGACCGGCCGGAGTGGTTCGCCGGCGCCACGGAGGCGATCAGCGAGGTGGGCGGGTACTCGATCGGCGTGGGCGATCGCCGCGCCTATCTCCTCCAGGTGGGGGAGAAGGCGCTGATGTGGATCCGGCTGGTCGCGCGCGGGCGCGCGGGTCACGGCAGCCGCGTGCACCCGGACAACGCCGTCACCCGCCTGGCGGAGGCCGTCGCGCGGCTCGGGACCGCGCGCTGGCCGGTCGAGCTGACCGACACGACCCGGGCGCTGCTCGACGGCATCGGCACGCTCGCCGAGACCGACAGTCGCGACCCCGACGAGCTCGCGGCCCTCACGGGGCCGGCCGAGGCGTTCATCCGCTCGTCGTACCAGACCGTGACGAACCCGACGGGGCTCACGTCGGGATACAAGCACAACGTGATCCCCGATCTCGCCGAGGCCACCGTCGACGTGCGGGTGCTGCCAGGCACCGAGGACGCCGTGCTCGCCGAGATCCAGCGGATCGTGGGCGACGAAATCCGCATCGAGATGTTCCTGCGCGACATCGGCCTGGAGATCCCGTTCGAGGGCGACCTCGTCGACCAGATGGTCGCCGCGCTCGGCCGCCACGACCCCGGTGTGCCGGTGCTGCCGTACCTCCTGGGCGCCGGCACGGACAACAAGGCGCTGTCCACGCTCGGCATCGCCGGCTACGGCTTCGCTCCGCTGAAGCTGCCGCACGACCTGGACTTCACGGGCATGTTCCACGGCGTGGACGAGCGCGTGCCCCTCGACGCGCTCGAGTTCGGGCAGCGCGTGCTGACCGACCTGATCCGCTCGCTCTGACGTCGCCGGATCATCCCGACGGTCCAGCCGGATCCCCCTGTGGGCTGACAGGAATCGCGCGGACCGTCGCCTAGGCTCGGTAGCCGTGCCACTCATCGAAGCGATCATCCTCGGCCTCGTGCAGGGCCTGACCGAGTTCCTGCCGATCTCGTCGAGCGCTCACATCCGGATCCTCGGCGAGTTCCTGCCGTCGGCGACCGACCCGGGTGCGACGTTCACCGCGATCACCCAGATCGGCACCGAGGCGGCCGTGCTGGTGTACTTCTGGCGCAAGATCGCGAGGATCATCTCGCGATGGGCGCAGTCCCTCGCCGGCCGCGTGCCGCACAGCGACCCGGACGCGCGGATGGGCTGGATCGTCATCATCGGGACCCTCCCGATCGGGATCGCCGGATTCCTGCTGCAGGACCAGATCCGCACGTTCAACCGCAACCTGTGGATCGTGGCGACCGTGCTGATCGTCTTCGGCATCGTGCTCGGAATCGCGGACCGCTATGCCCGGCGCGAGCGCGACTTCGACGACGTCACCTATCCGTCCGGGCTCACGATGGGCGTCGCGCAGGCTCTCGCGCTCATCCCGGGCGTCTCGCGCTCGGGCGCGACCGTGACGGCCGGCCGGCTGCTCGGCTACGATCGCGCCGCCGCCGCGGAGTACGCGTTCCTGCTCGCGGTGCCGGCGGTGTTCGGCAGCGGCCTCTACGAGCTGCTGCACGCGCTGACCGAGCCGGCGAGCGGCCCGTACGGCCTGGCGGAGACCGCGGTCGCCACCGTCGTCGCGGGCGTGGTCGGCTGGCTCGTGATCGCCTACCTGATGGCCTACCTCAAGCGCGGCAGCTTCCTGCCGTTCGTGATCTACCGCATCCTGCTCGGCGGCGTCCTGCTGGTGCTCCTCGCCACGGGGACGATCTCGGCGTTCTAGCACGGGGCTCGGCCGGGCGGGGTGATCCGGCCACGTTTCGACTCCGGCTCGTTCCTCGCCTCCGCTCAACGACCGGGGGTTGCTGCCGGTCGTTGAGCGGAGCGAAGCGGAGACGAAACGGGTTCAACCCGGTGGTCGTTGAGCGACGAGCGTCAGCGAGGAGTCGAAACGTGGCCGAGCGTGCCCGGCCGGAGGGGAGCGGGTCGGCTCAGCGTCCGTTGCGGCCGCGGTCGTCGCGGCCGTCGCTGCGGCGCAGGTAGCTCTCGAAGGCCTGCGCGATCGCGTCGCCCGACGCCTCGGGGGATTCGACCGTGTCGCGCGCCTGCTCGAGCTGGTGGATGTACTCGCGCATCTCGTCGTCGTCCGCGGCGGCCGCGTCGATCGTCGCCTCCCATGTGGCGGCCTCGGCCGCGAGCGTGCCGCGCGGCACGTCGGCGGCGGCCAGCTCCTCGAGCCGGTCCAGCAGCGCCAGCGTGGCCTTGGGCGAGGGGGTGTGCCCGGCCACGTAGTGCGGCACGCTCGCCCAGAGGCTCACCGACGGGATGCCCGCCCGCTCCGCCGCATCGCCGAGCACGCTCAGCACGCCGACCGGCCCCTCGTAGGTGCTGCGCTCGAGGCCCAGCGAGGAGCGCAGCGTCTCGTTGTCGCTCCCCGCGAAGATCGAGATCGGGCGGGTGTGGGGCACATCCGCCATCATCGAGCCGAGCGTGACGAAGCCCGTGACGTCCTCGCGGAGCGCGACGTCGACGAACTCGGCCGCGAACGCCTGCCAGGCGCGCGCCGGCTCGACGCCCGTGAGCACCCAGAACTCGGTCCCGCCGACGTCGGCGTCACCCGGGCGGGGGAGCGGCCGGTGCAGGGTGGCCTCGGGCCAGCGCAGCCGCCGGCGGCCCTCGCCGTCGGTCTCGACGGTCGGGCGCGTGTACTGGTAGTCGAAGTAGAGCTCGGGATCCACGCTCAGGACGCGCTCGTAGGGACGGTCCGCGAGCAGCAGGTTCACGGCGCTCGTCGCCGCCTCGCCCGCGTCGTTCCATCCGTCGAACGCTGCGACGATGATGCGGCGGCCCAGGGTGGCGGGAACGCCGGTCGTCTCGGCCTCGTGGTCCACTCGGCTCCTCCCTTCCGCCGCGCCTGGCGCCCGGCGGAGCTTCGTCCCAGGATAGGCGCGTCCCGGCCCGCGGGCGCCAGGGCCGCGGTGTTCCGTCGCGCGGCCGTCTGACAGGATCCGCGCGACGCCCGCGGACTAGGCTGGGCGGATGACTTCGCCTCACGCCGCCGCGCCCGCCGAGGGCAGCCCGGAGCTCCGCGCCGTCCTGTGGGACATGGACGGCACGCTCGTCGACACGGAGCCGTACTGGATCGCGGCCGAGGCGCCGCTCGTCGAGGAGTACGGCGGCACCTGGACGCACGAGGACGCCCTGCAGCTGGTGGGCCTGAGCCTGGACGCCTCCGCGCGGATCCTGCAGCAGGCAGGCGTGCGCCTCAGCGTGGACGAGATCATCACGACGCTCAGCGCGCGGGTGATCGCCTCGTGCGTGGAGAACGGCGTGCCGTTCCGCCCGGGCGCGCTCGAGCTGCTGCGCGACCTGCGCGCCGCGGGCATCCGCACGGGCCTCGTGACGATGTCGATGCGCCACATGGCGCTCGCGATCGCCGACCTGATCGACTTCCCGGCCTTCGACGTGGTCGTCGCCGGCGACGACGCGCACCGCCCCAAGCCGTACCCGGACCCCTACCTGCAGGCGGCCGAGGCTCTGGGCGTCGACATCGCCGACACGGTCGCGATCGAGGACTCGCCCAACGGCCTGCGCGCGGCGATCGCCTCGGGCGCCGTGGCGCTCGGCGTGCCCAACATGGTCTCGCTCGACGGCGTGGGCGCCGCGGAGCTGTGGCCGACCCTGGCGGGCCGGACCTCCGGCGACCTCGCGGCGCTGCATGCGGCGTACGCGGTGCGCACCGCGGGGGAGCTCGCGTGACCGGCGCGGCGCGTCCGAGTGGTCCGTTCCGCTACGGCGACCGCGTGCAGCTGACGGGTCCCAAGGCCCGCATGCACACCATCACGCTGCGCGAGGGCGGCGAGCTCCACACGCACCACGGCGTGCTGAAGCACGAGCAGCTCGTCGGCCACCCCGACGGGTCGGTGTTCGAGAACAGCTCGGGGCACGAGTACCTGGCGCTGCGTCCGCTGCTGCGCGACTTCGTGATGTCCATGCCCCGCGGCGCCGCGATCGTCTATCCGAAGGACGCGGCGGCCATCGTCGCGCAGGCCGACATCTTCCCCGGCGCGGTCGTGGTCGAGGCCGGCGTCGGCTCGGGAGCCCTGTCGCTGTCGCTGCTGCGCGCGGTCGGCTCCGAGGGACGGCTGATCTCGTTCGAGCGCCGCGCCGAGTTCGCGGAGGTCGCGCAGGCGAACGTCGAGACCTTCTTCGGCGAGACGCCCGACAGCTGGCAGGTCGTGATCGGCGACCTCGCCGAGGCGCTTCCCGCCGCGGTCGAGCCGGGATCGGTCGACCGCGTCGTGCTCGACATGCTCGCCCCGTGGGAGGTCATGGACGCGGTCGCGGACGCGCTCACGCCCGGCGGCGTGGTCATCTGCTACGTCGCGACCGCCACCCAGCTCTCGCGCGTCGCCGAGTACATCCGCGGCACGGGCGCCTTCACCGACCCCGAGGCGAACGAGACCCTGGTGCGCGGCTGGCACGTCGAGGGCCTCGCGGTGCGCCCCGACCACCGGATGGTCGCGCACACGGCGTTCCTGATCTCCGCGCGTCGCCTGGCCCCGGGCGTCGTGCCGCCCGAGGTCAAGCGCCGCGCCTCGAAGAAGAGCTTCTCGGACGAGGACGTCGAGATCTGGACGCCCGGCGCCGTCGGCGACCGCGAGATCACCGACAAGAACCTCCGCAAGCGCATCCGCGAGGCGCAGAAGGCCGCGCAGGGCGCACGGCTCGCATCGGGCCGGGCGGCCGAGGAGGACGCGCCCGGGGGCGCCACCGCGGCGTCGGAGGCACCCGAGCGGGACGCATAGACTGAACGGCATGCGGAGAACCTCGGCCGTCCTCTCGATCGCCGCCCTCGTCGGAGTCGCCCTGGTGGGCTGCGCGCCCGCCGGCACCGCCGGAGCCACGTGCGACCGCGTCGCCGACAGCGACCCGGAGACCATGTCGCTGATCGAGGTGTCCGGCGCCCTGGAGTCGGCGCCCACGCTGGACGTGTTCACGCCGTTCACGACCGACGAGGACGCCTACGCCGATATCGAGCGCGGCGACGGCCCCGTCATCACCGACCTCGCGCAGCCCGGCGTGCTCGACATCACGCTGTTCGACGGCCGGACCGGGCAGGCGCTCATCGGCACCGCGTACAGCGGCGACGTCTCGGCGGTCGGCCCGCTCACCGGCTGGACCGAGCAGTTCCCCGGGCTCGAGGACGCCCTGCTGTGCGCGACCGAGGGATCCCGGATCGCCGTCGCGATGTCGCAGGACGGCGTCACCGAGGAGACCCGCGCCGCATACGCGCAGGCCGGCCTCCCCGCCGAGGGCTCGCTCATCGCGGTCGTCGACGTGCGCAAGGTGCTGCCGCGCGCCGCGTCGGGAACGCCGCAGTACAACGACGGCCTGGGCCTGCCCACGGTCGTGCGCGCCCCCGACGGCCGCCCCGGCATCATCGTCCCGGACGCGCCGCCGCCCTCCGAGACCGTCGTGCAGACGCTCATCAAGGGCGACGGCCCGGTCCTGGGCGAGGACGAGACCGTGCTCGTGCAGTACACCGGCGTGACGTGGGCGGACCGCGAGGTGTTCGACTCCACCTGGGAGAACGGCGCCCCCGCGGCCCTGTCGGCCGACCAGGTCGTGCCCGGCTTCGCCGAGGCGCTCAAGGGCCAGACCGTCGGCTCGCAGGTGCTCGTGGTCATCCCGCCGGACCAGGGCTACGGCGACCAGGAGCAGGGCGCCATCCCGGCGAACTCGACGCTCGTGTTCGCGATCGACATCCTGGGCACGCTGCCCGCCGGACAGACGCCGCCCCAGTAGCCGAGGCGCACGCGCTCGGCGCCGACGGCCCGTCCTAGGATGGGTGCGTGGCCCAGCAGATCCCGGCGGAAGAGCGCCAGCTCAATCTGATCGTGGCCCTCATGGCCACGGAGATCGGGCTGACCAAGCAGCAGGTCCTCGAGACCGTGTCGGGGTACCGGCAGCGGTCCGGGGGACGCGCCGACGCTCTGGACAAGATGTTCGAGCGCGACAAGGACGACCTGCGCGCGATCGGCGTGCCGATCGAGACGCTCGGCGACCACGCTGACCCCAAGGACCTGCGCGAGGCGCGCTATCGCATCCCGAAGGCGGAATACGACCTGCCCGCCGACATCGCGTTCACGCCGGCCGAGCTGGCGATCCTGGCCCTCGCGGGCTCGGTGTGGAGCGAGGGGTCGCTGTCCAAGGACGCCCACACCGGGCTGCGCAAGATCCGCGCGCTCGGCATCGAGGTCGACGAGCCGATCATCGGCTTCGCGCCCCGGATGACCGTGCGCGAGCCGTCGTTCGGGCCGCTGCAGGACGCGATCGAGGCCTGCCGCGTGGTCTCCTTCGACTACCTCAAGCCGGGGGAGGAGAAGCCGCGCCGCCGCACGGTCCGGCCCCTCGCGCTGGTCGACTACGAGGGCCGCTGGCACGTGTCGGCCCACGACGTCGACGCCGACGGCGAGCGGATGTTCCTCCTGTCGCGCATCGTGGGCGACGTGGCGATGACGGGCGAGGGGTTCGACCCGGCCCTGCGCGAGGGCGCGGGAGAGCGCGCCATGCAGGGGCTGCGGGACGTGGCCGCCCGCAACCGGGCGCTGGTGGAGATCACCCCCGGGACCGAGGCCGCGCTGCGGCTGACGCGCCGCGGCGAGCCCGCCGAGCAGGGCATCCGCGTTCCGTACGTCGACGCGCACATCTTCGCCGACGAGCTCGCCTCGTACGGGCCCGAGGTCCGCGTGGTGGAGCCGGAGTCGCTGCGGACCGTCGTGATCGAGCGGCTGCGCGCCGCGCGCGACGCCCACCGCACGCCCGAGCCGGGGGAGGCCGCGTGACCCGCCTGCTCACGCCGGACAAGGTCCGGCTGTTCCTGACCCTCGTGCCGTACCTGATCGAGCGCGGCGAGGTCTCGCTCGCCGAAGCGGCGCGCGAGTTCGACGTGACCCCCGACGCGATGCGCTCGATGGTCGAGAAGCTCACGGTCATCGGCATGCCGGGCGAGGGCGACTACCTGCAGATGCCGAACGAGATGTTCGACATCAACTGGGACCTGCTCGACGAGCACGACGTCATCGAGATCACCCAGACCGTCGGGCTCGAGCGCGCCCCGCGGCTGACGGCCCGCGAGGCCGCCGCGCTGCTCGCCGGTCTCCGGCTCGCCAGCTCGCTGCCCGGCGTCGCGCCGGGCGAGGTCCTGTCCGGCCTGCTGGCGAAGCTCGCGCGGGGCGCGTCGTCGACGCCCGCCGAGGTGATCGTCGCGCCCGAGCCCGTCGATGAGGTCCGCACGCTCGTGTCGCAGGCGCTGCGCGAGCAGGTCGCGCTGTCCTTCACGTACCGTCGTCCCGACGCCGAGCCGACGACGCGCACGGTGGACCCGGTCAAGGTGATCGTGACCGACGGCCAGTGGTACCTGCAGGGGTGGTGCCACCTGCGCCGCGCCATGCGGAACTTCCTGCTGGAGCGCGTGCGCGATCCGACGCTCACGGACATCCCGATCGAGCACGCGCACGAGCCGGTGCCGGGGCTGTTCGAGCCGGGCGAGAACGACCAGGTCGCCGTGGTGCGCTTCGCGTCGTCGCTCGCGCCCCTGGTGGGCGACTACCTCGCGGGCGCCGAGACGACCGAGGCCGACGGGGTCACGACCGCCCGGTTGCGGGTCTCGGACGCGCGCAGCCTGAAGCGGCTCGCCGCGCGCCGCGCCGGCCGCGTCGAGGTGCTGGAGCCCGCCTCGGCCCGACGGGCCGCCGCCGAGTGGGCGGCCGAGGCGCTCGCGCTCTACGGCGAGACCGACTGACGCGGCGCGGCTGAGATCGCCCCCCCCGGCGGGCGCGGTTAGACTGAACCCGCATTCCCGTACCGCCGAACGACGGAGATCCCCCATGCTTGGCAACCTCAACGGCTGGCACCTGCTCATCCTGCTCGCCGTGATCCTGCTTCTGTTCGGTGCCGCCCGCCTCCCCGCGCTCGCGAAGAGCATCGGCCAGTCTGCCCGTGTGTTCAAGGGCGAGATGAAGCAGATGAAGGCCGAGGACGAGACTCCTCAGGCCACGGGCGCCGCGACCGACCGGCCCGCCGGCGGGTACACCGTCAACGGCGAGCCGACCGACCGCCTGCCGGGCGCGGAGGACCCGGGCACTCCGCCCAAGTCCTGACGGTGACGGCCATCGACCCCGCGGCGTCGCGGGACGACCAGCCGTACCGCGACCGGCGGATGTCGCTCGCGGAGCACCTGGTCGAGCTGCGCCGTCGCCTGATGATCGCCGCGGCCGCGCTCGTGGTCGGCATGGTCGTCGCGTTCTTCGTGACCGACCCGATCATCGCGTTCCTGCTCGGGCCCATCGAGGAGGTCGCCGAGCGGCTCGGCGACGACTTCACGCGCCTGACGTACACGGGCGTGTCCAGCGCGTTCGACATGCGCATGCGCATCGCGTTCGCGATCGGCCTGCTGTTCTCGGCGCCGATCTGGCTGTGGCAGATCTGGGCGTACGTGATGCCGGGCCTGACCCGGCGCGAGGTGCGGTACACGATCGGCTTCATGGCCACCGCGATCCCGCTGTTCTTCGCGGGCTGCTATGTAGGCGTGCTGATCATGCCGCACATCCTGCTGCTCATGTCGTCGTTCGTGCCCGACCAGCAGTTCGCCTCGCAGTTCTACGAGGCCGCCGCGTACTACGACTTCGCGTTCAAGACCGTGACGGTCATCGGCATCGCGTTCGTGTCGCCCGTGTTCCTGGTCGCGCTGAACCTCGCGGGTGTGCTGACGGCGCGCGAGATCCTCAAGGGCTGGCGCGTCGCGATCGTCGTCGCGACGGCCTTCGCTGCGCTCGCGACCCCGGCGGCCGACGTGGCCTCGATGCTGCTGCTCGCGGCCGCGCTGATCGTGCTCTACTTCGCCGCGGCGGGCGTCTCGCTGCTCTTCGACCGCCGCAAGAGCAGGCGTGAGAAGGCGCTGCTCGCGGAGGAGTCATGACCGAGCCGAGCCCGGCCGAGCGCTACGCGGCGGCGCGCGCGGACCGCGCCCACCCGCAGACCCGGGCGTTCGCCGACGCGCAGCGGTTCACGCTCGACGACTTCCAGATCGCCGGGTGCCACGCGCTCGAGGACGGCCGCAGCGTGCTCGTCGCGGCGCCCACCGGCGCGGGCAAGACCATCGTGGGCGAGTTCGCGGTCCACCTCGCGATGCAGACGCCGAACCAGAAGGCGTTCTACACGACGCCCATCAAGGCGCTGTCGAACCAGAAGTTCCGCGAACTGCAGGACGTCTACGGGGAGGACGAGGTCGGCCTCCTCACGGGCGACACCAACATCAACGGCGGCGCGCGCGTGCTGGTGATGACGACCGAGGTCCTGCGCAACATGCTGTACGCGGACTCCCCGGCGCTGCGCGGCCTGCGGTACGTCGTGATGGACGAGGTCCACTATCTCGCCGACCGCTTCCGCGGGGCGGTGTGGGAGGAGGTCATCATCCACCTCCCCGCCGACGTGCGCCTCGTCTCGCTGAGCGCCACGGTGTCCAACGCGGAGGAGTTCGGCGACTGGCTCGACACCGTGCGGGGCGACACCGAGGTGATCGTGTCGGAGACCCGGCCCGTGCCGCTGGAGCAGCACGTGCTGGTGCGCGGCGACCTCCTGCCGCTGTTCGACGACCGCGCCGGCGTGGCGACCGCGCAGGTCAACCAGGAGCTGATGCGGATCCGCGGCGGTCAGGCCTTCGCCGCCAACAGCGCCTACTTCGACGGCCGGCGCAAGGGCGGGGGCGGAAGGCGTCCCAAGCCCGGCTTCAAGCGACCCGGCCCGCCGCGGCGGCTCGAGCGGATCGACCGCCCGGAGGTCGTGCACCTCCTGGAGCGATCGAACCTGCTGCCGGCGATCTTCTTCATCTTCAGCCGTGCCGGGTGCGAGGGCGCGGTGCAGCAGGTGCGCCGGTCGGGCCTGCGCCTCACGACCGCCGAGGAGCGCGCGGAGATCCGTGCCGTCGTCGCGTCGCGCACCGGGGCGCTCCCGGACGAGGATCTCGCGGCGCTCGGCTACTGGGAGTGGGTCGAGAACCTCGAGCGCGGCGTCGCGGCGCACCACGCCGGGCTCCTTCCCGCGTTCAAGGAGGTCGTCGAGGAGCTGTTCCAGCGCAAGCTGGTGAAGGTCGTGTTCGCGACCGAGACGCTCGCGCTGGGCATCAACATGCCCGCCCGCACGGTCGTGCTCGAGAAGCTCGAGAAGTTCAACGGCGAGGCGCGCGTCGCGATCACGTCGGGGGAGTACACGCAGCTCACGGGGCGCGCGGGCCGGCGCGGCATCGACGTCGAGGGGCACGCGGTCGTGCAGTGGACCGAGGGCATGGACCCGCAGGCCGTAGCCGCGCTCGCCTCGCGCCGCACCTACCCGCTGAACTCGAGCTTCCGGCCGACGTACAACATGGCCGTGAACCTGATCGACCAGTTCGGTCGGGCCCGCGCGCGGCAGATCCTGGAATCGTCGTTCGCGCAGTTCCAGGCCGACCGGGCGGTGGTGGGCCTCGCCCGCCAGGTGAAGGACGCCGAGGAGTCGCTCGCCGGGTACGCCAAGGCGATGACCTGCGAGCACGGCGACTTCACCGAGTACTCGGCCATCCGGCGCGACCTCAGCGACCTCGAGAAGCTGAACCGCAAGGACGCGGGCGCCTCGCGCGGCACGCGCGAGCAGCGCCAGCGCGAGATCGGCGGGCTGCGCCGGCGCATGCAGCGCCACCCCTGCCACCGCTGCCCGGACCGCGAGCAGCACGCCCGCTGGGCGGAGCGGTACTGGAAGCTGCGCCGCCAGACCGACAAGACGCGGCGCCAGATCGAGAACCGCACGGGCACGGTCGCCCGCGTGTTCGACCGCATCATCGAGGTGCTCACCGCGCTCGACTACGTGCGCCTGGACGGCGACGAGGCGACGCTCACCGAGGCCGGCCGCCGGATGCGCCGGATCTACGGCGAGCGCGACCTGCTGGTCGCCGAGTCGCTCCGCACCGGCATCTGGAAGAACCTCGACGCGGCGTCCCTCGCCGCGCTCGCCTGCTGCCTGGTGTACGAGCCGCGCGGAAACGACGGCGGGGCCGACCCGCGGTCGCTCCCGCGCGGGGCCTTCCGCCTCGCGCTCAGCGAGACCGAGGACCTGTGGGCCCGTCTCGACGACCTGGAGCAGGATCACCGGCTGCCCGGATCCGAGCCGGTCGCGACGGGGCTCGCGGCTGCCATGCACATGTGGGCGCGCGGCGCGCTGCTCGACAGCGTGCTCGTGGAGGCGGACATGGCCGCGGGCGACTTCGTGCGCTGGGCCAAGCAGACCATCGATCTGCTCGACCAGCTGTCCCTCGTCGCGGAGGGCGAGCTCGCCCGCACCGCCCGTCGCGCGCTCGACGCGGTGCGCCGCGGCATCGTGGCGTACAGCTCCGTATGAGCCGATCGAAGCGGGGGCGCCCTCGACCTGACGGGCGCGCGGCGCTGCCGCTCTGGGCGGCGCTCGTCGTCGCGGCTGCGGGCGGCCTCGCGCTCGACGCGTCCTTCCCCTCGCTCGGGATCTGGGCGCTCGCCCCGGTGGCGGTGGCGCTGTCTCTCGCGTCCCTGATCGGGCGTCGCGTGGGCGGTGCGCTGCTCGCCGGCCTCGCGTTCGGCGCCGCGTTCTGGTTCCCGCACATCGACTGGACGGCGCGGTTCCTGGCCGACCAGCCGCTGGCCTGGCTGCCCTGGGTGGCGCTCGCGGGGCTGCAGACCATCTTCACGGGCCTCGGCGCCGTCCCGATGGCGCTCGCCTACCGCTGGTTCCCGACGGGCCGGTGGGCCCGGCTGGTCGGGCTCCCGGCGCTCGTCGCGGCGCTGTGGACCGCGCGCGAGCTCGCGACCGGGTCCTGGCCGTACGGCGGGTTCGCCTGGGGCCGGATCGGCATGAGCCAGTCCGAGAGCCCGCTCGCGCAGGTGACGTCGTGGATCGGCGTGACCGGGCTGACGTTCCTCATCGTGATGTTCAGCGCCGCGGTGATCGAGATCGTGCGCACGCGCGCGTGGCGGCCGTCGTCGCTCGCCCCGGCCGCGGCCGTGGCGCTCGTCCTGCTGGTGGTGCCGCAATGGCAGACGGCGGGCGCGGGGGCGCTGACCGTCGGCGCCGTGCAGGGGGACGGTCCCACCGCGTACTTCGACCACCGCGAGCCGTACTCGGTGCTGCAGGCGCAGCTCGACGCGTCCCAGCCGCTGCGCGGGGAGCAGGTCGACGTGGTCGTGTGGCCCGAGGGCGGCGTCGAGTACGACCCGCTGCAGGACCAGACCACGGCGCTCGAGCTGTCCGCCGCGGCGCGCGCCTTCGACGCGCCGATCCTGATGAACGCGGCCTCGGTGCGCGACGACCTCATCTACAACACCTCCATGCTGTGGACCGCCGACGGCGCGGACGTCGCGGGCGGGCTGCAGACGCACTCCAAGTGGCATCCGGTGCCGTTCGGCGAGTACGTGCCGGACCGCGCGTTCTACGAGGGCCTCGTCCCCGATCTCATCGGGCTGATCGGGCGCGAGTACACGCCCGGCACGGACGCGCCGACGATCGACGTGGGCGAGGCGATCATCGGCCTCGCGATCTGCTTCGACGTGATCTACGACGACATCATCCGCGAGGGCGCTCACCGGGGCGCCCAGCTGTATGTCTTCCAGACCAACAACGCCGACTTCCGCGGCACCGACGAGAACCTGCAGCAGCTGGCGTTCGCCCGGATGCGCGCGATCGAGACCGGACGGTCGGTGGTCAACCTCTCGACGGTCGGCACGAGCCAGATCGTCGCGCCCGACGGAACGACGATGTCGTCGCTGGCCGTCGACCAGTCGGGCATCCTGATCGGCGATGTCGAGCTCCGCGAGGGCCTCACGCCGGGCGTCGTCGTCGGGCCGTGGGTGCAGGCCCTCCTGTTCTGGGGAGGCGTCCTCGGCCTCGCGCTCGTCGGCGTGCTGCACGCCCTTCGCGGCCGTGGCGGCTCGAGCCGCCGCACGCCCCGCCGCCCCGCGGCCCGCCGCGCGCGCCGCGCCGACGACGCCGCCCGCGTCCGCGCCATGTTCCGCTGATCCGGAACGGCACGGGCGCTCGAGCGCAAGCCCCTGCGGCGCGGAGGGGCGCGTGCCTAGGATCAGGGGCATGAGCACCTCGGAGACGCCCGACGAGATCGAGAGCAAGTACTGGTACAACATGCGCACCGGCGAGGTCGAGCACGGGCCCGAGTCGCCCGCGATCGATCGCGTGGGCCCGTTCGACACCGCGGAGGAGGCGCGCAACGCCCCGCAGCTGCTGCAGACGCGGTCCAAGGCCTGGGCCGAGGACGAGGAGCGCGAGCGCGGCTGGGGCGCGGGCACGCCCTGACCCCCGGCGGGGCCGTGTCGAGCGGGGCCGGGTCCCTTCTGACCACTAGGCTGGGCGAGCGGGAACGCCCGTCTATATCGCCTCCAGAGGGGACACGATGGACAAGCAGAGGGACTTCGTGCTGCGCACGATCGAGGAGCGCGGCGTCAAGTTCGTGCGTCTGTGGTTCACGGACGTGGTCGGCACGCTGAAGTCGGTCGCGATCGCGCCGGCCGAGGTCGAGGGCGCCTTCAGCGAGGGCATCGGCTTCGACGGCTCCGCGATCGAGGGACTGACCCGCACGTACGAGTCCGACCTGCTCGCCCACCCGGATCCCACGACCTTCCAGACGCTGCCGTGGCGCGGCGAGGTCGATCCGACCGCCCGCATGTTCTGCGACCTCACCACCCCCGATGGGCAGCCGGCGGTCGCGGATCCGCGCAACGTGCTCAAGCGCACGCTCGCCAAGGCCGCGGACGCGGGCTTCACGTTCTACACGCACCCCGAGATCGAGTTCTACCTGTTCAAGTCGTCCACGCCCGGCCCCGACGGCCTGGAGCCGGTCGACCACGCGGGCTACTTCGACAACGTCCCCGGCGGCACGGCGCACGACTTCCGCCGCCGCTCGGTGCGGATGCTCGAGGACCTCGGCATCTCGGTGGAGTACAGCCACCACGAGGGCGGCCCTGGCCAGAACGAGATCGATCTGCGCTACGCCGACGGCCTGACCATGGCGGACAACATCATGACCTTCCGCACCGTGGTCAAGGAGGTGGCGATCGAGCAGGGCGTGCACGCCACGTTCATGCCCAAGCCCCTCGCCGGCCAGCCGGGCAGCGGCATGCACACGCACATGTCGCTGTTCGAGGGCGACGTCAACGCCTTCTACGAGGAGGGCGCGCAGTACCAGCTCTCGCAGACCGGACGTCGCTTCATCGCGGGCCTGCTGCGCCACGCGAACGAGATCGCCGCCGTCACCAACCAGTTCGTCAACTCGTACAAGCGCCTGTGGGGCGGCGACGAGGCGCCGAGCTACGTGACCTGGGGTCACAACAACCGCTCGGCGCTCGTGCGCGTGCCGCTGTACAAGCCGGGCAAGAGCCAGTCGGCGCGCATCGAGCACCGCGGCGTCGACTCCGCCGCCAACCCGTACCTGGCCTACGCCCTCATGCTGGCGGCGGGCCTGAAGGGAATCGAGGAGGGCTACGAGCTGCCCGCCGAGGCCGAGGACAACGTGTGGGCCCTCACGCCGGGGGAGCGCCGTGCGCTCGGCTACCAGCCGCTGCCGGCCAGCCTCGACGACGCGATCGAGCACATGGAGGAGAGCGAGCTGGTCGCCGAGACGCTCGGCGAGCAGGTCTTCAGCTACGTGCTCAGCAACAAGCGCCGCGAGTTCGAGCAGTACCGCGCGCAGGTCACGCAGTTCGAGCTGAGTCACAGCCTCGACATCATCTGAATCGGCGCGCATGAGCAGCCGCGACCGCACGTCGTTCCTCACGGATCTCGCGCGCCTCGGCTTCGCGCACCTCGACGAGGCCGAGACGCAGCTCGCCGAGCTGGGCGGGCTCGTCGGGCTCGAACGCGACGCTCTGCTGACGGACGCTGCGCGCGCGGCCGATCCGGATGAGGCACTCGCGGGGCTGGTGCGGATCGCCCGCCGGCGGGCGGAGAGCGTGCGCGACGTGCTCGCGCACCCGCGGGGACGCGAGGTCGCGTGGCGGCTCCTCGGCGCCTCACGGGGCTTCGCGGACTTCTACCTGCGCCGGCCCGATCGCCTGGCCGAGCTGCCGTCGGCGGGCATGCAGCTGCCCTCCCGCGAGGCGCTGCGCTCCGCGCTCCTCGAGGCGGTCGGCGCCGACGACGACGGCTTCGCGTCCTCGGGCGACGACGCAGCCTGGGTGAGCCTGCGCGTCGCGTACCGCGCGCAGCTGGCGGGCATCGCGGCGTACGACCTCATGCATCCGGAGCCCGTGAGCGTGGTCGACGTCGTGACGGCGGCGCTGGCGGATGCCGCGGGCGCGGCGCTCGAGGCGTCGCTCGCGATCGCGCGCACCAAGGTGTCCGCGGCCGCGGGGGGCTTCGGCGGCGGATTCCCGCGTGACGACGTGGCGCGCACGCGCCTCGTGATCATCGGCATGGGCAAGTCGGGCGCCCGGGAGCTGAACTACGTCAGCGACGTCGACGTCATCTTCGTGGGCGAGCCCGCGGACGGCTCCGAGCTCACCGAGGGGCGCGCGATCGACATCGCGACGCGCCTGGCCATCCAGACCATGCGGGGGATCGACGGCATCGAGGCCGAGCCGCCGCTGTGGGAGGTGGACCCGAACCTGCGCCCCGAGGGCAAGCAGGGCGCGCTCGTGCGCACGCTGGAGTCGCACATCGCGTATTACGACCGGTGGGCCAAGAGCTGGGAGTTCCAGGCGCTCCTCAAGGCGCGCCCGCTCGCGGGCGATCACGAGCTGGGTGAGGCGTACGTCGCCGCCACCCAGCCGAAGGTGTGGGCGAGCGCCGGCCGGGAGGACTTCGTCGACAGCGTCCAGCGGATGCGCGAGCGCGTCATGGAGCACATCCCGCCAGCCGACGTGCCGTTGCAGGTCAAGCTCGGCCCGGGCGGCATCCGCGACATCGAGTTCGCGGTGCAGCTGCTGCAGCTCGTGCACGGCCGCACGGACGAGTCGGTGCGCCACCGGGGCACGCTTCCCGCGATCGACGCGCTCGAGGCCGGCGGCTACATCGGCCGCGCCGAGGCCGCCGTGTTCGCGCGCGACTACCGCACGCTGCGCCTCCTGGAGCACCGCCTGCAGCTCGCCGGGCTCACGCGCACGCACCTGATGCCGCGCACGGAGGAGGGCCTGCGTGCGCTCGCGCGGGCCACCGGTCTCGCCGACTCGGCCGACGGCATCCAGACGGTGTGGGAGGACGTCAAGCGCGAGGTGCGCGAGGTGCACGTGCGCCTGTTCTACCGGCCCCTGCTGGGGGCCGTGGCGCGCCTTCCGGAGGACGAGGGCAGCCTGACCACGGAGCAGGCGCGCGACCGCCTCGCGGCGATCGGCTTCCGCGAGCCCGCCGTCGCGCTGCGCCACATCGGCGCGGTGACCAGCGGCCTCAGCCGCAAGGCGACCATCCAGAAGCACCTCATGCCCGTCATGCTCCGGATGTTCGCGGACGGCGCGGATCCGGACTACGGGCTGGTGGCGTTCCGCCGGATCAGCGAGCGACTGGGGGACACGCCGTGGTTCCTCCGGATGCTGCGCGACTCGTCGGGCGCGGCCGAGCGCCTGACGCGGCTCCTGTCGGCCTCGCGGTACGTCGGCGAGCTCATGGAGTGGATCCCCGAGTCGGTCGCGTGGCTCGACAGCGACGATCAGCTGCTGCCGCGACCGGGCGCCTCCCTCGAGGAGGAGGCGCGCGCCATCCAGACCCGCCACGCGACGATCGAGGACGCCATGCGCTCGGTGCGGGCCCTGCGCCGCCGCGAGATGCTGCGCACCGCGATGGGCGCCGTGCTCGGCGTGACGACGATCGACCAGCTGAGCCATGCGCTCACCACGATCACGGAGGTGACGCTGCAGGCGACCCTCCGCGCGGTCCGCCGCGAGATCGTGCCGCCCGAGGACGCGGGCCTGGACTTCGCGATCATCGGCATGGGCCGGTTCGGCGGCGCCGAGCTCGGCTTCGGATCCGACGCCGACGTGCTGTACGTGTACCGTCCCGAGGACGTCGAGCCGCACCGCGCCGAGGCGCTCGCGCTCAAGATCGTCGCCGAGGTGCGCCGCGTGTCGGAGGACTTCCGCCTGCCGCTCGACCTCGACGCCGACCTGCGCCCCGAGGGACGCAAGGGCCCGATCGTCCGGTCGCTGGACGCCTATGCCGCGTACTACCGGCGCTGGTCCCTGTCCTGGGAGGCGCAGGCGCTGCTGCGTGCGCGGGGCGTCGCGGGGTCGGTGAAGCTGATCGCGGCGTTCACGGAGCTCGCCGACGACGTGCGCTACCCGGAGCGCGCCGAGCAGCAGGCCCTGCGCGAGATCAAGCGGATCAAGGCGCGCGTGGAGACCGAGCGGCTGCCGCACCGCGTCGACCCGACCCGGCATCTCAAGCTCGGCCCGGGCGGGCTGAGCGACGTCGAGTGGCTCGTGCAGCTCCTGCAGCTGCAGCACGCGCACGCGGTGCCGGGGCTGCGCACCACGTCGACCCTGGACGCCCTCCAGGCCGCCGTCGAGGCCGACCTCGTGGGGGAGGAGGACGCCTCCCGCCTGCGCGCCGCGTGGCTGCTCGCGGCGCGCCTGCGGTCGGCCAACACGCTGCTGTCGGGTCAGACCAGCGACGTCCTGCCCACCGACCGTCGCCTGCTCGACGGCATCGGCCGGATCCTGGAGTACCCGCCGCACAGCGCCACGCAGGTGGAGCAGGACTGGCTCGGCACGGCGCGCCGCGCGCGCCGCGTCTTCGACCGCCTCTTCTACGGCTGACACCGCGACGCCGCGCTGACACCGCGACGCCGCGCTGACACCGCGACGCCGCGCTGACACCGCGACGCCGCGCTGAGACCGCTGCGGTCACCCGCTGTGTCGGCGCGGCGTTGCAGTCCGCGCGACGGCGGAGGCCCCGCCACCTCGGAAGGTGACGGGGCCTCGTGCGGCTCGGATCAGACGCTGTAGTACAGCTCGGCTTTAGGATCTGAGATTCGGAGGGTGTTCCACAGGATCGTACTCCCTTGTAACTCAGGGAAGTGCGATGCTGAGCATGGGGTGGGTCGCTGCTGCGGCTGTCCGAGAACCTGTCCGTCTTGCCGATTCTTGGCCGTCCTACGGGTCTTCCTGGGGGTCCACGGGAGGTGCCGCCTACCTGTTTAATATGAGCGCCGACCGCCCCCGCCTCTGGACTGCCCAGGAGCTTGCCGACTATACGGGCATCCCCATCAGGACGCTCGCTGACTGGCGGACGGAGCGCGCGCAGCCGAGGTCTCGGATTGCCGTTCGTCGCACTCTCGGCGCACAACGTCCGCTACCGCGATGAGGATATCGAGGCGTTCATCGCAGGGCGGATCGTGGCTCCGATGGATAGGGCGGCCGACTGATGGCGCGGCCGAAGCGCGCGCTCGGCGAACTCGGAAAGGTGACCTACACCGTTGAAGGGAGCGGTCTGGTCATCGCACGAGGACGCGTCCACGACGGCAACGGGCGCGAGCGTCGTCCGAGCGGCAGCGGAGCGATCGAAGCCGAGGCGCTGGCCGCATTGCAGGAAGCGGCCGATGTTGCCGTGGGTCGAGTCCTGGCACGACGCACGCAGCTCATGACCGTCGCGGAGTTGGCGACGGCGTGGCTGAAGACGGCGTATCACGACGACGACCCGCGAGTGCTGCGCCAACGCCGCGAGCAGACCGTCGATGGCTACGCATCGGTGGTCCGAGCGCATGTCACCCCGCGCGCCGGAGCCATCCGTATCGCCGACATCACCGCTGATCGCGCCGACGGGCTGCTCATGGACATCGCACGGGAGAAGTCGGTGACGACCGCGAACAAGGTTCGTAACGTGATGTCGCTCATGTTCGATTGGGCGATCCAGCAGGGACATTTCTCGGCTGCCGGGTCGATCCAGCAGACACGGTACGGAGCGGTCGTCGTGGCGAACCCCATCCGTGCGACCCGGCGAGCGGATGAGCCGAACACGGTGTACTTCGAACTTGACGCGGTGCAGGTCAAGTACATCCTCCGCCTCATCCGCGACGTGTGGCCGGAGCGACACCGGGCGCGGTATCCGGTGGGCCGCCGGCCCAACTACAAGCTGCTCGCCGACTACATCCTCATCACGCTCGGCACTTCCGAGAGAACAGCGGAGCCGATTGCGATCCGGTTCCAGGACGTGCGGTTCGAGGCGGTGGAGCAGCCGGATGGAAGCCTCACGATGGAGGCGCTCGTCTGGGTCGGGGGGACGATGGTTCGCACGAAGTCCCGCGGCCTGTTCCGCCAGGACTCGCCCAAGGCGGAGCGGCAGAAGTTGGGTTCGCGTTCCGAAGTTCGCCGCCAAGGTGCTGAGCGAGCTCGTCGCCAGCCACGTTCCCGATCCCGAACGGAATCCCGACGACGTGCTGTTCATCACCGAGCGCGGCCGTCCGCGCGACCCCAGCGCAGTCGGCGAGCTGCTACGGATGTTCCGCCGCGAGTTCAAGCCGGAACTCTTGGCTATCGGGGTCGACGCCGAGTACCTCACCTTCCGCAGCCTCCGCAAGGCCGTCGCCGCGGCGGTATCGAACACGGCCGGCGTCGAGGTCGCACGCGATCTGCTCGGGCAAAGTGACGCGGCGATCACCGAAGGCCACTACGCGAAGCGCCCCGACCTCATTGTCGAAATCGCGGCCGACGCGCTCGATGAGGTGTTCGCGGGCATTGACGCATGAAAGGCCGCGAAGAGGGAGAACTGACAACGCATGATTGTGAGCAACTACGAGCCGCTGCTGCGCACGTTCGTCGACGACAACGCTGCGGCTCTCACCACCCGGGGTGTCGATGTGGACGACTTCACGACACACCTGTATCGACGCACGACGGCGACATTCGTCGAGCGCCCCGCCGGAATCAGACTCGCTTCGCGGCTGCTCGGCCACGCGAACGAGCAGATCACGCGCGCGAGCTACGTCGTCCGCACCGTCGAAGTCGACCCGATCACGATCGACATCCTCGACGAAGTTCTCGGATCCTGACAGGCAGGGAAGGTGCAACATGCGAACAGGGCGACCGCCGCTCGAATTCGGCACACACGGCACGATCACCACACGCTCCGTCGGCACTGGGCGCACATGCGCCATCGCGCGACTACGGCTGTGGGATGGAGAACTCCACCGAGTCACAGCCACCGCAGACAACGCGACGGACGCCCGCGCACGGCTGGAACTCCGAATCGCGGAGCGACTCCGGCTGTCGGAGCTCGATGCCTGGCGTTATCTCACTCCCGACGACCCCTTCGACGAACTCGCCTATATGTGGCTCGGCGACCTCGCGTGGCTCTCTGATGTGAGCGAGGCTACATACGCGCGGTGTGAACGGCTGGTTCGAACGCAGCTCACGCCGGCGTTCGGCGATTTGACGATCGGCGAGATCACCGCGGACTGGATCGAACATCACTTGGCTGCTCAGCGGGCCGCATCAGAGGAGGCCGCCGCCTCCTCGCGGGACGCGATCCAGTTGCTTCTCGACTTTGCGGTCGGCGAGGGCGTGATCCGCTCGAACCCGATGGAGGTTGCGGCGGCAGATGGAGTGCCTGGGCGTCTCGGCGATCTGAGCGTCTACAGGGAGCTCGTTCGTGGACGCATAGAGCTGCGCCGCGACGACCGTCGGCGCGATGTGGGACATGACCGCTGACGGAGCTCCTCGCGGAGGGCGCGGCTTCCCCGACACGGGCGCGCGCCGACCTCGGCAATGAAGCGCCAGCCGCTCCTTTAGCGCATCACGAGAATTGAACCGGCATCAGGGGGTCAGGGGTTCGAGTCCCCTCAGGTCCACCAATGTGATGTCTCGCGACATATGTCTCCCGGGCAACCCAACTCAGATGTCGCCTACCGATGCGGCAGACCCATCCGGGTTGGCTGGCAGGATTCGGCAACGATGGGCCGCCAAGCGCAGACGGCGCGACATGCGGCGACCTTCAGCTACCACCACCGTCATCGCACAGCGGCCGGTCAGGAGCGCTTCCGAGCCGTATGACACGTCGCGTCAGTCGCGCGTCGATCTCGTCAACCGTCGATCGACTGCGGCAGGCCCAGCGGGTTGCCGTCGCGGAGCGCCTCAGGCAGGAGCGCGTCGGGGAAGTTCTGGAACGCGACCGGGCGTAGGAAGCGCGTGATCGACGCGGTGCCGACGGCGGTCGTGCCTGAGGCCGTGGTGGCCGGGTACGGGCCGCCGTGCTGCTGCGCATAGGTGACCGAGACTCCCGTGGGCCACTGGTTCCAGAGCACGCGGCCGGCCCTGTCGGCCAGCGCAGGCACCAGGGTGCGGGCGAGCTCGAGGTCGCCCTCCACCTCGTCGGCGACGATCGTCGCAGTCAACTGGCCCTCGAGGCTCCGCGCGATCGGCGCGAGCTCGGCCGGGTCGGCGTACGTGACGACGAGCCCGACCGGACCGAAGACCTCTGTGATCAGGCCCTCCGGGTCGGCCAGCACCGCGTCCGCCGTCGTCTGCAGCAGCGTCGCCTCGGGCTCGGCCGTGCGGCTGGCCGCGCCCTCGCGCAGCACCGACACCGCGCCATGCTCGGCCACCGACTCGAGGGTGGCGACGAAGCCGCTCGCGATGCGGTCGTTCAGCAGCGGTGCAGGGCCCGGCACCGCCGCGTCGAGCAGCGCGTCGATCACGGGCGAGCCCTCAGGCACGAACAACACGCCCGGCTTCGTGCACAGCTGCCCCTGGCTGCCGGTGATCGAAGCCAGGTAGCCCTCCGCGATCT
The DNA here is from genome assembly GCF_004514465.2 of Microbacterium sp. MEC084. Classification (NCBI taxonomy): domain Bacteria; kingdom Bacillati; phylum Actinomycetota; class Actinomycetes; order Micrococcales; family Microbacteriaceae; genus Microbacterium; species Microbacterium sp. MEC084. Next base: position 184,566 of record NZ_MYFP02000001.1, on the reverse strand, counting down.
CCACCGGACGGGCCGCCGCAGCAGCCGGCGCGACGAACGCCGGGTTGACGCTGCCGAGCTCGCCATAGAAGGGGATCGGCTCCGGCCGCGCGTTCGCGATGTCGAACAGTGCGCGGCCAGCCGGGATCGAGCCCGTGAACGACGCCGCCTTGATCAACGGATGCTTGAGCGCCTCGACACCGTTCTCGGTGCCGTGCACGACCTCGAGCAGACCCTCCGGCGCACCCGCGGCGACCGCCGCCTCCTGCACGACCCGTGCCGTCGCATCCGACAGTCGCGGGTGGCCCGAGTGCGCCTTCACCAGCACCGCATTGCCCGCAGCGAGCGCCGCCGCGGTGTCGCCACCGGCGACCGAGAAAGCGAACGGGAAGTTGCTGGCTGCGAAGTTCAGCACCGGGCCGATCGGGATCAGCATGCGGCGCAGGTCAGGACGGGGGGCACCCATCGGCCACTCCGCGTCCGGCCGGTCGATACGCACGTCGAAGCATGCGCCACGCTCGATTTCGTCCGCGAAGATGCGCAGCTGGAATGTCGTGCGCTTCAGCTCGCCCTGCAGTCGGCCCTCGGCCAGCGCCGTCTCCTCCTGCGCGATCGCGATCAGCTCGGCACCCGCGGCATCCAACGCATCCGCGATCGCGCGGATCACCCGCGCACGCTCCGCATACGGGGTGGCAGCCCAGACGGCGGATGCGGCAGCGACACGGGAGACCAGCTGGTCAGTCGTGAGGGTGGGCGTCGCGTTCTCAGTCATCGGGTCCTCCTGCAGTGTTCGGGCGTGCGGCAGCATCGCCGCAGCACCTCCATTGATTCCACACCTGGGGGTAGACTGCCGCCATGAGTTCCGATGAGCGGAACACTCCGCGATCGATGATCGGGCGTGTGGCGGCCGTGCTGGGCGTCTTCAGCGGCGAGCGGCCCGTGCTCGGCGTGAATGACATCGCTCGGGAGGCGGGCCTCGCGAAGTCGGTCACCTCGCGCATCGTGAGCGAGCTGGTCGCAGTCGACTTCCTGGAGCGTGCGGACAACGGCGTGCGAGTCGGCATCCGCCTGTTCGAGCTGGGTGAGCTGGCGCAGCGCTCGAAGGAGCTGCGACAGCTTGCGCTCGCCGCGATGGCCGACCTGCGACAGGCGACCGGCATCACCGTGCAGCTCAGCGTCTTGAAGGGCGCCGACCAGGTGTACGTCGATATCCTGCGCGGGCGCGACGCCGACATGGTGATCCGCTCGCGCGTCGGCGGCCGAGTTCCTGCCTACGCGACCGCCGGTGGCAAGGCCGTGCTCGCGCACTCGACCGAGGAGATCGTGCAGCAGGCCATCCCTGCCGCGTTCGAGAAGCTCGGGCCGGGCACGGTCGAGGACGAGGCGGCATTCCGCAGGCAGCTCGCGCAGGTGCGCGCCACCGGCTACTCGCACGAGATCGAGGAATCGAACCCCGGCGTCGAGTGCGTGGCGAGCCCGCTGCTGCGAGCCGACGGCACCCCGATCGCAGCCATCTCCGTCACCGGGCCCGCCGGCCGCATCGACGTGCTCCAGCACGCCACCGCCGTGCGCATCACCGCGCTCGGACTCAGCCGACGCATCCGCGCGAACTCTGCCTTCAGCTCGCTCTGACCGTTCCGTTCATCGGAACCGTAGTTGTCGATCGCGCCGACGCTGGTCTTACGCTGACGCTCGTCATCCGACATCGCCCGCAGCCGAGCGCTGCGGGCTCTGCGTCCCGCACGATCCGGATGGCACCACGACCGATCAACGAGGAGGCGCCTGCGATGAAGGCGATGGTCATGCATGAGACGGGTTCCCCTCTCGTGCTCGAGGAGCTCGACCTCGACCAGCCAGGGCACGGTGAGGTGCGCGTGCGGATCGAGGCGGCCGGCGTCTGCCACAGCGATGTGCACTACATGACCGGCGGCCTGAACGCCCGCACGCCCATCGTGCTCGGCCACGAAGGCGCGGGCATCGTCGAGGAGATCGGCGACGGCGTGACCAACGTCTCGCCGGGCGACAAGGTCGTGCTCATGTGGCGCCCCCGCTGCGGCACCTGCGAGTACTGCCTCACGGGCACCCCGGCGCTCTGCGATCTCGGCAAGGTGCACGGCCAGACCAACGAGCTGCTGCGCGGCGGCACGCGCCTGAGCAAGGACGGCGTGCGCTACCACCACCTGATGGGCGACTCCGTGTTCGCCGAGCGCGCGGTCGTCTCGCACGAGTCGGTCATCGCGATCGACCCCGAGATCCCCTCCGAGATCGCCGCCATCATGGGCTGCGCCGTCATCACCGGCATGGGCACCGTGCTTAACGGCATGCCCGACCTCACGGGAAAGACGGTCGCCATCATCGGCGCCGGCGGCGTGGGCCTCTCTGCCGTGATCGCGGCCAAGCTCGTCGGCGCCGCGCAGATCATCGTCTCCGACATCGTCGCCTCGCGCCTCGAGAAGGCCCGCGAGCTCGGTGCGACCCACACGATCGACTCATCGAGCGAGGACTTCACCGCTCGCGTGCTCGAGCTCACCGACGGCGGCGCGCACTACGTGATGGAGGCCATCGGCCGTCCGGCGACCATCCGCGCCGGGTTCGAGGCGCTGCGCCCCGGCGGCACCGAGATCGTCGTCGGCCTGGGCGCTGTCGGCGAGGAGCTGTCCATCCCCATCAACCTGCTCGTGCAGGGCGACCGCAAGCTCGTCGGCGCGCTCTACGGCTCATCGAACACGCCAGTGCAGCTGCCGGAGCTGCTGCGCCTCTACAAGGCCGGGCGACTCCCGCTCGACCAGCTGCTCGACCAGCGCTTCCCGCTCTCGGAGGCCAATGCTGCCATCGAGCACCTCCGCACCGGCGCCGTGGGGCGCCCCATCCTCGTTCCCTGACACCAACCCTCGCGGCTGCACGCAACGCATCCGCTCTGCTTTCAAAGGAGACAGCATGACCGACACCATCGACGAGAAGCCCTCGTCGGCGCCGACGACCATCGACGTCAGCGCCAAGGATCGCCGCCGGGCCCTCATGGGCAGCGCTGTCGGATCCACCATCGAGTGGTACGACTACTTCCTGTACGGCACGATGGCGACCGCCATCTTCAACCTGCACTTCTTCCCGAGCGAGGACCCGGTGGTGAGCTCGATGCTCGCCTTCGCCTCGTTCGCACTCGCGTTCGTGGTGCGTCCGCTCGGCGGCGTCATCTTCAGCCACGTCGGTGACCGCATCGGCCGCAAGAAGACCCTGGTCATCACGCTGACCCTCATGGGTGTCGCGACGATGCTCATGGGTGTGCTGCCTGACTACGCCGCCATCGGTGTCGCGGCGCCGATCCTCCTGACGCTCCTGCGCCTCGTCCAGGGCCTCGCGCTCGGCGGCGAGTGGGGCGGCGGCCTGCTGCTGGCCGTCGAGTACGCGCCGAAGAACAAGCGCGGCTTCTACGGCTCGGTGCCGCAGATCGGTGCCCTCGCCGGCCTCGCGCTCGGCAACATCGTGACCATTGCCTCGCGCGCCGTCTTCCCCGAGGAGCAGTTCGAGTCGTTCGGCTGGCGAATCCCGTTCCTGCTCTCGGGCGTACTGCTCGTCGTGGGCCTGTGGATCCGCGCACGCATCGACGAGACCCCGTCGTTCCGCAAGGTGCAGGCGGAAGGCACGAAGCAGAAGCTGCCGATCGCGACGGTGCTCAAGCACTACTGGCGCGAGGTGCTGATCTCGACCGGCGCGAAGTTCGTCGAGACGAGCACGTTCTTCATCTTCGCGACCTTCTCGCTGTCGTACGCCACCGGCCTCGGCTACGACTTCGGCGCCATCCTCGGCTTCGTGCTCGTCGGCTCGATCATCGGCATCGGCGGCATGCTGTTCTTCGGTGGCCTCTCCGACAGGATCGGCCGCAAGAAGGTGTTCCTCGGCGGCTCGGTGGCGGTGGCGATCTTCATCTTCCCGTACCTGGCGATGCTCTCGAGCGGCAACCTGTGGCTCGCCGGCACGGCGCTGATCGTCTCGTTCGCGATCGTCTGGCCGATCTACGGCTCGCTCATCGGCACGGTGCTGGCTGAGAACTTCGCCCCCGAGATCCGGTACACGGGTGCCTCGCTCGGCTACCAGATCGGTGCGGCCCTCGTCGGCGGCCCCGCCCCGCTGATCGCGACCGCGCTGCTGGCCGGCTTCGGCGGCAGCTGGATCCCCGTCGCGCTGTTCGTGGTGGCCTGCGCGCTCGTGTCGTTCATCGCGGTGTCGTTCGTCAAGGTGCGCCACAACGAGGAGCTCGATGTCTGAGCAGTCGCTCACCGGGCTGGCCCGGGCACCCCGCGTGGGTGCCTGGGTCACCCTGGATTCACCCGTCGGCACGGAGCAGATCGCTCGATCCGGCTTCGACTACGTCTGCGTGGACGGGCAGCACGGTCTGCTCGGCTACGACGCGCAGGTGCGTGCGCTGCTCGCGGTCTCGGCGGGCGGTGCGACTCCGTTCGCGCGGGTCTCGACGAACTCCGCGGCCGAGATCGGGCGCGTGCTCGACGCCGGCGCGCACGGCGTGATCGTGCCCCTCGTGAACTCGGCGGCTGAAGCCGGCGAGGCAGCCCGTGCGGCCCGCTACCCCACCTCGGGCGGCGTGCGCTCCTACGGGCCCATGCGGCTGGGCTCGCACTTCGGCACCACCCCGAGTGAGACGGATGCGGCAGTCACGGTGCTGGTCATGATCGAGACCGCGGATGGTCTGGCCCACCTGGAGTCGATCCTGGACGTCGACGGGGTGGACGGCGTGTACGTCGGCCCGTACGACCTCTCGCTGGCGCTGGGTGCTCGCGTGCCGTTCGAGGACGCGATCCTGCCTCGCCTGGATGCGGAGCTCGAGCGGATCGCGACGGCCGCAGCCAAGCGCGGGAAGATCGCCGGCGTGCACTGCGCCGACGGCGCCCAGGCTGCCCGCCGTGCCGAGCAGGGCTTCACCTTCATCACCGCTGCAACCGACATCTCGTCACTGCGCGCTGACATGGCGCTGCAGCTCTCGTCTGCGCGCGGCGCGGGCGTTGAGCTCGTCGAAGCTCGCGCTTACTGACGCTGCACAAGGCGCACTCTCTCGTCGTGACGCACGACGACACACAGGTAGTCCCATCCGCTCGTCTGCGAGTGTGGAGGCGCGCCTGACGGCGCACCGACGAGAGGAGCCAGCATGACCGTCAAGCTTGAGGACGCCCGCCGCGTGATCGCCGCCGCCGAGGCCAAGGCCGACGAGATCGGCCAGCCGATGAACGTCGCGGTCGTGGATGCGGGAGGCAACCTGGTCGCGCACGTGCGGCAGGGCGGCGCCTGGGTCGGCAGCGTCGACATCTCCATCAGCAAGGCGTGGACCTCGCGCGCCTTCGACATCTCGACGTAGGACCTGGGCGACAACTCGCAGCCAGGGCAGCAGTTCTTCGGCATCCAGAACACCAACGGCGGCAAGGTCGCCATCTTCGCCGGCGGCATCCCACTGACCCGCGACGGCCAGGTCGTCGGCGCGATCGGCGTCAGCGGCGGCTCGGGCGAGCAGGACCAGGCCGTGGCAGAGGCGGGCGCCGCGGCGCTCTGACCCCAGCGACTCGGGCCTGTCGGTCCGGACTACGAGAGCTGCGCGTCACCGAAGGCTTGGACGCAGGTCGGGCGGCGCCGGTTCGCCTCAGCAGTGGCCGCAAAGAACTCGTCGAACACCCGCTCCTGGCGCGCCTTGCGTGCAGCCTCGCGCATCGCGACGAGTTGGCGCGCGGCGAGCGTGAAGTTGCGGCGATCGGCCACTTCGAGCATCGAGGTGACCAGCTCGCGGTAGATCGGCAACGTGTCGGCCGGATGCGTGCGCGCACGTCGTGCGCACAGCTCACCCCAGCACTGCCCGCCGGTTGCAGCATCGGGGTTGGCGAGCGCAAAGCCCCACGCTTCGTCGTCGCGACCCTCGTGCAGGAGGTGCCCGAGGAAGTCGATCGGATGACGCGCCCGCAACACCGCCTCTGCCGGGTCTTGCTCCGCATCCCACACTCCCAGGTCCTTCGCGATGGAGCGCAGCGCATCGAAGGCGAACGAACCGGGCTGCACCGTCAGTTGACGTCGCCGCAGCTCTCGCGCGGCCTCGGTGTTGCCCGCCTCGAGCTCGTGCTGCACGACGAAGTCGGCGAGGCGGGACGTGCGGAAGTTCACCGGCAGCGCGAGCCCAATGTGCGGGTATCGCAGCGCGGCCTCATGCAGCCCGGCCTCGGTGAGGTCCTCGACAATGCGGAACGCCATCGCGGCATTGCCCGGTTCGCCTCCGTGCGCGACGACGATCTCCTGCTCATCGCGGGCGAGCACCGCGAGGCGCTGCAGCGGGTATCGCCCGTAGTCGCCGAGATCCTGCCTGGCGATGGCGTCGCGGTAGCGGGCGACGCCATCTTCGCCGATGCCGGGAGCGTGAGCGACGATGTCGGGGTCGAGGAAGTCCTGATCGCCCGCGTAGCGGAAGCGGATCAACCACTCGAACATCGCCGATGCCAGTTGCGTTTTCGAGGTCCAGGTCGACCGGTCGAGGAGCTCGCGTAGCATCGTTGACCAGAAGCTCTCGACGAGCGCGTTGTCGACGGATGACGCGACTCGACCCATCGATCCGAGGAGCCCCGCTTGGCGGAGCCGGTGCCCGAAGAGCCAGCTAGTGTATTGCGCTCCTCGGTCTGCGTGGACCACGGTTCCCGGTTCGGGCCGTCGTCGCCAGCGGGCCATCTCGAGCGCATCGACGACGATCTCCGCGGTCATCCGGCCGGAGATCGACCACCCAACGATCCGCCGCGAGTACGCGTCGATCACGGCGGCGCAGTAGACCCACCCGTCGTTCGCGCGATGCTGTGTAATGTCACAGAACCAGAGCCGGTTCGGGGCATCAGCGCGGAACTGCCGCTTCGCGAGGTCCTCATGGGTGGCAGTGTCTGGCTTCCAGCCGCGCCGCTTCCGACGGTGCGAAACGCCCACCAGCCCGCCCAGCCGCATCAACCGGGCGACGCGTTTCCGGCCGACTCGAATGCCAAGTCCGAGCCGCAGCTCGGCGAGCACCCGCGGGGCACCATAGGTCTGGCGTGAGTCGGCGTGGATCCGACGAATCGTGGTCGTCAGCTCAGCATCCGCGACCGCACGCACCGAGAGCGCCCGACCGGCCCATTCGTAATAGCCAGACTTCGAGACGTTCAGGGACCGGCAGGCCACCGCGACGGGGATCCCGTCCGCGGCGAGCTCCTGGACCAGCCGGAACCCTATTTTGGGAGCACGCTCTCCCTGGCGAAATACGCGCTCGCGCGCTTGAGGATCTCGATCTCCACAGGGTTTCCCTGGGCGAGAAGATCCAGGGCTCGACGCCGGAACTCCGGCGGGTGGGCAGCAGGCATCTCACGGACTCCTTCCGAGACGATCATCGCCTCAAAGTTGGTGTCCGGAAAAGCGGGTCAGGCTCCTCTCGCCGTCGTTGCGCGTGAGCGGAAGCCGTCATCCGCACCGTCCGAGAACCTGTCCGTCTATTCCCCGTAGCCGTCCGTAAACGACCAGAGATAGACTGAGCCCCAGACGGCACCTTCCGCCTGGGGCTCAGTAAATTGCTGGCCTCGGAAACCGGGAGTGCGGTCCCCGAGACCCCTCGGAATCAGACGCTGTAGTACAGCTCGAACTCGAACGGGTGCGGACGCTGCTGCATCGGCAGGATCTCGTTCTCGTACTTGTACTCGATCCACGTGTCGATCAGCTCGTCGGTGAAGACGCCGCCTGCGGTGAGGAACTCGCGGTCGTTGCTGAGGGCCTCGAGCGAGTCGAGAAGCGAGTTCGGCACCTGGGGGATGCTCTTCGCCTCCTCGGCCGGCAGCTCGTACAGGTCCTTGTCGACCGGCTCGTGCGGCTCGATGCGGTTCTTGATGCCGTCGATGCCGGCCATCAGCTGCGCCGCGAACGCGAGGTACGGGTTGCCCGACGAGTCCGGCGCACGGAACTCGATGCGCTTGGCCTTCGGGTTCGAGCCCGTGATCGGGATGCGGATGGCCGCCGAGCGGTTGCCCGCCGAGTAGACCAGGTTGACCGGCGCCTCGAAGCCCTTGACCAGGCGGTGGTACGAGTTCAGCGTGGGGTTCGTGAACGCGAGGACGGCGGGGGCGTGCTTCAGAATGCCGCCGATGTACCAGCGGGCGATGTCCGAGAGCTGCGCGTAGCCCTTCTCGTCGTAGAACAGCGGCTTGCCGTCCGACCAGAGCGACTGGTGGGTGTGCATGCCCGAGCCGTTGTCGCCGAAGAGCGGCTTCGGCATGAACGTGGCGGTCTTGCCCCACTGCTCGGCCGTGTTCTTGACGATGTACTTGAACTTCAGGATGTCGTCCGCGGCGTGGACCATCGTGTCGAACTTGTAGTTGATCTCGGCCTGGCCGGCGGTGCCCACCTCGTGGTGCGAGCGCTCGACCTCGAGGCCGACCTCGATCAGCTTCAGCACGATGTCATCGCGGATGTCCGCCTGCTTGTCGACCGGCGAGACCGGGAAGTAGCCGCCCTTGTAGGGGGTCTTGTTGGCGAGGTTGCCACCCTCCTCCTCGCGGCCGGTGTTCCACGCGGCCTCCTCGGAGTCCACCGAGTAGAAGCTCTTGCCCTGCGAGACCTCGTAGCGCACGTCGTCGAAGATGAAGAACTCGGCCTCGGGCGCGAAGAACGCGGTGTCGGCGATGCCGGTCGAGGCGAGGTACTTCTCGGCCTTCTTGGCGACCTGACGCGGGTCCTTCGAGTAGATCTCGCCGTTGCGCGGGTTGTAGATGTCGAACACCATCACGAGGGTCTTGGCCTCGCGGAAGGGGTCGACGTACGCGGTGGTCACGTCGGGGATCAGCTGCATGTCCGACTCGTTGATGTTCGCGAAGCCTCGGATCGAGGAGCCGTCGAACAGCTGGCCGATCGTGAAGAAGTCCTCATCGACGGTGGACGCCGGGATGTTGAAGTGCTGCTGCACGCCGGGAAGGTCGGTGAAGCGGATGTCGAGGAACTTGACATCCTCGTCCTTGATGAACTTCAGCACCTCGGATGAGTCGTTGAACATTGCGGCTCCAGATTGGTGGGACTTCGGGTGGGATCGCCTGGAACACAGGTGACGGCCTGAACCTATAGGCCCGGCATTGCCCGAGGGTGTCCCTCATGTTTCCGGCATGTTACGCGGGCCCCGTGATCCGCGTCGTTCCGCGGCACGTAGGCTGGACGGATGACGTCCTCCACCGCCGACGAGACCTATCCCGGGCAGCGCCTCGGGCTGCCGAGAGAGGGGTCGGGCTCGGTCGCCCGGGTGCCGCGCCGGCTCGCGGGCCTCGCGATCGACTGGCTCGCCGCGGTGGTGATCTCGATCGCCTTCTTCCAGTACGACGCGATCGCGACGATGCTCGTGTTCGCGGTCGTCCAGATCCTGTTCATCCCGACGATCGGCGGCAGCCCCGGCCACCGCCTCGCCGGCATGCGGCTGCAGCTCCAGGGCAGCGGGTGGCCCGGCGTCTGGCGCCCGATCGTCCGGACGCTGCTGCTGGTCCTCGTCATCCCCGCCGTGATCTGGGACGGCGATCAGCGCGGGCTGCACGACCGGGCCGCCGGCACGGTGCTCGTCCGCGCCTGATCCGGACCTCCGGGACGGAAAGAGCCCCCGCCGGCGGCGGGGGCTCTTCGCTCGGAGGCGTCAGCGCGGTCGGGGCGCGCGGGCCTTGGTCGGGTCGATGCCCTTGGGGATCGGCAGCGAGGCGAGCGACTGCGAGACCGACTCGATGCGCTGGACGACGGCGCCCATGGTGGCGCGGTCGATGGCCTTGGGGAGCGCCTTGATGGTCTTGGCGAGGTCCGCGATCGGGACGTCGCCCTCGCCGTGGCCGACGTAGAGCTCGTGCACCGGCACGCCGGTGGCGACGCGGCTGACCTTCATCCGCTCGTCGCGCATCAGGCGCGCGAGGCGGCCGCGCGAGCCCTCGCCGACGATCACGACGCCGCCGCGGCCGACCGCGCGGTACACGGCCTCCTGCGTCTTGGGGTTGACCCCGACGGGCATCTCGCTCGAGCGCCAGCTGCGGCCGAGCATCGTGGAGAGCACGTGGCCGGTCGCGCCGGGCATGCCGTCGATCTTGCGGTACATCGCGCGCGTGGAGATGCGCGTCATGGTCGTCATGGCCGCGAGCGCGCCGAGCATCAGGCCGGCGATGGCCCACAGCAGGATGCCCCACCACGTCGGCTGGAGCAGGACGCCGATCAGGACGCCGACGAGGACGCCCGCGACGAGGATGCCGAGCAGCAGCCACCCGAGCCAGGGGTACACCTCGCGCGTGAAGGTGAACAGGGACCTGATCTGTCGGAAGAATCCGGGCCGCTTCTCGGCCTCGGGGGTGCGTGCTGCCATACGTCAAGAGTACCCAGTGGGATGCGGTGCGCCGACCGTGAGGGCGGCGCGCGACTCGTCCACAGGCCGTCGATCCGGGCGCGTTGCCTCCCGGCGTGGCCGGCGGGGCGAAGGGAATGCGGGGCGGGCGCAGGATGAGGCCATGACCCGCCCGCCGATCGCGCCTCTCGAGCAGCCGCCCGCGTCCTCGGGCACGACCCCCGTCGGATCGCGGGCGCCCGCGCTGACCGACGCGTACCGGCCGATCCGCCGCGTCGAGCCGCCCCTCTCGCCCGTCGCGGGGGTGCTGGCCGCCGCGGGCGATCGACGGGTCGTGCTCGCGGACGCGGTCGAGGCGCGGGACCGCGTCTTCTGCGTGCGGCCCGACCCGCCGCAGCACCTGCTCGCGCCGTGCGACGTCGTCCGGCGCGGGGACGGGCACGACCTCGAGCTGCCCTGGTGCCGGGAGCCCCTGGCGCGGCTGCTCGCGGCGCGCGCGGCGGGTGGCGCGCCGCTGGCCGGGGGTGAGCTCGTGACCCTGGTCGTCAGCCTGCTGCGGGGCGTGCGGGAGGCCTGGGCCGACCAGGCGCCCGAGTCCGAGGGCCCGCGCGGCACGTGGTGGATCGACGACGGGGGCCGGCCGCTGTTCGCGCCCGGATCCGACGACGCCGAGCCGGTGGCCTCGGCCGCCGACGCCGTGATCGCCCAGGCGGCCGAGCACACGCGGGACCGGGTCCTGGTCCGGCTCCTGGAGGAGGGGCGGTCCGCTCTGCAGCGGCCCAGGGCGCTCGCGAGGGCGCTGCCGCAGCTCGAGGACGCCCTGTTCGAGGCGTGCGCCCCGCGCGCGATCGAGCGCGCCGAGGAGAGGGCGGGCGGTCCGCGCGTGGCGGCGCCTCGGACGGCTGTCGAGCTCCGCCCCGCGGGATCCGGGATCCCGGGGCTCATCGAGCGCTTCGGCGACGCCGGGATCGCCGACGCGGTGGGGGATGCGCTCGACCGCACCCGTGCCGCACTCCGCTCCCGCCTCGCGGGCGGGCGGCGCGCACCGCTGCTGGCCGGCGGCGTCGTCGCGGCGCTCGTGCTCGGCGGCGGCCTGCTCTGGCCCGCCGAGCCGGAGCCCGCCGCGGCGCGCGGCGCGTCGGAGCGATCGCCGGCGGCGGCGCCGGGGCCCTCGCCGGATGCGTCGCCGGCGTCCTCGGAGGAGCCTGTCGCGGGGGCGCCCGCTCCTGAGGATCCCGCCGCGGCCGCCGAGCGGCTGCTCGACGAGCTGGCCGAATGCGTCGCGCACGGCGACCCGCTGTGCGCGGGCATCCGCGATGCCGGGGCCGAGCCGCTGCCGCCGGAGGCGCTCGAGACCGCTGCCGGTGCGACGCAGCTCGCACTGCTCGACGACTACGGCGACGTCGCCGTGCTGCGCGCGGACGACCCGGCGGGGGAGCGCGGGTCCTTGCTGCTGCAGCTCGTCCGGCTCGACGGGCGCTGGCTGCTCCGCACGGCGACCCCCATGGCGGCCGGGTGAGGACGGGCGCCGCCCCGAACGACGAGGGGCCCGGCCGCGGATGCGGCCGAGCCCCTCGGGGACGTCTGCGTCAGATGCCGAGATCGGCGGCGAAGGCCGCCTCCTCCAGGCGCGCCTTGACGGCCGACAGGTAACGGGCCGCGTCGGCGCCGTCGATCGTGCGGTGGTCGTACGACAGCGCGAGGTAGACGTACGAGCGGATGCCGATCGCCTCGACGCCGTCGACCTTCACGACGCCGGGGCGCTTGAAGACGATGCCCGTGCCGAGGATGGCCGACTGGGGCAGGAACACGACCGGCGTGTCGAACAGCGCGCCGCGCGAGCCCGTGTTCGTCAGCGTGAACGTGCCGCCCGCGAGGTCGTCCGGCTTCAGCTTGCTGTTGCGCGTGCGCTCAGCGAGGTCGGCGATGCCGGCCGCGATCTCGGCGAGGTTCTTCGACGCCGCGTCGCGCAGGACCGGCGTGTACAGGCCCTTCTCGGTGTCGACCGCGATCGAGAGGTTCTCGGTCGGCGGGTAGACGATGTTCTCGCCGTCGAGCGTCGAGTTGATGATCGGGTACGCCTGCAGCGCCTCCGCGGCGGCCAGGGCGAAGAACGGCAGGAACGACAGCTTGGCGCCGGTCTTGGCCTGGAAGTCGCCCTTCACCTGGTCGCGGAACGCGGCCAGCTTCGTGACGTCCACCTCGACCACGGTGGTCAGCTGGGCGGTCGAGGTCATCGACTCGACCGCACGCGACGCGAGCACCTTGCGCAGGCGCGTCATCGGCTGCGTGGTGCCGCGCAGTTCCGACACGGGGAGCTTGGTGGCGGCGGGCGCGCCGGCGGCGGGCGCCGCACCGGCCGCGGCGGCCTTGAGCACGTCCTCCTTGCGGATGCGACCGCCGACGCCGGTGCCGCTGACCGTCGCGAGGTCGACGCCGTTCTGCGCGGCCAGGCGGCGCACGAGCGGCGTGACGTAGACCTTGTCGTCGCCCTCGGCGGGCGGGGTGAACGTCGGCGCCGCGGGCTCGGCCTTCGGAGCCTCGGCGCTGGGGGCCGGGGCCGCGACGGGCTCGGTCGGCGCCGCGGGCTGGGCGGGCGCCGGGGCCGCCTGGGCGGGCGCCTCCTGAGCGGGGGCCTCCTGAGCCGGGGCCTCCTGAGCGGGGGCCGGCTGCTCGGCCGGAGCCGCGGGCGCGGCGGCGGGGGCCGGGGCGGCGGCGGGCGCGCCGCTGCCGACGCGGGCCAGCACGGAGCCGACCTCGACCGTCTCGTCCTCCTGGACCAGGATCTCCTGGATGACGCCGGCGACCGGCGACGGGATCTCGGTGTCGACCTTGTCGGTCGAGATCTCCAGCAGCGCCTCGTCGACGGCGATCTCGTCGCCGACCTTCTTCAGCCAGCGCGTGACGGTGCCCTCGGTGACGCTCTCGCCGAGCTCCGGGAGCACGATGTCGGTGGCGTCGCCGGCGGGGGCCGCGGGCGCGGCCTCGGCGGCGGGGGCCGGAGCGGGCTCGGCCGCGGGCGCGGCCTGCTCGGCGGCGGGCGCCTCGGCCGGCGCGGCCTCGGCGGCCGGGGCCTCCTGCGCCGGCGCGTCGCCGGCGGGCGCGGCACCCGAGCCGTCGCCGATCTTGGCCAGGACGGCGCCGACCTCGACGGTCTCGTCTTCCTGAACGAGGATCTCCTCGATCACGCCGGCGACGGGGGACGGGATCTCGGTGTCGACCTTGTCGGTCGAGATCTCCAGCAGGGCCTCGTCGACGGCGATCGTGTCGCCGACCTTCTTCAGCCAGCGGGTGACCGTTCCCTCGGTGACGCTCTCGCCGAGCTCGGGGAGGACCACGGAAGTACTCATGTCGGAGTCTCCTTCAGGATTTCGATGACGTGAACAGCTTAGTGAGTCGGTGTGGCGATCTGGTCGCCGCGGGCGGGCGCGGCGACCAGATCGCGGCGGGCGGCGGGGCCGCTCAGATGGTGTGGAGCGGCTTTCCGGCGAGCGCCAGGAACGCCTCGCCCAGCGCCTCGCTCTGCGTCGGATGGGCGTGGATCAGCGGGGCGATGTCCTCGGGGTGGGCCTCCCACGCGACGGCGAGCTGGCCCTCGGTGATCAGCTCGCCCACGCGGTCGCCGATCAGGTGGACGCCCAGCACGGGGCCGTCGACGCGGCGCACGACCTTGACGAGGCCGCCCGTGCCGATGATCTCGCTCTTGCCGTTGCCCGCGAGGTTGTACTCGTACGAGGTCACGCCGGCCGCGCCGTGCGCGTCCACGGCCTGCGCCTCGGTGAGGCCGACGGAGGCGACCTCGGGGTGCGAGTACGTCACCTTGGGGATCTGCGTCTCCGGCACGGGCACGGGATCCAGGCCCGCGATCGCCTCGGCCACGAAGACGCCCTGCTGGAAGCCGCGGTGCGCCAGCTGCAGGCCCGGCACGATGTCGCCGACGGCCCAGACGCCCTCCGCGCCCGTGCGCAGGCGCTCGTCCACCACGACGAAGCCGCGGTCCAGCGCGACGCCGGCCTCCTCGAGGCCCAGACCGGCGGTCGCCGGCCCGCGCCCCACGGCCACGAGCAGGTAGTCGGCCTCCAGAGCCGTCCCGTCCTCGAGCGTCACCGTTACGGACGACGCGTCCTGCGTCGCGGACGCGAACCGCACCCCGAGCCGCGCCTGGATGCCGCGCTTGCGGTAGGCGCGCTCGAGGCCCTTGCTGAGGGCCACGTCCTCGTTCGGCACGAGGTGCTCGAGCGCCTCGACGATCGTCACCTCGGCGCCGAACGAGCGCCACACGCTCGCGAACTCCACGCCGATCACGCCGCCGCCCAGGATCACGACGCGCGACGGCACCTCGTCGAGGGCGAGCGCGGTCTCGCTGGTCAGGATCCGGCCGCCGGGCTCCAGGCCGGGGAGCGTGCGGCTGTAGGAGCCGGTCGCGAGCACGATGTCCGCGGCCGTGTAGACGTCCTCGCCGACGCGGACGGCGCGGCCGGGCTCGAGCCGGCCCTCGCCGGCCACGACCGTGATGCCGCGACGGGAGACCAGGCCCTCGAGCCCCTTGAACTTCTTCGCGACGATGCCCTCGCGGTAGGCGCGCAGGCCCGCGGCGTCGACGCCGCCCAGCGAGGCGGTGATGCCGTACGCCGAGGCCTCGCGCACCGAGTCGGCGATCTCCGCGGCATGCAGGAGCGCCTTGGTGGGGATGCAGCCGCGGTGCAGGCAGGTGCCGCCGAGACGGTCCTTCTCGATCAGCGCGACGCGCTTGCCGAGCTCCGCGGCGCGCAGGGCCGCGGCGTATCCGCCGCTGCCGCCGCCCAGGACGACGACGTCGAACTCGTGCGCCATCACTGGACCTCCCCGCCGGCCGCGACGAAGTCGATCAGCGCGCGCACCGTGGCGCCCGTGGGGCCCTTGTCCGTGAACCCGTAGGCGGCGGTCGAGCTCATCGCGGACCCCGCGATGTCCAGGTGCACCCACGGGATGCGCGGGGCGTCGTCGCCCTCGCCGGTGCGGCCGATGAAGCGCTGCAGGAACAGGCCGGCGAACAGCGAGCCGCCGTTGCGGTTGCCCATGTCGGCGTTGCGCATGTCGGCGATGCGCGAGTCGAGCTGCTCGGCGATGTGCTCCGGCAGAGGGAGGGGCCAGGCGAGCTCGCCCGTGCGGTCGGCAGAGCGCAGGAACGCGTCGACCGCGTCGCCGTGGCCCATCACGCCGGTGTGGCGCGTGCCCAGCGCCACCAGGATGGCCCCGGTCAGGGTCGCGACGTCGACGATCACGTCGGGATGCTCGCGGCTCGCCGCGACCAGGCCGTCGGCGAGCACCAGCCGGCCCTCGGCGTCGGTGTTCGTGACCTCGACCGTGGTCCCGTCGAGCATGGTGAGGACGTCGCCGGGGCGCGTCGCACGACCGGACGGCATGTTGTCGGCGATGCACATCCACGCCGTGACGCGCACGGGCAGGCGCAGCTGCGCGGCCGCCCGGATGACCGCCAGCACCTCGGCGGCGCCGGTCATGTCCTCGTTCATGCCGACCATCGATGCCGCCGGCTTCAGCGAGAGGCCTCCGGTGTCGAACGTGATGCCCTTGCCGACGAGCGCGATGTGGCGCTCGGCGTCCTCGGGGGCCCACTCGAGGCGCACCAGGCGGGGCGGCCGCTCCGAGCCCTGGCCGACGCCCAGGATGCCGCCGAAGCCGCCCTCGGCCAGCGCCTGCTCGTCGTAGACCGTGACGTCGACGCCCAGCCCCTCGACCGCCGTGACGGCGGCCTCGGCGAGCTGTGCGGGGCTCTGCCGGTCCGCGGGCGTCGAGACGAGGTCCTTCACGAGCGCGACGGCCTCGGCGCCGGCGCGCACGGCCGCGAGCGCGGCGTCGTCCACGGGGCCGGGCACGTGGATCAGGAAGGAGGAAGCGCGGCGCCTGCGCGCGGACTTCTCGGCGCTCTCGCTCTTGTACCCCTCGAACCGGTACGCGCCGAGCGCGGCGCCCTCGGCCGCGGCGCGCCACGCGCCGTCGACGTCGGCGAGCACCGACACCGCGACGGTGTCGAAGCCCGTGAGCTGCCGTGCCCCGGCGCCGACGGCCTCGCGCACGGCGTTCGCGTCCGGCTCGGCGCCCAGCCCGACCACCGCGAGCGGGCGCGGCGACACGTCGGGCGCGTAGACCCGCGCGAACGCGTTCTTCGCGCCGGTGAACCCGATCGCCTCGAGCGCCGTGCGCAGCCCCGGGAAGCCCGCGGCGGGCTCGTCGCCCTCACCGAACGAGGGGATCGCCAGGATCGCGGCCTCGGCGCCGCCAGCGGGGAACGGATCGGTGGTCAGCGCGAGAGCGGGAATCGGCATGTCGTCCATCCTAGGTACGCGCCGTCCGCGCGGGCGGAGCGGGCTCGCGCGCGCCGCGTACGCGCTCAGCGGAACCGGACCCGGGGTCCGTCGCGGCTCGTAGCATGGATGCATGCCCTCGACTGGTGATATCTACGAGCGGGTCGCGAACGCCCCAGTGGTGCCGGACGGCCTGCCGCTGGTCATCCTGATGACCGGCTTCACGGACGCCGGGGGAGCGGTCGCAGGGCTGATCGACTTCGCCCGCGACGAGCTGGATCCACGGCCCGTCGTCGTGTTCTCGAACGACACCCTGCTGGACTACCGCGCGCGTCGTCCCATCGTCACCTTCGAGCAGGACCACCTGAGCGACTACCGGCCGCCGCGGCTGGAGCTCTCGCTGGTGCACGACGCGCTGGGGCAGCCGTTCCTGCTGCTGTCCGGGTACGAGCCGGACTTCGCGTGGGACGCGTTCGCGGAGGCCGCGCTGGACTTCGCCGACCTGTTCTCGGTCCGCTCCATGACCTGGGTCCATGCGATCGCGATGCCTGTCCCGCACACGCGCACGCTGGGCGTCACCGTGAGCGGCAACCGCGCCGACCTGATCGAGGCGCACTCCATCTGGCACCCGCGCACGCAGGTGCCCGCCACGGTGGGCCACCTGCTCGAGTACCGGTTCGTCGAGGCGGGCTTCGACACGGCGGGCTTCGTCCTGCTCGTGCCGCACTACCTCGCCGAGACCGACTACCCCGCCAGCACGATCGCCGCGCTCGACAAGGTCATGGCGGCGACCGGGCTCGTGTTCACGATGGACGACCTGTACGCCGAGAACCGCGAGTACCTGGGCAAGGTCGAGGAGCAGATCGCCGGGAACGACGAGCTGGGCCGCATGGTCCAGGGGCTCGAGGAGCGCTATGACGCCTACGCCGCGGGCCTCTCGGGCGGCGGGGTGCCGACCGGAGTCGGCGGCTTCCGCGAGGGCGAGCTCCCGAGCGCCGACGAGCTCGCGGCCGAGCTGGAGCGCTACCTGGCGACCCGCCAGACGGGCGACGAGGACAAGCGCGGCAGCTGACGCGCCGGCCGCGCGCGGGGAATACCGGAAGACGTGACGTCGTTCTCATCCGGTGACGCACCACGCGTCGTCCGGCGCGCCGCTCGACCTATGAGACAATGGATGTCCGACCCGTTGTCGAGGGGGCGCGTGAGACGGCGCCGGACTTGACAAGGGTCTTACTAGTGCCCGAACACACCCGGGGGCGCGGCGCGCGGCGCCGCCGGTGAAAGGCGAAACGTGACTACTGCCACGAAGACTCCGCGGAGCACCGCGAAGAACAACGACACCGCCGAGGTGGACGAGGCCGCAGAGGCCGCCGCCCCGAAGAGCGCGGCCGCGAAGAAGCCCGCCGCGAAGACGTCGGCGCGCAAGACCGCCGCCGCGAAGGCGGAGGGCGAGGCCGCCGAGAAGCCCGCCCGCAAGGCGCCGGCGCGCAAGACCGCCGCGAAGGCCGCTCCCAAGAAGGCCGCCGCCAAGAAGAAGTCGGACGAGCCCGAGGACGACGAGGCCGTCGAGATCGAGGACGTCGCGATCGACGACGTCGCCGACGTCGAGGCCGGTAAGGACGAGTCCGCCGAGACCTCCGACGACGACGACGCGCCCAAGAAGGTGGTGACCGAGCCGCTGCCCACGGGTGCGATCGTCATCACGTCGAGCGACGAGGACGAGGTCCCCGTCTACTCGACGCAGATCACCGGCGCGACCGCCGACCCGGTCAAGGACTACCTGAAGCAGATCGGCAAGGTCCCGCTGCTGAACGCGGCGGAGGAGGTCGACCTCGCCATGCGCATCGAGGCGGGCCTGTTCGCCGAGGAGAAGCTCTCCAAGATGTCGGCGGCCGAGAAGTCGAGCCAGCTGGGCCTGGACCTGCAGTGGGTGGCCCGCGACGGCCAGCGCGCCAAGTCGCACCTGCTGGGCGCGAACCTCCGTCTGGTCGTCTCGCTCGCCAAGCGCTACACGGGCCGCGGCATGCAGTTCCTGGACCTGATCCAGGAGGGCAACCTCGGTCTGATCCGCGCGGTCGAGAAGTTCGACTACACCAAGGGCTTCAAGTTCTCGACGTACGCCACCTGGTGGATCCGGCAGGCGATCACGCGCGCCATGGCCGACCAGGCGCGCACGATCCGCATCCCGGTGCACATGGTCGAGGTCATCAACAAGCTCGCCCGCGTGCAGCGCCAGATGCTGCAGGACCTGGGTCGCGAGCCCACACCCGAGGAGCTCTCGAAGGAGCTCGACATGACCCCCGAGAAGGTCATCGAGGTGCAGAAGTACGGCCGCGAGCCGATCTCGCTGCACACGCCCCTGGGTGAGGACGGCGACAGCGAGTTCGGCGACCTGATCGAGGACACCGAGGCGGTCGTGCCGGCCGACGCGGTGGGCTTCACGATGCTGCAGCGCCAGCTCGAGAGCCTGCTCGACTCGCTGTCGGAGCGCGAGGCGGGCGTCATCCGCATGCGCTTCGGCCTCGGCGACGGCCAGCCGAAGACGCTGGACCAGATCGGCGACACGTTCGGCGTGACGCGCGAGCGCATCCGCCAGATCGAGTCGAAGACCATGGCGAAGCTGCGTCACCCCAGCCGCTCGCAGTCGCTCCGGGACTACCTCGAGTGAGCGCCGCGAACGAGGGCAAGGCCCTCGAGGTCGAGATCGACGGCGACCGCGTGCAGCGAATCCCGCTGCGCACGCGCGTGGTCATGCCCGAGGACGACCTCGACGAGATCATCACCACCTACGCCAAGGACGCGGTGCAGCCGGGCGACCTGCTGTTCGTGACGGAGAAGATCGTGGCGATCACGCAGGGGCGCTCGTACCTGCTGACGGATATCAAGGTCCGTCCGCTCGCACGGTTCCTCTCGCGGTACGTCGTCAAGACGCCTTACGGGATCGGCCTCGGCATGCCCGAGACGATGGAGATGGCGCTGCGGGAGTGCGGCACCCCGCGCATCCTGTTCGCGGCCGCCGTCGCGGCGGTGACCAAGGCGCTGGGCCGCAAGGGCGACTTCTACCGCATCGCCGGCGACAGGGCGCGCGCGATCGACGGACCCACGAGCGGCACCATCCCGCCGTACAACCAGGCCGTCGTGCTCGGGCCGGAGCGGCCGCGCGAGGTCGCGGCGCACCTCAAGGCGCTGCTGGGCGGCGACCTGGACGTCGCGGTGGTCGACATCAACGACATCGGCGGGAACATCCTGGGGTCGACCCTGGACAAGGCCGGCGAGAAGCGCCTCGTGCGCATCCTCGGCGACAACCCGCTGGGTCAGGGCCACCAGTCCACGCCGCTCGGCATCGTCCGGCCCGCCTGACCCGCCTGACACGAACAAGGCCCCTCCTCGCGGAGGGGCCTTGTTCGTATGGGAGTGGGCCGTTTCGTCTCCGCTGCGCTCCGCTCAACGACCGGTCGTTGAGCGGAGGCGACGAAGGAGCCGGAGTCGAAACGGGCCGAATCCTGCCCGCGTCAAAACCCGATGGCCTTGCGGTAGCGGGGCTTGTGACCGGTGCGGATGCCCGTGACGCTGGGCTTGTTCTCGTACACGCCGGCGCCCCAGTTGCCCTCGACGAGGACCGGGCCGTCGGGGGAGACCACGACGTCCCAGCCCACGTACTGCACCTCGGGCACCACGCGGGCGACCTGGTCGATGAACGCGCGCACCTCGTCCATCATCGGCAGGCGGAAATCGGCGATCGGGAAGCCCGTGTCGGGGTGCTTCTCGTGCACGTGGCCGTGCGAGTCGTAGCCGTGCCCGAACGCCCGGCCGTCGTCGTGCAGCATCGTGTAGAAGCCGCCGTACGACATCTGGTCGCTCACGGCGCCTCGACCGAACTTCTGCGCGATCGCGAGGATGTGCACATCCGTGCCGTCGAAGAACGCCGTCACGCGCGTCGTGTTCACGGTGCCGGGGCACACGGCCGCGAGGTCGGCGTGCTGCTCGATGACCTGCTCCAGGAGCACCTCGTCGCGCTCGATGAGACCGCGGTGGAACGCGTCCCAGTCGGACACGTCCGCCGCGTGATAGCGGCGCACGCCCAGGCCCATGTGGCTGACCGGCACCTTCGCGATGATCGTGCCGTGCTTCTGAGCGAACTCGCGCACGGCGTCGGCGCCGCCGGGCTCGACGATCATCCAGTCGCGCTTGAGGAAATCGGCGAAGACCTTGTTGAACTCGATCTTGTTCTCGAACAGCACCCGCTTGTCGCGGCGTGCGAAGCGTGCCGCGAGCTGCATCGAGACCGGGTGCGTCATGTAGGTCGCGCGCTCCTGCTTCGTGAGCATCGCGAAGTCGTAGTCGACGTAGTCCTGGAACGCGACGTCGTGTCGCGCGGCGGACCAGAGCATGTCGGCGAACACCTTCGGCGTCCAGGTGCCGTGCTGCTCGTGCACCTCCTTGGCGCGCTCCGCGACCGACTTGAGGTCGATGCGGCGGGCGCGCTCCGCGAGGTAGCGGAACTTGCCGGCGAGGCCGAGGCGGTTGTCAGTCATGCACACTCCGAAGGGGGTCGACGGGACCTGGTTAGTCTAGATGGGTGACCTGGCCGAACCCCCGGCGCCCCCTGTCGCAGGACGTGGCGCACCCGGATGCAGCGGCCGCCCCGTCGCCCCTCCGCAGCGCTCCGCTCGCGCGCGTCTCCCGCGCCGCTCTGCGGGCCAACGCGGCTCGGATGCGCGCCGCCGGCGGCGATCCCGTCGCGGATCTGCGGCGCGACGCGTGGGGCCACGGCGTCGAGACGGTCGGGCGCGCCGTCTGCGAGGCGGGCATCGTCTCGGTCGCCGTCGACGCGCGCGACATCCCGGTCGTCGAGGCCCTCGGCCTGCGCGCCGTGGACGTCGAGCCGGACCCGTCAGACGTGCTGTACGGCCTCCCGGGCACGGGCGGGGAGCCGGCGCTCGAGCTCGTCACGCCGGTCCTCTCGACCAAGCCGCTCCTCGCAGGGGAGGCCGTGTCGTACGGCTACACCCACCGCGCCACGGCGGACACCACGATCGCGCTGATTGCGGGCGGCTACGCCGAGGGCGTCGTGCGCGCGCTGGGCAACCGGGTCGGCGTGGAGCTCCGCGGGCGTCTCTGCCCGATCGTCGGCCGCGTGGCCATGGACGTGTGCGTGATCGACGTGGGCGACCTGGATGTGGCACCCGGGGACGAGGCCGTGTATTTCGGGTCGGGAGCGGTGGCCGACGCCCTGTCGGCCTGGGCGGGCGCGACCGGGCTGACCCCGGCCGAGCTCGTGTGCGCGGTGGGGCTGCATGTCGAGCGCGAGGCGGTGTCCTGATGGAAGCCGAGCTGCGGATCTCCCGGTCGCGCCTCGCGGCGAACATCGCGGCCGTGCGCGCCCGGATCGCTCCCGCCGAGCTGCTCATGGTCGTCAAGGACGACGCGTACGCGCACGGCGTCGACGCGGTCGCGGCCGTCGCCGTGGAGGAGGGGGTGCGCTGGCTGGGCGCGATCGACCCGCGCAGCGCGCTGCGCGCGAAGGCGGTGGCAGGGGACCGGGCCCGCGTGTTCTGCTGGCTCACGCTGGGCGCCGACGAGGCGGCCGCGACGCTCGAGGCGGGCATCGAGCTCGGGGTGGGCGACGCGGGATACCTCGAGCGGATCGCGCGCGTCGCGCGGACCACCGCAGTCGTGCACCTCAAGATCGACACGGGCCTGCACCGCAACGGCGTCCGCCGCGAGGACTGGCCCGCGTTCACGGCGCGCGCCGCCGAGCTCGAGCGGGCCGGGCGCATCCGCGTGGCGGGCATCTGGAGCCACATCGCCGAGGCGAGCGACGAGGAGGACGACGTCGCCCGCGCCCTGTTCGACGCCGCGGTCGACACGGCCCGCGCCGCGGGCCTGGATCCCGAGGTCCGTCATCTCGCCGCGAGCGCGGCCGGCTGGGCGCGGCCCGAGTTCCGCTACGACCTCGTGCGCCTGGGCGCGTTCTGCTACGGCATCCGATCGGCCGACGGCCCCGAGATCCCGGGCATCGCGCCGGCCGCCACCCTGGTGGCGCGGGTCACCGCGGTGCGGGGCGGCGATGTCGAGATCGGCGTCGGCTCGCTCGACGGCCTGCCCTCGAGCCTGGGCGGCAGGGTCGACGTCGGCACGCCCGCCGGGCCGCGCGCGCTGATCTCGGTGGGGCTGACGACCAGCCGCGTGGCGGGCTGGCCGGACGCCGTGCCCGGCGACGACGTCGCGGTCTTCGGGCCGGGCGGCGCGGGGGAGTCGTCGCCCACCACGCTCGCCGAGGCGATCGGCACGGTGGGCGAGGAGCCGGTGCTGCGGGTCTCCCCGCTCATCCCCCGGGTCGTCACGCCCTGACCGCCGACGAAACGGACGAGCCCGCCGCCCTGAGGGCGACGGGCTCGTGAAGCCTGTGGGCTGTCGGGATCAGTCCGCCTCGGCGAGACGCGCGGTCTCGTCGTGCCACGAGGTCGCGACGGCGCGGAGCTTCTCCTCGTACTTGCGGCCGTGGTGCGCGCAGAACAGCAGCTCGCTGCCGTTGACCTCGGCGGCGATGTACGCCTGAGCGCCGCACGAGTCGCAACGGTCCATGGCCGTGAGGCGGTAGACAGCGGGGGCTTCGGGTGCGGTCGTCGTCATGTCTGCCTCCTCATTCGTTTGATCCATCCACGTGTGGCGGGATTCGTCACATACAACCACGGGATCCTGACATTCCTGCCCGCGTCGCGGCATGTTTCGCTCACCGCGTACGCGAGCGCCGATGGCCGGGCATGACGGTGTCTCCGAGGCGCCATGGAAGGGAGTGTCACCCCGGCGTTCCGGGCCCGCGCGGATAGCATCGAAGATTGTGACCGCCGAGTACTCCGCCCATCATCTCCAGGTGCTGGAAGGCCTCGAGGCCGTCCGCAAGCGTCCGGGCATGTACATCGGCTCGAACGGCTCGCCGGGCCTCATGCACTGCCTGTGGGAGATCATCGACAACGCCGTCGACGAGGCCGTCGCCGGCAACGGATCGCGCATTGACGTCATCCTGCACGCAGACGGCAGCGTGGAGGTGCGCGACCGGGGGCGTGGCGTCCCCGTCGACGTCGAGCCCCGCACCGGCCTGTCCGGCGTGGAGGTCGTGTACACCAAGCTGCACGCGGGCGGGAAGTTCGGCGGCGGCTCGTACGCGGCATCCGGTGGCCTGCACGGCGTCGGCGCCTCGGTCGTCAACGCGCTCTCGGAGCGCCTCGACGTCGAGGTCGACCGGGGTGGCAAGACGTGGGCCATGTCGTTCCATCGCGGCGAGCCCGGCGTGTTCGCCGACAAGGGCGAGCCCCGCCCGGATGCACCGTTCACGCCGTTCGAGGAGCGCAGCGAGCTGCGTGTGGTCGGCAAGGTCGCCAAGGGCGTCACGGGCACGCGCGTGCGCTACTGGGCCGACCGGCAGATCTTCACGAAGGACGCCGCGTTCCAGCTCGATGAGCTCGTGACGCGCGCCCGCCAGACGGCGTTCCTGGTGCCGGGTCTCGAGATCGTCATCCGCGACGAGCGTGGCGAGGAGCCCAGCGAGACGGCCTACCGGTTCGACGGCGGCATCTCGGAGTTCGTGGACTTCCTCGCCACCGACGCCCCCGTCACCGACACGTGGCGTCTGACCGGGTCCGGCACGTTCACCGAGACCGTGCCGATGCTCCAGCCCAACGGCCACATGGTCTCGACCGAGGTCGAGCGCGAGTGCCAGGTCGACATCGCCCTGCGGTGGGGCACCGGCTACGACACGACCATCCGGTCGTTCGTGAACATCATCTCCACGCCCAAGGGCGGCACGCACCAGCAGGGCTTCGAGCAGGAGCTGCTGAAGCAGCTGCGCGATCAGGTCGCCGCCAACGCCCGGCGCCTCAAGGTCGGCAACGACAAGCTCGAGAAGGACGATGTGCTCGCGGGCCTGAGCGCCGTCCTCACCGTCACGGTGCCCGAGCCGCAGTTCGAGGGTCAGACCAAGGAGGTGCTCGGCACGCCCGCGGTCCGCTCGATCGTCGCGAAGGTCGTGCGCGAGGAGCTCAAGGCCCGCTTCGCGTCGTCCAAGCGCGACGACAAGAACCAGACGTCGATGCTGCTCGACAAGGTGGTCGCCGAGATGAAGGCGCGCGTCTCGGCGCGCGCCCACAAGGAGACGCAGCGCCGCAAGAACGCGCTCGAGAGCTCGTCGCTGCCGACCAAGCTCGTCGACTGCCGCACGCAGGACGTCGCGCAGTCCGAGCTGTTCATCGTCGAGGGCGACTCGGCCCTCGGCACCGCGAAGCTGGCGCGCAACAGCGAGTACCAGGCGCTGCTGCCCATCCGCGGCAAGATCCTGAACGTGCAGAAGGCGTCGATCAGCGACATGCTCTCGAACGCCGAGTGCGCGTCGATCATCCAGGTCGTGGGCGCCGGCTCCGGCCGCACGTTCGACCTCGAGTCGGCGCGCTACGGCAAGGTCATCATGATGAGCGACGCCGACGTCGACGGCGCGCACATCCGGACCCTCCTGCTCACGCTCTTCTATCGCTACATGCGCCCGCTCGTGGAGGCCGGCCGCGTGTTCTCGGCGGTGCCCCCGCTGCATCGCATCATCGTGATCAACCCCGGCTCGAAGCCCAACGAGACGATCTACACGTACAGCGAGGCCGAGCTGCACCGCCTGCTGGACAAGCTGCGCAAGGCCGGCAAGCGCTGGCAGGAGCCCATCCAGCGCTACAAGGGCCTGGGTGAGATGGATGCCGACCAGCTGGCCGAGACCACCATGATGCGCGACGGCCGCCTGCTGCGCCGCGTGCGCCTTGAGGACGCCGAGGCCGCCGGACGCGTGTTCGAGATGCTCATGGGCAACGAGGTCGCGCCGCGTCGCGAGTTCATCATCGAGTCCGCCGACCGCCTGTCGCGCGAGGCCATCGACGCCTGAGCGGATGCGCGATCGCGCTCAGTCGTCGGATCCGTCGCTCACTCGCAGGAGACGTGGGGCTGGTGTGACGCACGATGAGTCATGACGCAGCACCCGTCCCAGGGATCCGACCACTGAGCCGCTGATCCGGCGAGTGAGCCGCATCCATGCCGCTGCCGGATCAGACCAGCGTGCGGCCGATCGAGCCGACGACGGCCTCGAGCGGCTGGCCGGACGCGTCGCGGCGCGACAGCGACTCGGGCAGCTTCCGCACGGCGCCGGACGTGTCGACGGCGCGCGCCGGATCCGGTCCGACCCACGCCAGCGTCAGCCGGTCCTCGCCCTTCAGGAACGCGTGCGCGCGCACGCCGCCCGTGGCGCGTCCCTTGGCCGGGAACTCCGAGAAGTCGGTGATCTTCGCGCGGCCCGCGTCCATGCCCGGGAGGGCCTCGGACGCGCCCGACACCGTGACGACGACGGTCTCGTCGCCCGCCGCGGCGCCGAAGAACACGACCTCCGCCTTCGCCGCGAGCTTGATGCCCGCCATGCCGCCCGCGGGGGCGCCCTGGGGTCGCACCGAGGACGCCGCGAACCTCAGCAGCTGGGCGTCCGATGTGACGAACACGAGCTCGTCGTCGTCGCCGGCCTTCGCCGCGCCGACGACCGAGTCGCCGGGCTTGAGGCCGATGATCTCGAGCTCGGGCTTGGCCGGGAGGGCGGACGGCACGATGCGCTTGACGACGCCCTGCGCGGTGCCGAGCGCGACCGGCGTGTCGTCGCCGAGCGCGATCAGGGTCACGATGCGCTCGTTCCGGTCCGTCAGCCCGATGTAGTCGTGGAGCCTGGCGCCGACGCCCAGCTGCACGGAGTTGGCGGGGACCGACGGCAGATCGACGGGGGAGAAGCGCACCAGGCGCCCCTTCGACGTGACGGCCCCGACCTCGCCCCGGATGGTCGCGGGCACCGTGACCAGGATCGCGTCGTGCTTGCTCCGACGCGCGGGAGCCGACAGCACCTGACCCTCGGCCACCTCCACGCGCACCGCGCGCCCCGTGGTGGACAGCGCGATCAGCGTCGGGCCGTCGGCGATCTGCAGGTCGGGAGCGGCCTTGCCGGCGCCGCGCCGCGCCGCGGGCGCGGCGGGCCTGCCGTTCATGAGCAGCGTGCGGCGGGGCGTGGCGTGCTTGTCGGCGGTCGCCTCCAGCTCGCGCGCGACCTGCGCCCGCAGGAGCGCCTCGCTGCCGAGCAGCTCCTCCAGCTGGGCGATCTCGGCCAGCAGCGCGTCGCGCTCCTGCTCGAGCTCGATACGCGAGAACTTCGTCAGGCGGCGCAGCCGCAGCTCGAGGATGTACTCGGCCTGCACCTCGTCCAGGTCGAACACCGTGCACAGCCGCGTGCGGGCCTGCTCGGACGTGTCGGACGAGCGGATGACCTGGATGACCTCGTCGATGTCGAGGATCGCGATCAGGAGGCCCGAGACCAGGTGCAGCCGCTCGCGGCGCCGTGCGAGACGGAACCGGCTGCGCCGGGTCACGACCTGCAGGCGGTGGTCGATGTAGACGCGCAGCAGGTCCTTCAGGCCCAGCGTGCGCGGCTGGCCGTCGACCAGCGCCACGTTGTTGATGTTGAAGGAGTCCTCGAGCGGCGTGAGTCGGTACAGCAGCTCGAGCACAGCCTGCGGATCGAAGCCGGTCTTGACGCCGATCACGAGCTTCAGGCCGTTGTTGCGGTCCGTGAGGTCGGTGACGTCGCTGATGCCCTGCAGCTTCTTGGACTGCACGGCGTCCTTGAGCTTCTCGATCACGCGCTCGGGGCCGACCATGTAGGGCAGCTCCGTGACGACGATGCCGGTCTTGCGCGGCGCGATCTGCTCGATCGAGACCTTGCCGCGCAGCTTGAACGCGCCGCGGCCCGTCTCGTACGCGTCGCGGACCCCGTCGAGGCCCACGAGGATGCCGCCCGAGGGGAAGTCGGGTCCCGGCACGAACTCCATGAGCTCCTCGGTCGTGGCCTCCGGGTGCTCGAGCAGGTGGGTGGCGGCCGCGACGACCTCGCTGAGGTTGTGCGGGGCCATGTTGGTGGCCATGCCGACCGCGATGCCGCTCGCGCCGTTGACGAGCAGGTTGGGGTACGCGGCGGGCAGCACGGACGGCTGCTGGAACTGGCCGTCGTAGTTCGGCACGAAGTCCACGACGTCCTCGTCGAGGTCCTCCGTCAGCGACAGGGCCGGCGACGCGAGCCGGGCCTCCGTGTAGCGCGCCGCGGCCGGGCCGTCGTCGAGGGAGCCGAAGTTGCCGTGGCCGTCGACCAGCGGGACCCGCAGCGCGAAGTCCTGCGCGAGGCGCACGAGCGCGTCGTAGATCGCGGTGTCGCCGTGGGGGTGGAGCTTTCCCATCACCTCGCCGACGACGCGCGCGCTCTTGACGTGGCCGCGGTCGGGGCGGAGCCCCATCTCGGCCATCTGGTACAGGATGCGCCGCTGCACCGGCTTGAGGCCGTCCCGGGCGTCGGGCAGGGCGCGCGAGTAGATGACCGAGTAGGCGTACTCGAGGTACGACCCCTGCATCTCCGCCTCGAGGTCGATGTCCTCGATGCGCTCCTCGACCGGGACGGCCGAGCTCGGGGATGCGGAGGACTTGCGGGCCATACTGCTCTCTCGACTGCTCTCTCGACGGAAGGCGGGGACTTCGGGTCCGGCGGCCCGTGTCCCTCACCAGGGGCGGGCGACGCGCGCTGTGCGAGACTTGCCCGGATGCCCCCCATCGTACCGACGGGCCCCGCCACCGCCCGGAGCCTCACCGGAGTTGCGCCGGAGATCCTCCTGTCGCTCTCCGGCGCGTCCGGGATTCTCGCTCCGGCGCGCTCGGCCGTCCTCTTCGTGATCGACGGCCTCGGCGCGCTGCAGCTGCGGGCGCACGCCGGGCACGCACGGCGCCTGGCGGCGGCGGGCGGGAAGAAGGACGTCGCCCGGTCGGTGTTCCCCTCGACCACGGCGGCCGCGCTGTCCTCGATCCTGACCGGCGCGGATCCGGGCCGGCACGGGCTGGTGGGGTATCGCGTCCTGGACCCCGCGCAGGGCCGGGTGATCAATCAGCTCAGCGGCTATGAGCGCGACGGCCTGGACCCGATGACGTGGCAGCGCCGCCCCACGGTGTTCGAGCGCGCGGTCGCCGAGGGGCGGCGCGCGTTCACCGTGGGCCTCGCCGAATACGCCCGCAGCGGGCTGACGGCGGCGATCCTGCGCGGCGCGGAGTACGTCGCCTCGGACGAGGTCCGCGCCCGGGTGCGCCTCGCATACGAGCTCGCGGCCGCCGAGCCCGGCGCGCTCGTCTACTGCTACCTGCCGGAGATCGACAAGGCGGGGCACCGACACGGGGTGGACTCCGCGGAGTGGATCGCCGCGCTCGAGGAGGTCGACGCCGCCTTCGCGGCGCCGGTGCCGCCCGGCGTCGGCGCGATCGTCACGGCCGACCACGGCATGATCGACGTGCCGCGCCACCGCCATGTGCTGCTGCAGGACGGCGACCCGCGCCTCGACGGCGTGGCCCATGTCGGCGGCGAGCCGCGCCTCCTGCACGTGTACCTCGAGCCGGGAGCGGACGCGGCGGCGGCCGCCGCGGTCTGGTCCGCCGAGTCGGGCCGCAGCGCGGACGTGGCGACGCGCGACGAGGCGATCTCGGCCGGGCTGTTCGGCACGGTCGACGACGAGGTCCGTGCCCGGATCGGGGACCTGCTGGTCGCGGCCCGCGGCGCGTGGGCCTTCTACGACGACCGCCTCGAGGACAAGCGTCCGCAGGGCATGATCGGCCAGCACGGCTCGATCTCCCCGGAGGAGGTCACCGTCCCGCTCCTGCGCCTGGGCGCCTACGCGGCCTGAACGGCCGCGGGCGGGCTCGACCCTCTAATCCTCGCTGCGGGCGCCGAAGACGATCTCGTCCCACGAGGGCATCGAGGCGCGGCCGCGGCGGCGGGGCGTCTCCTCGGGCTCGGCCGGCTGCTCGGGCTCCTGCGGCTCCTCGGCGGCGGGGAGGGTCTCGAACAGCGCGACGGGGCTGCCGCCGCCGCGCTCGGGGCCGGGGCGCTCACCGCTCCGCTCGAGGCGCGGGCTCTCGGGGTGCGTGGGGTCGAAGGCGTCGAACGACGGGGCGGGCTCGCGCTGGCCGCGGCGGCGGCGCAGCGCCTCCAGCAGGTCGGCGGTGTCGGGGTTCGGCGCCGCGGAGGTCGTGCCGCGCTTCGTCGCGAGCTCGCGCACGGCGGGAGCCGACTCGGCGTCGGGCTCCGGGAGGCGGCGGGGGCCGAACGCCCCGGAGTCGAACCGCGCGTCCTCGCGCTCGGCGGGCTCGGCCGGCGCGACGGTGTCCAGCGCGCGCAGCCGGGGGATGAGCCCCTCGGGCATCGGCCCCTGGCGCGACAGCTGGGTGGCGTCGCTGTTCAGCGGCGAGAGCGCGCTGCGGCGCGGCTCGAAGGTCCAGCGCGCATCGTGGTCTACGTCGGACGCCGTGAACTCGAGCTTGACGATCCAGCCCGAGCTCTCCTTCCAGCTCGTCCACCGCTCGTTCACCGCGCCGAGCTCGGCGAGCTTCGCCCGGATCGCGACCCCGAAGGTGGGGTTCTCGTCGTGCTCGAGGTCCACGCCCATGAGCACGGGCACCGCGAGGGCCTGGTCCACGATGTGCTCGCGCTCGGCGATCACCGGGCCCTCGAAGCGGCGGATGTCCTCGACCCGCGCGCCCAGCAGCTGCGCGACGTCCTCGGCGGACATGCCGGAGCGGATGTGCGCCTGGATCTCGCGCGGGCTCGGCAGCGGGGGACGCGACTCGGCCGGCGACTGGTCGCGCTGCGCCTTGCGGATCTCGGAGCGCAGCACGTCGTCGATCGCGAGCGTGAAGCGCTGACCGGCCTCGGTGGCCAGGACGAGACGGCCGTCCTCGGTTCCGATGATGGTGAGCTGATCCATGCCCATGCTCCTCTGGCTTGCCTGGCGCCGCTGGCATTCACGACGTCGTCATGGTTTCACGGGCCCGCCGGAACAGCCGGGAATACCGTGGGCGTGCCGCGAGTTCCGTCGGGGAGTCCGCGCGCATTTGCCAAACCGGCGGAGGACGTGCAGACTATCGCCGCCCCGCCGCTCGGCGGGGCACGCACCGCAGCTGATGAAAGAAGCGTGACCCACTCACATGGCTACCGATTACGACGCCCCCCGCAAGACCGAGGACGACAGCAACGAGTCGATCGAGGCCCTGAAGGCGCGCGTGCCCGACAACCTGTCGGGGTCGGTGGATGTGGAGGACTCCGACAACCCGTCGAGCTTCGACCTGCCGGGCGCCGACCTGTCCAACGTGGAGCTCGACGTCGTCGTCCTCCCGCCGCAGGATGACGAGTTCACCTGCATGAACTGCTTCCTCGTGAAGCACCGCTCGCAGATCGACCACGAGGAGTCGGCCGGCCCTATCTGCCGCGACTGCGCAGCCTGAGCTGCTCGTGACGCACGGCCGCCGCGAGGCGGTCGGGCGTGCGCGACGACAGCGTCCACGACGTCACGGGATCGTCGGGATCCGAGTCCGGAAGGACCACGATCCCGGCGATCCCTCCGCGTATCAGGTGCCATCCGCGCGGGTCGAGCCCCGTGCCGCGCGCGGTGCGCGCGTCCTCATCCGTCAGCGTGACGGGATCGCCCAGCAGGGAGACGTCGATGTGGGCGCGTCCCGCGCGGAGCTCGCCGTCGCGCACCTCGATCACGGGCGAGAGCGCGATGAGCCCGGCGACGACGGCCACGCCGACCGCGAGGCCGATCGCGAGCGAGAGCGCCGCGTCGATCTGGACGAACACGAGGCTCGCCATCGGAGCGACGACGGCCGCGGATCCGAGGATCCACAGCGAGGGCGAGAGGCGCTCCCGATAGAGGGGAGCGGTCGAGGCGGGCTCCCTGACGGGCCGTTGTGTGTTCTGCATTACCCTCGTGGAGTGACCGAAACCGTGGACGTCCCCATCATCGCATCGGTGCCGCCGCTGTACGCCCACCCCGGAGACGCGGGCGCCGATCTGGTGGCGTCCGAGGCCGTCCGGCTGGAGCCGGGGGAGCGCGCCCTGGTCGGCACGGGCGTGCGCATCGCGCTGCCGGAGGGGTACGCGGCGTTCGTGGTCCCGCGCAGCGGCCTCGCGGCCAAGCACGGCATCACGATCGTCAACGCGCCCGGCACGATCGACGCGGGCTACCGCGGGGAGATCAAGGTCGCGCTGCTCAACACCGACCGGACCGAGGCCTACGACATCGAGATCGGCGATCGCATCGCCCAGCTCATCGTGATGCCGGTGCCGAGGGCCCGCTTCCTGCCGGTCGAGGAGCTGCCCGACAGCACGCGCGGCCACGGCGGCTTCGGCTCGACCGGCTACCAGTCCCAGGGAGGGAACCGATGAGCGACGAGCTCGAGATCAGCCGCAAGGCGGCGCCGGCGGACCGCGCGACCGCGGGCCCGCTGGACGAGAACGAGGCCAACCCGGTCCGCCCCTACATCGACCTGGGCGGCATCAAGGTGCTGCCGCGCGAGGGCCTCAACCTGCGCCTCGAGGTCGAGGAGCAGAGCAAGCGGATCGTCGCCGTGGGCCTCGACTACGCCGACTCCACGCTGCAGGTGCAGCCGTTCGCCGCGCCGCGCACGTCGGGCCTGTGGGACGAGACGCGTGCGCAGATCCGCGACCAGGTCCGCCAGCAGGGCGGCCGGGTCGAGGAGCGCGAGGGTCCCCTGGGCGCCGAGCTGCTGGCCGAGGTGCCGGTCGTGGCCGGCGAGGATCCGCAGATGCGCCTGGCGCGGTTCGTCGGCGTCGACGGCCCGCGCTGGTTCCTCCGCGGCGTGATCGGCGGGGCCGCGACCAGCGACCCGGCCGCCGCCGAGCAGGTCGAGGACCTGTTCCGCTCGATCGTGGTCGTCCGCGGCACGGCGCCCATGCCCCCGCGCGACCTGATCCCGCTCACGATGCCGTCGACTCCCGCGTCGGCCTGACGCGGCCGCATGACCACCCAGTCACCCGGTCCCGACGACGACCGGCCGGCCGACGAGCCGCGCGCGTCCGATCTCGTGGGCGCGGCGATCGGCGGCGCCGCGCGCCGTGCCGGGATCGACCCCGCCGCGGAGTCGACGACCGGGGGCGTCGTGTGGAAGGCGATGGGCGGCATCCGGGGCGTGCTCGAGTCCGTCCTGCCGAGCCTCGTCTTCGTCGTCGTCTACACGCTCGCGCCCGAGCCGCTCATCCTCTCCCTGGGGCTGTCGGTCGGAATGGCCGCGGTCTTCACTCTCGTCCGCCTCGCGCAGAAGTCGCCGCCGGCCGCGGCGCTGGGCGGTCTGATCGCGGCCGGCGCCGCGGCCGCGCTCGCGCTGTTCACCGGGCAGGGGCGCGACAACTTCGTGATCGGCCTCGTCACGAACGGGGTCTACGGCACCGCGTTCCTCGTCTCGGCGCTCGTCGGCTGGTCGCTGATCGGGCTCGCGGCGGGCTTCCTCATGAACGAGGGCACGTCGTGGCGCCGGGATGCGCGCAAGCGCCGCGTCTTCTTCTGGCTCGCGCTCGCCTGGGCCGCGCTGTTCTTCGCCCGACTGGGGGTGCAGCTGCCGCTGTACCTGGCGAACGAGACCACGCTCCTCGGGACGCTCAAGCTCCTGATGGGGCTGCCGCTGTTCGCGCCGCTCGTCGCGGTGACGTGGCTCGCCGTGCGGGCTCTCTATCCCGCGACGCGCGCGTGATAGATTTATCTTGATGTCAAGATAAATCTGCGCTCCTCGCGGGTCCGCCCGCGGCCCCGTCCGGGTTAGGCCCGCCTTGCTGGCCTGGTGCCCCGGATGCGGGCAGGATAAGGAGCGCAAGCGCGGTCGACCCAGGAGGAGACAGCCCGTGTCAACGGTGAACAGCTTCGGTGCCCAGAGCACCCTGACGGTCGGCAGCACCGACTACGAGATCTTCCGCATCGACGCGGTCGAGGGGTACGAGAAGCTGCCCTTCAGCCTCAAGGTGCTGCTCGAGAACCTGCTCCGCACCGAGGACGGCGCGAACATCACCAAGGAGCAGATCAGCGCGCTCGGCTCGTGGGACCCCTCTGCCGAGCCGAACACCGAGATCCAGTTCACGCCGGCCCGCGTGGTCATGCAGGACTTCACCGGCGTGCCCTGCATCGTCGACCTCGCGACCATGCGCGAGGCCGTCACCGCGCTCGGTGGCGACCCCGACCGGATCAACCCGCTCTCGCCGGCCGAGATGGTCATCGACCACTCGGTCATCGCCGACCTCTTCGGCACCGAGAATGCGCTCGAGCGCAACGTCGAGATCGAGTACGAGCGCAACGGCGAGCGCTACCAGTTCCTGCGCTGGGGCCAGACCGCGTTCCAGGACTTCAAGGTCGTGCCCCCGGGCACCGGCATCGTCCACCAGGTGAACATCGAGCACCTGGCCAAGGTCGTCTACGACCGCCAGGTGAACGGCGTGCTCCGCGCCTACCCCGACACGTGCGTCGGCACCGACTCGCACACGACCATGGTCAACGGCCTCGGCGTGCTCGGCTGGGGCGTCGGCGGCATCGAGGCCGAGGCCGCCATGCTCGGCCAGCCCGTGTCGATGCTCATCCCGCGGGTCGTCGGCTTCAAGCTCACCGGCGAGATCCCCGCCGGCGTGACCGCGACCGACGTCGTGCTCACGATCACCGACATGCTCCGCCAGCACGGCGTGGTCGGCAAGTTCGTCGAGTTCTACGGCGAGGGCGTCGCCTCGGTGCCGCTCGCGAACCGCGCCACGATCGGCAACATGAGCCCCGAGTTCGGCTCGACGGCCGCGATGTTCCCGATCGACGACGTCACGCTCGACTACCTGCGCCTGACCGGCCGCGACGAGCAGACCGTCGCGCTCGTCGAGGCGTACGCCAAGGAGCAGCACCTCTGGCACGACCCGGCCCGCGAGCTCGTCTTCAGTGAGTACATGGAGCTCGACCTGGCGACCGTGGTGCCGTCGATCGCCGGCCCGAAGCGCCCGCAGGACCGCATCCTGCTGTCGGAGTCGAAGCAGCAGTTCCAGAAGGACATCCTGAACTACGCCAACCACGCCGAGGAGGCGGTCGAGGTCGAGGGCACGTTCCCCGCCTCCGACCCCGGTGTCGCGCCCGGCGTGGAGCACGAGCACATCCAGCCGGACGGCGCGTCGTACCAGCACGAGCACGAGGAGTCGGTGGTCGTCGCGAGCGGCGAGCCGCACGCCGCGTCGAACCCCGTGCGCGTCACGACGCCCGAGGGCGACTCGTACCTGCTCGACAACGGCGCCGTGACGCTCGCGGCGATCACGTCGTGCACCAACACGTCGAACCCCTCGGTCATGATCGCGGCCGGCCTGCTGGCGCGCAACGCGCTCAGCAAGGGCCTCAAGCGCAAGCCCTGGGTCAAGACCACGCTCGGCCCCGGCTCCAAGGTCGTCACCGACTACTACGAGAAGTCGGGCCTCGACAAGGACCTCGAGGGCCTCGGCTTCTACACCGTCGGCTACGGCTGCACGATCTGCATCGGCAACTCGGGCCCCCTCATCGAGGAGGTCTCCGAGGCCATCAACGAGCACGACCTGGCCGTGACCGCGGTGCTCTCGGGCAACCGCAACTTCGAGGGCCGCATCAGCCCCGACGTGAAGATGAACTACCTCGCGTCGCCCCCGCTGGTCGTCGCCTACTCGCTGGCCGGCTCGATGAACTTCGACTTCGAGACCGACGCGCTCGGCAAGGACGCGGACGGCAACGACGTGTTCCTGAAGGATATCTGGCCCTCGCCCGACGAGGTCCAGCAGATCATCGACTCGTCGATCTCGCGCGAGCAGTTCATCAAGCAGTACGCCACCGTGTTCGACGGGGACGAGCGCTGGAAGAACCTGCCGACGCCGACCGGCCCGGTGTTCGAGTGGGACGAGAACTCGACCTACGTCCGCAAGGCGCCGTACTTCGACGGCATGACCATGGAGCTCACGCCGGTCGAGGACATCACCGGCGCGCGCGTCCTGGCCACGCTCGGCGACTCGGTCACGACCGACCACATCAGCCCCGCGGGCAACATCAAGGCGGGCACGCCGGCCGCGCAGTACCTGACCGAGCACGGCGTCGCGCAGCGCGACTTCAACTCGTACGGCTCGCGTCGCGGCAACCACGAGGTGATGATCCGCGGCACGTTCGCGAACATCCGCCTGAAGAACGCGCTCGTCAAGGCGGTCAACGACGGTCAGCAGATCGAGGGCGGCTACACGCGCGACTTCACGCAGCCCGAGGGCCCGCAGTCGTTCATCTACGACGCGTCGCAGAACTACCAGGCCCAGGGCACGCCGCTGGTCATCTTCGGCGGCAAGGAGTACGGCTCCGGCTCGTCGCGCGACTGGGCGGCCAAGGGCACGCGCCTGCTGGGCGTCAAGGCGGTCATCACCGAGAGCTTCGAGCGCATCCACCGCTCGAACCTCATCGGCATGGGCGTCGTGCCGCTCCAGTTCCCGGCCGGTGAGAGCTGGGAGTCGCTGGGTCTCGACGGCACCGAGATCGTGTCGATCCAGGGCCTCGAGCAGCTCAATGAGGGCGTCACCCCCAAGACGGTGCACGTCGTCGCCGAGCCGAGCGAGCACTCGCCCGAGGGCAAGCAGACGATCGAGTTCGACGCGATCGTCCGCATCGACACCCCCGGTGAGGCGGACTACTACCGCAACGGCGGCATCCTGCAGTACGTGCTGCGCAGCCTCGTCTGACGCACCGCATCGAACGGCCCCCGGGAGCTCCCGGGGGCCGTTCGGCGTTCCCGGGAATCCCAGGGACCGGCGTAGGCTCGGAGCATGAGTCTTCTCGACCGGATCCGCGGCCCGCGCGACCTGGACGGCCTCACCGAGGCGGAGCTGACGGACCTCGCCGCCGAGATCCGGGAGTTCCTCGTCGAGAACGTGGCGCGGACGGGCGGCCACCTGGGGCCGAATCTCGGCGTGGTGGAGCTGACGATCGCGCTGCACCGCGTGTTCGACTCGCCGGACGACCCGATCATCTTCGACACGGGACACCAGTCGTACGTGCACAAGCTCCTCACGGGCCGACAGGACTTTTCGGCCCTGCGAGCGCGCGGCGGGCTCGCCGGCTACCCGCAGCGCTCCGAGAGCGACCACGACGTGGTCGAGTCGTCGCACGCGTCCAGCTCGCTGAGCTGGGCCGACGGCATCTCCCGCGCGTTCCAGCGCACCGGCCGCAACGACCGCCACGTGGTCGCGGTGGTGGGCGACGGCGCCCTCACGGGCGGCATGACGTGGGAGGCGCTCAACAACATCAGTGACGACAACGACCGCAACCTGGTGATCGTCGTGAACGACAACGGCCGCTCCTACGCGCCCACGATCGGCGGCATGGCGCGCCACCTCAACCGGGTGCGGACCGCCGAGACGTACCGCGACCTGTCGCTGCGCTCGTCGCGCATCGCCGGCCGCTTCGGCGCGGTCGGGCGCGCGCTGTACCGCGGCGTCCGCGGAGGGACGCACGGCTTCCTGTCGCGCTTCACAAACAACACGTCGCTGTACTCGAACCTGGACGTGAAGTACCTCGGTCCGGTGGACGGGCACGACCTGGGCGCCCTGATCGAGACGCTCGAGCTGGCGAAGTCGTACGGCGCTCCGGTGATCGTGCACGCCATCACGGAGAAGGGCCGCGGCTACCAGCCGGCGCTCGACGACGAGGCCGACCAGTTCCACGCCGTGGGGCGCATCGACCCGGTCACGGGCGGGCCGCTCGGCTCCTCGATCGCGGGATGGACCGACGCGTTCGCCGAGGAGCTGGTCGCGATCGGCGAGCAGCGTCCCGACGTCATCGCCATGACGGCCGCCATGCTCCGGCCGACGGGCCTCGCGCCGTTCGCCGAGCGGTTCCCCGACCGCGTGTACGACGTCGGCATCGCCGAGCAGCACGCGGTCGCGTCCGCCGCGGGTCTCGCCTACGGCGGGCTGCACCCGGTCGTCGCCCTGTACTCGACCTTCGTGAACCGCGCATTCGACCAGGTGCTGATGGATGTCGCCCTGCATCGCGCGGGCGTGACGTTCGTGCTCGACCGCGCGGGCGTGACGGGCCCGGACGGCCCGAGCCACCACGGCATGTGGGACCTCGCCCTGCTGCACATCGTGCCCCGCATCCGGATCGCGGCTCCGCGCGACGAGGCCCGCCTGCGCGAGGAGCTCCGCGAGGCCGTCGACGTGCGCGACGCGCCCACGGTCATCCGGTTCCCGAAGGGGGCGGTGGCCGAGGACATCCCCGCGCTCGAGCGTCTGGCGGACGGCGTGGACGTGCTGGCCCGGGGCGACTCCTCGGACGTGCTGATCGTGGGCATCGGCCCGTTCGCGCGCCTGGGCCTGGACGTCGCGGAGCGGCTGCGCGCGCAGGGCATCGGGGCGACGGTCGTCGACCCGCGCTGGGTCGTCCCCGTGCCCGGATCGATCGTCGACCTGGCCGCGCGCCACCGGCTCGTCATCACGCTCGAGGACGGCATCCGCGTGGGCGGCATCGGCACCCGTGTCCGCCAGGTGCTGCGTGAGGCCGGCGTCGACACCGCGGTGGACGAGCTGGGCCTCCCGGACGAGTTCCTTGACCACGCGACGCGCGA
The DNA here is from genome assembly GCF_004514465.2 of Microbacterium sp. MEC084. Classification (NCBI taxonomy): domain Bacteria; kingdom Bacillati; phylum Actinomycetota; class Actinomycetes; order Micrococcales; family Microbacteriaceae; genus Microbacterium; species Microbacterium sp. MEC084. The sequence goes on along the minus strand of NZ_MYFP02000001.1, from coordinate 146,397 downwards.
GCAGATCCTGGAGGACGCGGGCCTCACGCCCGCCAAGATCGCGCAGGACGTCGTCGCCCAGGTGCTCGGCACGCGCGTGCCGATGGCCCGCCGCGACGAGGGCCGCGGCCTGCCCGCGATCACGGGCGAGTTCGACCTGCACGCGCCCGGCCGCTAGGCACATCGGCCCGCGCGACGGCGCGAGTGTTACGCCGTGTTGGGAAGTGTTACCCCGGGTTTAGCGAGAGCGGCGGGGTCGCGCGCGAATCCATAGTGTCGGGCGCATGCAGACCATACTCGTCCTCGCATTCGTCGGACTCGCCGCCCAGCTCGTCGACGGGTCGCTCGGGATGGCCTACGGCGTGACGTCAACGAGCCTGCTGCTCGCGGCGGGGGTCGCCCCCGCGGCGGCCAGCGCCTCCGTGCACCTCGCCGAGATCGGCACGACGCTCGCCTCGGGCCTGTCGCACTGGCGCTTCGGCAACGTCGACTGGCGCGTGGTCCTCAAGATCGGCATCCCCGGCGCGATCGGCGCGTTCGCCGGCGCGACGTTCCTGTCGGCGCTGTCGGCCGACGTCGCGGCTCCCTACGCGAGCGCGCTGCTTCTCGGCCTGGGCCTGTACATCCTCGTCCGCTTCACGGTGCGCGGCCTGCCCCAGCGCCGGACGGACCGCCGCCTGCCCCTGGCGTTCCTCGCCCCGCTCGGCCTGTTCGGAGGCTTCCTCGACGCGTCGGGCGGCGGCGGGTGGGGGCCCGTCGGGACGCCGGCGCTGCTGTCGAGCGGGCGCCTGGAGCCCCGCAAGGTGATCGGCACGATCGACGCCAGCGAGTTCCTCGTGGCGGTGGCCGCGTCGGTCGGCTTCCTCATCGGCCTGGGCGGCGCCGGCATCGACTTCACGTGGTTCCTCGCGCTGCTGCTCGGCGGCGTCGCGGCTGCGCCGATCGCGGCCTGGCTCGTGCGGCATCTCCCTGCCCGCATCCTCGGCTCCGCCGTGGGCGGCGTGATCGTCCTCACCAACCTGCGCACGATCCTCACCTCGCTTGAGGCGGACGGCGCGACGTTCGCGCTGTGGATCGCCGTCGCGGGCGTCCTGTGGGCCGCCGCGGTCGCGTGGTCGGTGCGCGCGCACCTGGCCGCCCGCGCCGCGGCACGCGCCGAGGCGGGGGCCGTCGCGGAGGAGATCGACGACCTCGACGACCGGGTGCTGGTCGCGGACTGACCATCCGCGCCGACCACGCACGGAAGGGCGGGACCGGATGATCCGGTCCCGCCCTTCCGTCGGTCTGTGGCGGCTGGTTCAGGCGTGTGCGTCGCCCTGCGGGGGCAGGGCCGCGATGATGGGGTGGTCCTTGGGGATTACGCCGACCTTGGCGGCGCCGCCGGGCGAGCCGATCTCGTCGAAGAACTCGACGTTCGCCTTGTAGTAGTCCTGCCACTCGTCGGGCAGGTCGTCCTCGTAGTAGATCGCCTCGACCGGGCACACCGGCTCGCACGCACCGCAGTCCACGCACTCGTCCGGGTGGATGTAGAGGCTGCGCTCACCCTCGTAGATGCAGTCGACCGGGCACTCGTCGATGCACGCGCGGTCCTTGACGTCCACGCACGGGAGTGCGATGACGTACGTCACGAGACGGCGAGCGCGCCGGCGCGCGCGATCTCGACCTGCTCCTCGCGCGGGACCAGCTTGACGCGCTGACGGGCGTGCCGGTGCGTCTCGCCGAGGTGCCGCTCGTGCGCGTCCAGTGCGCGCCAGCCGTCCCACGTGGTGAACTCCACCTCGCGCTCCTCGAGCAGCGCCACCAGGTCGCCCTCGGCGGGAGCCGGCAGGAGTCCGGCGCGCGCGTCGTCGACGAGGTGGCCGACGGTCTCCATGGCATCCGACTTGGTGTGGCCGATCAGGCCGACGGGGCCGCGCTTGATCCAGCCCGTCGCGTACAGTCCCGGGCTCTCGAGCACGCGGCCGGCCTCGTTCGGGATCACGCCGCGGGCCTCGTCGAACGGCGCGCCCTCCACGCGGGTGCCGTAGTAGCCGACCGCGCGGTACACCGCCTGCAGCGGGTAGTCGACGAACTCGCCCGTGCCGACCACGGCGCCGTCCACGCTGCGCGTGCGCTCGAAGCGCACACCCTCGACCCGCTCGTCGCCGAGCACCTCGACCGGCGCGTGCCAGAAGTGCAGGTGCAGTCGGCGCGACGCCCCCGTGGGCTCCTTGCCGCGCCAGGACTGCAGGGTGCGCAGCATGACCTTCAGCTGGTTCGTCGGCGCGGCGGCGGGGTCGACGCCCTCGAAGTCCGCATCGTCCAGCACGATGTCGACGTCGGGGACCTCGCCGAGCTCGCGCAGCTCGATCGGCGTGAACTTGATGTCGGCGGGGCCGCGGCGTCCGAACACGTGCACGTCGGTCACGGCCGACGCCTCGAGGCCCTCGAGGACGTTGTCGGGGATCTCGGTCGTGACGAGGTCGCGCGCGTGCTTGGCGAGCATGCGCGCGACGTCGAGCGCGACGTTGCCGTTGCCGATCACGGCGACCTGCTGGGCGTCCAGCGGCCACGTGCGCGGCACATCCGGGTGCCCGTCGAACCAGGCGACGAAGTCGGCCGCGCCGTGCGAGCCGCGCTTGTCGATGCCGGGGATGTCGAGCGCCGCGTCGCGGATCGCGCCGGTCGCCAGGATGACGGCGTGGTAGCGCGCCTTGAGATCGTCGATCGTCACGTCGCGGCCCACCTCGACGTTGCCGAGGAAGCGGATCCGTCCGGAGTCGAGCATCTCGTGCAGCGAGTCGACGATGCCCTTGATGCGGGGGTGGTCGGGCGCGACGCCGTAGCGGATCAGTCCGTACGGCGCGGGCAGCGACTCGATGAGGTCGATCGTCACGCTGCCGCCGGCCGCCTCGACGGCGTCGGCGAGCAGGTTGCCGGCGTAGATGCCGGCCGGGCCCGCGCCGACGATCGCGACGCGCAGGTTCTCGAGGCTCATGTCAGGACCTTTCGATCGGGGAGGAGGTGCCGCACGTCGGCGGACAGGTCCTCGGGGGAGTAGGGGCTGAGGGTCACGACGTCGCCGACCACGACCACGGCGGGGTTGCGCACCTGGCGCAGGGCGGCCTGGGAGGCGATGGTCGCGAGGGTGCCGAACGTGACGCGCTGGCCGGGGCCGTAGCCGTCCTCGACGATCGCGACCGGGCAGTCGGCGCCGCGCTCACCGGATGCGAGCACGTGCGCCGAGTGCGCGAGCGTGCCGACGCCCATCAGCAGGACGACCGTGTGGTCGCGGCCGCCGCCGACGACCTGCGTGAGCTGGTCGTGGCCGGTGACCACGGTGAACGCGGTGGCGAGGCCGCGGTGCGTCAGCGGGATGCTCGCGATGGCCGGCACGGCCACCGCGCTCGTCACGCCGGGCACCACCTCGACCACGAGACCCGCGGCGCGGCAGTGCAGCAGCTCCTCGCCGCCGCGGCCGAACACGAACGGATCGCCGCCCTTCAGGCGCACGACGTCGCGCCCGTCGCGGGCGAGATCGACCAGGACCTGCGAGATCCTCTCCTGCGGCACGGGATGCAGGCCCGGGGTCTTGCCGACGTCGATCACCTCGGCGTCGATCCGGATGCCCTGCTCGCGCAGCTGATCGAGAACGGCGCGCGCGCCGAGGCGGTCGGCGACGATCACGTCCGCGGACTGCAGCGCCGCGAGGCCCCGCAGCGTGAGGAGGCCCGCGTCTCCCGGACCGGCGCCGACCAGGGTGACGCGACCCTCGCGCGCCTCATCCATCGACGGTGCCGGCCGCGATCGTGTGGCCGTCGGCCGGCCGGATCACGAGGAAGGAGCCCGACTCGCGCGACACGCGGTACGGCTCGACGGGGAGCGCCTCGGCGAGGCGGATGCGCGCCCGCCCGATCTCGTTGACGTGGAGCCGGTCCGCGGGGACGTGGGCGAGCGTGTCGAGGTCGCGGCGCTCGGTGATCTCGGCGACGATCCCGGGCACGGTGCTCGTGCCGTGCTTGACGAGCACCCGATCGCCCGTGGCGAGCGGCCGCTCGTCGAGCAGGAACAGCTGCGCCGAGATCTCCTTGGACGGCTCGGGCGCGGTGCCCTCCGCCACGATCGTGCTGCCGCGGGCGACGTCGACGTCGTCGGCGAGGCGGATGGCGACCGACTGCGGCGCGGCGGCCTCGGCGAGCGGGACACCGCTGAGCTCGACGGCGGCGACGGTGGTCGCGATCCCCGAGGGGAGCACCTGGACGCGGTCGCCCACCCGGATCCGGCCCGACGCGATGCGACCGGCGGCCGCACGGTAATCGCGCAGCCGGTCGACGGCTCCGGGATCCGCGGCGACGAGCTCGGGCGACAGGGCGCCCTGCGGGCGCAGCACGATCTGGACGGGGAGGCGCAGCGGCTCCTGGTCGCGGTCGAGCTCGTCCGCGGAGGGCAGCGTCTCGAGCAGCTCCACGAGCGCGGGCCCGTCGTACCAGGGCGTGCGGCCCGAGCGATCCACGACGTTGTCGCCCTCGAGCGCCGAGACCGGCAGGACGTGGACGTCGGACAGGCCGAGCTCTCCCGCGACGGCGCGCACCTGCGCCTCGACCGGGCGGTACGCGGCCTCGGCGTAGTCGAGCAGGTCGATCTTGTTGACCGCCACGATCACGTGCGGCACGCGCAGCAGCGCGGTTACCGCGAGGTGCCGGCGCGTCTGCTCGAGCACGCCCTTGCGTCCGTCGATCAGCACGACGACCGCGTCCGCGGTCGTGGCGCCCGTGACCATGTTGCGCGTGTACTGCACATGGCCGGGGCAGTCCGCGAGCACGAAGCTGCGCTGCGCGGTGGCGAAGTAGCGGTACGCCACGTCGATCGTGATGCCCTGCTCGCGCTCGGCCCTCAGGCCGTCGGTGAGCAGCGCGAAGTCGATGCCGTCGGCGTGCGCGAAGCCGCGCCGACGCGAGACGTGCGCGATCTGGTCCAGCTGGTCCGACAGGATCGCCTTGGAGTCGTGCAGCAGGCGCCCGACCAGGGTCGACTTGCCGTCGTCGACGGAGCCGGCGGTCGCGAAGCGGAACAGCGTCGCGGGGGCGAGAGTGGTCATCAGAAATACCCGTCCTTCTTGCGGTCCTCCATGGCGGCCTCGCTGATGCGGTCGTCCGCGCGCGTCGCGCCGCGCTCCGTGAGCGTGGACAGCGCCACCTCGGCGACGATGTCGGCGACGCCGGCGGCCGTGGATTCCACCGCGCCCGTGCAGCTCATGTCGCCGACCGTGCGGTAGCGCACGAGACGGGTCTCCACCTGCTCGCCCGCGCGGGGCGGCGACGCGGGGCCCTCGGCCATCCACATGCCGTCGCGGCGGAACACGCGGCGCTCGTGCGCGAAGTACAGCGGAGGCAGCGCGATGCCCTCGCGCTCGATGTACCGCCAGATGTCGAGCTCCGTCCAGTTCGACACCGGGAACACGCGGACGTGCTCGCCGGGGGCGTGCCGGCCGTTGTAGAGGCTCCAGAGCTCGGGGCGCTGGTTGCGCGGGTCCCACTGGCCGAACTCGTTGCGCAGCGAGATGATGCGCTCCTTGGCGCGTGCCTTGTCCTCGTCGCGGCGTGCGCCGCCGAAGACCGCGTCGTGGCGGCCGGCGGCGATCGCGTCGAGCAGCGGCAGGGTCTGCAGCGTGTTGCGCGTGCCGTCGGGGCGCTCGGCGAGCCGGCCGTCGTCGATCCAGTCCTGCACGCGCGCGACCTCGAGCGTGAGGCCCAGCCGTGCCACGGTCTCGTCGCGGAAGCGGATCACCTCGGGGAAGTTGTGCCCGGTGTCGACGTGGAGGACGGGGAACGGCACGCGCCCGGGCAGGAAGGCCTTGGCGGCGAGGTGCAGCACGACGACCGAGTCCTTGCCCCCGGAGAACAGCAGCACCGGGTTCTCGAACTCCGCGACCACCTCGCGGATGATGTGGATCGCCTCGGACTCGAGGAGGTCGAGCGAGCTGAGGCGCGTGCGCTCGAGCGTCGCGGCGGGGGTGAGGGGCTGGAGCGTCATACGTGGAGTCCGCATTCTGTCTTGTCGAGGCCCGACCAGCGGCCGGCGCGGGGGTCCTCGCCCGGCGCGACCGGGCGCGTGCAGGGGCGGCACCCGATCGACGGGTAGCCGTGGGCGAGCAGCAGGTTCATGGGCACGTCGTGCGCGGTCGCGTACGCGGACAGGTCATCCGCGGTCCAGGCCGCGACCGGGTTCACCTTGACCAGGCCGTTCTTCGCGTCCCACGTCACGAGCGGCGTGCGGGCGCGGGTCGGCGCCTCTTCGCGGCGCACGCCCGTGAACCAGATCTCGTAGCCGGCGAGGGCCGCGTTCAGCGGGGCGACCTTGCGCAGGGCGCAGCAGGCCGCAGCATCGCGCGCGAACAGATCCCTGCCGTGCGCCGCGTCCTGCTCGGCGACGGTCTGCTCGGGGAGCACGTCGACGACGCGCACGGGCAGCCGCCGCGCGACCTCGTCGCGCGTGGCGAGCGTCTCCACGAAGTGGTAGCCGGTGTCGAGGAACAGCACGTCCACGTCCGGGATGCGCTCGGCGACGAGGTGCGGCAGGGCGGCGTCCGCCATCGAGCAGGCGACCGCGACGGTCTCGGGCGCGAACGTGCGGGCGACCCAGTCGACGACCTGCTCGGGCGTCGCCTCGGCCGCCGTGAGACTGCCGAGCTCGGCCGCTCCGGCGGCGGCGATCGCCTCGAGCTCGGCGGCCGTGCGCCGGCGCGCGATGCGCGGGGCGAGGGTGACGCTCATCGCAGGGCCTCCTCGTCGGCGCGGTGCGCCCACTGCGCGAACGACTCGCCCACCTCGCGGTCCTGCGCGTAGCGCTTGGCGACGCGCTCGACGTAGTCCGCGATGCCGTCCGCGGCGACCTTGAGGCCTCGCACCGTGCGCCCGAGGCCCGGCTCCTCGCGATCGTACGAGGCGAGGCCGCCGCCCAGGTGCACCTGGTAGCCGGGCACCTGCTTGCCCTCGTCGTCGGTGATCAGCTGGCCCTTGAGGCCGATGTCGGCGGTCTGGATGCGGGCGCAGGAGTTGGGGCAGCCGTTCACGTGCACGCTCAGCGGGGCGTCGAGCTCGACGCCGGCGAGGCGCTCCTCGAGGTCCAGGACGGCGCGCCGAGCGTTCGCCTTGGTCTCGACGATCGCGAGCTTGCAGAACTCGATCCCGGTGCACGCGATCGTGCCGCGACGGATGAGGCTCGGGCGCGCGCTCAGGCCGATCGCGTCGAGCCCGCGGACGAGCGACTCGACGCGGTCCTCGGGCACGTCGAGCACGACGATCTTCTGATGCGGCGTGGTGCGCAGCCGGGTCGACCCGTGCTCCTCGACGAGGTCCGCCAGCCGCGCGAGCTCCGGTCCCGACACGCGGCCGACGATCGGGGTGGCGCCCACGTAGAAGAGGCCGTCCTTCTGCCGGTGGATGCCGACGTGGTCGCCGGGCGCGGTGGGGCGCGGCGCGGCGGGACCGTCGGCGAGGGCGTATCCGAGGTACTCGGTCTCGAGCACCTCGCGGAACCGCGCGGCGCCCCAGTCCGCCAGCAGGAACTTCAGTCGCGCCTTGTTGCGCAGCCGGCGGTACCCGTAGTCGCGGAAGATGCGGGCGACGCCGTGCCAGACGTCGGCGACCTGCTCGGGCGCGACCCAGGCGCCCAGCCGCTCCGCGAGCCGCGGCACCGCGGAGAGCCCGCCGCCGACCCAGACGTCGTAGCCGACGCCGAGCTCCGGGTGCCGCACCGCGACGAACGCGACGTCGTTGATCTCGTGCACGATGTCCTGGCTGGGGTGCCCCGTGACGGCGCTCTTGAACTTGCGCGGCAGATTCGCCAGCTCGGGATCGCCGATGTAGCGGCTCGTGATCTCGTCGATCTGCGGCGTGGGGTCGATCAGCTCGTCCGCGGCGATCCCCGCCACGGGGGAGCCGAGCACGACGCGGGGAACGTCGCCGCACGCCTCCGTCGTGTGCAGCCCGACGGCCTCGAGCCGCCGCCAGATCTCCGGCACGTCCTCGACCCGCACCCAGTGCAGCTGCACGTTCTGACGGTCGGTGAGGTCCGCGGTGCCGCGCGCGAAGTCGTTCGAGATGCCGGCGATCACCCGCAGCTGCTCCGTGGTCAGCTGACCGCCGTCGATCCGCACCCGGAGCATGAAGTACTCGTCCTCGAGCTCGTGCGGCTCGAGCGTGGCGGTGCGGCCTCCGTCGATCCCGGGCTTGCGCTGGGTGTACAGCCCCCACCACCGGAAGCGGCCGTGCAGATCGGTCGGATCGATCGACGCGAACCCGTCGCGCGCGTAGACGCGCTCGATGCGCTCGCGGACGTTGAGACCGCCGTCCGCCTGTTTGAACTCCTCGTTGGCGTTCAGCGGGGCGGTGCCGTCGATCCGCCACTGCCCGTTCGGCTTGCTGGACGGTCGCGGCGCCCGGATCCGCGCGCCACGCACGGGGACGGGCGACGCCTCGGTGTCGCTCGATGTCATCGGACGCTCCTCCTGGTCGGGTTCGCGCCACAGCCTAGGAAGAACGTGTCCGCGCGCGAGCGCAGGAGACGCGCTGTTACGGACCGAGTCGCGATGTTACGACGCGCCGCGTGTCGCGTCGCGGCGCGCATGACATGCGGTCGGCGGGTCCGTATCATGACGAGGCGCCGGACCCGTGGGATCCGGCGCCTCGTGCGACATCAGCGGTTTGCCGCTCCGCGGAGGGGCGGCGTGTGGAACGTGCCCCCGAACGCGCGCTCCGAGGCGCCCGAGCGGTCGAGGTAGGCCGAGGCGCCGCCGTCGATGAACGGCCAGCCGGCGCCCAGGATGAGGCACAGGTCGATGTCCTCGACCTCGGGGACGACGCCCTCGTCGAGCATGAGCCGGATCTCGCTCGCGAGGCCGTCCTCGACGCGTCGCAGGATCTCCGCCTCGGCGGCGGGGCTCTTCCCGGTCACGAGCGTCTTCTGCGCCTGCTTGGTCCAGCCCGTCACGCGGCCGTTCCTGTCCTTCTCCACGACCTGGTCGAGCTCGGCGAGGCGATGGAGGTTCTCGGACGCGAAGAACCGGTCGGGGAAGTGGCGCACCATGGTGTCCTGGACGTGCGCCGCGACCTTCCAGCCGACCAGGTCGATCAGCTGGAACGGGGTCATCGGAAGCCCGAGCGGCGCGAACGCCTTCTCGACCGTGAGCAGCGGCGTGCCCTCGTCGACCGCGCGCGCGGCCTCGCCCATGACCTTCGCCAGCAGCCGGTTGACCACGAAGCCGGGTGCGTCGGCCGTGAGGACGGCGTTCTTGCGGAGGTTCTTCGCCACCACGAACGCGGTGGACAGCGCCACGTCGCTGGACTGCGGCGTCTTCACGATCTCGATCAGGGGCATGACCGCGACCGGGTTGAAGAAGTGGAAGCCCACGAGCCGCTCGGGGTTCGCGAGGACCGAGCCGATCTCCTCGACCGACAGCGACGACGTGTTGGTCGCCAGGATCGCCTCGGGGGAGACGATCGCCTCGATCTCGCGGAACACCTGCTGCTTGACGCCGGTCTCCTCGAACACCGCCTCGATCACGAAGTCGCAGTCGGCGTACTCGGCCTTGTCGATCGTGCCGCGCACGAGCGCGCGCAGCCGGTTCCCGGTGTCGGCGTCGATGCGCCCCTTGGCCTCGAGCGCGGCGATCTCGTCGCGGATGTACGCGAGGCCCTTGTCGACCCGAGCCTGGTCGATGTCCGTGATGAGCACGGGCACCTGCAGGCGCCGAGCGAAGAGCAGGGCGAACTGGCCGGCCATGAGGCCGGCGCCGATCACGCCGACCTTGGTGACCTTGCGCGCCAGCTCCTTGTCGGGTGCGCCGACCGGGCGCTTCGCCCGCTTCTGCACGAGATCGAACGCGTACATCGACGCCACGAACTGGTCGCCCGAGATCAGCTCGGCGAGAGCCTCGTCCTCGCGCTCGAAGCCCTCCTCGATCGATCCGGAGCGCGCCTTGTCCATGAGCTCGAGCGCCAGGTACGGCGCGCGCGGCACCGTCCCGATCCGGCTCTCGAGCATGCCGCGGGCGACCTTGATCGCGATCGGCCACTTGGTGAGCCGCTCGATCCTGCCCGGAGCGTTCTTCCGCTCGACCTCGATCTCACCCGAGAGCACGCCGTCGGCCCAGCGCAGCGAGTCCTCCAGGTACGCGGCGGGCCCGAAGACCGCGTCGAACATCCCCAGCTCATAGGCCTGCTGGGGCTTGAGGGTCCGGTTCTGCTTGAGCGGGTTGGAGATGATCACCTCGAGGGCGTTCTCGATGCCGATCAGGTTCGGCAGCAGCGTGACGCCGCCCCATCCGGGCACCAGGCCGAGGAAGACCTCGGGCAGCGCGATCGCCGCCGCCGACGAGTCGACCGTGCGGTACGTCGAGTTCAGGGCGATCTCGACCGCGCCGCCGAGCGCGAGGCCGTTCACGAACGAGAACGACGGCACGCCCAGCTTCGACAGCCGGCCGAGGACGTGGTGCCCGAGCTGGGCGATCAGCCGCGCGACGTCCTTCGAGGGGAGGTCGCCGACCCCGGAGAGGTCGGCGCCCGCGGCGAAGATGTACGGCTTGCCGGTCACGGCCACCGCGTCGATCTCACCCGCGGCCGCGCGCTCCTTGAGCTCGTCGAGTCGTTCGCCGAGCTCGAGGAGGGTCGCGGGGCCCAGCGTGTTCGGGCGCGTGTGGTCCTTCCCGTTGTGCAGGGTGACGAGCGCGATGGTGCGGCCGCTCGGGAGCTTCACGTCGCTCACGAGCGAATGGGTGACGACCTCGTCGGCAGTGAGCTGCTGGAGGGGGGAGAAGTCGATGGTGGTGTAGTCGGTCACTGCCTGGCTCACTTCTGCTTCTTCTTCTTCTTGCCGGTGTAGTGGGGGTTCTCCCAGATGACGGTGCCGCCCTGACCCAGACCGACGCACATGGCCGTCAGCCCGTAGCGCACCTCGGGGTGCTCCGCGAACTGCGCGGCGAGCTGGATCATGAGGCGCACGCCGGAGGCCGCGAGCGGGTGGCCGACCGCGATCGCGCCGCCCCACGGGTTGACCCGCGGATCGTCGTCGGCGATGCCGAAGTGGTCCAGGAGCGAGAGCACCTGGATGGCGAAGGCCTCGTTGAGCTCGAACAGGCCGATGTCGTCGACCGTGAGGCCGGCCTTGGCGAGCGCCTTCTCGGTCGAGGGGATCGGGCCGATGCCCATGATCTCGGGCTCGACGCCCGCGAACGCGAACGACACCAGCTTCATCTTCGGGGCGAGGCCGAACTCCTTCACGGCCGCGCCGCTCGCCAGCAGGCTCACGGTCGCGCCGTCCGTGAGCGGCGACGACGTACCGGCCGTGACGCGCCCGTGCGGGCGGAACGGCGTCTTGAGCGTCGCGAGCCCCTCCATCGTCGTCTCTGGGCGGCGGCCCTCGTCCTCGGTCGCCAGGCCCCACTGTCCGTCGGGGCCGATCACGGCGACCGGCACCAGGTCGGGCTGGATCTTCCCGGCCTCGTAGGCAGCCTGCAGCTTGTGCTGGCTGAGCATGCTGTAGCGGTCCGCCCGCTCCTTGGTCAGGTGCGGGAACCGGTCGTGGATGCGCTCGGCGGTGACACCCATGTTGAGCGCGCCGCTGTCGACGATGCGCTCCGCCACGAAGCGGGGATTCGGGTCGGAGTTCGAGCCGATGGGGTGGCGCCCCATGTGCTCGACGCCGCCCGCGATGGCGACGTCGTACATGCCGACGCCGATCGACGCGGCCATGGTCGTCACGCTCGTCATGGCGCCCGCGCACATGCGCTCGACCGCCAGGCCGGGCACGGTCTGCGGAAGCCCCGCGAGGATCGCGGCGGTGCGCCCCAGCGTCAGGCCCTGGTCGCCCGTCTGCGAGGTCGCGGCGATCGCGACGTCGTCGATCCGGTCCTTCGGGATCTCCGCATTGCGCTCGATGAGACCCTTCATCGCCTTGACGACGAGGTCATCCGCACGCGTGTTCCAGTACATGCCTTTCTCGCCGGCGCGCCCGAACGGGGTCCGCGTGCCGTCGACGAAATAGACATCAGAGAGCTCGGCCACTCTGCCTCCCAGTGTTGATTGCTGTTCAGCCTAGGGAGCGGCCCGGTGCGCCTGGAACCGGTTGGCCAGGATCGACTAACGCGCTTCGACGGCGTCGTCGGGGGATTGAACGGCCCGCACAAACGCCTCCGCGATCAGCTCCGCGGTCTGCTCGATCTGCCACTCGCGGGCGCCGAGCGCGCGCAGCGCCCCGGCGATCGCGGCGGCATCGGCGGGCGCGGGCGGCTCCCACGCCACGCGGCGGAGCGTATCCGGCGTGAGCAGGTTCTCGGTGGGCATCGACAGCGCGGCGGCGCGCTCCTCGACCGCGGGACGCGCCTGCTTGAGGCGCGCGTCCGCCTCGGGATTGCGGTCGGCCCACGCCCGCGGCGGCGGCAGCGTGTCGCTCGGCACGCGCTCGACCGGGAGGTCTCCGCTCTCGCGCCCGGCGACGATCGCGTTCCACCAGCGGTCGAGCTGCGTCCGGCTCGCGCGGCCGTTGAACGCCTTGAGCGCGGCCAGCTCGCTCTTGGAGCCGGGCGCGGCCATCACCGCGGCGACCAGCGCGCGGTCCGGAACCAGGCGGCCGGGGGAGACGTCCTGCTGCTGCGCGTACTCCTCGCGGGCGAGCCAGAGCTGGCGCGCGATCGCGAGGTTGCGGCGCCCGCGCACCGTGTGCAGGCCGCTCAGCCGGCGCCACGGCTCCGCGCGGGGCGGCTTGGGCTCGCGGTGCAGCGTGGCGTCGAACTCCTGGGCCGCGAACTCGGTCTTGCGGGCCTCCGCGAGCGCCGCCACGAGCGCGTCGCGGACGTCGACGAGGTGCTCCACGTCGAGCGCCGCGTACTCGAGCCACGCCTGGGGGAGGGGGCGCGTCGACCAGTCGGCCGCCGAGTGCTCCTTCTTGAGCGAGATCCCGAGCGTGGCCTCCACGACCGCCGCGAGGCCCACGCGCTCCCAGCCGAGGAGGCGCGCCGCCAGCTCGGTGTCGAAGATCCGGGCCGGAACCAGGTCGAGCTCGCGCAGGGAGGGCAGATCCTGGCTGGCCGCGTGGAGCACCCACTCCTCGCCGCCGATCGCCTCCTGGAGCGGGGCCAGGTCGTCGAGCGCCGGCGGGTCGAACAGGAAGACGCCGGCGCCGCGACGGAACACCTGCACGAGGTAGGCCCGCTGCGAGTAGCGGAAGCCCGAGGCGCGCTCCACGTCCACGGCGACGGGACCCTCGCCGGCTGACAGCGCCCGGCTCGCGGCCGCGAGCTCCTCCGGGGTGTCGATGACGTCGTAGTGCGCGGCCTCAGCCATGCAGGTTCCTCCGCTCTCCGAGGACCGCGATGCCCTCCGACCCGGGCGGGAGACCCGCCAGCATGCAGACCAGCTCGGCCCACGCCTCCACGTGCGCGCCGAACGGGCCGTCGGGCGTCCACGACGCGCGCAGCTCGATCTGGGCGCCATCGCCCTCGTCGGCCAGCGAGCCGAAGCCCTTGGACAGGATCTTGGTGGCCGTGCCCGAGGCGGAGTGGTACTGCGCGTGACGGGAGTCCAGCGCGTCGACCAGCCACGACCAGGCGACGTCGGCGAGCAGGGGATCGGTGCCGATCTCGGGCTCCAGCGGAGCCTGCGCGAACGCCACGATGCGCCAGGCGCCACCCCAGGCGTCGGGTTCGGCCGGGTCGTGCAGCAGGATGAAGCGGCCGGTGCCGTACGGCGACTCGCCCTCGGCGGTCGGCCGGACGTCGCCCGCGAGCGCGAGGCTGAACGGCGCGACGCCCTGCGGCGACGGGATCTCGCGCACCACGAAGTCGCTGCGGAACGTCGACGCGCGCAGCTGCTCCTCGGCCGCGGCGAACGCCGCCGGGGCGCCTCCTTCTCCACTCACGACGTCAGATTAGAGTGGGAGGGTCATGAAGCACCTCAGGCGCGCCGCTTCCCCAGCCGCCGCATCGGCGCTCGTCTCGATGGTGGGCCTCGGAGTGCTGTTCACCGGCGTCGCGACGGCGCTGAGCGTGCGGATCGCCGACGTGGCGCGCAAGGTCGTGACCCCGGCTCCCCGCGTCGCCGACGTCGAGATCGTGGGCATCGACCGCGCGGCCCAGACCATCACGCTCTCGCACACTCCCGACACGGTGCTGCCGGGGCGGTACGGGGTGTTCACGAACGGCGCGGGCTACGTGAAGCTGGGGGCGGTCCTCGCGCTCGACGACCGCGGTGTGACGCGCAAGCTGCTCAGCCACATCGCGGCCGGGACCAAGGTCGGCCCGTACGCGTCGTTCAGCGGCTGGTACTTCGACGCGCCGGAGCAGCTGCACCTTCCGTACACCGAGGAGTGGGTCGACACCCCCGTCGGCCACGCGCCGGCGTGGCTGTTCTCCGCCGGACGCGGCGACGTGTGGGCCGTGATCGTCCACGGCCGAGGCACCACGCGTGCCGAGGGCCTGCGCGCCGTGCCGGTCCTCCACGCGGCGGGGATCTCGTCCCTCGTCGTCTCGTACCGCAACGACGGCGAGGCGCCGCCGAGCCGCACGGGCAAGTACGGACTCGGGGCGCGGGAGTGGCGCGACGTGGACGCCGCGATCGGCTGGGCGCGCGAACACGGCGCACGGCGCATCGTGCTCATGGGGTGGTCGATGGGCGGCGCGATCGCGCTGCAGACCTCGGTCAACTCCGCGCACCGCGACGTGCTCGAGGGGCTCATCCTCGAGTCGCCGGTCGTGGACTGGCGTCTGGTGCTCCGCTACCACGCCCGGGAGCTGGGCGTGCCGCCGTTCGCCGCGTCCGCCGCCATCGGCACGCTGTCCACGCCGCTCACGGCCCGCGTCGTCCGTGCCGGGCGCGGGATCCCGTTCGACGAGCTCGACATGGTCGCGCGCGCGGGCGAGCTGGACGTGCCGATCCTGCTCATGCACAGCGACGACGACGGCTACGTGCCGTCCGACGCCTCGCACGCGCTCGCTGCGGCGCGCCCCGACCTTGTCACGATGGAGACGTTCGAGGTCGCGCGGCACACGAAGCTCTGGAACTACGACGAGCGACGCTGGACCACCGCGATCCGCGACTGGCTCGCCGCGCGCGGGCTCGGCACCACCCGCTGAGCGCCGGCCGGATCGACGCGCTCAGCGCGCGTCGAGGCGTGCCTGGACCTGCCGCTTGGCTCGCATCAGCATCCCGGTCATGCCCGCGATGCGCAGCGGCGAGACCGCGCGCGTGAGCCCGAGGGACTGTGGATAGTCACCCGGCACGGCGAGCACCTCCTGGGCCGTGAGCCCGCTGATGCCCTGCGCCAGGATGCTCGCGAACCCGCGGGTCGTGGGCGCCTCGGCGGGGGCCAGGGCGTGCATGGTCACGGTGTCGTCCTGCGCGACCTCCACCACGATGTACACGGGCGACTGACATTCCGCCACGCGCTCCGTGAGCTCCGGATGGTCGCGGTACTCCTCGGGCGCCTCCGGGAGCTCGCGCGAGAACTCCAGCAGAAGCTGAAGTCGCTCGGGCTCGTCCAGCTCGAGGAACTCGTCGCGGATCTCGGCGAGCGGCGCGGGGAGAGACTCGGGCATCATCTCCCCATCCTCCCATCGGCGCGCGCGGCGGGGTCAGCCCGCGGGCGCCTCCCCGGGCTCGGCGCCCGTCACGATCGGCACGCGCACGGCCGAGCCCCACTCGGTCCATGAGCCGTCGTAGTTGCGGACCTTCTCGAAACCCAGGAGGTGCTTCAGCACGAACCACGTGTGGCTCGAGCGCTCGCCGATGCGGCAGTAGGCGACGATGTCGTCGCCGTCGCGCAGCCCGACCTCGTCGCGGTACAGCGCCTCGAGCTCCGCGCGGGGCTTGAAGCCGCCGTCCTCGCCGACCGCGCGGGCCCACGGCACGTTGCGGGCCGTCGGGATGTGGCCGGCGCGCAGAGCGCCCTCCTCGGGGTAGGCCGGGGCCGTGGTGCGCGCGCCCGTGTACTCCTCGGGGGACCGGACGTCGATCAGCGGGCTCCCGAGGTGGACCAGGACGTCCTCCTTGTACGCGCGCAGCACGGAGTCGTCGCGCTCGACCACCGGGTACTCGGTCGCGTGTCGCGCGGCCGGCTCGGTCGTCAGGGGACGGCCCTCGGCGATCCAGCGGTCGCGCCCGCCGTCCATCAGCCGCACGTCCTCGTGGCCGAACAGCGAGAAGACCCACAGGGCGTACGCGGCCCACCAGTTGCTCTTGTCCCCGTAGATCACGACCGTGTCGTCGCGGGAGATCCCCTTGGCGCTCAGCAGCCGGGCGAAGCCCTCGCCGTCGACGTAATCGCGCACGACGGGGTCGTTCAGCTCGGTGTGCCAGTCGATCTTCACGGCGCCGGGGATGTGGCCGGTCTCGTACAGCAGCACGTCCTCGTCCGACTCGACGACGACCAGGCCCGGCGCGCCCAGGTGCTCCGCGACCCACGCGGTCGAGACCAGGCGGCCGGGCTCGGCGTAGTCGGCGAAGGCGGGGGAGGGGTCGAACTCGACGCTCACGTGTGCTCCTGGGATGTCGGTGGTGCGATGCCGGGCGGTGGGAGGCCGGATGGGCCGCGGGGCGACGCGCGATTAGGCTGTTCACGCCCCTGTTCCGAGGGTAGGCGCCCCCGCGCGGGCGCGCATCGGGGCCCCGGCAGCGCGCGTAACGATCGGAAATCCATGACCTCCACCGCGACCGGCATCGTTCACCTCACCGAGCGTCAGCCGCAGCTCAGCGGCGAGGAGATGCTGGCGAGCCTCGTGCCGCCGCCGCAGTTCGACGACGCGACTTTCGACACGTACCGCGCGGATCCGTCGTATCCGTCCCAGCAGGAGGCGAAGGAGCTGCTCACGACCTTCGCGGTGGGCGCCCCGCCCGCCAAGCGGGGTGGGCTGTTCTCGCGCCGGCCGAAGACGCCCGAGATGAAGCCGGGCGTGTACCTCGACGGCGGGTTCGGCGTCGGCAAGACGCACCTGCTCGCGTCGATCTACCACGCGGTGCCCGCCCGCCGGAAGTACTTCGGCTCGTTCATCGAGTACACCGCCCTCGTGGGGGCCCTCGGGTACCGGCAGACCGTGGACCTCCTGCAGGGCTCCGCGCTGCTGTGCATCGACGAGTTCGAGCTGGACGACCCGGGCGACACCATGGTCATGACGCGGCTGCTCGGCGAGCTCGTGAAGGGCGGCACGCGCCTCGCGGCCACGAGCAACACTCCGCCGAACGCGCTCGGGGAGGGGCGCTTCGCCGCGCAGGACTTCCTGCGCGAGATCCACGCGATGGCCGACAGCTTCCAGACCATCCGCATCGACGGCGTGGACTTCCGCCAGCGTTCGCTGTCCGGGCACGCGCCCGTCCTGGACGAGGCGGCGTACGAGGCGGCGCTGGCAGCCTTCGGCACGGCCAGCGACGACGGGTTCGACGCCCTCATCTCCCATCTCGCGCGCGTGCACCCTTCGCGGTACATCCGCCTGATCGACGGGGTCGACGCCATCGGGCTGCGCGACGTGCGCCAGCTCACGGACCAGTCGGAGGCGCTGCGCTTCGTGGCGTTCGTCGACCGCGTCTACGACGCCGAGCTGCCGGTCCGCGCGACCGGCCTGTCGCTCGACCAGGTGTTCGGCGACGACATGCTCGCAGGCGGCTACCGGAAGAAGTACCTGCGGGCGATCTCCCGCCTCGTCGCCTCGACGCACGCCTGACGCGCCGACCGTCCTCCTTCGAACGCCCCACGCGCGGCTCACGGCCGCACGTGGGGCGTTTCGCGACGCATCTGGGTGGATTCGCGCTGTCAGGAAACGCGATGTTTACCTGACGCATCGCGGCGTAACACCCAGGAAACACGCTGAGCACCCACCGGGAAACGGGTGCTCGGGAGACTTGGCGCACCCGAATGGCGGATCCGCACGCGGTCAGACCGGACGGACCTGCAATCCAACACATGAGAGGTAGTGATGGAACTCACCCCGTCAAGCATCTGGATCGTCGCCAGTGCGGCGCTCGTGCTGTTCATGACCCCGGGCCTTGCGTTCTTCTACGGCGGACTCGTCAAGGCCAAGAGCGTCATCAGCATGATCATGATGAGCTTCGGATCGATCGCCCTCATCGGCGTGCTGTGGATCCTCTACGGCTACATGATCTACACCGGCGCGGGCGGTGACGGCGAGTACTTCGAGGGCGCCGCCGTGCTGATCCCCGGCTTCGCCGGCAACCCGTTCGCCGGCTTCGGCCTGACCGCCCCCGGCATCGACCTGATCGACGTGGCGTTCGGTTCGACGTTCGCGATCATCACCGTGGCCCTGATCTCGGGCGCGATCGCCGACCGTGCGAAGTTCGGCGCGTGGCTGGTCTTCGCCGGCGTCTGGGCGACGCTGTCGTACTTCCCCGTCGCCGGCTGGGTGTGGGGCGGCGGCTGGATCCAGTCCTGGACCATCGGCGACTACGCGGTCATCGACCTCGCGGGCGGCACCGCGGTGCACATCAACGCGGGTGCCGCGGCCCTTGCCCTCGCTCTCGTGCTCGGCAAGCGCATCGGCTTCCAGAAGGGCATCCACCAGCCCCACAACGTCCCGTTCGTGGTGCTGGGCGCCTCGATCCTGTGGTTCGGATGGTTCGGCTTCAACACCGGCCTCTCCGGCGACCAGGAGGGCCTGGGCCTGAGCTTCCTCAACACGATCGGCGCTCCGGCTGCCGCCGTGCTGGGCTGGCTGATCGTCGAGAAGCTCAAGGACGGCAAGGCCACCTCGGTCGGCGCCGCCTCGGGCGCCGTCGCGGGTCTTGTCGCCATCACGCCGGCGGCCGGCAACCTGACGCCGGGCTGGGCCCTGGTCCTCGGCGCGATCGCGGGTGCCGTGGCCGCCCTGGCCATCGAGCTGAAGTGGAAGCTCGGCTACGACGACTCGCTGGACGTGGTAGGCATCCACCTCGTCGCGGGCCTCATCGGCACGATCTTCCTCGGCTTCGCCGCCACGGACGCGGGCCTGTTCTACACGGGAGACTTCTCGCAGCTGGTCCTGCAGACCGTCAGCGCGGTCGCTGTGGCGCTGTACTCCTTCGTCATCGCCTTCGCGGTCGGCTTCGCGATCGAGAAGACGATCGGCTTCCGCGTGAAGAACGAGGACGAGCTCGCCGGTGTCGACACCGTCGTGCACGGCGAGACGGGCTACACGCTCGCAAACTGACCCCACCACCGGTGCCCCCAGCACCGGGAGACCCCACCGAGCGGAGGGCGTCGCGGCTTCGGCCGCGGCGCCCTCCGTGTGTTGCGGCGCCACGCGAGGATCGGCCCCCGGCCCGGCCGATAGGCTCGGGCCATGGCACGACAGAGCTTCCTCGGCACGCTCGCGAAGCTGGCGCTCGGCGCGCTGGAGACGGCGACCCGCCGGCCGAGGCGGGGGCGCGACGACGGCCTCCGCGGCCCGCGGCCCGGATCGCGCGGCGAGTCGGGCGGCCTCGGCGACGCGCGTGCGGACGCGGCCCCGAGCGGCATCCAGACCGTGGAGCTGCGACCGGAGGACGTCCCCCGACTGCGGCTGTCCTACGCGCCCCAGCACGACGGCGAGGCCGACGCCGGCGAGGTGGTGTGGACCTGGGTGCCGTACGCCGAGAACGACGGCCGGGGCAAGGACCGCCCGGTCCTGCTGATCGCCCGCCACGGCGCCGATCGCCACTACGCGGTCAAGCTCACCAGCAAGTCGAAGGACGGGGATCGCGAGTTCCTGCCGCTCGGCTCGGGACCCTGGGATCCGGCCGGCCGGGAGTCCTGGGTCGATCTCGACCAGCTGTACAGCGTGCACGCCGACGGCATGCGCCGCGAGGCGGCGGCTCTCGATCTCGACCGCTTCACGCGCGTCGCGGCCGCGCTGCAGCGGCGCTACGGATGGGGCGCGGGGAGCTGACGCGCGGCGCGGGCCACGCCCGGTGCGGGCGCGGTTCGGACGCGCAGGCAGGATCGGGTAGTATGACTTCTCGGCCCGCAAGGCCGAGGAACTGAACAGCACGGGCGATTGGCGCAGTTGGTAGCGCGCTTCCTTCACACGGAAGAGGTCATCAGTTCGAGTCTGGTATCGCCCACCGCAGAGAGCCCCCGGCACGCCGGGGGCTCTCGCCGTCTCCGGCGACGGTCAGGCCTCGGGATCCTCCGTGGGGTCGCCGGGTCGCACCGGGGCGTCGTCGGCGATGTCGATGCGCTTCACTCCGTCGTGCTCGGAGACCTCGATGCGGGGCCGCGCGTCGTCCTCGGTCGCGCCCGGGGCGGAGGTCAGCTGGTCGTGGCGCTTCTCTTCCGGGGTCATGTCGTCCGTGGTTCCCATGGGCTCGAGGCTAGGCGTGGCCGCCGCCGCGGGGGAGCGGCTTGACACGGCGCCCCTGCCGTCGGCGGGCAGCCGCCGGACACGCCCGGACACCGGTGCTGGTTTGGCTCTGCCGCCGTCGTCGGCTAGTGTGTAACAAGTGCCCGGTGCGAATCGGGGGCGATGCGGATGTAGCGCAGTTGGTAGCGCATCACCTTGCCAAGGTGAGGGTCGCGAGTTCGAGTCTCGTCATCCGCTCGAGTGCAGGGATCTCCCCGGAGATCCAGGCATGCGGGTTTCGATCCCCCGCGGTGGCGTGGCCGAGAGGCGAGGCACCGGCCTGCAAAGCCGTTTACACGGGTTCGAATCCCGTCGCCACCTCGTCATAATTGAATACAGCTCTTGATGAGCGCGATTGGCGCAGCGGTAGCGCGCTTCCCTGACACGGAAGAGGTCACTGGTTCGATCCCAGTATCGCGCACGAGCGGATCCCGTATCCGGCTCATGCGGATGTAGCGCAGTTGGTAGCGCATCACCTTGCCAAGGTGAGGGTCGCGAGTTCGAGTCTCGTCATCCGCTCCACTCCGAAGCCCGGCGGCCCTCAGGCCCCGGGCTTCTCCGCATCCGGGGATGGTTGACTGAGGGCATGACGGATGAGATGCCGGCCGACGTCGCCGAGTTCGCCGACCGCCTGTTCGACATGGCGCGCACGGGTCAGTCCGCGCGGCTGCTCGATCGCATCGACTCCGGGGTGCCGGTCGATCTCGCGGACGCGCAGGGATCGACGCTGCTCATGCTCGCCGCGTACCACGGGCACGCCGAGCTGGTCGCGGCGCTCGCGGAGCGCGGCGCCGACGTGGACCGCGTGAGCGGCCGGGGGCAGACCCCGCTCGCCGGCGCGGTGTTCAAGCAGCACGACGACGTCATCCGCACGCTCCTGAAGGCGGGTGCCGACCCGGATGCCGGCAACCCGTCCGCCCGCGCCACCGCGCAGATGTTCGGGCGCACCCTGCCCGAGGTCTGAGGCCGCGTCGGCGGGGGAGCGCGCGACGGCGAACTAGGATTGACGGGTGACCACCGGATTCGATCTGCACCCCGAGAAGAACGTCGTCGCGATCCGCGTCGACGGTGAGCTGAAGGACCTCGCGACCGAGGTCACGGAGACGCAGACGGTCGAGCCGGTGACCATCGACAGCCCCGACGGGCTGAACATCCTGCGCCACTCGACCGCGCACGTGCTCGCGCAGGCCGTGCAGAAGCTGCGCCCCGGCGCGAAGCTCGGCATCGGCCCGTTCATCACCGACGGCTTCTACTACGACTTCGGCGTGGACGAGCCCTTCACGCCCGATGACCTGAAGGCGATCAAGAAGGAGATGCAGCGCATCGTCCGCGACGCGCAGCGCTTCCGCCGCCGCGCGGTCAGCGACGACGAGGCGCGCGCCGAGCTCGCCGACGAGCCGTTCAAGCTCGAGCTGATCGGGCTGAAGGGCGGCAAGAAGGAGGCCGCCGAGGGCGCCGGCGTCGAGGTCGGCGAGGGCGAGCTGACGATCTACGACAACATCGACGGCCGCACGGGCGAGACCGTCTGGAAGGACCTCTGCCGCGGGCCCCACGTGCCCTCCACGCGGATGGTCGGCAACGGCTGGGACATCCTGCGCGTCGCCGGCGCCTACTGGCGCGGAAGCGAGAAGAACCCGCAGCTGCAGCGCATCTACGGCACGGCGTGGCCGTCGAAGGACGAGCTGCGCGCCTACCAGGAGCGCCTCGAGGAGGCCGCGCGCCGCGACCACCGCAAGCTCGGCAAGGAGCTCGACCTGTTCTCGTTCCCCGACGAGATCGGCTCCGGCCTGTCGGTGTGGCACCCCAAGGGCGGCATCGTCCGCGGCGAGATGGAGCAGCACGCACGCCGCCGCCACATGGCCGAGGGCTACAGCTACGTCTACACGCCGCACATCACGAAGAAGGACCTCTTCGTGACCTCGAACCACCTCGTGACCTACGCCGAGGGGATCTGGCCGCCGATCCGGATGGACGAGGAGCGCGACGAGCAGGGCAACGTCACCAAGCAGGGCGTCGACTACTACCTGAAGCCGATGAACTGCCCGATGCACATCCTGATCTACAAGGAGCGCGCCCGCAGCTACCGCGACCTGCCGCTGCGCCTGGCCGAGAACGGCACGGTGTACCGCAACGAGCTGTCCGGCGCGCTGCACGGGCTGACCCGCGTGCGCGGCTTCACGCAGGACGACGCGCACCTGTTCGTCACGCCCGAGCAGCTCGAGGCCGAGACCACGAAGGTCCTCGAGTTCGTGCTGTCGCTCCTGAAGGACTTCGGCCTCGACGACTTCCGCCTCGAGCTGTCGATGCGCGACGACGAGAAGGGCAAGTGGATCGGCGAGGAGGAGGTCTGGGCCACGGCGACCGACGCCCTGCGCCGCGTCGCGCTGAAGACGGGGCTCCACCTCGTGGAGGAGCCCGGCGAGGCCGCGTTCTACGGCCCCAAGATCGACCTCAAGGTGACCGACGCGATCGGGCGCTCGTGGCAGCTGTCGACCGTGCAGCTCGACTTCAACCTGCCCGAGCGCTTCGACCTCGAGTTCACCGACCGCGACGGATCCAAGCAGCGCCCCATCATGATCCACCGGGCCCTGTTCGGATCCATCGAGCGGTTCTTCGCGATCCTGCTCGAGCACTACGCGGGCGACTTCCCGCTCTGGCTCGCGCCCGTCCAGGTCATGGGCGTCCCCGTCGCGGGCGAGTACGCGGAGTACCTCGACGAGGCCGTGGCCCGGCTGCGCGCCGCCGGCGTACGCGCCGAGGTCGACCACTCGGACGACCGCATGCAGAAGAAGATCCGCACGCACACGACCTCCAAGGTGCCGCTGCTGCTGATCGCGGGCGAGCAGGACCGCGCCGCCGGCACGGTGTCGTTCCGCTTCCGCGACGGCTCGCAGCGCAACGGCGTGCCGCTCGACGAGGCGGTCGCGCTCGTGACGGGGGCGATCGCGCAGCACGCGCTCATCCAGACGGCAGAGGACCTGGTGTGACCGCGGAGGCGGGCGCCGAGGGGCACGTCCACGTGGACGGCCGCCTCGAGCACGCCTCCGACTTCAGCGGGGTGCCGGATCAGTTCCAGCGCCTGTGGACCCCGCATCGGATGGTGTACATCGCCGCCGGCGCGGACGTGAACCGCGGGTCGGGCTGCCCGTTCTGCGCGGCGCCCGGTAAGGACGACGAGGCCGGCCTGATCGTCCACCGCGGCCGCACGGCGTTCGTCCTGCTGAACCTGTTCCCGTACAACTCGGGCCACCTGCTCGTGTGCCCGTATCGCCACATCGGCATGTACGACGAGGCCACGCCGGAGGAGGTCGCCGAGATCGGCGAGCTGACGCAGACGGCCATGCGGGTGCTCAAGGAGGTCTCGCGCTGCGACGGCTTCAACATCGGCATGAACCAGGGTCACGTGGCGGGTGCGGGCGTCGAGGAGCACCTGCACCAGCACATCGTGCCCCGCTGGGCGAGCGACGCGAACTTCTTCCCGATCATCGCCCGCACCAAGGCCCTGCCGCAGCTGCTCGGCGATGTCCGTCGCACCCTGTTTGACGCCTGGCCGGTTTCCTGACTTCCTTGCTCGCGACGCTGGATGACGTGCGAGCGTAGCGAGCGTGGAGCGAAGCGACCCTGCGGGCGCGAAGCGCACGCCTCCGACGGAGCGGAGCGACGGCGTGTCGCTCGCCGAGCGGCATCCGCGAAGCGGGTGCCCGAGAGCGTGCGACGCGCGAGCGAAGCGAGCTAAAAGGAAGCTGTTCTTGATGCCGCCAGGTCTGATGCGAGGGTCTTCATCTCGTCGTCCGTGAGGTCGTGGACCGTGACGCGCAGGTGCTGCGACGGGGGAGCGTCCTCGCGGAGCTGGAACTCGTCACCCGTGCGGGCGAGCCAGCCGCGGCGCATGAGCTGCTCGGCGACGTCGCGCGCGGGCGCGCCCACCGGAATCCAGAGGCTCAGGCCGTCGCCCGCGCTCGCCTGGATCCCCTGCGCGGCGAGCAGCCGCGTGAACGTCTCGTTCCGCTCCGCGTAATGCGCGCCCGCGCGGTCGATCTGCGCCAGCACGTCCGGATCCGACAGCATGGCGTGCGACAGTCGCTGGAGCAGGTGGCTCACCCACGTCGTGCCGGGGCTCAGGCGCATGGCGAGCCGGCCGGCGGTCTTCGGGTCCGAGGCCGTCACGGCCAGGCACATGTCGGGCCCGATGAACTTCGACACCGAGCGCACGAGCGCCCAGCGACGGTGGCCCGGCCCCACGATCGAATGGAAGGGGCGGCGAGAGAGCAGCGAGAAGTAGTCGTCCTCGATCACGAGCACGTACGGATGATCCGCCAGCACGTCGCGCAGCTCGGCGGCGCGCCCGGCGGTGACCGCGGCCCCGGTGGGGTTCTGGGCGCGGGGCGTGCAGACCATGGCGCGCACGCCGTCCTCGAGCGCGGCGCGCAGGCCGTCCGGCGTCATGCCCTCGGCGTCGACCGGCACGGGCACCGCCCGGTAGCCGCCCAGGCGGACCGTGTGGATGCTCGCGAGAAAGCACGGATCCTCGAGCGCGACGGCGTCGTCGCGCATCAGCGCCTGGGCGAGCAGGCGCTCGATCGCGTCGACGGCGCCGCTTGTCACCGTGACGCGGAAGTCGTCCGACGGCGTGTCCGGCGCGAGCCAGCCGCGCGCCCACTCCTCGACGGCCTGGTCGATCACGGGCTCGCCGTACAGCACGGGACGTCCCGCGGCGGCCTGCAGCGCGCGCGAGAGATCCGGGATGAGCGCCGGATCAGGGTTGCCGGTGGCCACGTCCCGCAGCGCCGAGCCGGGGGAGTAGCCCTCCTGCGCCACGCGGGCGCCGCCCGCGACGCGCGTGCCGGCGCGGCCCTGCGACACCACGAGCCCGGACCGGGCGAGCAGCCGGTACGCGGCGACGGCGGTGTTCCGGTTGACGCCCAGTCGCTCCGCGAGCGCCCGCACCGGGGGCAGCGCGTCGCCCGGGGCGAGGGCGCCGCGCTCGACGAGCTCGCGCACGCTCGCGCCGATCTCGGCGGCCGTACCGCCGTGGATCTCGTCCGTGCCGGTGGGGGATGTCATCCCGTCGAGTCTATGGTCTGGATCGTGGTATTTTTTGGCCTAGATCAAACCCACCCTGCGCGACCCTGACGCGCGTCCCCACCCCAGGAGATCCCATGTCGAACCCCACGGCGTCGAACCCGACCACGGGCACCGGCCGCGTCAAGCGCGGCCTCGCGGAGATGCTGAAGGGCGGCGTCATCATGGACGTCGTCACGCCCGAGCAGGCCCGCATCGCCGAGGACGCCGGCGCCGTCGCCGTCATGGCGCTCGAGCGCGTGCCCGCCGACATCCGGGCCCAGGGCGGTGTCTCCCGCATGAGCGACCCCGACATGATCGACGGCATCATCGAGGCCGTCTCGATCCCGGTCATGGCGAAGGCCCGCATCGGCCACTTCGTCGAGGCCCAGGTGCTGCAGCAGCTCGGCGTCGACTACATCGACGAGTCCGAGGTGCTCTCGCCGGCCGACTACGTGAACCACATCGACAAGTGGCCCTTCACGGTGCCGTTCGTATGCGGCGCGACCAACCTGGGCGAGGCGCTGCGCCGCATCACGGAGGGCGCCGCCATGATCCGCTCGAAGGGCGAGGCGGGCACGGGCGACGTGTCCGAGGCGACCAAGCACATCCGGACCATCACGGGCGAGATCAACCGCCTGCGGTCGCTCACGAAGGACGAGCTGTACGTGGCCGCCAAGGAGCTGCAGGCGCCCTACGAGCTGGTCGCCGAGGTGGCCGAGACGGGCAAGCTGCCGGTCGTGCTGTTCACCGCGGGCGGCGTGGCCACCCCGGCCGACGCGGCCATGATGATGCAGCTCGGCGCGGACGGCGTGTTCGTCGGCTCGGGCATCTTCAAGTCGGGCGACCCGGCCAAGCGCGCCGCGGCGATCGTCAAGGCCACGACGTTCCACGACGACCCGTCCGTGATCGCCGAGGTGTCCCGCGGCCTGGGCGAGGCCATGGTCGGCATCAACGTCGCCGACCTGCCCGCGCCGCACCGCCTGGCCGAGCGCGGCTGGTGACGATGGCGGCCCCGCGCGTGGGCGTGCTCGCCCTGCAGGGCGACGTCCGCGAGCACGCCCGGGTGCTGGAGGAGCTCGGCGCGCGGGTGACCCTCGTGCGCCGGCCGTCGGAGCTCGCCGAGGTCGACGGCCTCGTGCTGCCAGGCGGCGAGTCGAGCGTGATCGACAAGCTCGCGCGCGCATTCGACCTGCAGCAGCCCATCCGCGACGCGATCGCCCGCGGCCTGCCGGTCTACGGGACGTGCGCCGGGCTGATCCTGCTGGCCGACCGGATCCACGGCGCGATCGAAGGTCAGGAGACCTTCGGCGGTCTCGACGTCACGGTCCGCCGCAACGCGTTCGGCGGTCAGGTGGAGTCGTTCGAGACCGACCTCGACGTGCCCGTGCTGGGGGAGCCGCCGGTGCGCGCGGCGTTCATCCGAGCCCCCGTCGTCGAGGAGCTCGGCGCCGCGTCTGCGCTCGCTGCGCTGCCCGACGGGCGCGTGGTCGCGGTGGAGCAGGGCGCGCTGCTCGGCACCTCGTTCCATCCCGAGGCGACGGGGGAGCTCCGGTTCCACCGCCGGTTCCTCGACAAGGTCGCCGCGGCGGCCTGACGTCCCACTCGCATGTCTCACTTCGGGCCGGAATCCCAGGCGGATTCCGGCCCGAAGTGAGACACGGATCAGCGCACCTGGCGCGCCTCGAACTCCAGGCGCGGGTTCGCGTAGTGCTCCTGCGCCTCGACGAGCTGCAGCTCGCGCTCGCCCGACGCCAGGGTCTGCTCCAGCAGCCCGAAAACGCTGGACGCGGTGCGCGCGAGGGCCTCGGCCGCCGATCCCGTCGCCCGGTAGTGCGCGGTGAACAGCGCGGCGGTGACATCACCGGAGCCGTTCGCCTTGAATGGCAGGTGCGGCGTCTGGACGATCCAGGCACCCGCGTCGTCGGCCGCGAGCATCTCGATCGTGCCGTCCTCGCGGTCCGGGCGCTCGACGCTCGTGACGAGGACGGTGCGCGGGCCCATGTCGCGGGCCAGGTCCACGGAGGCGAGCGTCGACTCCAGATCGAGCGGGGTCGTGCCCGTCAGGTAGCCCAGCTCGAACTGGTTCGGCGTGATCAGGTCGGCCACCGGCACGACCTTGTCGCGCAGCAGATCCGGGATCGCCGGGGCGACGAAGCAGCCGGACTTCGCGTTGCCCATCACCGGGTCGCACGCGTAGATCGCATCCGGGTTCGCGGCCTTGACGCGGGCGACCGCGTCGACGATCACGTCCGCGATGCCCTCGCCGCCCTGGTAGCCCGACAGCACGGCGTCGATGCGCGGGAAGGCGCCGCGCTCCTCGATGCCCGTGATGACCTCGCGCACGTCGTCCGGCGCGATGAGCGGACCGCGCCAGGCGCCGTAGCCGGTGTGGTTCGAGAAGTTCACGGTGTAGACCGGCAGGACCTCGACGCCGATGCGCTGCAGCGGGAACACCGCGGCCGAGTTGCCCACGTGGCCGTACGCGACCGCCGACTGGATCGAGAGGATCTTCATCCCTCGATCCTCGCACCGCCGCGCGAGGGTCGCGACCGCGAGCCGGCCGACGGGTTCTCGTAGAATGTCCCGAGGCCCTCGGGCCACGTCAGCAGAGCGGGAGAGATATGTCCGGGCATTCCAAGTGGGCCACGACCAAGCACAAGAAGGCGGTCATCGACGCCAGGCGCGCGAAGTCGTGGGCGAAGCTCATCAAGAACATCGAGGTCGCGGCGAAGCTCGGCGGCCCCGACCTGGCGGGCAACCCGACGCTGTTCGACGCGGTGCTGAAGGCGAAGAAGACCTCGGTCCCGAAGGACAACATCGACCGCGCGATCAAGCGCGGCGCCGGCATCGGCGGCGAGTCGGTCGACTACACGACGATCATGTACGAGTGCTACGCCCCGGGCGGCGTCGCGATGCTGATCGAGTGTCTGACCGACAACAAGAACCGCGCGGCCGCCGAGGTCCGCACGGCCGTCACCCGCAACGGCGGCAACATGGCCGATCCGGGCAGCGTGTCGTTCAACTTCGAGCGCAAGGGCGTCATCGTCGCCTCGAGCGAGGGGACGACCGAGGACGACGTCATGCTCGCCGCACTCGAGGCCGGCGCGCTCGAGGTCGAGCCGCACCCGTCCGGCTTCGAGATCGTGACCGAGGCGAGCGACATGGTCGCCGTCCGCACGGCGCTGCAGGACGCCGGGATCGAGTACGAGTCGGCCGACGCCGAGTTCGTCGCGAACGTCAAGGTCCCGGTCGACGCCGAGACCGCCCGCAAGGTCTTCAAGCTGATCGACGCGCTCGAGGACAGCGACGACGTGCAGAACGTCTTCACCAACATCGACCTCTCGCCCGAGGTGCAGGCCGAGCTGGAGCAGGACGATGAGTAACCACGCCTTCTGACGCCGCCCCATCCGGATCCCGGGTGGGGCGGCGTCGTCTGCGCCGGCGGTTCCGAAAACCGGATGGGTGGTGCTCGTGAGGTGGGTGAGGTCCCATCCGTCGCTGTCGTCGCATACGTCCGGCGTTCGGAACGCTACGGTGGGCGCGTGGGCGAGGGCGAGGCGCTGGGCGGAGGCAACATCGCGCCCGTCGTACGCGTCGGGGACACGGTGCGCCGCGAGACCGGTCCGTGGACGCCCGCGGTCCATGCGCTCCTGATCAGCTGCGAGGAAGCGGGCGTGGACGGCACCCCGCGCGTGCGGGGAATCGACGAGCACGGTCGCGAGATCCTGTCGTTCCTGCCGGGGGAGGTGCTCGCCGGATCCGACGTCCAGTGGAGCCGGGACGCGCTCCGGGATGCGGCGCGGCTCCTGCGCCGGATCCACGACGCGGGCGCACCGCTCACCAGACGGTCCCTGACCTGGCGGGCTCCCGTGCACCGTCCTGCCGAGGTCGTCTGTCGCAACGACTTCGCGCCCTACAACCTCATCGTGCGCGA
This sequence comes from Microbacterium sp. MEC084, assembly GCF_004514465.2. Classification (NCBI taxonomy): domain Bacteria; kingdom Bacillati; phylum Actinomycetota; class Actinomycetes; order Micrococcales; family Microbacteriaceae; genus Microbacterium; species Microbacterium sp. MEC084. Next base: position 117,085 of record NZ_MYFP02000001.1, on the reverse strand, counting down.
CGGGCGCCTGGTCGGCGCGATCGACTTCGACTTCGCGTCGCCGGGGCCGCGGATCTGGGACGTCGCGTATCTCGCGTACCGCATCGCGCCGTACGCCGAGGATGCCGAGAGGTTCGATCCCGGGCGGCACGGCTCGCCGGATGAACGCGTCGCATTGCTCGTGGAGGCGTACGGCGGCCCGTGGTCGGTCGCGGACCTCCGGGCCGCGATCTCGCCCCGGCTCGACGAGCTGGCGGCGTGGACCGACGAGCACGCGCGCGCCACCGGCCGCGACGACCTCAGGGGCCACGCGGCGATGTACCGTCGCGACGCGGATCGACTGCGCGCCTGATCATCCGTGCCCGGTTCCGAAAACCGGATGGGTGTTGCTGGTGAGGAGGGTGGGGTCGCAGCCGCCGCCGTGGCCTCATCCGTCCGGTCTTCGGAACTGCGCGGCGCTTCGCGCGGGTCGCGTCGGATGCCGCGCCTACGCTGGGCGGGTGAGCTCGCTGCGTGTGCTGGGCATCGACCCCGGCCTGACCCGCTGCGGCGTCGGCGTCGTCGACGTGGCGCGCGACCGCAGCGCGTCGCTCGTGCACGTCGATGTCGTGCGCACGTCGCCCGACATGCCCATCGCCGAGCGGCTCGCGGCCATCGCCCGCGGCATCCGGGCAGTGCTCGACGCGCACCGGCCCGACGTCGTCGCGGTCGAGCGCGTGTTCGCGCAGCACAACCTGCACTCGGTGACCGGCACGGCCCAGGCCAGCGGCGTCGCGCTCATGCTGGCGGCCGAGCGGGGCATCCCCGCCGCGACCCACACGCCGAGCGAGGTGAAGGCCGCCGTGACCGGCTACGGATCGGCCGACAAGCGGCAGGTGCAGACCATGATCGCGCGCGTGCTGCGGCTGGATGCGCTGCCGCAGCCGGCGGATGCGGCGGACGCGCTCGCGCTTGCGCTGTGTCACGCGTGGGGCGGGGGTGCGTCGGCCCAGGCCCACGCCGCGGACACCTCGCTGACCCCGGCGCAGCGCGCGTGGGCCGACGCCGAGAAGCGCTCGCGACGCGCGCGTGTCGCTCGAACATAGGTGCGAAGCCGCACGTAGGCTGGTCGCATGATCTCCTCCCTTCGCGGCACGGTCCTGCACGCCGGCGCCGACAGCGTCATCGTCGAGGTCGGGGGAGTCGGGTTCTCGGTCGCCGTGCCGCCGGATGTCGCGCGCACCGCGCGGGTCGGCGAGACCCTCGCGCTGCACACCAGCCTGATCGTGCGCGAGGACTCGCTGTCGCTCTTCGGCTTCGCGAGCCGCGACGAGCTCGAGGTCTTCGGCGCGATGCTGAGCGTGTCGGGCGTCGGACCGAAGTCCGCGCTCGGCGTGCTGTCCGCGCTCACGGTCGACCAGATCGCGGCGGCGGTCGCGGAGGACGACGATCGCCCATTCCGCAAGGTGTCGGGGATCGGACCGAAGACCGCCAAGCTGATCGTCGTGCAGCTGCAGGGGAAGCTCGCCCCGCCGGCACCGAGCGCGGCGCCGGCGGTGGTGCCGGACGACGTCGTCACGCGTGTCGTGACGGCGGTCGCGGGGCTCGGCTGGCCCGAGCGCGTGGCCGGCGACGCGGTCGCGCAGGCCGCCGAGGCGGCGTCGGAGGCCGACCGCGCTTCTGTCCAGGCCCTGCTGCGCCTGACGCTGGCCCTGCTGGGCCCCGCCAAGCAGGGAGCGGCCCGTGGCTGACGGCGACCTCGACGTGACGACGCCGGCCCCGATCGACGAGACGGAGCTCGCGATCGAGGGCGCGCTGCGCCCCGGGTCGCTGGCCGAGTTCGTGGGCCAGCAGAAGGTCCGCGGTCAGCTGCAGCTGCTGCTGGACGCGGCGCGCATCCAGCAGCGCCCCGCGGACCACATCCTGCTCGCGGGACCGCCCGGGCTCGGCAAGACCACGCTCGCGATGATCGTCGCGCACGAGAGCGACCGGCCGCTGCGGCTCTCGAGCGGCCCGGCGATCCAGCACGCGGGCGACCTCGCGGCGCTGCTGTCGAGCCTCACGCCGGGCGAGGTCCTCTTCATCGACGAGATCCACCGGATGGCGCGCTCCGCCGAGGAGATGCTCTACCTCGCGATGGAGGACTTCCGGATCGACATCATGGTCGGCAAGGGCGCCGGCGCGACCAGCATCCCGCTGGATCTCGCGCCGTTCACGCTGGTCGGCGCCACGACGCGCTCGGGCATGCTCCCGAACCCGCTCCGCGACCGCTTCGGCTTCACGGCCCACCTCGAGTACTACGAGCCGGCCGAGCTGGAGCGCGTGATCGGCCGCTCGGCGGCGGTGCTGGGGGTCGAGCTCAAGGAGCGGCAGCGCGCCGAGATCGCCCGCCGCTCGCGCGGCACGCCTCGCATCGCGAACCGGCTGCTGCGCCGCGTGCGCGACTACGCGCTGGTCCACACGGGCGGGTCGACGCCGCGCATCGACGAGGTGCGCGCCGCGCTGGACCTCTACGACGTCGACGAGATCGGCCTCGACCGGCTCGACCGCGCCGTGCTCGACGCTCTCGTGAAGCGCTTCCGCGGCGGACCCGTCGGCCTCTCGACCCTCGCGGTCGCCGTCGGCGAGGAGCCCGACACGGTCGAGAGCGTGGTCGAGCCGTACCTCGTGCGCATCGGCTTCATGGGCCGCACGCCGCGCGGCCGTGTCGCCACCCCGGAGGCGTACACCCACCTCGGCGTGCCGCACCCGGACGGGGCGCTGAAATTCGATGACCTATAATCGCTGAAGGTCTGGCGGGCTCCCGCCGAATCCCCCTCCTCGCGCCGAAGACGGTGCGTGCGCTGACGTGAAAGGCACACCCCGCCCCATGGATCCGAACCTCCTTCTTCTCGTCGTCCTGGCCGTGCTGCTGATCTGGATGTTCTTCAGCTCGCGCCGCCGCCAGCAGAAGATGCGCGAGGAGCAGGAGCGCAAGGCGCAGCTCATGGTCCCGGGTGCCCGCGTCATGACGCGCTCCGGCCTGTTCGGCACGCTCGTCGAGTACGACAAGGACGACCTGTCCAAGCCCGCGCGCGTCGAGATCGCGGCGTCGTCGCCGAGCTGCACACCCAGGCGCTCGACCTCGCGCCGGAGGCCACGGCCGACGCGGTCGTCGACGCCACGGACGCCGAGGCGGCCGACGAGCCGCTGATCGACACGACCCCGGACGCGACGCCGGAGCAGAAGCCCGCCGCCGACCGTCCCGACGCGGACGAGCTCCCGGGCGACGACAAGAAGGCCTGACCTCCCGCGCTCCCGTCCGCCCCCGCTGCAGAAAGCTGACACGCCAGTGGCGACATCCTCTCCTGCGCGCCGTGCCTGGCGCGTCCTGACCGGTCTGCTGGTCATCACCGCGGTGCTGTTCGGGGCGAATGCTCTGGGCGCCCACGTCCTCAAGGGCGGCACCTGGGTGCCCGAGCTGGCGCTCGACCTCCAGGGCGGCACGCAGATCGTGCTGGAGGCGCAGACCGAGGACGCCGATCCGACGGCCGAGCAGCTCGCGCAGGCGGTGGCGATCATGCGCCAGCGCGTCGACGCCTCGGGCGTCGGCGAGTCCGAGATCTCGACCCAGGGCGCGTCGAACATCGTCGTCCAGATCCCCGGCGTGGCGGACGCGGCGACGCGCGAGCGCATCCAGGCCAGCGCCCAGCTCGAGCTGCGCGCCGTGATCTACGCCTCGGGCCCGACCAACACCTTCGTGGGCGAGGACGGCGAGGAGACGCCGTATCCGACCCCGGACCCGTCGCTGAACGCGACGCCGACCGGTGAGCCGTCGAACGGGTCGGACGCCGCGTGGGTGAGCGACCGCCTGTGGGCGGAGTTCCTGGCGTACAGCTGCGCCGACCCCGCCAACGACCCGTCGTCGGCGCCCGCGGACCAGCCGCTCATCACGTGCGACACGGCCGGGACAGCGAAGTACATCCTGGGACCGGTCGAGATGACCGGCGACTCGATCGTGGACGCCACCAACGGCGTCGACCCGCAGAACGGCCAGTGGAACGTGCAGCTCACGTTCGACGACGAGGGCGCGCAGACGTTCGGCGAGATCAGCCAGCGCCTCTACGGGATCGGGCAGCAGAACCCGAGCGACCCGCGCAGCCAGTTCGCGTTCGTGCTCGACGGCTCGATCATCTCGGCCCCGCAGATGAACGCGGTGATCACCAACGGCCAGCCCAGCATCTCGGGCGGCGGGATCGATCAGGACACGTCCAAGGTGCTCGCCGACCAGCTCAAGTTCGGCGCGCTGCCGCTGAGCTTCGAGGTCGTCAGCTCCGACACCATCTCGGCGACGCTCGGCTCGCAGCAGCTGCAGAGCGGCCTGATCGCGGGCCTGATCGGCCTGGCGCTCGTGGGCCTGTTCGTTGTGCTGGTCAGCTACCGCGCCCTCGGCTTCGTGATCATCGCGTCGCTCATCGTGATGGCGGTGCTCACGTACATCCTGCTGTGCCTGCTGTCGTGGCGCCTCGGCTACCGCCTGTCGCTCGCGGGCGTGGCGGGTCTGATCGTCACGATCGGCTTCACGGCGGACTCGTTCATCGTCTACTTCGAGCGCATCCGCGACGAGCTGCGCGACGGCAAGGCGGTGACGGTCGCGGTCGAGGACGGCTGGGCGCGCGCGAAGCGGACGATCTACATCTCGAAGTCGATCAACGTGCTGGCGGCCGTCGTGCTGTACATCCTGGCCGACGCGACCGTGAAGGGCTTCGCGTTCACGCTGGGCCTGACGACCGTGCTCGACATCCTGATCTTCGTGATGTTCACGCACCCCGTGATGCAGCTGCTCGTGCGCACACGCTTCTTCGGCGAGGGCCACCCGCTGTCGGGCCTCGACCCCAGCGCGCTCGGCGCGGTGTACCGCGGCCGCGCCCGCTTCCGCGAGCCGGTCGCGACCGGCGCGCGCGCCAAGCGCTCGCGCGGCGAGGCCGAGCGCCGCCAGACCATCGCCGAGCGCAAGGCCGCCGAGCTCGCGGCCGCGACCGCCGCATCGGACAAGCGCGCCGCCGGCGCCGAGGAGGACAACGCCTGATGCGCGCCATCACCCAGTTCGGCAACGACCTCTACACCGGCAAGGTGTCCTTCCCGTTCGTCGGGCGCCGCCGCACGTGGTTCGTCCTCGCGATCGTGCTCGTGGTGCTGTCGGCCCTGGCGCCGTTCGTGCGCGGCGTCGAGTTCTCCGTGGAGTTCACGGGCGGATCGCAGTTCCTCGTGTCGGCGCCCCAGTCGCGCGACCAGGCGATCGCCACCGAGACCATCGACGAGGTCGTGCCCGGCACGACCACCAAGGTCACGACGGTCGGCGGCCGCGACATCCGCGTTCAGACGTCGCAGCTCACGGACGACGAGACGCAGCAGGTCACGACGGCCCTCGCCGAGGCCTACGACGTCGCGCCCGAGGAGGTCAACGCCTCCTTCATCGGCCCCAGCTGGGGCGCGGACGTCACGCGGCAGTCGCTCTGGGGTCTCGCGATCTTCCTGGCGCTGACCTTCCTGATCCTGGCGATCTACTTCCGCACGTGGAAGATGTCCGCCGCCGCGATCGTGGGCCTGGTCGACGTGCTGATCATCACGATCGGCATCTACTCGCTGTGCGGCTTCGAGATCTCGCCCGCCGCGGTCATCGGCTTCCTGACGATCCTCGCGTACTCGCTCTACGACACCACGGTCGTGTTCGACAAGATCCGCGAGAACACGGCGGACGACGGCGAGGCGACGGGACGCACGTTCGGCGAGTCCGTGAACCTCGCGGTCAACCAGACGCTGGTGCGCTCGATCAACACGTCGGTCGTGGCCGCGCTGCCGGTCGCGGCGATCCTGTTCATCGGATCGTTCTGGCTGGGCGCCGAGACGCTGTCGGACATCTCGCTGTCGATCTTCGTCGGCATCATCGTCGCGACGTACTCCACGCTGTTCGTCGCGGCGCCGCTCTACTCGCTGTTCCGCGAGGGCGAGCCGGCGATCCGACGGGCGGACGAGCGGGTCCTCGCCGCGCGTGCGGGGGACTGAGCCGTCCGCGCCCGGGCGTAGGATGTTCGAATCCGCATCACCGGGTGGGAGGAGGCGCAGCATGGCCGATTCGGTGACGTCCCAGGCCCCGAGCCTGCGGCGCCTCGTGCCGCGCATTTTCTCGCGCGCGGCCCGTCACGCGGACCTCACGCGCCTCATCAACACCGTGCGGCTCAACCACCCGCGCGGCGACATGGCGATCGTCGAGCGGGCGTACGCGGTCGCCGACGAGAAGCATCGCGGCCAGAAGCGCCAGAGCGGCGAGCCGTACATCACGCATCCGCTCGCGGTCGCGCAGATCCTCGCCGAGCTCGGGCTGGGCCCGCGCGCGATCGCCGCGGCGCTGCTGCACGACACGGTCGAGGACACGGGCTACCCGCTCGAGGAGCTGCGGGCCGAGTTCGGCGACGAGGTCGCGCTGCTGGTCGACGGCGTCACGAAGCTCGACAAGGTCAAGTACGGCGAGAGCGCGCAGGCCGAGACGGTCCGCAAGATGATCGTCGCGATGTCCAAGGACATCCGCGTGCTCGTGATCAAGCTCGCCGACCGGCTGCACAACGCGCGCACGTGGGGCTTCGTGCCTCCCGAGAAGGCCAAGAAGAAGGCCACCGAGACGCTCGAGATCTACGCGCCGCTCGCGCACCGCCTCGGCATCCAGACCATCAAGTCGGAGCTCGAGGACCTCTCGTTCGCGGTGCTGCACCCGAAGATCTACAACGAGATCGACAGCCTCGTGAAGCAGCGCACGCCGCAGCGCGAGCAGTACGTGCAGAACGTCATCGACGACGTGAACCGCGACCTGCACGAGCTGCGCATCCGCGGCACGGTCGTCGGCCGCCCGAAGCAGCTGTACTCCGTCTATCAGAAGATGGTCGTCCGCGGTCGCGAGTTCGACGACATCTACGACCTGATCGGCATCCGCGTGATCGTCGGCACCGTGCGCGACTGCTACGCGGTGCTCGGCTCGATCCACGCGCGCTGGCGCCCGCTGCCGGGCCGTTTCAAGGACTACATCGCGACGCCGAAGTTCAACCTCTACCGGTCGCTGCATACGACCGTGATCGGCCCGGGGGGCCGCACGGTCGAGATCCAGATCCGCACGCAGGAGATGCATCAGCAGGCGGAGTTCGGCGTCGCCGCGCACTGGAAGTACAAGGAGCGCATGGCGGGGGGCAAGGCCGACCCCAAGGCGCTCGACACGGACATGGCGTGGCTCGCGCGGATCTCGGACTGGGAGTCGGAGACCAAGGACCCGGGCGAGTTCCTCGACTCGCTGCGGTTCGAGATCGGCGCCAAGGACGTCTACGTCTTCACCCCCAAGGGCAAGGTCATCGGACTGCCCGCGGGCGCGACCCCGGTCGACTTCGCGTACGCCGTGCACACCGAGATCGGCCACCGCACGATGGGCGCCAAGGTCAACGGCCGCCTCGTGCCGCTCGAGTCGACGCTGAACTCGGGCGACGTGGTCGAGGTGTTCACGTCGAAGAACCCCGATGCGAGCCCCAGCCAGGACTGGCTCACTTTCGTCAAGAGCACGCGTGCGCGCAACAAGATCCGCGGCTGGTTCACGAAGGAGCGCCGCGACGAGGCGATCGAGCAGGGCAAGGATGCGATCGCGCGCGCGATGCGCCGCCACCACCTGCCGCTGCAGCGCCTGAAGGACTCGCTCCAGGACGTGGCCGACCTCATGCACTACGAGGACGTCTCCGCGCTCTACGCCGCGGTGGGCGAGGGCCACGTCTCGACGCAGTCGGTGCTCGAGAAGGTCGCGTCCCTCGTGCAGACCAGCGAGGAGTCGTCGACCGAGCAGGTCGAGCTTCCGCCGACCGTCAGCCAGCGCCGCCCGCGCGGCGGCGACTCGGGCGTGCTGGTGCGCGGCGCCGACGACATCCTGGTCAAGCTCGCGAAGTGCTGCACGCCCGTCCCGGGCGACCAGATCGTCGGCTTCATCACGCGCGGCAGCGGCGTCTCGGTGCACCGCGCGGACTGCACGAACGTGGCGTCCCTCCGCTCCGACCCCGCCCGCATGATCGACGTGACCTGGGCGCCGACGACCAAGAGCGTGTTCCTGGTGCAGATCCAGGTCGAGGCGCTGGATCGCGCCGGCCTGCTGTCGGACGTCACGCGCGTGCTCACGGAGCACCACGTGAACATCCTGTCGGCGACCGTGTCGACCACGAAGGAGCGCCTGGCGCTGAGCCGCTTCGTGTTCGAGATGGGCGACGCCGTGCACCTGGACCGCGTGCTCAACGCGGTGCGGCGCATCGACGCCGTGTACGACGTCTACCGCGTCACGTCGTCCTAGCGGGTCCGCCCCGCAGCGACCGCAGGATCTCCGCGGCCGGGCGCCGGCCGCCGAAGCGGCGGTGCGCGTCGATCCAGGCGAGCGCCTGCTCGATCAGCGGCGGCGTCGCGAGTCGCCGCGCCGCGGCGGCCGAGTCCGGATCGTCGAACTCGCGCACGAGGTCGACCAGCGTGCGGGCGGGGTCGGAGACCCGCACCCCGCCGAGCAGCACCGTGTCCTCGACCGCGATGGGGGTGTCGCGGAACCGGATCCGCCGGTCCACGGGTCGCGCGACGCCGCGCGCGGCCGTGCGCTGCACGTGGTGCACGCGAGGCGGCACGCCGGATGCGCCGTGGACCCACGCGGCCGTCAGCCCGATCGCGACGAGGCTCCCGCCGAGGATGCCGCGGAGCGTGGCGGCGCGCAGGGCCGGCGTCTCGAGCGCATCGGCGGGCACGTAGGCGTCGCCGACGGCGACCAGCTCGCCGTCCAGCCGCGCGGCGGACAGCTCGGCGGGGGAGAGGCCGTCGTGGTCGAAGCGGGCGTACGTCATGGCGGCAGTGTGCCGCGAAACGCGAGGGGCGCGCCGCCGCGGTGTGGATAACCGCGGGCGGCGCGCCCCTGTGACCCTCGCGGGCTCAGCCGCCGATGGCCTTGAGCCAGGCGCGGCGGGCGTCGAGCGCCTCGCGCGCGGCCGACTCGGCCTTCTTGTCGCCCTTCGCCTGCGCGTCGGCGAGCTCGGTCTCGAGCTTGGCGATGGCCTCCTCGAGCTGGCGGGTCGCCTCGTTGGCGCGCGCCTTGGTCTCGGGGTTGTTGCGCTTCCAGTCGACCTCCTCGCGGGCGCGGAGGTCGTTCTCGATGCGGCGCAGCTGGTCGTCGAGCGCGCGCTCGGTGTCGCGCGGGAAGATCCGGCCGACCTCGTCCCAGCGGCGCTGGATGCTCGTGAGCAGCTGGCGCGCCTTGGTCAGGTCCGCGGTGTCGGCGACCGCCTTCGCCTCCTCGAGGAGGGCCTTGCGCGCCTCGATGCGCGGGGCGGACTCCGCCTGCTCGGCGGCGTCGCGCTCGGCGCGGGCCGAGTACAGGGCGTCGCCCGCGGCCTTGAACCGCGCCCACAGCGCGTCGTCGACCTTGCGTCCGGCGCGGCCGGCGGCCTTCCACTCGTCCAGCAGCGCCCGGTAGGCGGGGATGCCGTCCTCGCCCTTGGAGGCCAGCGCCTCGGCACGCTCGATGATGCGCGTCTTGCGGTCGCGGGCGGCCTTGTGGGTCTCGTCGAGCTCCGCGAAGAACGCGCGGCGGTGGCGCTCGACGGTCGAGCGCGCGTCCCGGAAGCGCTTCCACAGCGCCTGACCCGTCGACTTGGGCAGCCGGGGACCGGTCTGCTGGTGCTGCTGCCACTCCTCGAACGCCGCCGTGAGCTCGGCCGTGGCCTGCTTCCACTGGATCGACTTGGGGTCGCGCGCCGCGAGGGCCTCCACGCGCTCCACGATCGACGTGCGGTGCGCGATCGCCTCCTCGACAGCCGCGCGGTGCGCGGCCGCCTCCTCGGCGCTGGCCTCGGCCAGCGTGCCGGTCAGCGCGTCGAGCCGCTCGGCCAGCCCGGCGAGGTCGCCGACCGCCGCGGCGCCCACGACCTCCTCCTTGAGCTTCTTGGCCTGGCCGCGCAGGTCGGCCGCGGAGGCGCCGCCGGCGAGGCGGCGCTGCTCGAGCGTGCGCACGCGCAGCGCGAGGTCGTCGAACTTGCGGCGGTAGTAGGCCAGGGCCTCGTCGGGCGTGCCGTCGGGGTACTCGCCGACCACGCGCCAGTCGTCGCCCTCGCGCACCGACACCACGCCGGCCTCGTCCACGCGACCCCACTCGGTCGTGTCGGCGGCGGGCGCCGCGGTCGCCGCCGGCGGGCGAGGCACGGGACCCGGCGTCGCGGGCGCCGGGGCGGGCGCCTCCGCGGGCGCGTCGGCGTCGGCGGTCTCGGCTGCCTCCGCCTCGGGCTCGGCGGGCGCGGCCTCGGTCTCTGCTGCCTCGGCTTCGGGCTGAGCGGCGTCATCCGCCGGCACGGCATCGGCGTCGGCCGGGGCGTCGGCGGCAGCGGGCTCCTGGGCGTCGTCGGCGGCTGCCGGCTCCTGAGCGCCGTCGGGCGCGGTCTCGGCGACCTCCGGGGCGGCGTCGCCGGCCGGGGTCGTGTCGTCAGCGGGGGTGTGATCGGGGCTCGTCACGGGGAGGCTCCTTGCGCGGTGGCCGCGGGAGGGGACAGGACGCGCCCCAGCCTAGTACGCGCCCGGACGGCGGGCCGGGGTCAGCCCGCGGGCGTCTCGGTCGGCGCGGGGGTCTCGGCCGGAGCGGGCGTGCCGGTCGGCGCGGGAATGGCGGTGGGACCCGGCGTCGTGACCGGGGCCGTCGGCGACGGCGCGACGGCTCCCGGGCCCACGCCGTAGAACAGCGCCTGCCCGCCCACGGCGGCGCCGACGATCAGCGCGGCCGCGATCGTGGCGACCACGTTGTCGCGACGCCGCCGGCGGCGCTGCTGCTCGTGGAGCTGCACGCGCGCCTCGTAGCGCCGCGCCCGCTCGCGCGCCTCGCGCTCCGCACGCTCCTTCGCGGAGCCCCTGCCGCCTGCCGCCATGGCAACGAATCCTCTCGACGTCCGGCGCCGTCCGCGGACGGCGCCCCAAGCTGAGCGGGAACGAGCCTACGCATCCGGCGCGCCCGGGCCGAAATCGCTGCGGCGTTCCGCGGAATCCGTCCGCGTCCCGTGTCGTCGGCCGCGGATACGCTGGTCGGATGATCTCGTCAGGCGGCGCATCCACGCTCGGCGGGGCGGGTCGCGCCCAGACGCCGCTCGCCGTCCGCATGCGGCCCGTGTCGCTCGACGAGGTCGCGGGCCAGGCGCACCTGCTCCGTCCCGGCTCGCCGATCGTCGCGCTCGCGGACCCGGATGCGCAGGCTCCCGGCACGGTGTCGGTGATCCTCTGGGGCCCGCCCGGTACGGGCAAGACCACGCTCGCCCAGGCCATAGCCCGCTCGTCGGGGCGCCGCTTCGTCGAGCTCTCCGCGATCACGGCCGGCGTCAAGGACGTGCGCGAGGTGATGCAGGAGGCCCTTAACCAGCGCGACCTGTACGGCCAGTCCACCATCCTGTTCCTCGACGAGATCCACCGTTTCACGAAGGCGCAGCAGGACGCGCTCCTGCCGGGCGTCGAGAACGGCTGGGTCATCCTGATCGCCGCGACGACCGAGAACCCCTCGTTCTCGGTCATCTCGCCGCTCCTGTCGCGCTCCCTGCTCCTCACCTTGCAGCCCCTCACGGACGACGACCTCGGTCTGCTCATCGACCGCGCGGTCGAGGATCTCCGGGGGCTCGCGGGCGAGATCCTGCTCACGCCCGAGGCGCGCGCCGCCCTCATCCGGCTGGCGTCCGGCGACGCGCGGCGCGCGCTCACGGCGCTCGAGGCCAGCGCGGGCGTGGCGGTGTCGGAAGCGCCGGAGGAGAGCGACGGCGCACCGGCCGTCACGGCCGAGCACGTGGCGCAGGCGGTCGACCGCGCGCTCCTGCGCTACGACCGCCAGGGCGACGAGCACTACGACGTCATCAGCGCCTTCATCAAGTCGATCAGGGGGTCCGACGTCGACGCGGCCATGCACTACCTGGCGCGCATGGTGGAGGCGGGGGAGGATCCGCGCTTCATCGCGCGCCGACTCGTGATCTCCGCCGCCGAGGACATCGGGCTCGCCGACCCGCATGCGCTGCAGATCGCGGTCGCGGCGGCCGACGCCGTCGCCTTCATCGGGATGCCCGAGGGGCGCATCCCGCTCGCGGAGGCCACCGCCTACCTCGCCACCGCGGCGAAGTCGAACGCCGCCTACAACGCCATCAACGCGGCGGTCGCCGACGTCAAGGCGGGCCGGATGGGGCCCGTGCCCAAGCATCTGCGCGACGCGCACTATCCCGGTGCCAAGCGGCTCGGGCACGGCCGCGGCTACGTCTACCCTCATGACCACGACCTCGGCGTGGTGCCCCAGCAGTACCTGCCCGACGAGCTGCAGGGGCGGCGGTACTACGAGCCGAAGCAGCACGGGGCGGAGCGCGACATCGCCGCGCGCCTGGAGCGGCTGCGCCGCATCCTCGACGCCTGAGGCGACGGGCCCGGTCTGGTAAGCTTGATCGGCTCTGAAATCGGGGCACATCCCTCTTCGCACATCCCCCAGGCGGGTAGACGTACGCCTGTGACCGGATGAAGCGGGACTGTACGTCCGAGCGTCGCGACAGTCGCGGCCTCGTGAAAGGAAATCATGACCACCAAGTCGCAGGACCGCCGCAAGGTCCGCCTCTCCCGCGCCCTGGGCATCGCGCTGACGCCCAAGGCCGCCCGCTACCTCGAGAAGCGCCCGTACGGCCCCGGCCAGCACGGCCGCACCAAGCGCAAGGCCGACAGCGACTACGCCGTCCGTCTGCGCGAGAAGCAGCGTCTGCGCGAGCAGTACGGCATCCGCGAGAAGCAGCTCCGCATCGCGTTCAACGAGGCGCGCCGCACCGAGGGCCTGACCGGTGAGAACCTGGTCGAGCTCCTCGAGATGCGCCTCGACGCGCTCGTGCTGCGCTCGGGCTTCGCCCGCACCACCGCGCAGGCCCGTCAGTTCGTGGTGCACCGCCACATCCTCGTCGACGGCAAGATCGTGGACCGCCCGTCGTTCCGCGTGAAGCCGGGCCAGACCATCGAGGTCAAGGCCAAGAGCGAGGGCCTCGAGCCCTTCCAGGTCGCGGCCGCCGGCGGTCACGCCGAGGTCCTCCCGAACGTCCCGGGCTACCTCGAGGTCGAGCTCGACAAGCTCCAGGCGAAGCTCGTGCGTCGCCCGAAGCGCGCCGAGGTGCCCGTCACGTGTGACGTGCAGCTCGTCGTCGAGTACTACGCCGCCCGCTGATCCAGCGTGTCGTCCGAGAGGGCGTCGGGGCCTCGGCCCCGGCGCCCTCTCGCCGTCTCGGGCCCGCGATCCGTCTACGATGGAACGACGCCGCGTCCCGCGGCGACCGACCGGAGGATGGGTGACATGAAGAACGTGCTGTGGTTCCTGCTCGGCATCGTCGGCGGCTTCGTCGCGGCCCACTTCCTGAACAAGGACCCGCGCGGGGCCGAGGTGCTGGCCGACATCGACGCGCGCATCGACGAGTTCGTCGAGCGCATCGGCGAGGCGTACCGCACCGAGGAGGCGCGCCGGTCGTCGGCGGGCGACCTGCCGGCCGCCTGACCCCCGCTCCTCGCCGGCTGCCGTCCCGAGGCGGCCGCTCCCGCATGCACGGCCGCACGCCCGATCCCGGGCCCCGCGGCACCCCTCAGTCAAGGACGAAGCACCCCAGATGAAGACCGCGGAGATCGCGCAGCGCTACCTCGACTACTTCGAGAAGAACGACCACACCATCGTGCCGTCGGCCTCGCTCGTGAGCGACGACCCGTCGATCATGTTCACGATCGCCGGCATGGTGCCGTTCATCCCGTACCTCACGGGAGTGGTGCCCGCGCCGTACCCGCGCGCCGCCGACGTGCAGAAGTGCATCCGCACGAACGATATCGAGGAGGTCGGCAAGACCGCCCGCCACGGCACGTTCTTCCAGATGCTCGGCAACTGGTCGTTCGGCGACTACTTCAAGGAGGGCGCGATCGCGTACGCCTGGGAGCTGCTGACCTCCTCGGAGGCCGACGGCGGCCTGGGCTTCGCCGAGCGCGACCTCTGGGTCACGGTGTACGAGGACGACGACGAGGCCGCCGCGCTGTGGCAGAAGGTCGCGGGCCTGCCGGCCGACCGCATCCAGCGGATGGGCCGCGCGGACAACTTCTGGACGACCGGTCAGCCCGGCCCCGCCGGCCCCTGCTCGGAGATCTACTTCGACCGCGGTCCCGCCTACGGCGCCGAGGGCGGCCCGGCGGTCGACGACAGCCGCTTCCTCGAGATCTGGAACCTCGTGTTCATGCAGAACGCGATCGAGAACGTCCGTTCGAAGACCGAGTTCGACATCGTGGGCGAGCTGCCCGCGAAGAACATCGACACGGGCATGGGGCTCGAGCGCGTCGCGTTCCTGAAGCAGGGCGTCGAGAACATGTACGAGACGGACCAGGTCCGCCCGGTGCTGGACCGCGCCTCGGAGCTGTCGGGCCGCCGCTACGGCGCCGTGCACGAGGACGACGTGCGCTTCCGCATCATCGCCGACCACGTCCGCTCGTCGCTCATGCTGCTGTCGGACGGCGTGACGCCGTCGAACGAGGGCCGCGGCTACATCCTGCGCCGCCTGATGCGTCGCAGCGTGCGCGCCATGCGCCTGCTCGGCGTCGAGGAGGCGACGTTCCCCGCGCTGTTCGAGGCGTCGCGCGACGCCATGAAGGACGCCTACCCGGTCGTCGAGGCCGACTGGCAGCGCATCTCGTCGTACGCGTTCGCCGAGGAGGAGACCTTCCTGCGGACGCTGTCGTCGGGGTCTACCATCCTCGACACCGCGGTCGCCAAGACCAAGGCCGAGGGCGGCGCCACGCTCGCGGGCGACCAGGCGTTCCTGCTGCACGACACGTACGGGTTCCCGATCGACCTGACCCTCGAGATCGCCGAGGAGGCCGGGCTCGGCGTCGACCGCGCGGGCTTCGACTCCCTCATGCAGGAGCAGAAGCAGCGCGCCAAGGCGGACGCCCGCTCGCGCAAGCGCGCGCTCGCGGACGTCAGCGTGTACCGCGAGTTCCGCGCGTTCGGCGAGACCGTCTTCACGGGCTACACCGACCTCGAGACCGAGACGCGCGTGCTCGGCGTGCTGGTCGACGGCGTGTCGGCCGGACGCGCGACCGAGGGCCAGATCGCCGAGGTCATCCTCGCCGAGACCGCGCTCTACGCGGAGTCGGGCGGCCAGGTCGCGGACAAGGGCACGATCGTCGGCCCCGGCTACGAGCTCGAGGTGCTCGACGTGCAGCGCCCTGTGCCGGGCCTCGTCAGCCACACGGTCGAGGTCACGCGGGGCGAGGTGGGCGTCGACCAGCCCGCCACCACGATCGTGGACGCCGCCAACCGCCGCTCGGCGCAGCAGGCACACTCGGCCACGCACCTGGTGCACGCCGCGCTCCGCGACACGCTGGGCAAGGGCGCGACGCAGGCGGGCTCGCTCAACCGCGCCGGCTACCTGCGCTTCGACTTCACGTGGGGCCAGGCCCTGAGCCCCGAGACCCGCTCGGAGATCGAGGAGATCGCCAACAACGCGGTCCGCGACAACCTCGAGGTCACGACGCGCGTGGTGTCGCTCGACGAGGCGAAGGCCGCGGGCGCCATGGCGCTGTTCGGCGAGAAGTACGGCGAGAAGGTCCGCATGGTCGACATCGGCGGCCCGTGGTCGCGCGAGCTCTGCGGTGGCACGCACGTGTCCGCGAGCGCCGAGATCGGGCTCATCAGCCTGATCGGCGAGTCGTCGGTCGGCGCCTCCAACCGCCGCGTGGAGGCCCTCGTGGGTCTCGATGCGTTCCGCGAGCTGACCGCCGAGCGCGCCCTCGTCGCGGAGCTGTCCGCGTCGCTCAAGGCGCCCAAGGACCAGCTGCCGGCCCGGATCGCGGAGCTCACCGCAAGCCTGAAGGCGGCGGAGAAGAAGATCGCGGCGTACGAGGCCCGTGCGCTCGCCGACCGCGTACCCGCGCTCGCCCAGACCGCGCAGCGCGCGGGCGCCGTGAACCTGGTCGCGCAGTCGGTCGGCGCCGTCGGATCGGCCGACGACCTGCGCAGCCTCGCCACGTCGGTGCGCGAGCGCCTCGGCTCCGATGCCGGCGTGGTCGTCCTGACCGGCACGGCCGGCGACAAGGTGCTCGCGATCGTCGCGACCAACGAGGCCGCCCGCGCCGCCGGCGCCAAGGCCGGCGCGCTGGTCAAGGTCGCGCTCGAGAAGCTGGGCGGACGCGGCGGCGGGCGCGACGACATGGCGCAGGGCGCCGGCGTAGATGCCTCGGCGGAGCCCGCGGCGCTCGACGCGGTCCGCGCGGCCCTTCAGGCCGCATGACCGGATCCGCCCGGATCGCCGGAGCCCGCTCATGAGCGGGTTCCGGCGCGGGGTGCGTCTCGGCGTTGACGTCGGCCGGGCCCGGATCGGCGTGGCGCGCAGCGATCCCGACGGCATGCTGGCCGTGCCGGTCGAGACCGTGCCGCGCGATGAGCGGTCGATCGCGCGCCTGGTGGAGCTGGCGGTCGAGTACGAGCCGCTCGAGATCGTCGTCGGCCTGCCGCTCAACATGCGCGGCGAGGACACGCCCTCGACCGCCGACGCCCGCGAGTTCGCCGCGCAGCTGGCGGCCGCGCAGCAGGCACCCGTCCGGCTCGTGGACGAGCGGCTCAGCACCGTGAGCGCACACACGGCGCTGCGTCAGTCCGGACGATCCCAGAAGGGGTCTCGTAGCATTGTCGATCAGGTCGCCGCGGTGGTGCTGCTCCAGCACGCCATCGACAGCGAGAAGCGCACCGGGGCGGCCGCCGGCAGCCCGGCCGGCCACCCGGAGGAGTAGACACCGCCCATGACCGATCCCTCGAGCGACCAGAGCACCCCGCTGACCCGCCGCCAGGCGCGGCTCGGCGGGAGCGCCCCCCAGGAGCCGGCGGCGCCGGGAGAGGGGACGCCCGCGGCGGTCGGTCCGTCGGCCGCGGATGCGGCGCCCGCCGACCCGGCGCCCGCGCCGTCGGAGCGGACGCGTCCCGCGACGCTCGCCGAGACGGCGGCGCGCGAGGAGAGCGAGCCGGCCCCGGACGCGCAGCTGCCGGCGTCTCTCGAGGACCTGTTCGTCCCCGAGAACATGGTCGACACCAAGCCGAAGAAGCGGGGGCGGGGCTGCCTCGTCGCGCTGATCGTCTTCGCGATCATCGCCGGCGGGCTCACCGCGGGCGGGTTCTGGGTGGCGAACACTTACGGCGGACGGATCGCGGCGTTCCTGGGCTGGGACGGCCCGTCCGACTACGAGCCCGGCGAGGCGACGGGCGAGGCCGTGGTCACGATCGAGGAGGGCGACGGCGGCGAGATCATCTCGCAGAAGCTGTACGACGCGGGGGTCACGCTCAAGCCGACGTCGTTCTACGACTACCTGGTCGAGAACGATCCCGCCCAGCCGTTCTACCCGGGCGCCTACCGGCTGCAGCAGAAGATGACCTCCGAGGCGGCGCTGGCCGCGATCGAGGACCCCGCAAACAAGCTCGAGAACGCCTTCGCGGTGCCGGAGGGGCTCACGGTCGACGCGACGCTGGAGGCGGCCGCCGCCGGCCTCGCGATGCCGCTCGATGAGCTGCAGGCCGCCGTCGAGGACCCCGCCGCCTACGACGTCGCCGCCGACAGCCTCGAGGGCTGGCTGTTCCCCGCGTACTACACGTTCGACCCGGGAGTCACGGCCGAGGACGTCGTGCGCACCATGGTCGAGCGCACGCGCGAGTCGCTCGCGTCGGCGGGCGTGCCCGCGGGGGAGGAGCAGCGCATCCTGACGGTCGCGTCGATCATCCAGCGCGAGGCGCGCTTCGAGGACGACTTCTACAAGGTCTCCCGCGTGATCTACAACCGCCTCGACGAGTCGATCTCGGACACCGACGGCCTGCTGCAGATGGACTCCACCGCGCAGTACGGCTACGGCGAGATGCACGACGGCACCGTGAGCAGCTCGGAGGAGGCGCTGCGGGACGACAACCCGTGGAACACCTATGTGCACCCCGGGCTGCCCGTCGGGCCGATCGCCAACCCCGGCGACCTCGCGATCGACGCCGCCATGAACCCGGTCGACGGTCCGTGGCAGTACTTCGTGACGGTCAACCTCGACACGGGCGAGACGGTGTTCAGCGAGACGCTGGGCGAGCACGAGCGGGCCATCGAGCAGTGGCACGCATGGTGCGAGGCGAACCCGGACTCGGGCTGCTGACGTGACCGGATCCACCCGCCTCGCGGTCTGGGGCGACCCGATCGCGCACAGCCGCTCGCCGCAGCTGCACGGCGCCGCCTACGCGCGGCTCGGCCTGGACTGGACGTTCGAGCGCGTCCGGGTGCCCGCCGACGCCTTCGACCACACGCTCGCCTCGCTCGACGACTCGTGGCGCGGGCTGGCCGTGACCATGCCGCTCAAGGAGCACGCGTGGGCGGCGAGCGGATGGCGCGACCGCCGCGCCGAGCTGACGGGCGCGGTCAACACGCTGCTGCTTCCGGGCGCGGACGTCGCCCGGCCGCACGGCGCGCCCTCGGATGCGCCCATCGGGTTCAACACCGACGTGGGCGGCATCGTCGCGGCCCTCGGGGACGCGTCGATCGCCGCGCTCGGCTCGGTGCGCATCGTCGGGGCCGGAGCGACGTCGGCATCGGCCCTGGTCGCCGCGGCCGAGCTCGGCGCCCGGACGGGCTCCATCGTCTCGCGCCGGCCCGAACGGGCCGCGTCGCTCGTCGCGCTGGGGGAGCGCATGGGGCTCGCGGTCACGGTCGAGCCGTTCGGCGGGCCGCATCCGGCCGTCGACCTCACGATCAGCGCGCTGCCGGGCGGCGCCGAGCTGCCCGAGGCGCACGCCGAAGCGATCGCCATGCCGGGCGGGCCGCTGTTCGACGTGGCCTACCACCCGTGGCCGTCGCACCTCGCGGCGCGGTGGACCGACGGCGCGGCGATCCCCGGGCACGGGATGCTGCTGCACCAGGCCGTGCTGCAGGTGCGGATCTTCGCGACCGGCTCTGTCGAGGCGCCCCTGCCGTCCGAGGACGAGGTGCGTGCCGAAATGCGCTCCGCGCTCATGGGAGACTAGGGGCATGCTCCGCGTGCTCACGGCCGGCGAATCGCACGGCCCCGAACTGATCGCCGTCATGGAGGGCCTCCCCGCGGGAGTGCCCCTGCTGGCCGCCGACATCCAGGCCGACCTCCAGCGCCGCAAGCTGGGCTATGGCCGCGGATCGCGCATGAAGTTCGAGCAGGACGAGCTCACCATCTCCGGCGGCGTGCGGCACGGGCTCACGCTCGGCAGCCCCATCGCGCTGCGCATCGGCAACACCGAGTGGCCGAAGTGGACCGAGGTCATGAGCGCCGAGCCGGTCGAGCTGACCGAGAAGTCGCGCGGCCGCGGCGCCGCGCTGACGCGCCCGCGCCCGGGCCACGCCGACCTCGTCGGCATGCAGAAGTATGGCTTCGACGAGGCCCGCCCCATCCTCGAGCGCGCGAGCGCCCGCGAGACCGCCGCGCGCGTCGCCCTCGGCGCTGTGGCGCGCGCGTTCCTGTCGGAGCTGGGCATCCGCCTCGTCAGCCACACGCTGTCGATCGGGCCCGTGCGCGTGCCGGACGGCGCCGCTCTGCCCACGCCCGATGACGTCGCGGCGCTCGACGCGGATCCGCTGCGCTGCTTCGACGCCGAGACGTCGGCCCGCATGGTCGAGGAGGTCGACGCCGCGCGCAAGGACGGCGACACCCTCGGCGGCATCGTCGAGGTGCTCGCGTACGGCCTGCCCCCGGGGCTCGGCTCGCACGTGCACTGGGACCGCCGCCTCGACGGCAAGCTGGCCCAGGCGCTCATGAGCATCCAGGCGATCAAGGGCGTCGAGGTCGGCGACGGCTTCGAGACCACGCGCCGCCGCGGCTCGCAGGCGCACGACGAGCTGTTCGCGACCGAGGCCGGCATCGCGCGCGGCACCGACCGCGCGGGCGGCACCGAGGGCGGCATGTCGACCGGCACCGTGCTGCGCGTGCGCGCCGGCATGAAGCCCATCGCGACGGTTCCCCACGCGCTGCGAACCGTGGACGTCGCGACCGGCGACACGGCGTCGGCCCACCACCAGCGCTCGGACGTGTGCGCCGTGCCCGCCGCGGGCGTCGTGGCGGAGGCGATGGTCGCGATCACGCTCGCCGACGTCGTGCTCGAGAAGTTCGGCGGCGACTCGGTCGCCGAGACCCGCCGCAACCTGACGTCGTACGTAGAGTCGATCGCCGAGAGCCTGCGGACGTCGTCGGAGCCCGTCGACCTCGCACATGACCTCGCCCTCTGATCCGGCTGCCGACGCGGCGGGCGGACCCGCTCCGGCCGTCGTGCTCGTCGGCCCCATGGGGGCCGGCAAATCGAGCATCGGACGACGGCTCGCGAAGGCCCTCGGCCGGCGCTTCCGCGACACCGACAGCCTGATCGCGAAGGCGCACGGTCCGATCCCCGAGATCTTCGCCGAGCACGGCGAGCCGCGCTTCCGCGAGATCGAGCACGAGACCGTGGTCGACGCCGTCCGGCGCGGCGGGGTCGTCGCGCTGGGCGGCGGGGCCGTGCTGCATCCCGGCACGCGGGAGGCGCTGCGAGCGCACCGGGTCGTGCTGCTCACGGTCGACGAGAAGGTCGTGGCCGGCCGCATCCAGAGCCAGAAGCGACCGCTCCTGGACGGCGAGGAGGACGCGGTCGCGACCTGGATCCGCATCCGGGACGCGCGCGAGCCCATCTATCGCGAGGTGGCCGACGTCGCGTTCGACACGTCGCGCGGGCCGCTGCAGGACGTCGTGACGGCGATCGCGGACTGGGTCCGACAGCACGAGGAGCCGGCGCACGCGCCGCACGAGGAGGAGCACGCATGAGCGACACCGGCCGGCAGACCGCCGCGGGGGACGAGACCGTCATCCACGTCTCGGGGACGCCCGGCTACGACGTGACGGTCGGGCACGGCGTCCTGGCGCGTCTGGGCGAGGCGCTGCCGCCCGCGGCGCGCAAGGTGCTGATCGTGCACCCGCCCACGCTCGCGGCCCAGGCCGCCGAGCTGCGCGAGGGCCTGCTGGGCCAGCGCGAGGTCCTGCTCGCCGAGATCCCCGACGCGGAGTCCGGCAAGCGGATCGAGGTGGCCGCGTTCTGCTGGCAGATCATGGGCCAGGCCGACTTCACGCGCACCGACGCGGTGGTGGGCTTCGGCGGCGGCGCCGTCACCGACCTCGCCGGGTTCGTCGCCGCCAGCTGGCTGCGCGGCGTCGACATCGTCCAGGTGCCGACCACCGTGCTCGGCATGGTCGACGCGGCCGTCGGCGGCAAGACCGGGGTCAACACGGCCGAGGGCAAGAACCTCGTGGGCGCCTTCTGGGCGCCCCGCCACGTGCTGTGCGACCTCGACCTCCTCGCGACACTTCCCGCGAACGAGGCGCTGGCCGGCTTCGCGGAGGTGGTGAAGGCCGGATTCATCCGGTACCCCGAGATCCTCGACATCGTCGAGGCCGACCCGGTCCGGGCCCTCGACACCACGGGTCCGGAGTTCCGCCGCTGCATCGAGCTCGCGATCCGGATGAAGGCGGACGTCGTCAGCGCGGACTTCCGTGAGGCGGGCGAGCGCGAGATCCTCAATTACGGCCACACGCTCGGCCACGCGATCGAGCACGCCGAGCGCTATCGCTGGCGGCACGGCGCGGCCGTGTCCGTCGGCATCATGTACGCCGCCGAGCTGTCGCGCCTCGCCGGCCGCCTTTCCGACGAGGCGGTCGACCGCCACCGCCGCGTGCTCGAGCTGCTCGGACTGCCGACGACGTACCGCGCCGGCGCGTGGCAGACGCTGCTCGCGACGATGCGTCGCGACAAGAAGTCCCGCGGGGACATGCTGCGGTTCATCGTGCTGGACGACATCGCCAAGCCCACCGTGCTCCAGGCGCCCGACGAGTCGCTGCTGTTCGCGGCCTACCAGGAGATCGCCGCGGACGACGGCGGGCGGATCATCGCGACCGGCCGCTGAGCGGGGCCCGCTCCGGGAAACACGGAACGCCCGGCCGATGGCCGGGCGTTCCGTCGTCACGGGGTCACGCGCGCACGAGCTCCCGGTGCGCGTCGCGGTGGCCGAGCCGTTCGGTGGGGACGTCGCGGGTCTCGCGCGCCGTCAGCGCGCTGATCGCGGCGACGACGGCGATGACCGCGGTGAACACGCTGATCACGACCCAGCCGCCCTCGCGGACCCCGCCGAGGGCCGTCACGATCGTGGGCGCGAAGCCGGCCATCAGGAAGCCGATCTGCGTGCCGATCGCCATGCCGGAGAAGCGGACGCGCGTCGAGAACATCTCGCCGTAGAACGACGGCCACACCGCGTTCGCCGCCGCGTACCCGAACGAGAACGTGAGCACCGCAAGCGCGAAGATCAGGGGCGTCGCGCCGCTGCTCATGGACAGCATGTAGAAGGGCATCAGCGCCGCCGAGGCGAGCGCGCCGTATACGAACACGGGCTTCCGGCCGATCCGGTCGGCGAGCCGGCCGAACATCGGCTGCGTGCCGAGCGCGACGATGTTCGCGACCACGACCAGCCACAGCGTCAGGCTCTCCGCGAGACCGACCTCCTTGCCGTACGCGAGCGCGAGGTTGCCGAACACGGTCGAGACGCCCGCGATGATCGCGCAGAAGATCACGCGCAGCACGTCGCGCCAGTGGTCGCGCAGCAGCGGCACGAGCGGGACGCGGGCGACCTCGCCGTGCGCCTTGGCCTCCTCGAAGGCGGGCGTCTCGTGCAGCGAGCGGCGGATGATGTACGCGACCAGCACCACGATCGCGCTGAGCCAGAACGGCACCCGCCATCCCCAGGAGTACTTGATCTCGTCCGGGAGTGCGACGACCGGGATGAAGATGAGCGCGGCCAGGATCTGACCGCCCTGCGTGCCGGTCAGCGTCCAGGAGGTGAAGAACGCGCGTCGGTCGTCGGGCGCGTGCTCGAGCGTCAGCGAGGAGGCACCCGCCTGCTCGCCCGCGGCAGAGAGGCCCTGCATGAGGCGGCACAGCACCAGCAGGACGGGGGCGAACCAGCCGACCTGATCGAACCCGGGGAGGCAGCCGATGATGAACGTCGACAGACCCATCAGCAGCAGCGTGAACAGAAGCACCTTCTGGCGCCCGATGCGGTCCCCGAAGTGGCCCAGGATCACGGCGCCCACCGGACGGGCGACGTAGGCGAACGCGAATGTCGCGAAGGACATCACGAGCGCCGCATTGTCCGCCGAGGGGAAGAACACCTGCGGGAAGATCAGCGCGGCGGCCGACCCGAAGATGAAGAAGTCGTAGTACTCGACGGCGCTGCCCATGAAGCTCGCGACAGCGGCCTTCACGGGGGTCTTCCGCGTCGTTGCGGTGTCGGTCATCGGGGGTGCTCCATTCAGACGAGGATCTCGTGCTCGTTCACGAGACGGTGGAAGTGGCGGTTCATGCGATCGGCGTCGGGGTGGACGCCGGTGATGAGCTCGAACGCGTCGACGGCCTGCCCGACGGCCATGCGGCCGCCGTCCAGCGTGCGGCAGCCCGCCGCCCGCGCGGCGGCGAGGAGCTCGGTCTCCAGGGGCCGGTAGACGATGTCGGCGACCCACAGGCTGGGCCGCAGGTGGGCGGCGTCGAAGGGCAGTCCGGGGTGCTCGGCCATGCCTACCGGGGTGCAGTGGACGACCCCGTCGGCCGCCGCGAGCAGCGAGGGCAGGTCCGCGGGGTCGCCGGGGACCACGTCCGTGCCGCGTCGCTCGCGCACGTCCTCGGCGAGGGAGGCGGCACGCGCGGGATCCAGATCCACGATCGTGAGATGCTCCGTCCCCACGCGTGTGAGCGCGTCCGCGACCGCGGAGCCCGCCCCGCCCGCGCCCAGCTGCACGACGTTTCGACGGGGCGCGTCCGGCATCCCGTTCACGAACGCGCGCTCGAAGCCCGTCGTGTCGGTGTTCCAGCCCCGGCGCCCCTCGGGCCCGAGCAGCACGGTGTTCACGGCGCCGAGCGCCGCCGCGACCGGATCGACGTGATCGAGGTGCGGGATGACGAGCTGCTTGCACGGATGGGTGATGTTGAGCGCGTCGAACCCGAGGCGCTCGGCCCAGTCGAGGATCTCGCCGATGTCGCCCGCCTCGAGCCGCAGGACGGACATGTCGATCGGACGGTAGACGTAGGGGATGCCGAGCGCCGCCGCCTCGGCCATGTGCATCGGCGGGGTCAGGGACGGCGTGACGCCGGTGCCCACGAGGCCCACGAGGTAGGCGTGTGCGTCCACTCCGATGCTCCTTCGCTTGGCGCTCGTCGACGAGCGCTTCGGTATGTACTATCCGGTACGTACGGAGTGAAGCACGCGAACGGCACCCGTGTCAACGCGGAGTCCGGCGGGGGATGCGCGCCGCGCGCCCGTGCGTCAGCGCGCGGTGAGCCAGGCGACGACGACGTCGCCGAGCACGGAGCGCATGTGCGAGCGGCGGGCCGGGTCGTCGAAGTCGAGATCGAAGAGGTAGCCGAACGTGTGCTTGTTCGCGATCTGGAACACACAGTACGAGCTGATCACGAGATGCACGTCGATCGCGTCGACGTCGTCGCGGAACACCCCCGCGGCGCGGCCGCGCTCGAGGATGTCGTCCAGCAGCGACTTCGCCGGCTGGGCGAGCGAGCGCAGCTGGTCGATCCGCCGGATCGACTCCCCGCGGTGGATGTTCTCGATCGCGACGAGCCGGATGAAATCCTCATGCGACACGTGGTGGTCGAACGTGAGCTCCGCGAGGCGACGCACAGCCTCGACCGGGTCCGCGTGACCTACGTCGAGGCGGGACTCCGCCTCTCGGATGCCGCGGTACGCGTTCTCCAGCACGGCGAGGTACAGGCCCTCTTTACTGGTGAAGTAGTAGTAGATCATCCGCTTCGTCGTGCGGGTGCGCTCGGCGATGTCGTCGACCCGGGCGCCCGAGTACCCCTCGCTCGCGAAGACCTCGGTCGCGACGGCCAGGAGTTCGGCGCGGGTGCGGTCGGCGTCTCGGAGCTTCGGGGGCACGGGCACAGACTATCCGAGCGCCGCTTCCGCACCCGCGGACCTGTCCCCGCAATGAACCACGTGGTACATTGCGGCGGATGAAGACGTCGATCGCCACGGTGTGCCTCAGCGGCACGCTGACCGAGAAGCTGCACGCGTCCGCCGAGGCGGGATTCGACGGGGTCGAGATCTTCGAGCCCGATCTCGTCGCCGCTCCCGAGAGCCCGGAGGAGGTGCGCGCGCTCGCGATGCGCCTCGGGCTGACCCTCGACCTGTATCAGCCGATGCGGGACGTCGAAGGGGTGAGCGAGGAGCAGTTCGCGGACGTGCTGCGCCGGGCGGAGGCGAAGTTCGCGCTCATGCACCGGCTCGGCATGGACCTCGTGCTGTGCTGCAGCAACGTCGCGACCGCGACCCTCGACGACGACGAGGTGAGCGCGAGCCAGCTGCGCCGGCTCGGACAGCTCGCCGAGGGATACGGCGTGCGGATCGCGTACGAGGCTCTGGCCTGGGGCCGCTTCGTCGACGACTACCGCCGCGCCTGGCGCATCGTCCAGCTCGCCGATCACCCCGCGGTCGGCGTGTGCCTGGATTCGTTCCACGTGCTGTCCAAGGGCCACGACCCGTCCGGTATCGAGCAGATCCCGGGCGAGAAGATCTTCTTCCTGCAGCTGGCGGACGCGCCCGCGCTCGAGATGGACGTGCTGTCGTGGAGCCGGCACCACAGGCTGTTCCCCGGTGAGGGCGACTTCGATCTGCGCCGCTTCGTCGGCCATGTGCTGCGCGCCGGCTACACGGGCCCGCTGTCGCTGGAGGTGTTCAACGACACGTTCCGTCAGACCGACGCACGGCAGACGGCCGTCCACGCGCGGCGATCGCTGCGCTGGCTCGAGGACGCCCTCGCCCAGGAAGCCGCGGCCGACGGGGCGGCATCCGCGCGGGACGACGTGCGCCCGCTGACGCCGGCCGCACCGCCCACGTCGTTCGACTTCGTCGAGATCAAGGCCGAGGACACCTCGCATGTCGAGGCGATGCTGCTGGCGGCGGGGTTCACGCGCCGGGGCCGGCACCGCACCAAGCCCGTCGTGCTGTGGAGCGCGGGCGAGGCGCGGGTCATCCTGAACGAGCAGCACGCGCGCGACCTCGCCCCCCATGTCGCGGCCGTCGGCTTCGCGGTCGCCGACGCCGCGGCTCAGACGGCGCGTGCGCGCGAGCTGCGCACGCCGTTCGCCTACCGTCGCGCGCACGCCTCGGAGGAGACGCTCGTCGCCGTCACGGCGCCCGACGGCACCGAGGTGTACTGGTACGGCGCCTCCGAAGACGAGCCGGCATGGACGGCGGAGTTCGTCGACGGCGACCCGACGACCGAGGGCGAGGTGACCAGCATCGATCACGTGAGCCTCACGCAGCCGTGGCAGGTGATCGACGAGACCGTGCTGTTCTACCGTGCGGCCTTCTCGCTCGAGCCCGCCGGGGGCACGGACGTGGCGAGCCCCCGCGGTCTGGTCCAGTCGCGGGTGCTCCGCACCCCCGACCGCGCGATCCGGATGCCTCTCAACGTGGCGCCGCCCATCGTCGCGGAGCGCGGCGCCGGGAGCGGCCTGACGCAGCACGTCGCGTTCCGCTGCCGCGATGCCGTGAGCCTGGCGCGCGAGGGCCGCGGGCGAGGGCTCGACATCCTGTCGATCCCGGCCAACTACTACGAGGACCTGCAGGCGCGCTTCGACCTGCCGGACGACACGATCGCCGAGCTGCGGTCGCTGAACGTGCTGTACGACCGCGACGCCACCGGCGAGTACCTGCACTTCTACGCCTCCGCGCCCGGGCGCGCGTTCTGGGAATTCGTGGAGCGGCGCAGCGGCTACGATGGCTTCGGCGCGCTCAACGCGCCCGTGCGTCTCGCCGCGCAGGACTCCGGCCGGAACCACGCCTGACATGGCCACGGGCCCCGCCGCGCGCACGCTCCTCCTGGTCGAGGGTGAAAGCGACCGGGCCGCGCTGCTCACGCTCGCCGCGGACTCGCGCTCGACGGGGCGGACGTCGTCGCGATGGCGGGCATCCAGGCGGTCGGCCGGCACCTGATCGCGGCACACGCCGCGGGTCTGCGGGCCGGAGGCGTGTACGACGTGGCCGAGGAGCGCTTCGTGCGCGATGCGCTGATCCGGATCGGGCGTGACGCATCCGCCCTGCCGGCCGCCGGGTTCTTCCGGTGCGAGGCGGATCTCGAGGACGAGTTCATCCGAGCCCTCGGCGTTGACGGCGTGATGGCGGTCGTGGACGCCGAGTGGGAGCGGCGCTCGTTCGAGCGGCTGCGGCAGATGCCCGCCCAGCGCGCGTGGCCGGACGAGCGGGTGCTGCACCGGTTCCTCGGCGTGCGCGCCGGCCGCAAGCACCGGTACGGGCGGCTGCTCGCCGAGGCCGTCCCGCTGGACCGCGTGCCGCCGCCGCTGGACGCCGCGCTGACCTGGGCATCCGCTCCCGGCGGGCCCGGCGGGGCACGATAGACTCGACCTTCGGTCGCTTCCGGCCACGTACTTCCGCGTCCCCGATCCATCCGGGCGCGCGCCTCAATCGAACGAACGGAATCCCATGGCATCCACCGCAGACATCAAGAACGGCGTCGTGCTCTCGATCGACGGACAGCTCTGGAGCGTCGTGGAGTTCCAGCACGTCAAGCCCGGCAAGGGCGGCGCGTTCGTGCGCACCAAGCTCAAGAACGTCGTGACCGGCAAGGTCGTCGACAAGACGTTCAACGCGGGCGCCAAGGTCGACATCCAGAACGTCGACCGTCGCGACTTCACGTATCTGTACAACGACGGCGAGAACTTCGTGTTCATGGACGCGAAGGACTACGACCAGATCAACGTGCCGGCCGCCACGGTCGGCGATGCCGCGAAGTTCCTCCTGGAGAACCAGGAGGTCACGATCGCGACCCACGACGGCACGCCGCTCTACGTCGACCTGCCCGCGTCGGTCGTGCTCGAGATCACCTACACCGAGCCGGGCCTGCAGGGCGACCGCTCGTCGGCCGGCACCAAGCCCGCCACGGTCGAGACCGGTGCCGAGATCCAGGTGCCGCTGTTCCTCGAGACCGGCACGCGCGTCAAGGTCGACACCCGCACCGGCGAGTACCTCGGCCGCGAGAAGTGAGCGCGCGGACCAAGGCACGCAAGCGCGCGCTCGACATCCTCTTCTCCGCGGACGTGCGCGGCGACGACCTGGCGGTCGCCCTCGCGGCCGAGGCCAAGCGCGCCGCGTCGGAGCCGGCGCGCCAGGCGTCGTGGCTCTACGCCCGCGAGATCGTGGACGGCGTGATCGACCACGCCGAGGAGATCGACGAGCAGATCACCACCCACAGCCGCGACTGGAAGCTCGAGCGCATGCCCACGGTGGACCGCGCCCTGCTCCGGATCGCCACGTGGGAGATCCTCTTCAACGACGCCGTCCCGACGGCGGTCGCGATCGACGAGGCCGTCGAGCTGGCCAAGGAGTTCTCGACGGACGACTCGGGCGCGTTCGTGCACGGCGTGCTCGCGCGCGTCGCCCGCTCGTCCTGACGCCCCGCGTCGAAAGGGGCCGGATCCTTCGGGGTCCGGCCCCTTTCGCGTTGTGTGGCGATGAAGCCCGGCCTGTGGAGCCGCGTGCGAGCGAAGCGAGCTGTAAGATGAACTCACCTGCACCTTTAACACCGTCCCGTGAGGCGGAGAAGGGAGAGGCCGATGAGCACGCGCGCGACCGAACGCACTGTGCTGCATGACGCCGACATCGCGCGGGCCCTGACTCGGATCGCACACGAGATCCTCGAGTCCAACAAGGGCCCCGACGATCTGATCCTGCTGGGCATCCCGACCCGCGGCGTCACCCTGGCCCGCCGGCTCGCCGCGCTGATCGAGCGCTTCGCGGGCGTCGCGGTCCCGGTGGGCGCCCTGGACGTCACGATGTACCGCGACGACCTGGCGAAGCACCCGACGCGCACGCCGCACCCCACCGACATCCCTGCCCCGATCGACGGCAAGGTCGTGGTCCTGGTGGACGACGTGCTGTTCTCGGGCCGCAGCATCCGCGCGGCGCTCGACGCGCTGCAGGACATCGGACGCCCCGCCGCCGTGCGCCTCGCGATCCTCGTGGACCGCGGGCACCGCGAGCTGCCGATCCGCCCCGACTTCGTCGGCAAGAACCTGCCGTCCGCCCGCAGCGAGCGCGTCAACGTGCGCCTCTCCGAGGTCGACGGCGCCGAGGACGGCGTGTCGATCGAGACGCCCGCCGGCCGCACCGAGGAGGCCGGTGCATGAGGCACCTGCTCGACACCCGCACGCTCGCGCGGGAGGACGCGATCCGCATCCTCGACGTCGCCGAGGACATGGCCGACACGCAGTCCCGCGAGGTCAAGAAGCTGCCCACGCTGCGCGGCAAGACCGTCGTCAACCTGTTCTTCGAGGACTCGACCCGCACGCGCATCTCGTTCGAGGCCGCCGCGAAGCGACTCTCGGCCGACGTGATCAACTTCGCGGCCAAGGGCTCGAGCGTGTCCAAGGGCGAGAGCCTGCAGGACACCGCCCAGACGCTGCAGGCCATGGGCGCCGACGCCGTGGTCATCCGGCACGGCGCGTCGGGCGCCCCGCGCACGCTCGCGACGAGCGGATGGATCGACGCTGGTGTCGTGAACGCCGGCGACGGCACGCACGAGCACCCCACGCAGGCGCTGCTCGACGCGTTCACCATGCGCAAGCGCCGGTACGGGGCCGACAGCCGCGGCCGCGACCTCGAGGGCTTCCGGGTCGCGATCGTGGGGGACATCCTGCACTCCCGCGTCGCGCGCTCGAACGTCTGGCTCCTGCACACGCTCGGCGCGGAGGTGACGCTCGTCGCGCCTCCCACCCTGCTGCCGCAGGACATCTCGCTGTGGCCCGTCACCGTCCGGTACGACCTCGACGAGGCGATCGCCGCCGGCCCGGACGCCCTGATGATGCTCCGGATCCAGCTCGAGCGCATGAATGCCGCGTATTTCCCCTCTGAGCGGGAGTATTCGCGCCGCTGGGGGCTGGACCCGGTGCGGCTGGCGGCCCTGCCGGCCGGTAGCATTGTGATGCACCCCGGACCCATGAACCGGGGCCTGGAGATCTCCGCCGAGGCGGCCGATTCGCCCCGCTCGACCGTGCTCGAGCAGGTCAAGGCGGGCGTGTCCGTGCGGATGGCGGTGCTCTACCTGCTGCTGGCGGGGGAGCGGACGAACGCGGAGCGAACGACGGAGGAGGAGCGATGAGCGAGGTGCTCCTCATCACCGGAGCGGCGATCGAGGGCGGGGACCGTGCGGACCTGCTGATCCAGGACGGCCGGATCGCCGAGGTCGGCAGCGGCCTGTCCCGCGCCGGCGCGCGCGTGATCGACGCCGACGGGCTGATCGCGCTGCCAGGCCTGGTCGACCTGCACACCCACCTGCGCGAGCCGGGCTACGAGGCGAGCGAGACGATCCTGACCGGCACGCGCGCGGCCGCCGCGGGCGGCTACACGGCGGTGTTCGCGATGCCGAACACCTCGCCGGTCGCGGACGTCGCGGGCGTCGTCGAGCAGGAGCTCGCGCTCGGCGAGGCGGCCGGCTACGCCACGGTGCAGCCCATCGGCGCGGTCACGGTCGGGCAGAAGGGCGAGCGGCTCGCGGAGCTCGGCGCCATGGCGGACTCGCGCGCGAAGGTGCGCGTGTTCAGCGACGACGGCTTCTGCGTGTGGGACCCGCTGATCATGCGCCGCGCGCTCGAGTACGTGAAGGCCTTCGACGGCGTCGTCGCGCAGCACGCGCAGGACCCCCGCCTGACCGAGGGCGCCCAGATGAACGAGGGCGTCGTGTCGGCCGAGCTGGGACTGGCCGGCTGGCCGGCCGTGGCCGAGGAGTCGATCATCGCCCGCGACGTGCTCCTCGCCGAGCACGTCGGCTCCCGCCTGCACGTGTGCCACCTGTCGACGGCCGGTTCGGTCGACATCATCCGCTGGGCCAAGAAGCGCGGGATCGACGTCACGGCCGAGGTCACGCCGCACCACCTGCTGCTGACCGACGAGCTCGTGCGCGACTACGACGCGCGCTACAAGGTCAACCCGCCGCTGCGGACCGCCGAGGACGTCGAGGCCGTGCGCGAGGGCCTCGCGGACGGCACGATCGACATCGTGGCGACCGACCACGCGCCGCACCCGTCCGAGAGCAAGGCGTGCGAGTGGCAGGCCGCCGCGAACGGCATGGTCGGGCTCGAGAGCGCGCTGCGGGTCGTGCACCAGTCGATGGTCGAGACCGGCCTGCTCGACTGGGCGGGCGTCGCGCGCGTGATGTCCAAGACGCCCGCGCGCATCGGACGCCTCGACGGTCACGGCACCGACCTGGTCGCGGGCGCGCCCGCCGAGGTCGTGCTGTACGACCCGTCGCGCGGCGGCGAGTTCGGCCTCGAGGACCTGCGCGGCCGCAGCCGCAACTCGCCGTACCTCGGACGCGAGCTGCCCGGCAGCGTCCGGTGGACGATCCACCGCGGCTACGTCACGCTCGCCGACGGCGAGCTGGTCGAGCTCGGGGGCACCGCGTGAGCGGCGAGGTCACCGTCCTCGTGTTCGCGGGGATCGCGCTCGCGTTGATCGCGCTGATGCTGTGGGGCTGGCGCCGCCGCGCCCGCCGCGACGCGGGCGTCGCCGCACCCGTCGGGCCGGTGCGAGGCGAGCCCCGCGCCGTCTTCGGCGGGCTCTACGTGGCCACCACGCGTCACGACGCGCCCCTCGACCGCCTGGGCGTGCGGCACCTGGCGTACCGCTCGCGCGTGCAGGTCTCCGTGACCTCCGCGGGCGTCGCGCTCGACATGCCCGGCGAGCCCACGGTCTTCATCGACGCCCCGCGCATCGCGGGCATCGGGCGCGCCACCTGGACCATCGACCGCGTCGTCGAGCCCGACGGCCTCGTGCTGCTGGCCTGGACCGCCGACGACGGCACGGTCTGCGACACCTATCTGCGTCTGCAGGACGGAGACCCCGACGCCCTCGTGGCCAAGGTCGACCGCCTGCGCACCGACTCCGCCTCCACCCCGACGGGAGCCCTGTGATGACATCCCTGCTCGACCGCACTTCGCTGCTGGACCGGGACCCTGCGGTCCTCGTCCTCGAAGACGGCACGCGCTACGCCGGCCACGCGTACGGCGCGCGCGGCACCACGCTCGGCGAGGTGGTCTTCACCACCGGCATGACCGGCTACCAGGAGACCCTGACGGATCCGTCCTACGCCGGCCAGATCGTGCTCCAGACCGCGCCCCACATCGGCAACACGGGCGTCAACACGGAGGACCCCGAGTCGCGCCGCGTCTGGGTCGCCGGCTACATCGTGCGCGACCCCTCGCGCGTCGTCTCGAACTGGCGCGCGGAGGAGTCGCTCGACGACGCCCTCGAGCGCGACGGCATCGTCGGCATCAGCGGCATCGACACGCGCGCGATCACGCGCCACATCCGCTCGGCCGGCAGCATGCGCGGCGGCATCTTCTCGGGCGAGGCCGCGGGCCTGGACGCCGACGAGCAGCTGCGCCTCGTGAACGAGGCCCCGCAGATGACCGGACAGAACCTCTCCGGCCAGGTGTCGGTCGAGGTCGCCGCCGTGACCCCCGCCGAGGGCGAGAAGATCGGCAACCTCGCGGTGATCGACCTCGGCATCAAGCAGGCCACCGTGAACAACCTCGCGCGCCGCGGCTTCGAGGTGCACGTCCTGCCGCAGAGCGTCACCAAGGAGGAGCTGCTCGCGATCGACCCGGTCGCGGTGTTCTACTCCAACGGCCCGGGCGACCCCGCCGCGTCCGAGGGCCACGTGCAGCTGCTGCGCGGCGTCCTCGACGAGGGCCTGCCCTTCTTCGGCATCTGCTTCGGCAACCAGCTCCTCGGCCGCGCGCTCGGGCTGGGCACCTACAAGCTGCCCTTCGGGCACCGCGGCATCAACCAGCCGGTGCGCGACAAGCTCACGGGTCGCGTCGAGATCACGGCCCACAACCACGGCTTCGCGGTCGACGCGCCCCTCGAGGGCGAGTTCGACAGCCCCGCCGGCTACGGCCGCGTCGAGGTCAGCCACGTCGGCCTCAACGACAACGTCGTGGAGGGCCTGCGCGCCCTCGACATCCCGGCCTTCTCGGTGCAGTACCACCCCGAGGCCGCGGGCGGCCCGAACGACGCCAACTACCTCTTCGACCGATTCCGCGACATGGTCGTGGAGCACCTCAGCAAGAAGGACGCGAATGCCTAAGCGCGACGACATCTCCTCCGTCCTCGTCATCGGATCGGGCCCGATCGTCATCGGTCAGGCCTGCGAGTTCGACTACTCGGGCACCCAGGCGTGCCGCGTGCTGCGCGAGGAGGGCGTCCGCGTCATCCTCGTGAACTCGAACCCGGCCACGATCATGACCGACCCCGACTTCGCCGACGCGACGTACATCGAGCCGATCACCCCCGAGGTGATCGAGACGATCATCGCCAAGGAGAAGCCCGACGCGATCCTGCCGACGCTGGGCGGCCAGACGGCGCTCAACGCCGCCATGGCCCTGCACGAGCGCGGCATCCTCGAGAAGTACGACGTCGAGCTGATCGGCGCGAAGGTCGAGGCGATCCAGAAGGGCGAGGACCGCCAGATCTTCAAGCAGCTGGTGCTCGACGCCGGCGCCGACGTCGCGCGCAGCGTGATCGCCCACACCATGGACGAGGTGCTCGCCGGCGCCGCCGAGCTCGGCTACCCGCTGGTCGTCCGCCCCTCGTTCACGATGGGCGGCCTCGGCTCGGGCTTCGCGTTCGACGAGGAGGACCTGCGCCGCATCGCCGGCCAGGGCCTGCGCGAGTCGACCACGACCGAGGTGCTCCTGGAGGAGTCGATCCTCGGCTGGAAGGAGTACGAGCTCGAGCTGATGCGCGACACGGCCGACAACACGGTCGTGGTCTGCTCGATCGAGAACGTCGACCCGGTGGGCGTCCACACGGGCGACTCGATCACGGTCGCCCCGGCGCTCACGCTCACGGACCGCGAGTACCAGAAGCTGCGCGACATCGGCATCGACATCATCCGCGCGGTGGGCGTCGACACCGGCGGCTGCAACATCCAGTTCGCCGTCAACCCGGCCGACGGCCGCATCATCGTCATCGAGATGAACCCCCGCGTGTCTCGCTCGTCGGCGCTCGCCTCGAAGGCCACGGGCTTCCCGATCGCCAAGCTCGCCGCCAAGCTCGCGCTCGGCTACCGCCTCGACGAGGTTCCCAACGACATCACGGGCGTGACCCCCGCGTCGTTCGAGCCCACGCTCGACTACGTGGTCGTGAAGGTGCCGCGCTTCGCGTTCGAGAAGTTCCCGGCCGCCGACCCGACCCTCACCACGACCATGAAGTCGGTCGGCGAGGCCATGGCGATCGGCCGCAACTACGCGACCGCGCTGCAGAAGGCGCTGCGCTCGATCGAGAAGCGCGGCTCGAGCTTCCACTGGGGCGACGAGCCCCGCTCGGTCGACGAGCTGCTGCTCGAGGCGCGCACGCCCACGGACGGCCGCATCGTGCTCGTGCAGCAGGCGCTGCGCAAGGGCGCCACGGTCGAGCAGGCGTTCGAGGCCACCGCGATCGACCCGTGGTTCCTCGACCAGATCGTGCTGATCAACGAGGTCGCCGAGGCGGTCGCCGACGCCGACCGGCTCGACGAGCGCGTGCTGCGCCTCGCGAAGGAGCACGGCTTCTCGGACGCCCAGATCGCGCAGCTGCGCGGCCTGAGCGAGGTCGAGGTCCGCGGAATCCGCCACGGATTCGGCCTGCGCCCCGTCTACAAGACGGTCGACACGTGCGCGGGCGAGTTCCCCGCGCTCACGCCGTACCACTACTCGAGCTACGACTTCGAGACCGAGGTCACGCCCTCCGACCGCAAGAAGGTCGTGATCATCGGATCGGGCCCGAACCGCATCGGCCAGGGCGTCGAGTTCGACTACTCGTGCGTGCACGCGTCGTTCGCGCTCTCGGCCGCCGGCTACGAGACCGTCATGGTCAACTGCAACCCCGAGACCGTCTCGACCGACTACGACACCTCCGACCGCCTGTACTTCGAGCCGCTGACGCTCGAGGACGTGCTCGAGGTGCTTCACGCCGAGTCGCTGTCGGGCGAGATCCACGGCGTCGTGTGCCAGCTGGGCGGCCAGACGCCGCTGGGCCTGGCCAAGGGCATCGAGGCGGCGGGATACCGCATCCTCGGCACCAGCCCCGCCGCGATCGACCTCGCCGAGGACCGCAAGCTGTTCGGCGAGATCCTGGAGCGCGGCGAGCTCGTCGCCCCGCGCAACGGCACCGCGACCGACGAGGCCGAGGCCGTGCGCATCGCCGAGGAGATCGGCTACCCGGTGCTGGTGCGCCCGAGCTTCGTGCTCGGCGGACGCGGCATGGAGATCGTGTACGACACCGCGAGCCTGCGCGACTACTTCGTGCGCATCGCGGAGCACGCGATCATCGGCCCCGACGCCCCGCTGCTCGTGGACCGGTTCCTCGACGACGCCGTGGAGATCGACGTCGACGCGCTCTACGACGGCCACGAGCTCTACATCGGCGGCGTCATGGAGCACCTCGAGGAGGCCGGCATCCACTCGGGCGACTCCAGCTGCGCGCTGCCGCCCATGTCGCTCGGCCGCACCGAGATCGACCGGGTCCGCCAGGCGACGCTCGCGATCGCGCAGGGCGTGGGTGTGCGCGGCCTGCTGAACGTGCAGTTCGCGATCAGCGCCGGCGTGCTCTACGTGATCGAGGCGAACCCGCGCGCCAGCCGAACCGTCCCGTTCGTGTCCAAGGCCCTGGGCATCCCGCTCGCCAAGGCCGCCGCGCGCATCATGGCGGGCGAGACGATCGACGCGCTGCGGACCGAGGGGCTGCTGCCCGCGGTCGACGGCTCGCGCGTCCCGATGGACTCGCCGGTGTCGGTCAAGGAGGCGGTGCTGCCGTTCAAGCGCTTCCGCACCCGCGACGGCCAGATCGTGGACTCCGTGCTGGGCCCGGAGATGCGCTCGACCGGCGAGGTCATGGGCATCGACCGCGACTTCCCGACCGCGTTCGCGAAGAGCCAGGCGGCCGCGTACGGCGGCATCCCGCTCGGGGGCACCGTGTTCATCTCGGTCGCCGACTCCGACAAGCGGGACGTGCTGCTCCCGGCGCACCGCCTGCAGCAGCTCGGCTTCACGATCCTCGCGACGGAGGGCACGGCCGAGATCCTGCTGCGCAACGGCATCCGCGCCGAGGTCGTGGGCAAGTACAGCGCGACGCAGGAGACCGGCGAGGAGAACATCGTCGACCTGATCAACGCGGGCCGCGTGGACATGATCGTGAACACGCCGAGCGGCATGTCGGCGCGCGCCGACGGCTACGAGATCCGCGCGGCCGCGGTCGGCGGCGACAAGGCGCTGTTCACCACGATCGCGACGCTCGGCGCCGCCGTGAGCGCCATGGAGACCATGGCCGACGGCTTCCGCGTCAAGAGCCTCCAGGAGTACGCCGCCGAGCGCGAGGGCCGGACGGCCGCCGCGCCGGAGGCGGTGGCGGCCCGATGATCCGGGGACGGCTGTGACGACGTTCGGGGAGCGCGCCCGCGCCGCGATCGGGCGGCACGGGCACCTCTGCGTCGGCATCGACCCCCACGAGCCTCTGCTGGCGGCGTGGGGGCTGGCCGCGGACGCCGCGGGCGTGCGCGAGTTCGGCCTGCGCGTCGTGGAGGCCGCCGCGACGCGCGCGGGCTTCGTGAAGCCGCAGGTGTCGTTCTTCGAGCGCCACGGATCGGCGGGGCTCGCGGCCCTCGAAGACGTCCTGGCGGCCGCGCGTGCGGCCGGGCTCGTGGTGATCGCGGACGCCAAGCGCGGCGACATCGGCTCGACCATGGACGCCTATGCCGCGGCGTGGCTGACGCCCGGCGCGCCGCTCGAGGCGGACGCGCTCACCGTGAGCCCTTACCTCGGGGTCGGCGCCCTGGCGGGCACCTTCGACCTCGCGCACGCCCACGGCAAGGGCGCTTTCGTGCTGGCCGCGACCAGCAACCCCGAGGCGACCGCGCTGCAGCGCGCCGTCACGGCCGGCGGCGCCACGGTGTCGTCCGAGATCGTCGCCGAGGTGTCGGACCGCAACGCGGCCGCGATCGCCGACGGCGCGTGGGGGAGCATCGGGTTCGTGATCGGCGCCACGGTCGACTGGGCCGAGGCGGGCCTCGCGCCGTTCGCGCCGCTCGCCCCGATCCTCGCGCCCGGCTTCGGCCACCAGGGCGCGCGCGCTGATCGGCTCGCCTCCATCTACGGGCCCATGGCGCCCGCCGTGATCGCGAGCGAGAGCCGCAGCATCCTGTCGGCCGGACCCGACGGGATCGCCGACGCGATCGCCGCGGCCGCCGCCTCCTACCCGCCCGCCGCCCCGTCACCCGCCCGAGGGGAGACCCCCGATGTCTGACGCCGCACCGAGCTCGCAGCGGCCGCCGGAGGTGGACCGCGCCGCCGCCTCGCGCAAGGCCGTCGCCGCCCGACGCGCCCGCGCGTCGCTCAAGCG
The DNA here is from genome assembly GCF_004514465.2 of Microbacterium sp. MEC084. Lineage (NCBI taxonomy): Bacteria > Bacillati > Actinomycetota > Actinomycetes > Micrococcales > Microbacteriaceae > Microbacterium > Microbacterium sp. MEC084. The sequence goes on along the minus strand of NZ_MYFP02000001.1, from coordinate 79,559 downwards.
CGACCTCGCGACCCGTGTCGTCACGCCGCAGGAGGTGCTGCGCCGCGCGGTCGCCGATCCGGCGTCGCCCGCCGGCACCCTGCGCGTGCCGGACTTCCTGACGGCCCTGCCGGCCATCGGCGAGGGCAAGCGCGACCGCATCCTGACCCAGCTGGGCATCTCGCCCGTCAAGCGCCTGGGCGGCCTCGGCACGCGGCAGCGCGCCGCGCTGCAGGAGTGGCTCGACCGCCGCATGCCCGAGCCGCGGCCGCGGCCCGGTCGCAGCCGGCTGCTCGTGCTCGCCGGTCCGACCGCGGTCGGCAAGGGCACGGTCTCGGCCCGCATCCGCGAGGAGCACCCCGAGATCCTGGTCTCGGTGTCGGCGACGACCCGCGCGCCGCGCCCGGGTGAGGTCGACGGCGTGCACTACTACTTCGTGGACGACGCCGAGTTTGACCGGATGATCGCGGAGGGCGAGCTTCTCGAGCACGCGGTGGTGCACAACAAGCACCGCTACGGCACGCCGCGCGGCCCGATCGACCGCGCGCTGGCGGAGGGGCGCACCGTCCTGCTCGAGATCGACCTGCAGGGCGCCCGCCAGGTGCGCGCCGCCGAGCCGAGCGCGTCGCTGGTGTTCCTGCTGCCCCCGAGCTGGGACGAGCTGGTCAACCGACTCGTCGGTCGCGGCACCGAGGACGAGGAGGAGCGCGCCCGCCGGCTGCGCACCGCCAAGGTGGAGCTCGCGGCGCAGGGGGAGTTCGACTTCCACATCGTGAACGAGGACGTCGCCACCGCCGCGCGCCAGGTCGTAGACTTGACGCAGGCGTCCGAGCGCTGATCGCCGCGTGCCCACGCGGCCGCGCCCGGCCCCGACCGTCTTCCCGCGACTGCCGTCGCCCGCACAGGAGGTTCCGCATGACCACGGAGAACAAGGGCATCATCGACCCGCCCATCGACGAGCTGCTCGACAAGGTCGACTCGAAGTACCAGCTCGTGATCTACGGCGCCAAGCGCGCCCGCCAGATCAACGACTACTACACCGACCTGCACGAGGGGAACCTGTTCGACAACGTCGGCCCGCTGGTCGACTCGTCGGTCGAGGACAAGCCGCTCACGATCGCGCTGCACGAGATCCACCAGGACAAGCTGCGCCTGCGTCACGCGGAGTAACAGCACACTCGCGCTCCGCGCCGAGGACCGCACGGTGTCGGCGGTCGCCGCCAGAATAGGCGGCGACCGCCTTTCATTTGAGGAGAGCACATGAGCCTTCGGCTTTTCACGTCAGAGTCCGTGACGGAGGGGCACCCGGACAAGATCTGCGATCAGATCTCCGACAGCATCCTCGACGGTCTGCTGGCGCAGGACGCCGAGAGCCGCGTGGCGGTCGAGACCCTCGTCACGACCGGCCTCGTGCACGTCGCGGGCGAGATCCGCACGGAGGCGTACGTCGAGATCCCGGCGATCGTCCGCGGCGTCATCAACCGCATCGGCTACACGTCGAGCGACATGGGCTTCGACGGCGACTCGTGCGGTGTGAGCGTCTCGGTCGGCGAGCAGTCGAGCGACATCGCCGCGGGAGTCGACAAGGCCCTCGAGATCCGCGAGGGCTCGTCCGACGCGTACGACGCGCTCGGCGCGGGGGACCAGGGCATCATGTTCGGCTTCGCGACGAACGAGACGCCGCAGCTCATGCCGATGGCCGCCTGGACCGCGCACCGCCTGGCGGAGCGGCTGACCGAGGTGCGGCGCAACGGCGAGATGCCGTTCCTGCGGCCCGACGGCAAGACCCAGGTCACGCTCGGCTACGAGGGCTTCACGCCCAAGACCGTCGACGGGGTCGTGATCTCGGCGCAGCACCACCCGAAGATGACCCAGGACGAGCTGCGTGGCGAGATCGAGGAGCTCGTCATCCGCCCGGTGCTCGAGCAGACCGGCCTCGACCACGAGGGCGTCAAGCTCTACATCAACCCGGCGGGCCCCTTCGTGACCGGCGGCCCCAAGGGCGACGCGGGCCTCACGGGCCGCAAGATCATCATCGACACCTACGGCGGCGCCGCGCGTCACGGCGGCGGCGCGTTCAGCGGCAAGGACCCCTCCAAGGTCGACCGCTCGGCGGCCTACGCGATGCGCTGGGTCGCCAAGAACGCGGTCGCCGCGGGCCTGGCCGATCGGCTCGAGGTGCAGGTCGCGTACGCGATCGGCAAGGCGAACCCCGTGGGCCTGTACGTCGAGACCTTCGGCACGGGCCGCGTCTCCGACGACGCGATCGTCGACGCGATCCGGTCGGTGTTCGACCTGCGCCCCGCCGCGATCCTCGAGGCGCTGGATCTGAAGCGCCCGATCTACGCGCAGACCGCGGCGTACGGGCACTTCGGACGCGAGCTGCCGGACTTCACGTGGGAGCAGACCACGCGGGTCGACGAGCTGCGCCGCGCCGCCGGGCTCTGACCGGAGACAGCCGGATGCCGCGGCGCGTCGCGCGCGTGCTGATCGACTCGCCCCTGCCGCAGCTCGATCGCCTCTTCGACTACGCGATCCCGGACGAGCTGCGGGAGCAGGCCGTGCCGGGCGTGCGGATCAAGGCGCCGCTGCGCACCGCGGGGCGCGTGGTCGACGGCTACGTCGTCGAGGTGGGCGACGAGTCCGACGGGGACCGCGCGCTCTCGGAGATCGACGCGGTCGTATCGACGGCGGCGGTGCTGCCGGAGCGGCTCTACACGCTCGCGCGCCGGGTCGCGGATCGCGCGGCGGGCTCCGCCGTCGACATCCTGCGGCTGGCGATCCCGAAGCGCCAGGTGCGCGTCGAGAAGCAGTGGCTCGCGGGGGAGCGCGCGCCGGCCCCGGTCGTCGCGGCGGACTCCCTCGAGACGGCTCGCGCGGTGCTCGACGCCTACCCCGGCCTCGCCGAAAGGATCGCCGCGGGCGGGCGGATCGCGCTGGACGCGCCGCCGCGGCTCGAGGGCGCGCGGCCGGCATGGACCTCGGTCCTCGCAGCCGCGGCGGCCGCCACGCTCGCGGCGGGACGCTCGGCCGTGCTGGCGGTTCCCGATCACCGGGATCTCGACCTGCTGCACGCCGCGCTCTCGGCGCTGCTCCCGGACGACGCCGTGGTGCGTCACGACGCCGGACAGACCGGGCCCGAGCGGTACCGCGGATTCCTGCGCACGCTGGAGGACGCGCCGTGCGTCGTGGTCGGCAACCGGTCGGCCGTGTACGCGCCGGTCGCCCGGCCGGGCCTCCTCGCCCTCTGGGACGACGGCGATCCGCTGCTCGAGGAGCCGCTGGCGCCGTACGTGCACGCGCGCGACGCCGCGCTCGTCCGCCGGGAGCTCGCGGACCCGGAGACGGGGGAGAAGCCGGCGCTTCTTCTCGCGGGGCACACCAGGTCGACGGACGTCGAGCGGCTGGTCGCGGTGGGATGGGTCGAGGACGTCCCGCCCGCGCGCCGCTACGCGCCGCGCGTGGTCCTCAGCGCGGTGACGCAGAGCGAGCGGCCCGGTGCGCGCATCCCGTCTGCGGCGTTCCGCGCGGCCCGCGAGGGGCTCGCCGAGGGGCCGGTCCTCGTGCAGGTGGCCAGGCCCGGGTACTCGCCCACGCTCGTGTGCGCCGACTGCCGCGCGCCGGCGCGATGCCGGCACTGCGGCGGGCCGCTCCACGCGCCCGGGCGCGGCGCCACTCCCGTGTGCGGGTGGTGCGGCCGGTCGGCGACCGCCTGGACGTGCCCGGCCTGCTCGTCGCCGCGCGTGCGCCTGGCATCCTCGGGCAGCGAGCGCACGGCCGACGAGCTGGGTCGCGCCTTCCCGGGCGTGCGCGTGATCGTGGCCGACGGCGCGCACCCGGTGCGCGAGGTCGACGCCCGCCCCTCGCTGGTGGTCGCCACGCGCGGGGCGGAGCCGATCGCCGAGGGCGGGTACCGCGCCGTGCTGCTGCTCGACGGCGACCGCATGCTGCAGGCGCCCGAGCTGCGCATCGGCGAGTCCTGCCTGCGCTGGTGGTCCAATGCCGCCGCCCTGGCGGCGCCGGACGCCCCCGTGCACCTGGTGGGCGTCACCGGCGCGGTCGCCCGCGCCCTCGCGACCTGGACCCAGGCGTCCTACGCGCGCGCCGAGCTGCACGAGCGCGCGCCGCTGCGGATGCCGCCCACCGCGCGCGTGGCCCGCCTCGAGGGCGACGTCTCGGCGGTCGACCGGGCGCTCGCCACCCTGCGGGCCGACGTGCCCGAGCTCGCCGCCGACGCCGTGCTCGGGCCGGTGCCGATCGACCGGCAGGGCTGGCCCGGCGCGCGTGCGCTGGTGCGCTTCGACTACGCGCGAGGCGCCGCGGTCGCGACCAGCCTGCGCGCGTCGGTCGTCTCGGAGGCCGTGAGCGCGCGCTCGGCGCGCAAGGGCTCGGCGAGGTCCCGGGCGCCGCGGAATATGCTTACGGCGAGGCTCGACATCGTCGAGCCCGAACTGTGAATGCGCCCGCTCCGTGGCGCGCGAGGCGAGGGATGCGGATGACCACTGATCGACGAGCTCCGCGGCTGAGGATCGTGTTCGCCGGGACCCCGTCGGTGGCGGTGCCGTCGCTACACGCCCTCCACGCCGCCGGCCACGACATCGCCGCGGTCGTGACCCGTCCCGATGCGCCCCTCGGACGCAAGCGCGTGCTCACCCCGTCACCCGTCGCGGCCGCCGCGGAGGAGCTCGGCCTGCCCGTGATCAAGGCGGCCCGGCTCGACGCCGAGGCGACGGAGCGGATCGCGGCGCTGGACCCGGAGCTCGCGGTCGTGGTCGCCTACGGCGGGCTGGTGCGCGAGCCGCTGCTCTCGCTGCCGCCGCACGGCTGGATCAACCTGCACTTCTCGCTGCTGCCGCGCTGGCGCGGGGCGGCGCCGGTGCAGCGGGCGCTCATGGCCGGCGACCGCGTGACGGGGGCCGCAGTGTTCCGGCTCGTCCCGGAGCTGGACGCCGGGGACGTGTTCGACGAGCTGCGCTACGACGTGCCCGCGGACGCCACGGCGGGCGATGTGCTCGAGGCGCTCGCGGATCTCGGAGCGGGACTCCTCGCCGACGTCGTCGACGGCATCGCGGCGGGAACGGCGGTCGCGGTGCCACAGAAGGGCGAGGCGACGCACGCCGCCAAGCTGTCGATCGACGACGGCCTGCTCGACTGGCGCGAGCCCGCGGACCGCGTCCTCGACCGGTTCCGGGGCGTGACCCCCGAGCCGGGCGCGCACACGCTGCTCGACGGAGCGCGCTTCAAGATCCTCGCGGCGCGGCCGGCGGACGCGGACGCGGAGGAGCCGCTGCCGCCCGGCCGGGCGCGGGCGGTGAAGCGCGGCGTGCTGGTCGGCACGGGCACCGAGCCGATCCTGGTGGAGCGCGTGCAGCCCGCGGGCAAGGCCGCGATGGACGCCGCCGCCTGGGCGCGCGGCACGCGCGCCGACGTCGTCTTCGAGACGCCCGAGGCGACCCGATGATGGTCGAGCACCGCGACGGAGGCGCGCGCCCCCGCCGGTCCGCGCCCGGTTCCGCGCGGCCCCGCCGCGCACCCGGCGGACCGCGCACGCTCGTCCAGCCCGCGCGGCGCGCCGCCTACGCCGTGCTGCGCGCCGTGAACGAATCCGACGCATACGCCAACCTGCTGCTGCCGCGCGAGCTGGAGCGCGCCGGCCTGTCGGGCGGCGACGCCGCGCTCGCGACGGAGCTGACGTACGGAACGCTGCGGCGCCTCGGCACCTACGACGCCGTGATCACCGCGGCGGCGGACCGCGACGCGGCGTCGATCGACCCGCCCGTGCTGGACGCGCTGCGCCTCGGCGTGCATCAGCTCATGGCCACGCGCGTCGCGTCGCACGCGGCCGTGAACGAGTCGGTGGCGCTCGCCCGCGAGGCCTCGGGCGCGGGCGCGGGGGGCTTCGCGAACGCGGTGCTCCGGCGCGTCGCCCGCGACAGACCGGGCGAGTGGATGGCGCGGGTCGCGGACACCGCGCGCTCCGACGACGAGCGCATCGGCCTCGAGGCCGCGCACCCGGTCTGGATCGTCCGCGCGCTGCGCCGCGCCCTCGCGGCCGAGGGACGCGCGGACGAGCTCGACGACCTGCTCGATGCCGACAACGTGTCGCCCCGCGTGACCATGGCGGCGCTGCCGGGGCTCGCCGAGCCTGACGGACTCCGCACCGCGTACTCGCCCGTGGGCTTCCGGCTGCGCTCGGGCGACCCCGAGCCGCTGGTGCGGGAGTCGGGCGGCACCGTGCGCGTGCAGGACGAGGGCTCGCAGCTCGTCGCGCTCGCGCTCAGCCGGCACGCGCCGGTCGAGCCGGGGGAGCGGTGGCTGGATCTCTGCGCCGGCCCCGGCGGCAAGACGGCCCTGCTCGCGGCCGAGGCGCTCGCACACGGCGCGCGGCTCGAGGCCAACGAGCTCGTGCCGGCCCGCGCGGGCCTGGTGCGGCGCGCGCTGGAGGCGGTGCCGCTCGAGGTCGTCGTGCACGAGCGCGACGGACGCGAGCTGGCCGCCGAGAATCGCGGCGTCTACGACCGGATCCTCGTCGACGCGCCGTGCACGGGGCTCGGCGCGCTGCGCCGCCGCCCCGAGGCGCGCTGGCGCAAGCAGCCGTCGGACGTCGCGGAGCTCGCCGAGATCCAGACCGGCCTGCTGCGCGAGGCGATCGGCGCCCTGAAGCCGGGCGGCGTCGTCGCTTATGTCACGTGCTCGCCGCACCTCGCCGAGACGGCCGCGATCGTGGCCCAGGTGCGGGACGAGCTCGGCGACGCGGTCGAGGAGCTCGACGCGCGGGCGGTGCTGCGCCGGGTGTCGCGCGGCGCGCTCGACCTGCCGGTCCCCGAGAGCGGTGCCGGGCATGCGCAGCTGTGGCCGCACCGCCACGGCACCGACGCGATGTTCCTGGCGCTCCTGCGCCGCCGCCGATAATGGACCACATGCCGCATCCCTCGGACCTCCCCGCGCCGCGCATCAACCCGAGCATCCTGTCGGCGGACTTCGTCAACATGCAGGACGAGCTCGCCCGCATCTCGGCGGCGGACTTCGTGCACGTGGACGTCATGGACAACCACTTCGTGCCGAACCTGACCTTCGGTCCGCAGATGGTGGCGCGCATCCAGGACACCAGCCCGGTGCCGCTCGACGTGCACCTCATGATCGACGACCCCGACCGCTGGGCGCCGGGATACGCGGAGCTCGGTGCGGCGTCGGTGACGTTCCACCTCGAGGCGGCGGCCGAGCCCATCGCGCTGGCCCGGCGGCTGCGGCAGATCGGCTCCCGCGCCGGCGTCGCGGTGAAGCCCGCGACCGACGTCGAGCAGCTGTTCGAGCACCTGCACGAGTTCGACCAGATCCTCGTGATGACGGTCGAGCCGGGCTTCGGCGGCCAGTCGTTCCGCGCCGACACGATGCCCAAGCTCCGCCGCCTCGCCGACGAGACCCGCCGGCGCGGCGCCGACGTGTGGCTCCAGGTGGACGGCGGCATCTCGGCGTCGACCATCGAGCAGGCCGCCGAGGCCGGCGCGGACACGTTCGTCGCCGGCTCCGCCGTGTACGGCGCCGACGACATCGACGTGGCGATCGATACGCTCCGCCACCTCGCCCGCCCGCATCTTCATTGATTTCTCACGCCCGCGTGAGGGCGCGCTTCGCGCGCGGGCCGCATCCGCGGCACGCTCGCTGCGCTCGCACGACGGTCGAGGTCCAACGCCCGGTCGTTGAGCGGAGGCGAGGAACGAGCCGGAGTCGAAACGTGGCTGCACCCGCCTTACGGCCGCATGCCGGGGGCGTGGTGCCGACACTGACCCGGTGCGAGCGGAGCGGGCTTCGGATCCCCGGTAGCCTTGAGGGGTGAAGACTTTCGACGCGCTGTTCGCCGAGCTGAGCGAGAAGGCGCAGACGCGGCCCGAGGGATCGGGGACCGTGGCGCAGCTGGACGCCGGCGTGCACGCCATCGGCAAGAAGATCGTCGAGGAGGCCGCCGAGGTCTGGATGGCCGCCGAGTACCAGTCGGACGACGAGGCCGCCGAGGAGATCTCGCAGCTGCTGTACCACGTGCAGGTCATGATGCTCGCGAAGGGCCTGACGCCGGCCGACGTCTACCGACATCTGTAGGCCGCTCCCCGCCTCGTCGACCCCTCACCCGAAAGCACCCATGCTCCGCATCGCCGTCCCGAACAAGGGATCCCTGTCCGAGACCGCCGCCGAGATGCTCGCCGAGGCCGGCTACGCCGGCCGCCGTGACTCGAAGCAGCTGCACCTGATCGACGCCGCGAACGACGTCGAGTTCTTCTTCCTGCGTCCGCGGGACATCGCCACCTACGTGGCGCTCGGCGCCCTCGACGTCGGCATCACCGGGCGCGACCTGCTCCTGGACGTCCGGATGCCCGCGCGCGAGATCGAGTCGCTGGGTTTCGGCGACTCCACGTTCCGCTTCGCGGCCCCTCCCGGCCGCTTCGAGACGCTCGAGCAGCTCGAGGGCGTGCGCGTCGCGACCGCCTACCCGGGCCTCGTGGACGCGTTCCTCGACGAGCGCGGCGTCGCCGTCGACATCGTGCCCCTGGACGGCGCGGTCGAGTCCGCCGTGAAGCTCGGCGTCGCCGACGCGGTCGCCGACGTGGTGTCGACCGGCACCACGCTGCGCCAGGCGGGCCTCGAGATCTTCGGCCCCGTGCTGCTCGAGTCCAAGGCCGTGCTCATCACGGGCCCCAAGGACGTCGAGGGCACCGAGACGCTGCTGCGCCGCCTGCGCGGCGTCATGGTCGCGCGCCAGTACGTCATGGTCGACTACGACCTCCCGGCGAAGCTCGTCGACCGCGCGGTGGAGATCGCCTCGGGCATCGAGTCGCCCACCATCTCGCCGCTGCGCGACCCCGAGTGGGTGGCCGTGCGCGTGATGGTGCCCCGCAAGGGCGTCAACCGCGTGATGGACGACCTGTACGAGCTGGGCGCGCGCGCGATCCTCGTGACGGCCATCCACAACGCGAGGCTGTAGCCGTGGGCGTCGCGACCCGGGTCATCCCGTGCCTCGACGTGGCCGACGGCCGCGTCGTCAAGGGCGTCAACTTCGAGAACCTGCGCGAGATGGGCGACCCCGTCGAGCTGGCCCGCGCATACTTCGAGCAGGGGGCCGACGAGCTCACGTTCCTCGACGTGACCGCGACGGTCGACGCGCGCGCCACCATGTACGACGTCGTGCAGCGCACGGCCGAGCAGGTCTTCATCCCGCTCACGGTGGGTGGCGGCGTCCGCTCGGTCGACGACGTCGCGCGCCTGCAGGGCGTCGGTGCCGACAAGGTGGGGGTGAACTCGGCGGCCATCGCGCGGCCGGCGCTCCTCGACGAGATCGCGGACCGCTTCGGCGCCCAGGCGCTCGTGCTGTCCCTCGACGTGAAGCGCTCGCCCCGCACACCGTCGGGCTTCGTCGTGACCACGCACGGGGGACGCACCGAGACCGACCTGGATGCGCTCGCGTGGGCGCGCGAGGCGATCGAGCGCGGCGCGGGGGAGCTCCTCGTGAACTCGATCGACGCCGACGGCACGCGTCAGGGCTTCGACCTGGAGCTCATCCGCCTGATGCGCGAGCTCTCCACCGTGCCGGTGATCGCCTCAGGCGGCGCGGGCGCGCCCGAGCACTTCCCGCCCGCGGTGCAGGCCGGCGCCGACGCGGTGCTGGCGGCCAGCGTCTTCCACTCCGGCCAGCTCACGATCGACGACGTCAAGCGCGCGCTGCGCGCGGAGGGGATCGAGACCCGATGAGCGAGGCGACCACGCCCGCGGACCCCGAGCTCGAGCAGCGGATCGCCCGGGTCGCGTTCAACGCCGACGGCCTGGTGCCCGCGATCGTCCAGCAGTGGGATACGCACGAGGTGCTGATGCTCGCCTGGCTCGACGCCGAGGCGCTGCGCCGCACGCTCACGACCGGCCGGGTCACCTACTGGTCGCGGTCGCGTCAGGAGTACTGGCGCAAGGGCGACACGTCGGGCAACATCCAGCGCATCGTCGAGGCGCGCATCGACTGCGACGGCGACACCGTGCTGCTCAAGGTCGACCAGACCGGGCCCGCCTGCCACACGGGCACGCGCGCGTGCTTCGACGACGGCGAGGGCTTCGACCGGGATCTGCGCGCGGTGTCGGGCATCGCCGACGAGGCGGCCGGATGAGCGTGCGCACCCGCGCACGGACCTTCACCGTCGTCGCGATCCTCGCGGCCGGCGCGCTCGGGCTGATCGGCTCGACCCAGACGTGGGCGCTGGCCGCCCTGGCAGACGGCGACGTCGACGTGCCCGGCGCCACCGCGGTGCCGGTCCTGCAGCCCCTGATGCTGACGGCGCTCGCGCTCGGGCTCGTCCTGACGCTCGTCGGCCGCGCGCTGCGGTATGTCCTCGGGGCACTGGCCGTCGCGGTGGCGGCAGCGGTCGCCGCGCTCACGGCGCCCCTGATCGGCCGTCCGCCTGCGTCGGCGGTCGCCCCCGCGGTCACCGAGCGCACCGGGCTCGCCGGCGAGGAGGCGATCGCCGAGGTCGTGCTCTCGACCGCGTCCACGGCCTGGCCGGCCGTGACGCTCGTCTGCGCGGTCGTGATCGGGTTCGCCGGCGTCGCCGTGCTCGTCACGGCGCACCGCTGGACCAGGGGAGGACGCCGTTACGACGGCGCCGCGGCCGCCGCGACCCGCGCCTCCGACGCGGGCCCGCTGGACGCGATCGACTCCTGGGACGACCTGTCCCGGGGCGACGACCCCACACGCTGACCGCCGCCCGCTGAACGGCATCCCGCCTCATCCGGGGTCCGAGCCGCCCGGGTGGGCCCGATAGACTTTCCCCGTCCCACGCATCGAAGGAGAACACACGAGATGAGCAACCAGATCGGCGACCCCGGCCACGGACACTCGCCCGCCGCGTGGACGGCCGTGATCATCATGCTGGTGGCGATCGCCCTCGGCACGGTCGCGCTGTTCCTCGACGCCATCTGGCTCGTGTGGGTCTCGGTCGGGCTTCTCGTCCTCGGTGCGGTCGTGGGCTGGATCCTGACGAAGGCCGGCTACGGCGCCAACGGACACAAGTACACCCCGAAAGCGCACTGATGCTGCTACACCCCGAAAGCGCACTGATGCTGCTGGCCGACCTCACGGCCGGGTCGGTGGAGGACGCGGAGAACCGCCGGCTCATTCGTCCCCTCGCGGAGGTCGAGCGCATCGCCCTCTCGCAGCCGCCCGCCCGTGACGCCCTCGCGGCTCTCGCGCCCGCCGAGCGCGTGCGCATCATCGCCGAGGTCAAGCGCGCGAGCCCCTCGCGCGGCGACCTCGCCGCGATTCCGGATCCCGCCCGTCAGGCGCGGCTGTACGAGCAGGGCGGCGCCTCCGCCATCAGCGTGCTCACGGAGCAGCGCCGGTTCAAGGGCAGCCTGGAGGACCTGACCGCGGTGCGGTCGGCCGTGTCGCTGCCCGTGCTGCGCAAGGACTTCATCGCCACGCCGTACCAGGTGATGGAGGCGCGCGCCGCGGGCGCGGACCTCGTGCTGCTGATCGTCGCCGCGCTCGAGCAGCCGCTGCTGGCGGAGCTCTACGACCTGATCGTCGAACTCGGGATGACGCCGCTGGTGGAGACCCACTCCGCCGACGAGGTCGCGCGAGCCGCCGACCTGGGTGCCAAGCTGATCGGCGTGAACGCGCGCGACCTGTCGACCTTCGAGCTCGACCGCGACCTGTTCGGCCGCCTGGCCGACAGCATCCCGGCGGATGCGATCAAGATCGCCGAGTCGGCCGTGCTGCAGCCCGCCGACGTCGCGCACTACCGCGCGGCCGGCGCCGACGTCGTCCTGATCGGCGAAGCCCTCGTGACGGGCGATCCCGTCGCGACCCTCAACGCGTTCCTGGAGGCCGGATCTTGACGAGCCTGCGTGACCAGCCCGGCCCCTTCTTCGGGGAGTTCGGCGGTCGATTCATGCCGGAGTCGCTGATCGCGGCGATCGATGAGCTCGCCCTCGCGCACGCGGAGGCGATGGCCGACCCGTCATTCACGGCCGAGCTGTCGGGCCTCCTGGCCGACTACGCCGGGCGTCCGTCGGCGCTGACCGAGGTGCCGCGGTTCGCGCAGCACGCCGGTGGCGCGCGCATCTTCCTGAAGCGCGAGGACCTCAACCACACGGGCTCGCACAAGATCAACAACGTGCTCGGCCAGGCGCTGCTCACGCGGCGCCTCGGCAAGACGCGCGTGATCGCGGAGACCGGCGCGGGCCAGCACGGCGTCGCGACCGCGACCGCCGCGGCCCTGTTCGGCCTCGAGTGCACGATCTACATGGGGGAGGTCGACACCGAGCGCCAGGCGCTCAACGTCGCTCGCATGCGCCTGCTCGGGGCCGAGGTCGTCGCGGTCAAGACGGGCTCGCGCACGCTGAAGGACGCGATCAACGAGGCGTACCGCGACTGGGTCGCGAGCGTCGAGATGACCAACTACATCTTCGGCACGGCGGCGGGCCCGCACCCGTTCCCCGCCATGGTGCGCGACTTCCAGAAGATCATCTCGGAGGAGGCGCGCGCGCAGCTGCTGGAGCGCGCGGGCCGCCTTCCCGACGCCGTGCTCGCGTGCGTGGGCGGCGGCTCGAACGCGATCGGCATGTTCGACGCGTTCCTGGATGACGAGGGTGTCCGCCTGTACGGCGTGGAGGCCGCCGGCGACGGGGTCGACACCCCGCGTCACGCGGCCTCGATCGAGCGCGGCCGCCCGGGCGTGCTGCACGGAGCGCGCACCTTCGTGCTGCAGGACGAGGACGGTCAGACGGTCGAGTCCCACTCGATCTCGGCCGGCCTGGACTACCCGGGCGTCGGCCCGGAGCACTCGTGGCTCGCGTCCATCGGCCGCGCCGAGTACATCCCCGCGACGGACGACGAGGCGATGCAGGCGCTGCGGCTGCTGAGCCGCACGGAGGGCATCATCCCCGCGATCGAGTCGGCGCACGCCCTGGCCGGGGCGCTGCGGATCGGGCGCGAGCTCGGCCCCGACGCGATCCTCGCGGTGTGCCTCTCGGGCCGCGGCGACAAGGACATGGACACGGCGGCGCGGTACTTCGACCTGTACGACGACGCCCAGACCGCCGACCAGCACGGCACGCAGGGAGCACAGGCATGATGCGTCGCGAAGCGACCAGATTGAGCGAGGGCACGAAGTGACCGAGTCGAAATCCGCGGTCGAGGACGCCATCGCGAAGGCCCACGCAGAGGGCCGCGGCGCCTTCGTCGGGTACCTGCCCGTCGGCTACCCCGACCTGCAGACCAGCATCGACGCGGCCGTGGCGCTCGCCGAGAACGGCGTCGACATCATCGAGCTCGGCCCGCCCTACAGCGACCCGGTGATGGACGGCCCGATCATCCAGGAGGCCACGCAGGCCGCGCTGGCCGCGGGCTTCCGCACGCGCGACCTGTTCACCGCGCTGCGCGAGATCACGGCGCGCACCGACGTGCCCGTGCTGGTGATGACGTACTGGAACCCCGTGGTGCAGTACGGCGTGGACCGCTACGCCGACGACCTGCTGGCCGCCGGCGGCGCGGGGCTCATCACGCCGGACATCACCCCCGAGGCGGCGCCCGAGTGGATCGCGGCGAGCGAGCGCACCGGCCTGGACCGAGTGTTCCTGGCGGCGCCGACCTCGAGCGACGAGCGCCTCGACCTCGTGGTGCGCAACACCACGGGCTTCGTGTACACGGTCTCGACCATGGGCATCACGGGCGAGCGCGCCGAGCTGGACGCGGCCGCTCGCACGCTCGTCGAGCGCCTGCGTGAGCACGGCGCCGCGCGCGCGTGCGTGGGCATCGGCATCTCGACCGCCGACCAGATCGCGGGCGTGCTCGAGTACGCCGACGGCGCGATCGTCGGCACGGCGCTCGTTCGCGCCCTGCGCGACGGCGGCGTCGAGCAGCTCGCCGCCACGACGCGCGAGCTCGCCGCCGGCACGAAGCGCTGACCCCGTCCGGCATCCGCCTCGCGGAGAACTAGACTCGGGACCATGCTGTCTTCCGCCCTTGTGAGCGTCGTCACGAGCATCCCCAGCCCGCCGGTCAGCTACATCGACCTGGGCCCGGTGCGCATCCACTTCTACGCGCTGTGCATCATCGCGGGCATCGTGATCGCCACGCTGATGACGAACCGCCGCCTCACCAAGCGCGGCGCCGAGCCGTGGATCGTGATCGACATCGCGCTGCTGGCGGTGCCCCTCGCGATCGTGGGCGCGCGCATCTTCCACGTGGCGACGCACCCCGGGTTCTACTTCGGCGAGGGCTCCAACCCGTGGAACCCGACGCAGCCCGGCTCGGTCTGGGCGATCTGGGAGGGCGGCATCGCGATCTTCGGCGCGCTCCTGGGCGGCGCGGTCGGCGCCTGGCTCGGCTGCCGGTGGACCGGCATCCGGTTCTGGACGTTCGCGGACGCGCTCGCGCCCGGGCTCCTCCTGGCGCAGGCGATCGGCCGATTCGGCAACTGGTTCAACCAGGAGCTGTACGGCTGGCCCACCGACCTGCCCTGGGGCCTCGAGATCGACCCCGACAACGCGGCGTTCCCGCCCGGGCTGGCCGAGGACACGCTGTTCCACCCGACGTTCCTCTACGAGGTGATCTGGAACGTCCTGGGCGTGGTCTTCCTGCTCTGGATCGGCAACCGCCTGCGTCTGCAGTGGGGCCGCCTGTTCGCGCTCTACCTGATCTGGTACGGCGCCGGACGCGTCGTGTGGGAGTCCATCCGGATCGACCCGAGCGAGATCTACTTCGGCCTGCGCACGAACGTGTGGGCGGCGATCCTCGGCATCGTGGTCGGCATCGTCATCCTGCTGGTGCAGCGCCGCCACTTCGGCCTCGAGCCGTCGCCGTACCAGCCCGGGCGCGAGCGCGCCGGTTCCGAGGCGGTACAATCGGGGGACCCCACCGAATTCGTCGACGTCAGCGAACCGCCCGCGTCGGAATTCTCACCCCATCAGGCCGCCGCCACAAGCACCGCAGCCGCGAAGTAGAACCGCTGCTCTCGAGGGGCGCGGTCGGTCCTTCGCAGGCGGCGTGCGGCGAGCACAGCTGCTGTATCCCCATCGGGCCGACGTCGTCCCAGCAGAGCAACAACCACCTAGGACGGTAGGCATGGCATCGAGCCCCCGTTACGGCGCCGGCGGCGCCTTCCCCGCGAAGCAGGGGATGTACAACCCTGCGTTCGAGAAGGACGCGTGCGGTCTCGCGATGGTCGCGACCCTGCGCGGCGAGGCGGGCCACGACATCGTGGACCTCGCCCTCACCGCCCTGCGCAACCTCGAGCACCGCGGCGCCATCGGCTCCGACGCGGGCACGGGCGACGGTGCCGGCATCCTCACGCAGATGCCCGACGCGTTCCTGCGCGCGGTGGTCGACTTCGACCTGCCGCCGGTGGGGGAGTACGCGGCCGGCATGATCTTCCTGCCCCGCGACGACGAGGCCCGCGCCGCCATGAAGGCGTCGATCGAGAGCGTCGCCGCGAGCGAGGGCCTCGAGGTGCTCGGGTGGCGCGAGGTGCCGACCGAGGACGAGCACCTCGGCAAGCTGGCCTTCGACGCGCGTCCGGCGTTCGAGCAGGTGTTCATCACGTGCCCGGCCCAGGACGGCGAGGAGCCGCTCTCGGGCATCGCGCTCGACCGCCGCGTGTACCGCCTGCGCAAGCGCGCCCAGCACGAGCTCGAGGCGTACTTCGTGACCCTCTCGAGCCGCACGCTCGGCTACAAGGGCATGGTCACGACTCTCCAGCTCGAGCCGTTCTACCCCGACCTGCAGGACGAGCGCTTCGTGACGGAGCTCGCCGTCGTGCACAGCCGCTACTCGACCAACACGTTCCCGTCGTGGCCGCTCGCGCAGCCGCTGCGCATGCTCGCCCACAACGGCGAGATCAACACGGTCGGCGGCAACCGCAACTGGATGCGCGCGCGCCAGTCGCAGCTCGAGTCCGAGCTGCTCGGCGACATCCGCCCGCTGCTGCCGATCTGCGCCGACGGCCAGAGCGACTCCGCCTCGTTCGACGAGGTGCTCGAGCTGCTGACGCTCACCGGCCGCAGCCTGCCGCACGCGATGCTGATGATGGTCCCCGAGGCCTACGAGAAGCAGGCGGACATCGATCCCGACGTGCGCGCCTTCTACGAGTACCACTCGCTCCAGATGGAGCCGTGGGACGGCCCCGCGTCGCTGATCTTCACCGACGGCACGATCGTCGGCGGCATGCTCGACCGCAACGGCCTGCGTCCGGGCCGCTGGACCGTCACGAAGGACGGCCTCGTGGTCATCGGCTCCGAGACGGGCGTGCTCGACTTCGAGCCCGAGCGCATCGAGCGCCGCGGGCGCCTGCTGCCCGGCCGCATGTTCGTGGTCGACACGGCCCAGGGCCGCATCATCGAGGACGACGAGATCAAGCGCGAGCTCGCCGCCATGCACCCGTGGCAGGAGTGGCTCGACAAGGGCACGGTGCGCCTCGCCGACCTGCCCGAGCGCGAGCACATCGTCCACCCGATCGCGTCGATCAACCGGCGCCTGCGAACCTTCGGCTACACCGAGGAGGAGGTGCGCATCCTGCTGGCCCCCATGGGCCGCACGGGCGCGGAGCCCCTCGGCGCCATGGGCTCGGACACCCCGATCGCGGTGCTCAGCGAGCGCCCGCGCCTGCTGTTCGACTACTTCACGCAGCAGTTCGCGCAGGTCACCAACCCGCCGCTCGACTCCATCCGCGAGGAGGTCGTGACCAGCCTCAAGCTCGGTCTCGGCCCCGAGGCGAACCTGCTCTCGTGGGGTCCGGAGCACGCCCGCACGGTCGGGCTGGACTTCCCGGTGATCGACAACGACGAGCTCGCGAAGATCCAGCACATCGACACCGCCCTGCCCGGGCGCTCGTCCGTGACCCTGCGCGGCCTCTACCGCGTCGCCGCCGGCCGAAAGGGGCTCGAGAAGCGCCTCGCGCAGCTCTGCCGCGAGGCCGACAAGGCGATCGAGGACGGCGCCGAGTTCATCGTGCTCAGCGACCGCGACTCCAACCAGGACCTCGCGCCCATCCCGTCGCTGCTCATGCTGTCGGCGATCCACCACCACCTCATCCGCAACGAGACGCGCATGAAGGTCGGCCTGGTGGTCGAGGCCGGCGACGTGCGCGAGGTGCACCACGTCGCGACGCTCATCGGCTACGGGGCGTCCGCCGTGAACCCGTACCTCGCAATGGAGACGGTCGAGAACCTCGTCCGCACCGGATCGATCCAGGGCGTCACGCCCGAGAAGGCCGTCAAGAACCTGATCTACGCGCTCGGCAAGGGCGTGCTGAAGATCATGTCGAAGATGGGCATCTCGACCGTGTCGTCGTACGCGGGTGCCCAGGTGTTCGAGGCCGTCGGTCTGTCCCAGGAGCTGATCGACGCGTACTTCACCGGCACCGAGAGCAAGCTCGGCGGCATCGGGCTCGACCAGATCGCGGCCGAGAACGCCGCGCGCCACGCGTTCGCCTACCCCGAGGACCGCGCGCCGCGCGCGCACGAGCGCCTGTGGACCGGCGGCGAGTACCAGTGGCGCCGCGACGGCGCCCCGCACCTGTTCAACCCGGACACGGTGTTCCGCCTGCAGCACTCGACGCGCACGCGCCGCTACGACATCTTCCGCGAGTACACCAAGCTCGTGGACGACCAGGCGGCCGAGCTCAAGACGCTGCGCGGTCTGTTCCAGCTGCGCACGGGCGTGCGCCCGGCCGTGCCGATCGACGAGGTCGAGCCGGTGTCGGAGATCGTGAAGCGCTTCTCGACGGGCGCGATGAGCTACGGCTCGATCTCGCGCGAGGCCCACGAGACGCTCGCGATCGCGATGAACCGCCTGGGCGGCAAGTCGAACACCGGTGAGGGCGGCGAGGACGTCGACCGCCTGCTCGACCCCGAGCGTCGCAGCTCGATCAAGCAGGTCGCGTCGGGCCGCTTCGGCGTCACCAGCCTGTACCTCACCGAGGCCGACGACATCCAGATCAAGCTCGCGCAGGGCGCCAAGCCCGGCGAGGGCGGTCAGCTGCCCCCGGGCAAGGTGTACCCGTGGGTCGCGCGGACGCGTCACGCGACCGCCGGCGTGGGCCTGATCTCGCCGCCGCCGCACCACGACATCTACTCGATCGAGGATCTCAAGCAGCTGATCTTCGACCTGAAGCGCGCGAACCCGAAGGCCCGCATCCACACCAAGCTGGTGAGCCAGTCGGGCATCGGCGCGGTCGCCGCGGGCGTGGCGAAGGCGCTGAGCGACGTCATCCTGGTCTCCGGCCACGACGGCGGCACGGGCGCGAGCCCGCTGAACTCGCTCAAGCACGCGGGCACGCCGTGGGAGCTCGGTCTCGCCGAGACGCAGCAGACGCTCATGCTGAACGGCATGCGCGACCGCGTCGTCGTGCAGGTCGACGGCCAGCTCAAGACCGGCCGCGACGTCATCATCGGCGCCCTGCTGGGCGCGGAGGAGTTCGGCTTCGCCACGGCTCCGCTCGTGGTCGAGGGCTGCATCATGATGCGCGTGTGCCACCTCGACACCTGCCCGGTGGGCGTGGCCACGCAGAACCCCGTGCTGCGCTCGCGCTTCACCGGCAAGGCGGAGCACGTCGTCAACTTCATGGAGTTCATCGCCCAGGAGGTGCGCGAGTACCTCGCCGAGCTCGGCTTCCGCTCGCTCGACGAGGCGATCGGCCACGCCGAGGTGCTCGACGTGAACCCCGCGGTGGAGCACTGGAAGGCCTCGGGTCTCGACCTGACGCCGATCCTCGAGGGCCCCCGCTTCGCGGAGGACGAGCCGCGCCGCCACCAGCGCGACCAGCTGCACGAGCTCGAGGAGCACTTCGACGTGCCGCTGATCGAGCGGGCGCAGGACGTGATCGCGAACGGCGGTCAGATCTCCATCCAGCTGCCCGTGCGCAACACCGCTCGCGCGGTCGGGACCATGCTCGGCCACCACGTCACGAAGGCGCGAGGCGAGCACGGCCTGCCGGCCGGGTCGATCGACATCACGCTGACGGGCTCGGCCGGGCAGTCGTTCGGGGCGTTCCTGCCCAACGGCATCACGCTGCGCCTCGAGGGCGACTCGAACGACTACGTCGGCAAGGGCCTCTCGGGCGGGCAGATCGTGATCCGCCCGCCGCGCGGCGCCACGTTCGACGCGTCGCAGAACGTCATCGCGGGCAACGTGATCGGCTACGGCGCGACCCAGGGCACGATGTTCCTGCGCGGCGTCGTGGGCGAGCGCTTCTTCGTCCGCAACTCGGGTGCGACCGCGGTCGTCGAGGGCGTGGGCGACCACGCGCTCGAGTACATGACCGGCGGCCTCGCGGTCATCCTGGGCCGCACTGGACGCAACCTGGGCGCCGGCATGTCGGGCGGCACGGCGTACGTGTACCGCCTCAACACGGATCTCGTGAACCGCGAGGCGCTCGCCTCGGGCGAGCTCACGCTCACCGAGCTGGGCTCGGGCGACGCCGAGATCCTGCGCGACCTGCTGGAGCAGCACGTCGCGCAGACCGAGTCGGAGCTGGCGCAGCGCCTGCTCGACGACTTCGAGAACGAGGTGGCGAACTTCGTGCGGGTCCTGCCGCGCGACTACGCCGCCGTCCTGCAGACCCGCCAGGAGGCGGTCGCCGAGGGTCTGGACCCCGACGGCGACGTCGTCTGGAACCGCATCCTGGAGGTGACCGGTGGCTGACCCCAAGGGCTTTCTGAAGGTGACCGAGCGGGAGCTCCCCGCTCGCCGTCCCGTGCCCGTGCGCATCCTCGACTGGAAGGAGGTGTACGAGCCGGGCGACTCGGCCATGCTCCGCCGCCAGGCGAGCCGCTGCATGGACTGCGGCATCCCGTTCTGTCATCAGGGCTGCCCCCTCGGCAACCTGATCCCCGAGTGGAACGACCTGATGTGGCGCGGCGAGGGCCGCTCCGCGATCGAGCGCCTGCACGCGACCAACAACTTCCCGGAGTTCACGGGCCGCCTGTGCCCCGCGCCGTGCGAGAGCGCGTGCGTGCTGGGCATCAACCAGCCCGCCGTCACGATCAAGCAGATCGAGGTCTCGACGATCGACGAGGCGTTCGCGAACGGATGGGTCGAGCCCAAGCCGCCGGCGCGCCTGACCGGCAAGACCGTCGCCGTGGTCGGCTCGGGCCCCGCCGGTCTCGCCGCCGCCCAGCAGCTCACGCGGGCCGGCCACACGGTCGCGGTGTACGAGCGCGACGACCGCATCGGCGGCCTGCTGCGCTACGGCATCCCGGACTTCAAGATGGAGAAGAAGCACCTCGAGTCGCGCCTGCGCCAGATGCAGGACGAGGGCACGCGGTTCCGTGCGGGCGTCGAGATCGGCAAGGACATCTCGTGGAGCGACCTGCGCGCGCGCTACGACGCCGTCGTGGTCGCCACCGGCTCCACGGTGCCGCGCGACCTGCCGATCCCGGGCCGGGAGCTCGCGGGCGTGCACTTCGCCATGGAGTACCTCGTCGAGGCGAACAAGGCGGTGGCGGGCGACCAGGTCCCGAACCAGATCACGGCCGAGGGCAAGCACGTCGTCGTGATCGGCGGCGGCGACACCGGCGCCGACTGCATCGGCACGGCGCACCGTCAGGGCGCGCTCAGCGTGACCAACCTCGCCATCGGCAAGCGCCCCGGCGACGACCGCCCGGAGCACCAGCCCTGGCCGATGATGCCCACCGTGTTCGAGGTCTCCTCGGCGCACGAGGAGGGCGGCGAGCGCCAGTACCTCGCGTCGACCGTCGAGTTCGTCGGAAACGACGCGGGCGAGGTGCGCGCCCTCGTGGTGGCCGAGACCGAGTTCGTCGACGGCCGCCGTGTGCCCAAGCCGGGCACGGAGCGCGAGATCCCGGCCGACCTGGTGCTGATCGCGATGGGCTTCACCGGCCCCGAGCGCGAGGCGCTCGAGCAGCAGCTGCAGGCGCAGTTCACGGCCCGAGGCAACGTCGAGCGCGACGGCGCCTTCCAGGCCACCGCTCCCGGTGTGTTCGTGGCCGGCGACGCCGGCCGCGGCCAGTCGCTCATCGTGTGGGCGATCGCCGAGGGCCGCTCTGTCGCGGCAGAGGTCGATTCGTACCTGATGGGGGAGACCTCTCTGCCCTCTCCGGTGCGTCCGACGGATGTCGCGATCGGTCTGCAGCCCGCGTAGGCTGAGCCCGAAAACCCCGAAGACGCCGACACGAGGATCGGAAGTTCCGTGCCGCCGTCTTATCACCCTGTGCGGAAGGTAATCAGTTGAGACGTGCCAAGATCGTCGCCACCCTCGGGCCCGCGACGTCGACACGCGAGAAGGTCCGTGAGCTCATCGAGGCCGGCGTCGACGTCGCCCGGCTCAATCTGAGCCACGGCGACTACTCGGTCCACGACGCCAACTACGAGAACGTGCGCGGCGCCGCCGAGGACGTGGGCAAGCCGGTCGCCGTCCTGGTGGACCTGCAGGGCCCCAAGATCCGGCTCGGCAAGTTCAAGGACGGCCCCCACTACCTCGCCGAGGGCGACATCTTCAAGATCACGATCGACGAGATCGAGGGCACCAAGGAGATCTGCGGCACGACCTACAAGGGCCTGCCTCAGGACGTGAAGCCGGGCGACTACCTGCTGATCGACGACGGCAAGGTGCGCCTGCAGGTCATCGAGGCCGACGAGCGGACCGTCACGACCAAGACGATCGTCGCGGGCAACGTGTCCAACAACAAGGGCATCAACATCCCGAGCGCCGCCGTGAACGTCCCCGCGCTGAGCGAGAAGGACGAGCAGGACCTGCGCTGGGCGCTCCGCAAGGGCGCCGACCTCATCGCCCTCTCGTTCGTGCGGAACGCGAAGGACGTGCAGCGCGCCCACGTGATCATGGCGGAGGAGGGGCGCCGCGTCCCGATCATCGCGAAGATCGAGAAGCCGCAGGCCGTGGACGCCCTCGAGGACATCGTCGACGCGTTCGACGGCATCATGGTCGCCCGCGGCGACCTCGGCGTCGAGCTCCCGCTCGAGGCCGTGCCGATCGTGCAGAAGAAGGCCGTCGAGCTCGCGCGCCGCATGGCCAAGCCGGTCATCGTCGCCACGCAGATGCTCGAGTCGATGATCAGCAACCCCGTTCCCACGCGCGCCGAGACCAGCGACGTGGCCAACGCGGTGCTGGACGGCGCGGACGCCGTGATGCTGTCGGGCGAGACCAGCGTCGGCGAGTACCCCGTCGTCACGGTCGCGACCATGGCGCGCATCATCGAGTCGACCGAGGAGCACGGCCTCGAGCGCATCCCGCCGCTCACGACCAAGCCCCGCACGCAGGGTGGCGCCATCACGCTCGCGGCCGTCGAGGTCGCGGACTTCGTCGACGCGAAGTTCCTGTGCGTCTTCACGCAGTCGGGCGACTCGGCGCGCCGCATGTCGCGCCTGCGCTCGCACCGCCCGATGATCGGCTTCACGCCGGAGGTCGGCATCCAGCGGCGCATGGCGCTGACCTGGGGCGTGCGCTCGACGCTGGTCGAGATGGTGGAGCACACGGACCTGATGTTCCACCAGGTCGACGAGTACCTCCTCGAGAACGGCCTCGCGCAGATCGGCGACAAGGTCGTGGTGATCTCCGGTTCGCCTCCCGGGATCGCGGGCTCGACCAACGACCTGCGCGTCCACAAGGTCGGCGACGCCGTCCAGGGCGCCGCTCCGATCTACCAGGAGCGGTAAGCAGGTCCGCCCGATACCGCCTCGCACGGGGTCACCCGCGCGAGGCGGTATCGTCGTTCCGGGCCGGTGTGGCGGAATGGCAGACGCGGCGCACTCAAAATGCGCTGTCCGTGAGGGCGTGTGGGTTCGAGTCCCACCACCGGCACCATGCGGCCACCACCGCACCAGCGGGGGAGCCGCGTGGCTCCCAGCCAGCCCAGACACGAAGAATTAGGATGGACACGTGACCGAAGAGCAGACCGGGCAGGCACCCGCGGCACCCCGCCGCGTCGTCGTGGCCGAGGACGAGTCCCTCATCCGCCTCGACATCGTCGAGATCCTCCGTGACAACGGGTTCGACGTGGTCGGCGAGGCCGGCGACGGCGAGACCGCCGTCCAGCTCGCGACCGAGCTGCGTCCCGACCTGGTGATCATGGACGTCAAGATGCCTCAGCTCGACGGCATCAGCGCGGCCGAGCGCCTCAGCAAGAACCACATCGCGCCCGTCGTGCTGCTGACGGCCTTCAGCCAGAAGGAGCTGGTCGAGCGCGCGAGCGAGGCCGGTGCCCTGGCCTACGTCGTCAAGCCGTTCACCCCGAACGACCTGCTGCCGGCGATCGAGATCGCCCTGGCCCGCTACGAGCAGATCATCACGCTCGAGGCCGAGGTCGCCGACATGGTCGAGCGCTTCGAGACCCGCAAGCTCGTCGACCGCGCGAAGGGCCTGCTGAACGAGAAGATGGGCCTGTCGGAGCCTGAGGCGTTCCGCTGGATCCAGAAGGCGTCGATGGACCGCCGCCTGACGATGCAGGACGTCGCCAAGGCGATCATCGAGCAGCTCGCGCCCAAGAAGGCGTGACCGAGCACCCGCTCACCGAGGACATCCGGCTCCGTCCCCTGCGTCTGGGGGACGGAGCCGCTCTGGCTGCGGCGTACATCCGCAACCGCGCGCACCTCGAGCCGTGGGAGCCGCTGCGCGATCCGGACTTCTACACCGTCGCGTCGCAGCAGGCGCAGACGCGCTACGCCGTCGCCGAGCACTCGCGCGGCGCGGCGCTGCGCTGGGTGCTCGAGGACGCGCAGTCGCGGATCGTCGGCCGGCTCAACGTGACGGACATCGTGCGCGGCGCGTTCCAGAGCGCCAACGTGGGCTACTGGCTCGACGCCGAGCTCACCGGGCGCGGGCTGATGACCAGGGCCGTGCGCATCGCGTCGGATCACGCGCGCGACGAGCTGGGCCTGCACCGCCTGCAGGCGGGGACGCTGCCGGAGAACACCGGATCCCAGGCCGTGCTCGAGCGCGCGGGATTCGAGCGGTTCGGCTTCGCGCCCCGCTACCTGCGGAGCGCGGGACAGTGGCGCGACCACGTGCTGTTCCAGCGGATCCTGCACGACTGAGCCGCGGCCTGCCGCGCTCAGCCCTGCGTCGACAGGTCCTTGATCAGGTTCGTGATCCGCACCGTGGAGCAGCGGCGGCCGGCCTCGTCCACGATCACGATCTCGTGCACGGCGACCGAGCGGCCGAGGTGCAGGGCCGTGCAGGTCGCGGTGACGAGTCCGGAGCGGGCCGAGCCGGTGTGGGTGGCGTTGATGTCGAGGCCGACGGCGAGGCGCCCCGGGCCCGCGTGGTAGTTCGCGGCCATGGACCCCATCGACTCGCCCAGCACCACGTATGCCCCGCCGTGCATGAGTCCGACCGGCTGGGTGTTGCCCTCGACGGGCATCGTGGCGACGGAGTGCTCGGCGGTGAACTCGGTGAAGCGGACGCCCATCCGCTCGGCGAGCGCGCCGATGCCGCGGTGGCGGACCCACTCGAGTCCGGGGGAGAGGTCGGACATCGGGCTCCTGATTCGGTGTCCTGCGCAGCTCCGCACCGCGGCGGTGGCGTCGGCGGTGCTCGTTAGGCTGACAGGGTGACGGACTCCGCAAAGCCTACCCTCCTGGTCGTCGACGGCCATTCGCTCGCCTACCGCGCGTTCTACGCGCTGCCGGTCGACAACTTCTCGACCAAGGACGGCCAGCACACGAACGGCATCTACGGCTTCCTGTCGATGTTCGTCAACCTTCTGAAGGCGGAGAAGCCCACCCACCTCGCGGTCGCCTTCGACACGTCGCGCGAGTCGTTCCGCACGCGGGAGTACACCGAGTACAAGGCGAACCGCTCCGAGACGCCGGCCGAGTTCAAGGGGCAGATCCCGCTGCTGCAGGAGTGCCTCGCCGCGATGGGCGTGACCGTGCTCCAGAAGGCCGACTACGAGGCCGACGACATCCTGGCGACGCTCGCGACGCGGGGCGCGGCCGAGGGGTTCAAGGTCCTGGTCTGCTCGGGCGACCGCGACACCATCCAGCTCGTGAACGACGACATCACCCTGCTGTACCCGTCCGTGCAGGGCGTGTCGCAGCTCAAGCGCTACGACCCCGCGGCGGTCGTCGAGAAGTACGGCCTCGCGCCGGAGTTCTACCCCGACATCGCCGCTCTCGTGGGCGAGACCAGCGACAACCTGCCCGGTGTGCCGAAGGTCGGCGAGAAGACCGCGGTGAAGTGGCTCACGCAGTTCGGCTCGCTCGACGCGCTGCTGGACGGCGCCGACACCATCAAGGGCGTCGTCGGAGGCAACCTGCGCGAGCACATCGAGGACGTCCGCCGCAACCGGCGGCTGAACCGTCTGCTGCGCGACGTCGAGCTCGAGTTCGGCCCCGCCGACCTCGCGGTCAAGCCGCTCGACGCCCAGGCCGTGCGGGACATCTTCGCCCGGCTCGAGTTCCGGACGCTGCTGCCGCGCGTGTTCGAGGCCGCCGGCGCCGTGATGGACGACGAGCCCGCCGCCGACGCCGAGCCGATGCCCGCGCCGCGCGAGCTCACGGCCGCCGAGCTGGCCGCCTGGGTCGCGGCCGCACCGGGCGAGATCGGCGTGACGATCACGACGGCGGCCGGGCTGCCCGACCGCATCGGGCTCTCCACCGGGTCCGACGCGGTGGAGGCCGGCTGGTCAGAGGACGTCGCCTCAGCCCTGCGCGACTGGTTCGCATCCGACGCGCCCAAGGTGCTCACGGACGCCAAGCCGCAGGTGAAGGCGCTCGGCCGCGCAGGCGTCGTCGTGGGCGGGCTCGCCTTCGACAACCTGCTCGCCGGCTGGCTGCTGCGCCCGAGCCTCCCGGACCGCTCCCTCGGCCACCTCGTCGAGCGCTACCTCGGAGAGAAGCTCCCCGAGGCCGACCTGTCGCAGCTCGTGCCCGAGACCGAGGGGGCCACGCCGGGCCAGCTGTCGTGGTTCACGCTGCGGGTCGCCGAGGGGCTGCGCGGCGAGCTGCCGGACGCCGTGCGCTTGGTGCTCACCGACATCGAGCTGCCGACGCTCGTCGCCCTGGCGGACATGGAGCTGGCCGGCGTCGCGGTGTCGCACGACAAGCTGTCCGGCTTCTCCTCGGAGCTGGGCGCCCGTGCCGAGGCGCTCGCTCAGGAGGCGTACGCGGCAATCGGCCACGAGGTCAACCTCGGATCGCCCAAGCAGCTGCAGGAGGTGCTCTTCGAGGAGCTGCAGCTGCCCAAGACCCGCAAGACGAAGACCGGCTACACGACGGACGCCGCGGCCCTCGCCGACCTTCAGGAGAAGGCGCACCACCCGTTCCTCGACGTGCTGCTGCAGCACCGCGAGGCCACCAAGCTCAAGCAGATCATCGACGGCCTCGACGCGGCGATCGGCGAGGACGGCCGCGTGCACACGACGTACGTGCAGACCGGCAGCCAGACCGGGCGCCTGTCGAGCACCGACCCGAACCTCCAGAACATCCCGGTGCGCACCGAGGAGTCGCGGCGCATCCGGGCGGCGTTCGAGGTGGGTGAGGGGTACGAGGCGCTGCTCACGGCCGACTACTCGCAGATCGAGATGCGGATCATGGCGCATCTCTCGGGCGATCCGGGCCTGATCGAGGCGTTCAACTCGGGCGAGGACCTGCACCGCTTCGTGGGCGCGCGCGTGTTCGGCGTCGCTCCCGAGGAGGTCACGCCCGCGATGCGCACGAAGGTCAAGGCCATGTCCTACGGCCTCGTGTACGGGCTGTCGGCGTTCGGCCTGTCGAAGCAGCTGCGCATCGAGCAGTCCGAGGCGAAGTCGCTCATGCTGGAGTACTTCGCGCGGTTCGGCGCGGTGCGCGATTACCTGCGGTCGTCGGTCGAGCAGGCCCGCGTGGACGGCTACACCGAGACGATCTTCGGGCGGCGGCGTCCGTTCCCGGACCTGACGAGCCCGAACCGCGTGCTCCGCGAGAACGCCGAGCGTGCGGCGCTCAACGCCCCCATCCAGGGCAGCGCCGCCGACATCATGAAGATCGCGCTGTTCCGCATCCACGACGACCTGCGGGGGATGGCCTCGCGCGTGCTGCTGCAGATCCACGACGAGCTCGTGGTCGAGGTGGCACCGGGGGAGTGGGACGCGGTCGAGCGCATCGTGCGCGACCGGATGGGCAGCGCCGCCGAGCTCTCGGTGCCGCTCGACGTGCAGGTCGGGCGCGGCGCGGACTGGAACGAGGCCGCGCACTGAGCGCGGCGGACGAGGAGCAGGGATGACCGAGCGCACGCCCACCGAGATCGACCGCATCGCCGAGGGATGGGTGGACCGGGTCGTCGAGCTGTCGCCGATAGCCGCCACGTACATCGGCCGCAGCGAGGCGAACGACCGCTTCGACGACTTCAGCCTCGCGGGCCACGAGCGTGCGCAGGAGGCCGCGCGCCGGACGCTGGCGGCGCTCGATGCCGCGACGCCCTCCGACGACGTGGACCGGGTCACGCAAGCCGATCTCGGCGCCGAGCTGCGTCTGTCCGCCGAGCTGCACGAGGCCCGCTGGCACCTGCGCGACCTCAACGTGATCGCCAGCGCGGCGCAGGACATCCGGCAGGTGTACGACCTGATGCCCACGGACTCGGCCGACGACTGGGACGTCATCGCCCGCCGCCTGCGCGCCGTCCCGGGCGCCATCGCCGGGTACATCGAGACGCTCTCCGAGGGCATCCGCCAGGGCGTCGTGCCCGCGGTGAGGCAGGTCCGCGAGGTGGCGGCGCAGATCCCGCGCTACACGGCTGAGGACGGCTTCTTCGCCTCGCTCGTCTCCGGCGCCGCGCCCGCGGACGGCGACCTCGCGACGTCGCTGCGCGCCGACCTGGAGCGCGGTGCGGAGGAGGCCCGTCGCGCGTACGACCGTCTCGCCGAGTTCCTCACCGACGCACTCGCACCGGCCGCCACCGAGGCCGACGGCGTCGGACGCGAGCTGTACGCGCTCCACTCGCGGCGCTTCCTCGGTGCGGTGATCGACCTCGACGAGACGTACGAGTGGGGCATCGAGGAGCTCGCGCGGATGACCTCCGAACAGGAGGCGATCGCGCGCGAGATCCTCCCCGGTGCGACCGTCGAGGAGGCCGTCGCCCACCTCGAGCGCGACCCGTCCCGCAAGCTGGTCGGCACGGACGCCCTGCGCACCTGGATGCAGGAGACGAGCGATCGCGCCGTGGCCGAGCTGGGGCGCACCCACTTCGACATCCCCGAGCCGATCCGCCGTCTGGAGTGCATGATCGCGCCCACGCAGGAGGGCGGGATCTATTACACCGGGCCGACCGACGACTTCTCGCGACCGGGCCGGATGTGGTGGTCGGTGCCGGAGGGTGTCACGGAGTTCGACACATGGCGCGAGCTCACCACCGTGTACCACGAGGGCGTGCCGGGCCACCACCTGCAGATCGGGCAGGCGGTCTACAACCGGGCTCAGCTGAACGCGTGGCGGCGCCTGCTCGCGGGCACGTCGGGGCACGCGGAGGGCTGGGCCCTGTACGCCGAGCGCCTCATGGAGCAGCTCGGCTATCTCGACGACCCCGCCGATCGCCTGGGCATGCTCGACGGCCAGCGGATGAGGGCGGCGCGCGTCGTGCTCGACATCGGCGTCCACCTCGGCAAGCCGCGCCCGGATGGCGACGGGGTCTGGGATGCCGACTATGCGCTCGAGTTCATGCGCCGGAACGTGAACATGCCCGACGAGTTCATCCGCTTCGAGGTCAACCGGTACCTCGGATGGCCCGGCCAGGCGCCGTCCTACAAGGTCGGCCAGCGCCTGTGGGAGCAGGTGCGGGACGAGTACCGGGCGGCGCGGGGCGCGGAGTTCTCGATGAAGGAGTTCCACAAGCGGGCGCTCGACCTCGGCGGGGTGGGCCTCGACACGCTGCGCACGGCGCTCGTCGGCTGACGGGAATACGCAGCACCCCCTCCGGTTACATGCGAGTGAATAGAGAGCGGGGAGCCTCATGGACATCGAACTCGGCCTGGACACCTTCGGCGACGTCACGCGCGGGACGGACGGCGAGCGCCTCAGCGACGCGGAGACGATCCGGAACATCGTCGCGCAGGCGAAGCTCGCCGACGAGGTGGGTCTGAAGTTCTTCGGCATCGGCGAGCACCACCGGCACGAGTTCGCCGTGTCGAGCCCGGAGATCGTGCTCGCGGCGATCGCCTCGGTCACGAAGGACATCCGCCTGGGTACGGCCGTGACGGTGCTCTCCAGCGACGACCCCGTGCGGGTCTATGAGCGGTTCGCGACGCTCGACGCGGTGTCGAATGGCCGCGCGGAGGTCATCCTGGGCCGCGGCTCGTTCATCGAGTCGTTCCCGCTCTTCGGCTACGACCTGCGCGACTACGAGGCGCTGTTCGAGGAGAAGCTCGATCTGTTCGTGCGCCTGATGACCGAGCAGCCGGTCACCTGGCAGGGCGCGATGCGGCCGCCCCTGCAGGAGGCGGACGTCTTCCCGAAGACGGCGAACGGCCTCACCGCCTGGGTCGGGGTCGGCGGCTCGCCCGAGTCGGTCGTCCGCACCGCACGTCACGGGCTCGGCCTCATGCTCGCCATCATCGGCGGCGCTCCCGCACGGTTCCGCCCTTACGTCGACCTGTTCCACCGCTCCCTCGCGTCATACGAGAAGCCCGCCGCTCCGGTCGGGGTGCACTCGCCGGGCCACGTCGCCGACACGGACGAGGAGGCCTGGGACGAGCTGTACCCCGAGATGGCGGCCATGCGCGAGAAGATCGGGCGCGAGCGCGGCTGGGCCGGCGGTTACAACCGCGTCCAGTTCCAGAACGAGATCGGCATGGGCGGCGCCGTATACGCGGGCTCGCCCGAGCGCGTCGCGCAGAAGATCGCCGAGACCGTGCGCACGCTCGGCCTGACGCGGTTCGACCTGAAGTTCGCGAACGGCGGTCTCGAGCACGACAAACTCATGAAGAGCATCGAGCTGTACGGCACGAAGGTCGCGCCGCGCGTGCGGGAGCTGCTGGCGGAGGAGCCGGCTTCCCGCTGAATGGTCACTTCGACCATTAGGCTGGCGCCATGACGTCACCGTCCGCGCGCCTCGACTCGCTGCCGTTCACCCGCAAGCACCTGCGGCTGCTCACCGGATCCGGCATCGGGTGGGCCCTCGACGCCATGGACGTCGGACTGATCTCGTTCATCCTCGCGGCGCTCGTGGCGGAGTGGCAGCTGACGCCGGCCGAGACCTCCTGGATCGCGTCGGTCGGCTTCATCGGCATGGCGGTCGGCGCCAGCGTCGGCGGCCTCCTCGCCGACCGCCTCGGCCGCCGGCAGGTGTTCGCGCTGACGCTGCTCGTCTACGGGCTCGCGACCGGAGCGAGCGCCCTGGTCGGGGGAGTGGCCGCGCTGCTCGTGCTGCGCTTCTTCGTGGGTCTGGGCCTCGGCTCCGAGCTGCCGGTCGCATCCACCTATGTCGCCGAGTTCGCGCCCGCTCGCATCCGCGGCCGGCTCGTCGTGATCCTCGAGGCGTTCTGGGCCGTCGGATGGACGGCGGCCGCGCTGATCGGGTACTTCGTGGTGCCGCTCGAGAACGGCTGGCGCTGGGCATTCGCGCTCGGCGCGATCCCCGCTGTGTACGCGCTGGTGGTGCGCTGGGCTCTGCCCGAATCGCCGCGCTTCCTCGAGAGCCGCGGGCGCGTTTCGGAGGCCGATGCGATCGTGCGGGACTTCGAGGCCTCCGCCGGCCGCGCGGTCACGCGCAGCGAGTCGCCCGTGGCACCGCCGGCCGGCGCGGGCGAGGCGGCTCCACGCGGTCTCGCCGCTGTCGCCGCGCTGTGGTCGCCGGCGCTCCGGATGCGCACCGCCGCCATCTGGCTGGTCTGGTTCTGCGTGAACTTCTCGTACTACGGGGCGTTCATCTGGATCCCGACCATCCTCTTCAACCAGGGGTTCGACCTGGTGCGGTCGTTCGGCTTCACGCTGATCATCACGCTCGCGCAGCTGCCGGGCTATGCCGTCGCCGCCTGGCTGATCGAGGTGTGGGGCCGTCGCGCCACGCTCGCCACGTTCCTGGTCGGCTCCGCGGTCGCCGCCGTGCTGTTCGGGTCCTCGACGGAGCCCTGGCAGATCATCGCGAGCGGCATGGCGCTGTCGTTCTTCAACCTGGGTGCCTGGGGCGCCCTGTATGCCGTGACGCCGGAGCTGTACCCGACGACGCTGCGCGCGACCGGCGCCGGCTGGGCCGCCGCGGTCGGCCGCATCGCGTCGATCGTGGCGCCGCTGTTCGTGCCGTGGGCGATGGAGCTCGGCGGGGCCCCGCTGCTGTTCGTGGTGTTCTCGATCTTCTTCGCGATCGCCGCGGTCGGCGTGATCCCGCTCGCCGACCGCCGCGGCCAGGCCCTCGACGAGCGCCTCCCGGTCGGGTGAGGCATCGGCCGCGGCATGCGTGCGGCGGCATAGACTGGCGCCGTGACTGACGTGCGCTACGTCGCGATCGGCGACTCCTTCACCGAGGGCGTCGGCGACGAGCTCCCGGACGGCACGCCCCGCGGCTGGGCCGACCTGGTCGCCCAGGGCTGGGCCGACGCGACCGGGGCGCCGATCCGGTACGCCAACCTCGCCATCCGCGGGCGGCTGGCATGGCCCATCGTCGAGGAGCAGCTCGAGGCGGCGCTGGCGCTCAAGCCGACGCACCTGTCGTTCAACGGCGGGGGCAACGACATGCTGCGGCCGCGCACCACGATCGCGCACATCGCGGACGCCTTCTCGCAGGTGCTGCGGCGCTGCGATGAGGAGGGCGTGCGGCTCATCCTGCTGTCGGGTGCCGATCCGACCCGCGGCCTGCCGCTCGGCGGCCTGGTGCGCCGCCGAGGCGACCAGCTCTCGGCGGCCGTGATGGCGCGCGTCGCGGGTCGGGACGACGTCATCCGCGCCCTCAACTGGCCCGACAAGGTGCTCGCGACGGGGCCGTTCTGGTCGGAGGACCGCCTGCACATGAACGCCCGCGGACACCACCGGGTCGCGGCGCGCGTCCTCACCGCCCTGGGGTTCGAACCCGATCCGACCTGGTGGGATCTCCCGGTGGAGGACTCCGGCGTGCGGCTCCGCGGCGCGCATTACTACCGGACGCATGTCGGTCCGTGGCTCAAGCGACGGCTCACGCGGACGTCGTCGGGCGACGGGCGGATCGCCAAGTTCACCGACTGGCAGACGATCCGTCCTTCATTCAGCGGAATGGAATCGGCCGGCGAGGGGTTGGCGTCATCGTGAAGAAGATCGGATTCCTCTCGTTCGGCCACTGGACGCCGCATCCGGAGTCGGGCACCCGCAGTGCGGGCGACATGCTGCTGCAGGCCATCGACCTGGCGCAGGCCGTCGAGGACATCGGCGCCGACGGCGCCTACTTCCGTGTGCACCACTTCGCGCGGCAGATGAGCTCGCCGTTCCCGCTGCTCGCGGCGATCGGCGCCCGCACCTCCCGCATCGAGCTCGGCACCGGCGTGATCGACATGCGCTACGAGAACCCGATGTACATGGTCGAGGACGCCGGCTCGGCGGACCTGATCTCGGGCGGGCGCCTGCAGCTCGGCGTCTCGCGCGGCTCACCCGAGCAGGTCATCGACGGCTGGAAGTACTTCGGGTACTCGGGCGCCGAGGACGACCCGGACGGCGCCGAGCTGGCCCGACGCAAGACGGAGATCTTCCTGCAGCTGCTGGAGGGTCAGGGCTTCGCCGAGCCGAACCCGCGCCCGATGTTCCCGAACCCGCCGGGACTGCTCCGGCTCGAGCCCCACTCCGACGGTCTCCGCGAGCGGATCTGGTGGGGCGCCGGCTCCAATGCGACCGCGCGCTGGGCCGCCGAGAAGGGCATGAACCTCATGAGCTCGACCCTGAAGTGGGATGAGACCGGCGCGCCCTTCCACGTGCAGCAGGCCGAGCAGATCCGCGAGTTCCGCGACGAGTGGACCAAGCACGACTGGGGCTTCGAGCCGCGCGTGTCCGTGTCGCGCTCGATCGTCGCGATCACGAGCGACATGGACCGCCGCTACTTCCTCGGGGGCGGCGACCGCGAGGACCAGGTCGGCTACATCGAGCCCGGCACGCGCGCGATCTTCGGCCGCTCCTACACCGCTGAGCCGGACGAGCTGATCGAGGAGCTCCGCCGCGACGAGGCGATCGCCGAGGCCGACACGCTGCTGATCACGATCCCGAGCCAGCTCGGCGTCGACTACAACACCCATCTGATCGAGTCGATCCTCACGCACGTGGCACCCGCGCTCGGCTGGCGCTGAGCGACGCGTCCGCTACCGGGGGCGGCCCCGCGCGGTGCGATACTGACGCGGATGAGATCACACGACGTCGTGATGCGCTGGTTCACCGACGAGCTGACCAGCGGGCGCCTGCACGTGGGCGACCAGCTGCCGGGGGAGCGCGCGCTGGCCGAGCAGCTCGGTCTGTCGCGCGGCACGCTGCGGGAGGCCCTGCGGGTGCTCGAGGTGCTCGGCGCGATCGAGTCCGGCACGGGTTCGGGCCCGCGGGCCGGGACGTTCGTGACGGCATCCCACGGGCCGGCGATCAGCACGGTGTTCCGGCTGCAGATGGCCACCCGGCAGGTGTCGCCCGAGGACGTGTTCCGGGTGCGGCTCGCGCTCGAGACGCAGGCCGCCTCCCAGTCGCGGCCCGAGCAGGGGGACTGGGGCGCGGCAGCCGCCCTGCTCGGACGGATGGACGATCCCGAGCTGCCCATGGCGGAGTTCCTTCGGCTCGACGCGGAGTTCCACGTGCTGTGCTCGCGCACCGCCGGGAACACGCTGCTCAGCGTGCTCATGGACGCGCTGCGGCTCGTGATCTCGGACCACACGCTCGAGCGCGCGGCCGCTCTGAGCGACTGGCGCGGCACCGTGGACCGGCTCCAGCGCGAGCATCGGGCGATCCTCGACGCCCTGCGCTCGGGCCGCGGAGACCTCGCGGCAGAGCACCTCGAGCGCCACATCACCGGGTACTACGGGCTGACCGCGGCAGCGGCGCGCTAGGGCGGCATCCGAATCCGCTTTGACGTGGAGCGGCGTCGAGCGCTATGGTTCGTGTGGTCCAACCACACAGTCGGTGGTGGACGAAGTGCGGATCTCGAAGAGGAGCTGTCCCCGTGACCATCACAGACAAGGCCCGAGCCACGGGCACGCCGCCCGCGGAGCGGCTCAACTACAAGGTGCTGCTCGGCAGCCTCTCCGGCAGCGTGATCGAGTGGTTCGACTTCCTCGTCTACGGGACGGTCGCCGCGCTGGTCTTCAGCAAGACCTATTTCGTGACCGACAGCGAGTTCGTCTCGATGATGTTCTCGATGGCGTCCTTCGCCCTCACGTTCTTCTTCCGTCCCGTGGGCGGCGTGATCTTCGCGCACATCGGCGACCGCATCGGCCGCAAGAAGACGCTGTTCATCACGCTGATGCTGATGGGTGGCGGAACGGTCCTGATCGGACTTCTGCCCGACTACGGCACGATCGGCATCGCGGCGCCCATCCTGCTGATCCTGATGCGCATCCTGCAGGGCATCGGCATCGGCGGCGAGTGGGGCGGCGCGCTGCTGCTCGCGTACGAGTACGCGCCGCGCAACCGCCGCGGCCTCTACGGCGCCGTGCCGCAGATGGGCATCAGCATCGGTCTGGCGCTCGCATCCGGGGTCGTGGCGCTGCTCACGCTGATGCCCCCGGACCAGTTCCTGTCCTGGGGCTGGCGCATCCCGTTCGTGGGCAGCGTCGTGCTGCTGGCGATCGGCGTCTGGATCCGCTCGAGCCTCGACGAGACCCCCGAGTTCAAGCGCGTGCAGCAGTCGGGCGCGGTCGTGAAGCTCCCGATCGCCGAGGTGTTCCGCAAGCACTGGCGCGCCGTGCTCGTGTCCATCGGCGCCAAGGCGACCGAGACGGGCCCGTTCTACATCTTCGGCACCTACGTGATCGCGTATGCGGCGGGCCTGGGCGTCGAGAACAACGTCGTGCTCACGGCCGTCACGACGGCCGCCGTTGTCGCGACCGTGTGGATGCCGCTGTTCGGCCGCATCTCCGACACGGTGCCGCGGGCCCTGCTGTACCGCCTCGTCGCGATCGCGACCATCGTGTACGCGTTCCCGTACTACTGGATCCTCAACGTGGGGGAGACGTGGGCGGTGTTCCTCGCCACGATCATCGGCTTCGGCCTGCTGTGGGGCAGCGTGAACGCGATCCTCGGCACCCTGATCGCCGAGAACTTCAGCCCGGAGATCCGCTACTCGGGCGCGACGCTCGGCTACCAGGTGGGTGCCGCGATCTTCGGCGGCACCGCGCCTCTCATCGCGACCGCGCTGAAGGAGGCGACCGGAGGCGCGTGGTGGCCCATCTCGATCTACGTGATCGTGTGCGCCCTGCTCGGTCTCGTCGCCTCGTTCTTCGTCAAGCACGTCGCGCACCGCGAGATCTGATCCCGCTCACGAGGCCCCGGGCGCATCGCGCCCGGGGCCTCGTGCTGCCGCGACGGCTCAGCCGGCTTCCGCGCCCCTGTACCCGACGAACCAGGTCGGCTCGATCCGGTACATCCGGATGTCGTCGCCCCAGGTGGTGGGATCCGACCCGTAGTGCGCGGCCCAGTGCGCGATCGTCTCGTCCCAGGCGGGATCCGCCGGCGTCAGCGCGACCGCGGTGCCGTGGCAGAAGACGCCGATCCGCTCGCCGTCGACGTGCGCCGCGCTGACCGGCGGGCGTGCGGCCAGGTGACGCGCCTTGGCGGCACGTCCGTCGGTGCCGAAGGTCCAGCGGCCGTGCAGGAAGTGCCCGTCCACCGCGCTGACGCGCGGCTCGCCCTTCGCGGTCACGGTCGCGAGGCTCAGCACCTTCATGCCGATGAGCGCGTCGACGATCTGCGGCGCGGTCATCACGTGCTCGCCGGCGATGATCGCGCGCAGGTGCGGGGTGGCGCCGGCGCGCGAGGAGTCGATCAGCCGCTGCAGCGACTCCACCTCTTCGGGGGTCTCGTACATGGCGCCGACGCTAGTCGCGGCTGCCGACATCCGCACCGGCATCGGCTGCGGGCAGCGGGGTGCCCTGATGGTGAAGCAGGCGCCACGCCCCGTCCGGCGTCCGGATGCGCCGATCTCGACGAAGTCGGCGGACAGGAAGGCACGCACCCGGGCCGGATCACGTCTGGCCTCGGGTGTCTGCAGCTCGCGCTCTCGCCCCAGCACCTCGTCGACGGCCCCGTTCTCGAAGCCCTCGCGTCGCCGGCGCTCCTCGAGCGTCTCCAGCTCCTGGAACAGGGTGAGCTGGAGCCCGTCCGGCGCCCGGAGGCGCGAGTTGAGCGACCGCCAGGGCGTCTCGCGGGGCGACGCCTCGACCGCCGCGCCGCCCTGCTCGAGGCGCCGGGTCATGGCGTCGGCGTCGTCGACCTCGAACGCGACGCGGAGCGGGTCGCTGACGCCGCCGTCGGTCTCCACTCGGTCGATCAGGGAGACCTGCGCGCGATTCGAGATCTCGAGCGTCGCCTCGCCGGCGAGCAGGATCGCGACGCGGGCGTCGCCCTCGCCGTTGAACGCGGCCTGCTCGGTCATGCCGCCGACGTCGCGATAGAAGCCGACGGCCTGATCGAAATCATCCACGGCCACGACGAGGCGCATCTGGCGGACGGGGGACGGTGCGTCTTCGCTCATGGCGTCCACGCTAGGAGCCGCCGAGGGGGAGTGGGCCCGGATCAGCGACATCGGCCGCACCTCGGTCGACACGGGGGAGGATGGACGGATGCAGGACATCGAGCTGGCGCGGATCCCGTCGGGCACGGTGACGCTTCACGACGCGCGCCGGAAACTGAGACGGATGGTGAGCCTCGAGCCGTTCGAGATCGGGGTGTTCGCGGTCACGCAGGAGCAGATGTCCGAGCTGCTCGGCGAGGGGGAGGAGCACCCGCACCCCCGTCGCCCGGCGGTCAATGTCAGCTGGCAGCGCGCCATCCGGTTCTGCAACGCGGCCTCGGAGTGGGAGGGGCTCGACCCCGCGTACACGTTCGACGGCGAGGACGTCACCTGGCACGTGGACTCGGACGGCTATCGCCTGCCCACCGAGGCGGAGTGGGAGTACGCCTGCCGCGCAGGGTCCACGGGGCCCCACTACGGCCTGTTGCGCGACGTCGCGTGGACGGCGGCGGATGGGGCCTCCTCGCCCCGGGACGTCGGCGGCAAGATGCCGAACCTGTTCGGCCTGTTCGACACGCTCGGCAACGTGTGGGAGTGGTGCTGGGACCTGCTCGATCCGGCGCGCTACGGCGACTACCGGGTGTTCCGTGGCGGAGGGTTCGTCGACGAGTCGTACAACGTGCGCGCCTCGGTGCGCCGCGGCGGCGGACCCCGCATGCACCACGACGACCTCGGCTTCCGGGTCGCGCGAGGCGGCTTCGACGCGCGCGACGAGGCCCAGGGCTGGTCGGCGGCAGCCGACCGCGAGCGCGCACTGCAGGACGGGCCGCTCCCGACCGGGTGGACGCCGCTGCGCTGATCTGCGTGGGCCCTGCCGTCGGCGGCGGCGGTTCAGAACGGCGCGGTCTCTTCGATCTCGACCGGGGGCGGATCGGGGTCTGTCGCATCGAGTTCGGCCATGAAGCGCACCGCCGGCGCGGGGCGGTCGGTGATGCGGCGTCCGGTGGGGCTCGTCCAGATCATGACTCCGCCGCGTCCGTGCTCGAGACCCCATGCGCCGTGGTGCTTGAGCATGTGGTGCGCACGACAGAGCGCTGAGAGGTTGCACACCGCGGTCTGGCCGCCCTCGCTGTGAGCATGGGAGTGGTCGAGGTCGCACCGGTGGATCGGCTGCCGGCAACCCGGGAACCTGCAGTGCTCGTCGCGCGCGGCGAGGAAGCGGCGCTGGGCGGCGGTCGGCGTGTATGCGTCGACTGTGCGGAGGCACCCGGTGTCGGGGTCCATGAACAGTCGCGCCCAGGTGGGGGTGTCAGCGGCGAGGCGGCGGGCGATGTCGGGGGAGACGGGCCCGTGCCCGGCCAGGAACGCGGCGTCGTCGCCGAGGCCTGTGAGCGTCTCGGCGGGGATCGTGATCTGCACGGAGCCGCGGATCGCCGCCAGCGCGTTGCCGCCGGTCGCATCGGACACCTGCGCGGTGGGGTGCCCGGTGAGCGCGAGGTCGGCGAACACGTCGGCCCTGATCTGCGCGAGCGTGCGCTCATCGACCGGGTCGCCGTCCTCGACGGCGAGGTCGTCGACGACGGGCCCGTACGCGCGACGCGCCTCGTGGCGTGCGGCGCGCCGGATCGTGAGCCCCATCTGGGTGAGCCGGTCCTGGATCGCGTGCGCCCGCACCGACTCGACGACCGCGTGGAACTCGCTCATCCCATCGCCGAGGTCGTCCACCCAGGTGCACCGCCGCGCGCGGGCGGTCTCGTGCCGCTCGACGACCGACGTGGGCTCCACCCGCTCGGCAACGGCGTGCGCGACCGGTCGCAGCCGGCCCGGCGTCAGCGACTCGGCGCGATCGAGCACGACCTGCTCGTACCGGGCCCGCGCGCGCTCATCGTCGAGCCGCAGCCCGGCATCCACGATCACGTCGGCGTGCGCGCGGGAGATCCGCCCCTCCGACAGGGCGGTGTACGTCGCGGGGAAGTCGGTCGTGAGGATCGCGGCACCGTTCATCCGGCTGCGGATCGTGCCGTCGGCCGCGTTGGTCGCGGTGGCGATGTCGGCCGCGATCGCCCGCAGCGGCAGCGCATACGACGACGACGGATCGAGCTCGGCCATGATCTCCACCGCGATCGCCTGCCCCGCCGCAAGGAAGTGCGCCTTCATCGCCTCGAGCTGCGCGATCATCCGATCCGCGGTCGCCACCCCCGTGATGACCGCCTGCAGCGCCTCACGCCGGGCGGGATCCAGGTCCCATCGCTCCGCGAAACTCTGCTTGGCCATAGACCCAGTCTCCCACGAGGCTCGGACATCCGTTCGAGTATCCCCGCATTGTGGAGAACTCGACGGGATCCGGTTGAGGCGTTCGGCTTCCGCGTCCGGGCCGCCGGCACGGTCCGATCCGATCGCGAGCAGGCCTCCGATCGCTGACCCGCTCGCGGCCTCGGTGGCGCGCGCTCAGTTCGCTGGCCCATCAGGTCTGGGATGACTGCGCGACGGACGGACGAGCGGTGGTGCGCGTGCACCTGAAGATCCGGTACGCGCCGTTCGAGACGAAGACCATCGGGCGAAAGCTCGCGGAGCCCGCGCGCAGCGAGCACGTCCTGGTGGACGCCGCGCTCGCGCTCGCGCAACGGATCGACTCCGAGCGCGAGATCCGCCTGCTCGGAGTGCGCGCGGAGATGGCGATGCCGGCGGGTGACGAGATCGAGCGCACACCGGTGCGCGGGCGGATCTGACCCCGCGGCAGGTCAGGGCGCGGCGTGCCCGTGCGCGTGCTCGGCCATCGCAGCGACCTCGCCGACCACCCTCGGATGTGCCAGCACGCGGAAATGCCCGCCGGTCTCCAGGCGCACGTTCTTCGCGCCTGCGAGCTCGCTTCCCCCGGGGATGTGCGGGTCGAAGGCCGCGTACACCGATGTGATGCGGGCGTTGATCGCGGTCTCCCTCGCGAGCGCGAGGATCGTGGCGTTGCGAGGGGAGAAGCTGCGCAGAGTGGCCGACACCATGAGCGCCGCGTATCGCGAGCCGCCGAACGGAGAGGCCACCGCGACCATTCCGCGCACGCGAGCCGCTCCGGCGCCGAACGCCATGAGGTGCTTGCCGATCAGTCCGCCCTTGCTGTGCGCCACGAGGATGACGTCATACAGCTCGTGCGCGACCAGGTGCTGCTCGACGAGGCGCGCCGCACGGTCCACCGGGATGCGGTTGTTCTGAAGCGGATCGACCACATGCACCGGATGTCCGCGCTTGTGCAGCGCGACGATGAGCGGCTGCAGGAACTTCCACGTCTCATAGACGCCCGGGATCACGACGATCGGCACGCCGCCGCCCGTCCAGAAGGCCGACGGCCGCGTGCGGTTCAGGAACGCCCGCGCCTGCCAGACTCCCGCGTACGCGTAGTCGAGCGTCCACCAGACCCACCGCCGGAGGAGGCTCATCACGGCTCGCCGACCCCCAGGAACCAGTCCAGCGCCGACGCGACCGCGCGGGGCGCGGTGTGCTGCACCAGGTGCGGATGGCCCGGGACCGTGACCGAGCGGGACCGCTGTGCGCGGCGCGTCAGCTTCGCGCACCAGTCCGCACCGGCGATCGGATCGCGGCCGCCGCGCAGCACGAGCAGCGGCTGCGTGAGATCCCCGACGCGCTCCTCCATCGGGTATTCCAGCATGTGCGGCAGCTGACGGAGGTACCACCGGGGGCCGCAGCGCAGATACTCGGTGAGCACTCGGGCGTTGGCGGACGGGGTCTCGCGGGTGCTGTCCACGCCGAGCGCGAGGGCCTGCGCGAACGCGGTGCGGTGTCGGTCGTCGACCACCGGGCCGATCGTGGCCACGTGCGAGACGAGATCGGGGCGCTGCGCGCCGAGCTCGACCACCCACTGCGTCCCCATCGAGTCACCTACCGCGACCGCCGCCTCCTCGCCGAGGTCGCCGACCACCTCGCCCAGCATCTCGGCCATGCGGGCGACGTCCGGCGACGAGGCCGGCTTGGGCAGCCCTCCGAAGCCGGGCAGGTCGACCGTGTGCACGGAGTGGTGCCGTGCCAGGACGCCGTGCAGGCGCGAGAACAGGCGGTGCGAGATCCCGATCCCGTGCACCAGAAGGAACGCGCGTCCGCTGCCCGGCCGTTCGGTCGAGAACACCCGGAAGACGTGCCCATCCAGGTCGACGACGCGCGTGATCGGCATGCCCCCATTGTGCGCGACCGCTCCGTCGCGCACCCGGGGCTTGACGTTGCCGGGGCGATAGCGTGACGGGATGGGCTTCTCGATACGAACGGTCCGCGCCTCCGAGTGGCAGGCGTTCCGCGACCTGCGTCTGCGGATGCTGCGCGACACCCCCATCGCGTACAACGAGACCTATGCGCACGCCGCCGCGCTGCCCGAGTCGGAGTGGCGCGAGCGTGCAGGCCGCGGCCAGGAGCCCGGCAACATCTCCCTCGTCGCCGTCGCCGACGACGGCACCTGGATCGGCATCATGCGGGGGTTCGTCTCGGCCCGCCGCGGGGCGATGCTCGTGGGCGTGTACGTCGACCCGGCATGGCGGGGCGGTGAGGGCGGGGTCGCGGATGCCCTGCTCGAGGGGATCGTCGACTGGGCCCGCACGCGCGGCGACGCGCTCGTCCTCGAGGTGCACGAGGACAACCCGCGCGCGATCGCGTTCTACCGGCGCCACGGCTTCGAGCCCACCGGGAACGTGACGCCCTACAACCTCGAGCCGTATGGCGACGAGATCGAGATGCGACTCGATCTGACGCGCTGAGGGAGGGGATCGTGGATCGCAGACGCTCACGGGTCGGCGCGGTCCTCGTGTCGCTCCTGGCCTGCGGCGCTCTCCCGGCGTGCGCGGCACCGGCCATCGAGGTCGGCGGGATCGAGGTCGAGGTGAGCCAGTCCCGTACCCAGTACGCCGACCGCGTCGTCTCGCTGGTCGTGCGCGCGGCGGGGGAGGCCCTCACGGTCGCGCTCGACCCTGCGACGCGCACGTGCTGGCCGAGGACAAGCGCGGCACGTTCGTCCCGGTGCACGCGAGCGTCGACGGCGTCCGCCAGGCGCCGATGTACGTCCCGGTGCCGGATGCCGCACGCCGCGCGCTGATCGAGTTCATCACGCGGACGTGCGGGCTGGGGGAGTGACGGCTCAGCCGCGCTCGACCGGCAGCCAGAGGTCGCAGGTCGCCGTCGAGAAGTCCTCGGCGCGCTCGATCACCGCGACGATCGAGGGCCCCGGACGCAGCCGCCACGGATTGGAGGGGAACCACTCCGTGGCCGTGGCCGCCCAGGTGTCCTGCAGCGCCTCGGGGTGTGCGCCGGTCGTGCGGAAGACCGCCCACGCGCCGGCGGGGACCTCGATGCACTCGAGGTCGTGGGGCGGCGCGGTGGCCTCATCGACCGCCACGCCGTGGAGATAGGTGAGCTCGCTGCCCTCGGCGTCGTCCGGGTCGAGGTCGGCGCTCACCTGGAGAAGGCCGGCGGGCTCGGTGGAGCTCAGCTCCTTCAGGCGGGCGTGCTCGGCGATCGGCAACGACGCGATGTGCTCCTGGATGTGCGGATTCACGCCGCGGTGGATGAGCGGCACGCGCGCGGCGCGGCCGATCAGGCGGAACGCGGGTCGATCGAGGATGCGGGCGTCCATGGGGGAGCTCCCTTCTACGGTCAGGCGGAACCTGAGCTGCGGTTGTGTGCGAAGGGGACCCCCGGCGCGGCGCACATCGGCGGGTGCGACCCCGTGCACGGCCCGGAACGCCCGGCCGAACGCCTCGGTGGACCCGTAGCCGTATCGAACGGCGATGCCGAGCAGATCGCGGCCCGCGATCACGTCGGCTGCCGCCATGGTCATCCGGCGGCGACGAACGTATTCCGACAGCGGCATGCCCGCGAGCGACGAGAACATCCGCCGCAGGTGGTACTCGGTGGCCGAGGCGCGCGGCGAACAGCTCCAGATCCATGTCCTGCGTCAGGTGACGTTCGACATGGTCGACCAGCTGGTTGAGTGCACCGATCACGAGGATCTCCCTTCCTCGATGAGCCTCCCGGAAAGCGGGTCGCATGGCCCGAAGATCCCGGACCGATTCAATCGGATGAGCGCAGCGCGAGCACCGGACGCCTATGACCTCGCTGGCAGGTCCCTGAGTGCACTGTTACCTTTTCGTGATCTTGACGTAGCGTGGCACGTCGACCGTGGAGGACCGCCGTCGAACCCGCCCGAGTCCTCCGCACCCGAAACGAGACGACCTTCCGGTCGGCGGGCGAGTGCGCGGCCATGGCCGCGCACAGAGACGGGGCCGTGGAGCTCCTTGTGATCCTGAACACGCATTCCCGACAGAACACCGAAGCGCGCCGACCTGGACGGTTCGCGCGAGGGGGACTGGTCGCCGCCGGTCTCGTCGCGGCGGCAGCCGGGGCGCTCGTGCCCACGGCGGCGAACGCGGCCGACGACGCCACCTGGGACGCACTGGCCCAGTGCGAGTCGGGCGGCAACTGGGCGATCGACACCGGCAACGGCTACTACGGAGGCCTGCAGTTCTCGCAGTCCACGTGGGAGGCCAACGGCGGCACCGGCAACCCGGCGGACGCCTCGCGCGAGGAGCAGATCCGCGTGGCGGAGAACGTCCTCGCGACGCAGGGCTGGGGCGCCTGGCCGACGTGCTCGGTGAAGATCGGCGCGTCCGGCTCGGCGGAGCCGCGTGAGGCCGCGCCGACTGAGGCTCCGGCCGCACCGGCGGCGGGGGAGTCCGCTCAGGCACCCGCCGCCGCACCGGCTCCCGCACCGGCGCCGGTCGAGGAGACGTATCAGCTTCCGGATGTGGAGCCGTCGGACGAGACCTACACGGTCGAGTCGGGTGACACGCTCTTCGACATCGCCACGAAGCTCGAGGTCGAGACCGGCTGGCTCGGCATCTTCGCGGTGAACCAGGAGACGATCTCCGACCCCGACCTCATCGAGGTCGGCGACGAGCTGATCCTGCCCGCGGAGTGACCGCGAGCGACCCTGTGGGCGGGGTGCCGGCGACGGCCCCCGCCCACGGGGTCAGCCGGCCAGTCCCTCCACGGAGTAGCGCCGCTCGATCCCGGCCGTGCGGCGACCCCATTCGCTCGTCGCGGCGCGCGCCTGATGCGCGTTGAAGGCACGCTCATCCGCGAACCGCTCGGCGACCGCCCAGACCAGGGGATCGGCGGTCGGGGTCACCTCGAACGAGAGGCAGCCGGGCTCGGCGCGAGTCAGCGCCACGTGGGCCGGCAGGTGCTCCGCGACAAGTCGCGCCTCGTCAGCATCCGCACACCGCAGTTCACCCGTCAATCGCACCTCGACCATGAACCTCACAGTAGAGCGCGTCGGACTGCCGGGCGGCAGGCGGTCGATGCCCGGCGCAATGGGGGACGGCGACGAAGGGCGCGCCTCAGCGAACTGACATAATGTGCATTATCGGCGTGTGGTCGATCCCGCGAGACAGCCCCTCTCAGAGGCCGAACGACGCAGACACCAGGAAGCGCTCCACGTCGATCCGCAGCGCGACGCGCTCCGGATTCGGCCTCGGCGTCCGGTAGCGCGCCGCGTACTGCTCCTCAGCGCGTCGCACGGACTCGGCGTCGCTCAGCACCTGCGCCGTTCCCTCGAGCGTCGACCAGTGACGTCCGTCGACCTGACAGGCGGCCAC
This sequence comes from Microbacterium sp. MEC084, assembly GCF_004514465.2. Taxonomy (NCBI): domain Bacteria; kingdom Bacillati; phylum Actinomycetota; class Actinomycetes; order Micrococcales; family Microbacteriaceae; genus Microbacterium; species Microbacterium sp. MEC084. The sequence continues at coordinate 35,347 of NZ_MYFP02000001.1, read as the reverse complement.
GCGCGGGTCCGCGGCGGCGAGACGCGCCTTCAGGGACGACCCGGACGTGATGACCCACGCGCAGCGCTGCTCGAGGTCCAGGGCGACGCCGACCGGCGTGACGTGCGGTCGTCCGTCGCGACGCAGTGTCGTCAGCGTGCACAGGTGCCGCTCGGTCCAGAACTCGAGAAGTGCCGGCGGGAACTCGCTCCAGCCCGGGCGCCAGGATGCCATTCGGTCATCCTCGCACCGTGCGCGGCGTGACGCGGCCTGATTCTCCCCCGAGGACCAATATATCGTTACGCGCGGCTCAGGCGCCCACGTACTGCGCCAGGTGCTCGCCCGTCAGGGTCGAACGGTCGGCCACCAGGTCGGCAGGTGTGCCCTCGAACACGATCCGCCCGCCGTCGTGGCCGGCGCCCGGGCCGAGGTCGATGATCCAGTCCGCGTGGGCCATGACGGCCTGGTGGTGCTCGATCACGATGACCGTCTTGCCCGAGTCGACGAGGCGGTCGAGCAGCCCGAGGAGGTTCTCGACGTCGGCGAGGTGGAGACCCGTCGTCGGCTCGTCGAGCACGTAGACGTCGCCCTTCTCCCCCATCTGGTTCGCGAGCTTGATCCGCTGCCGCTCGCCGCCCGACAGGGTCGAGAGCGGCTGGCCCAGCGTGAGGTACCCGAGACCGACGTCCTCGAGACGACCCAGGATGGCGGCGGCCGCCGGGATCTTCGCCTCGCCCTCGGAGAAGAACGGCCGGGCCTCGGCCACGGGAAGGTCGAGGACCTCGGTGATGTCCCTGCCGCCGAGCTTGTACTCGAGCACCCCGGCCTGGAAGCGCTTGCCGCCGCAGTCCTCGCACGGCGTCTCGACCGTGTCCATGAAGCCCAGCTCCGTGATGATGACGCCGGCGCCCTTGCAGGTCGGGCAGGCTCCCTCCGAGTTCGCGCTGAACAGCGCCGGCTTGACGCCGTTCGCCTTCGCGAACGCCTTGCGGATGGGCTCCAGCAGCCCCGTGTAGGTCGCCGGGTTGCTGCGGCGCGAGCCCTTGATGGCGCCCTGGTCGATCGCCACGACGTCGGGGCGGCGCGACACCGAGCCGTGGATCAAGGAGCTCTTGCCCGAGCCGGCGACGCCGGTCACGACCGTGAGCACGCCGAGAGGGATGTCCACATCCACGTCCTGCAGGTTGTTGTCGGCGGCGCCGCGGATCTCGATCGCGCCCGCGGCGGCCCGCACCTCGGGCTTCAGCTGAGCGCGGTAGTCGAGGTGCCGCCCGGTGAGCGTGCCGCTGGCCTTCAGGCCCTCGACGGTGCCCTCGAAGCAGATCGTGCCGCCCCCGCTGCCGGCCTTCGGCCCGAGGTCGACGACGTGATCGGCGATCGCGATCGCCTCGGGCTTGTGCTCGACGACCAGCACGGTGTTGCCCTTGTCGCGCAGCTGCAGCAGCAGCTCGTTCATCCTCTGGATGTCGTGCGGGTGCAGGCCGATGGTCGGCTCGTCGAACACGTAGGTGACGTCAGTGAGCGACGACCCCAGGTGGCGCAGCATCTTGATGCGCTGCGCCTCTCCCCCGCTCAGCGTGCCGGACGGCCGGTTCAGGCTCAGGTAGCCGAGGCCGAGCGTGACGAACGCCTCGAGGTTCGCTCGCAGGGCGTTCAGCAGCGGCCCCGCTCCCGGCTTGTCGAGGGCGCGCACCCAGTCGGCGAGATCCGTGACCTGCATCGCGCACGCGTCCGCGATGCTGATCCCGTCGATCTTCGACGAGCGCGCCGCCTCGGTGAGCCGCGTGCCGTCGCACTCCGGGCACGTCGCGAAGGTCGCGATCCGCTCCACGAAGGCCCGGATGTGCGGCTGCAGCGATTCGATGTCCTTCGAGAGCATCGACTTCGTGATCTTCGGGATCAGGCCCTCGTACGTCATGTTCATGTCGAACGCGCGCACCTTCGTGGGCTCCTTGTAGAGGAAGTCCTTGCGCTGCCGCTCGGTGAACGTCGAGATCGGCTTGTCGGCGGGGAAGAACCCGGATCCGGCGAAGCCCTTCACCATCCATCCGTCGGGCGTGTATCCCGGCACCAGGATCGCCCCCTCGAGCAGGGACTTCGACTCGTCGATCACCTGCGACAGGTCGATGTCCGACACCGAGCCGCGGCCCTCGCACCGCGGGCACATGCCACCCAGGTAGACGACGTCCTTGACGATCTTCTTCTCGCCGCTGGCCGACGTCATCACGCCGCTGGCCTTCTGCGTCGGGATGTTGAACGAGAAGGCCGTGGGACCACCGATGTAGGGCTCCCCCAGCTTGCTGAACAGGATGCGCAGCATCGCGTTCGCGTCCGTGACGGTGCCGACCGTGGAGCGCGGGTTGGCGCCCAGCCGCTCCTGGTCGACGATGATCGCGGTCGTGAGGCCCTCGAGCACGTCCACGTCGGGACGCGGCACGGAGGGCATGAACCCCTGCACGAACGCGCTGTAGGTCTCGTCGATCAGCCTCCGCGACTCGGCCGCGATCGTGTCGAACACCAGTGAGCTCTTGCCCGATCCCGAGACGCCCGTGAACACCGAGAGCCGTCGCTTGGGGATGTCCACGCTCACGTCCTTGAGGTTGTTCTCGCGCGCGCCCTGCACGCGGATCAGGTCATGGGTGTCGGCGGGATGCACCGGCGCTCCTTCGATTCGGGGATGTGGCGGGTCTGAGATGCGGGACGGATGAGAGCGCTCAGCGCTGCTGGACGCGGATGGCGTTGCCCGCGGGGTCGCGGAGCGCGAAGTCGCGCACGCCGTAGTCCTGGTCGATGGGCTCCTGGATGATGTCCACGTCGGGCGCGGCCTGGACCTTCTCGAACAGCGCGTCCACGTCGGGCGTGGCGAGCACGATCCCGGCGTACGTGCCCTTCGCCATCATCTCGGCGATGGTCTGGCGCTCGGTGTCGGTCAGGCCGGGATCGATCGCGGGCGGCGTGAGCACGATCGACGTGTCGGGCTGCCCGGCGGGGCCGACGGTGATCCAGCGCATGGTGCCCTGGCCCACGTCGAGGCGCACCTCGAAGCCGAGCACGTCGCGGTAGAACGCGAGCGACGCCTCGGGGTCGGTGTGCGGCAGGAAGCTGGCGTTGATGGTGAGTCGGTTGTCCATGTCCGTCACGCTATCCGCGCACCCGCACGGGTCGCTTCTCGATTCCTGACCGGTCTGGTGACGGTCTTCACCACCAGCGACGGCAGTCCCTCCAGCCCGCTCCGCGCGGCCCGGCGGTAGACGCTCGGGGGCATGCCGACCAGCTCGGTGAACCGGCTGCTGAACGTGCCGAGCGACGCGCAGCCGACCGCGAAGCAGACCTCGGTGACCGACAGGTCGCCGCGGCGCAGCAGGGTCATCGCCCGCTCGATGCGCCGCGTCATCAGGTACTGGTACGGCGACTCGCCGTACGCCGCCTTGAACTGGCGGCTGAGGTGCCCGGCCGACAGGTGCACGCCGCGCGCGAGCGCCTCGACGTCGAGCGGCCTGGCGTACTCGCGGTCCATCCGGTCGCGCACGCGGCGCAGCAGCGCGAGCTCGCGCAGCCGCGCGTCCTGCGCGGTCGAGTCGACGGAGGGGCCGGTCACAGGGGATATCGTGCCACGCCCTCCCGACGATCTCAGCCCTCGACGCCGGTGTCGCTCACCCACTTCGGCGCGGGCGGCTCCCACTCCTCCAGACCGCGGATGAGGTCGCGCGGGGTCGAGGCGACGAGGAGCGACTCACGGAACGCGGATGCGACGAATCCCTCCTCGACCATCCGGTCGACCATGGTCAGCATCGGGCGCCAGAACCCCCGCACGTCGTACACCGCGACCGGCTTGCGGTGGATCCCGAGCTGCAGCCACGTCCACACCTCGAAGAACTCCTCGAGCGTGCCGATGCCGCCGGGCAGGGCCACGAACGCGTCGCCGAGCTCCGCCATCCGGAGCTTGCGCGCGTGCATGTCGGGCACGACCTCGAACGTGGTGAGGTCCGGGTGCGCGATCTCCTTGTCGACCAGCGCCTGCGGCATGACGCCGTGCACCGGCGCCCCCGCCTCGCGCGCCGCGGTCGACACCGCTCCCATGAGACCGACGTTCCCGCCGCCGTAGACCACGCCGATCCCCCGGGCGGCGAACGCCTGCCCGATGTCCACCGCAGCGCGGAGGTAGGCGGGGTCGTGACCGGGCGAGGAACCCGTGAAGACGGTGACGCGGCGGATGTGCGCCGGCCCGTCGCTCGGAGGCGTTGCGTGCATGCCTCCACCCTACGGACGTGGCTAGGTTGAAGAGGTGAGCTCGACAGAGGACGCCTATCTGCGCTACCCCCACCTCCACGGCGAGCTTGTGACGTTCACGGCGGCGGACGACGTCTGGGTCGCTCCGGTCACCGGCGGGCGCGCATGGCGCGTGACGAGCGACATCGCTCCGGTGCGCCAGCCCCGCTTCTCTCCGGACGGCAGCGTGATCGCCTACGTGTCGCACCGGGACGGGCATCCCGAGGTCATGGTGGCGGAGGTCTCCGGCGGCGGGGTGCGCCGGCTCACATACTGGGGCGCGCAGAGCACGATCCTGCTCGGCTGGACGCAGGACGGCCGCATCCTCGTCGCGTCGAGCGGCGGCGAGTCCAACACACGCCACACGGTCGTGAAGGCCGTCGCCCTGGACGGCTCGTGGGAGCGCCTGGACCTCGGGATGGCCTCGGGCGTCGCCCTGCACGCGGACGGGGGCGTCGCCCTGGCGACGCCCGGCAGCCGCCCGCCCGCTCATTGGAAGCGCTACCGCGGCGGCACCGCTCCTCGCCTGTGGCTGCGCGCGGCCGGCGGCGACTGGAGCCGGCTGCTGCCGGACGAGACCGCCGGGATCACCGACCCGCTCTGGGTCGGCGACGCGCTGGTGTTCGCGTCCGACCGGGCGGCCGCGTTCCCCGACCGTGCCGACGAGCAGGCGAACCTGTGGATCTGGGACGTCCCGGGCGAGGGCGAGCCGCGCCGGCTCACACATCAGGGCCCCGACGAGGGCTATGTCCGCGACCCGAGCACCGACGGGTCGCGGATCGTGTGGCACAGCCGGGGTCGGCTGCGGATCCTCGATGCGCTGGACGCCCGGCCCCGCACGATCGAGGTCACTCTGCCCGGCACGGCGCCGGAGCCCCTGGTCCTGGGCGGGAACCGCCGCCTCGACGCCTTCGCGCCCGACCACGACGCCTCGGGCAGCCTGGTCGCGTGGCGCGGCAAGGCCTTCTGGGTCGCACACCGCGAGGGCCCGGCCCGCGCGCTGCTCGCCGACTCCGGCATCCGCGCGCGTGAGCCGATCGTGCTGGGCTGCACCGGCCTCGGCGCGGTCGTGAGCGACGCGACCGGTGAGGATGGCATCGACGTGCTCGCGCTCGACGGATCGGAGCCGCCGCGGCGCATCCTGTCCGGGGAGCTCGGGCGGGTGCTGCACCTCGCGGCCTCGCCCGCGGGCGACAGGATCGCGGCCATCTCGCACGACGGCGCGATCCGCGTGATCGACCCCGTGGCGGGCACGGCCCGGCAGATCGGCCGCTCCGGACGCGGCGAGGCGCTCACGCCCCGCTTCTCCCCCGACGGCCGGTACCTGGCGTGGTCGCAGCCGGTCGACGCGGGCGGCGACCTGCACGCGATCTGGATCGCCGAGGCCGATGGATCGGCGCCGGCGGTGCGCCTGACCACCGGTCAGTACAACGACCGCTCCCCCGACTTCACGCACGACGGCAGGCACCTCGTGTTCCTGTCCGACCGCACGTTCGATCCGCACTACAACAAGCACGCGTTCGACCTCGCGTTCATCGGCGCGACCCGGCCCTGGCTGATCCCCCTGTCCGCGACCGAGCCGGCCCCGTTCGGCCCGAGCGTCGACGGCTGGCCGCTCTCCGCGCCGAGGAAGGCGGAGGACGGCGCCGTGGCGTGTCCCGACCTGGACGCCGAGGCCGCCGAGGAGCGGATCGTGCCGTTCCCGGTGCCGTCCGCGGAGTACCGCGACCTCACGTGCGCCGATGGCGGCGTGCTGTGGGTCGCCGTGCACCCCGAGCAGGGTGTGCTCGGCTCGCGGCGCGCGGGCGTACGGGACGAGGCCACGCCCGACAGCCTCGAGCGCTGGTCCTTCGCCGATCGCAAGGTCGAGACCCTGGTCGACGCCGTCGACGCATACGCGGTCTCGGGCGACGGAGAGCGCGTCGTGGTGCGCCACCGCGACGCGGTCACGGTCGTCCCCGCCACCCGGCCCGCCAAGGACGACGCGGTGCGCGTGGACCTGTCCCGGCTGCGTTTCAGCGTCGACCCGCGCGCCGAATGGCGCCAGATGTTCGACGAGAACGCGCGCATCATGCGCGATCACTTCTGGCGCGCCGACATGGACGGCGTCGACTGGGCCGCCGTGACCGACCGCTGGCGCCCCGTCCTCGAGCGCGCCCTCACGCACGACGACGTCGTGGACATCCTGTGGGAGACGGTAGGCGAGCTGAACACCTCGCACGCGTACGTGACTCCCCCGTCGCCGCTCGGGAACCAGGGCCGGCGTCTGGGCTTCCTGGGCGCGGACCTCTCCCCCGCAGCGGACGGCTGGCGCATCGACCGGATCCTGCCGGGCGAGTCCAGCGACCCGCACGCCCGCTCCCCGCTGCGGCAGGCGGGCGTCGGGGCGCGTGCGGGCGACGTGATCGTCGCGGTCGACGGCGCCCCGGTGGACCCGGTGGCGGGCCCGTCGGCGCTGCTGATCGGGGCGGCCGAGCGCCCGGTCGAGCTCACGCTCCGCCGTGATGGCGAGGACCGCCGGGTGGTGGTGGTCCCGCTGGCGGACGAGGAGGTGCTGCGGTACCAGAACTGGGTGCGCTCCCGCCGTGCATACGTCGCCGAGCGCAGCGGCGGACGCCTGGGCTACGTCCACGTCCCCGACATGCAGAGCTACGGATGGGCGCAGCTGCACCGCGATCTGCGCATCGCGACGGACGCCGAGGGCGTCATCGCGGACGTGCGCTACAACCGCGGCGGCCACACGAGCCAGCTCGTCGTGGAGCGGCTCGCGTCCCGCGTGATCGCGTGGACGGCCGCGCGGCAGTTCGACGACATGATGCCGGATCCGGATCGCGCCCCGCGCGGTCCGGTCGTGCTGGTCGCCAACGAGTTCTCCGGTTCCGACGGCGACATCGTCAACGCGCGCGCCCAGGCGCTCGGCGTGGGACCTGTCGTCGGCGTGCGCACGTGGGGCGGCGTGGTGGGCATCGACAGCCGCTTCGCCCTCGTCGACGGCACGAAGATCACCCAGCCCCGGTACGCCTACTGGTTGCAGGGCAAGGGCTGGGGCGTCGAGAACCACGGCGTCGACCCCGACATCGAGGTCGTGCACAGCCCGGCGCAGATCCTCCGCGCGGACGATCCGCAGCTCGACCGCGCGATCGACGAGGCGCTCGCCCGGCTGGCCGCGACCCCCGCCGCCGCACCGCCCGAGCTCCCGGCGCCCAGGGTGCGCCCGAGCCGGTGATCGGGGTCCTGACCGGCTTCGCGGTCGTCGGCCTCGCCATCGTCACCGGTTACATCGTCGCGCGCATCGACCTGCTGGGAGAGCACGCGCGGTACGTCCTGAGCCGGCTGACGTTCTTCGTCCTCAACCCGTTCCTGCTGTTCGCGGTGCTGTCGGACGCCGACCTCACGCTGCTCTTCTCCGCGCTGCTGCCGGTGTCCATGCTCGCCGCGTTCGCGATCTTCCTCGTGTACGCGCTCGTCGCGCGCCTGGTCTGGAGGCGCTCGACGGGCGAGATCGTGCTCGGCGCGCTCGGCGCGGGCTACGTCAACGCGAACAACATCGGCATCCCGATCTCCACCTACCTGCTCGGCAACGGCGCCTACTCCGCGCCGATCATCCTGGTGCAGCTGCTGGTCATCACGCCGATCGTGCTCGCGATCCTCGACGCGGTGTCGTCGGGCGGCGTCGCGGGGCCCCGCGAGCTCGGGCGCGTGATGCGCCGCACGCTGCGCAACCCCATGATCATCGGCGCGGCACTCGGGGTTCTCGTGGCGGTCACGGGTGTCGACCTCCCGCCGCTCGTCATGGAGCCCGTGGGCCTGCTCGCCGGCGCCGCGGTCCCGGTCCTGCTGCTCAGCTTCGGGATGTCCCTGCACGGCCAGCGCGTGCTGACCACCCGAGCGTCGCGCCCCGACGTGCTGCTCGCCACCGCCATGAAGCTGCTGGTGATGCCCGTGGTCGCGTGGGCGTTCGGGCTGCTGTTCCAGCTCGACGGCCACGCCATGCTGGTCGTGGTGGTGCTGGCCGCCCTGCCCAGCGCGCAGAACGTGTTCAACTACGCGCAGCGCTACGGCGTGGGCGAGGTGCTCGCGCGCGACGTCGTCTTCCTCACCACGTTCTGCTGCGTCCCCGTCGTCTTCGCCGCCGCGATGATCTTCGGCACCTGACCTCGGCGGGTCACACGCGCAGGGCGCGCAGGAGGCGCTCCGCCTTCCAGCGGGACTCGGCGTACTCGTCGTCGGCGTCCGACTGCACAGTGATCCCGCCGCCGGTTCCGAGCACGTACTCGCCGCCGCCGTCGGTCAGGAGCGTCCGGATGATCACGCCGAGGTCCGCGCGCCCGTCGGCGGCGATCCAGCCCATGGCGCCGGCGTACGCACCCCGCGGGGTGGGCTCGACCTCGTCGATGATCTGCATCGTGCGCAGCTTGGGCGCGCCCGTCATGGACCCGGCCGGGAACAGCGCCCGCAGCGCCTCGACCGTCCCGACGTCACCGCGGAGCGTGCCGCGCACGGTCGAGACCAGCTGGTGCACCGACGCGTACGACTCGACCGCCATCAGGGAGGGCACCTCGACCGTGCCGACCTCGCACACCTGCGACAGGTCGTGCCGCAGCAGGTCGACGATCATGAGGTTCTCCGATCGGAACTTCGGATCCGTGGCGAGGCGCCGGGCTGCCGCCGCGTCGTCGGCGGGCGTCGCGGCGCGCGGCGTGGTCCCCTTGATGGGCTTCGCCTCGATCGTGCGCGCTCCCCCGTCCACATCGATCCGCGCGTAGCGCTCGGGCGAGGATCCCAGGACGAACGCCCGCGCGCCCGGGACGTCGTGCTGCAGATACGCCGCGTAGGGCGCGGGATTCAGGGCGCGCAGGCGCTCGAACGCCTCGGCGGGAGCGAGCACGCTCCGCACGCTCGCCCGGTGGGTGAGGTTCACCTCGTAGGAGTTGCCGGCGTGGAGGTGCTCCTGCACGGCGTCGAACGCGTCCCGGTACCAGCCGGGGGTCGGCTCGGGCGGGAGCGAGCCGAGCACGTCCGCGGCGGGAGCGGCCGGCAGGTCGAGACGCTCGATGTGCGAGGGCCGCATCCACACCGCATCCGGAAGCCGCGTGTCGGAGCGCGCGGGCAGGTCGGGGCGCGACGCGTAGCCGAAGTAGCCGTACCAGCGGTCATCCGCCGCGCCCCCGGCCAGCTCCGCTGCGAGCACCGCGAACACATCGTCGCCGACGACCTCGGCGCGCCCGTCGACGTGGCGGGTGACCTCGCGGCGGGCCGCGGAGTACGTCAGGGAGACGTCGGACGGCTCCAGCCACGCCAGCTGCGGCCCGCCGTCGCCCGCCTGCAGCCAGACGCACCGGGCGGCCGTCGTCGCGGCCGGGAACGCGCCCATCACGCGGCGCCGAGGAAGTTGCGCACGATGTCCTCGCCGTGCTCGGTCAGGATCGACTCCGGATGGAACTGCACGCCCGCGATCGGCAGCGTCCGGTGCGCGACGCCCATCACGAGGCCCGTGCGCTCGTCCGTCGCGGTCACCCGCACGTCGTCCGGCAGCGCGAGCGCCGCGAGCGAGTGGTAGCGGATGGCGCGGAAGCCGTCGGGAAGGCCCGCGAACAGGCCGAATCCGTCGTGACGCACGGTCGCGTCGACGCCGTGACCGGGGTCGACCCGCTCCACCACTCCCCCGAAGGCCGTGACGATGCCCTGCATGCCGAGGCACACCCCGAGCACCGGCCGCTCCCCCGCGCGCAGGATCTCCCGCCCGACCGCGAAGTCGTGCGGATCCGCCGGATGTCCCGGCCCCGGCGAGAGCACCACGAAGTCGTGGCTCAGCACGTCCGCCGCGGTGCACTCATCGTGCTCGACGACGCGCGGCAGGCCACCGGTGACCCGTGCGATCAGATGCACGAGGTTCCCGGTGTAGCTGTCGTGGTGGTCCACGACCACGACGTCATGCGAGGGCATGGATCTATTGTGCGGGCCGCGGACCTCGCCGCGGCCGCGACCGCCGCCCGTTACTCGCCCGCGAAGGCGCTCACGTCGCCGACGAGGCGCGTGTTGTCGGCGGGCACGGGGTCCACGGCCGCGCGGGCCACCTCGGCCGCGAACTCCGACACGTTGTACAGCTTGCCGGCCGACTCGCGGCGCTGGGCGATCGCGCCGGGGTTGGCGCGCTCGAGCAGGGTCGCCGTGATGGTGCCCTCGATCATGTCGCCCGAGACCACGGTGAAGCCGATGCCCTTCTCCTCGAGCGACGGGATGAGCTCGCGCAGCGCGTCCTCGCCGGCCCGCTTGGAGAGCGCGACCGGCTCGTACTCCGGCATGGTCGGCGTGGTGCGGATGAAGTGCGCCTGGTGGCTCGTGACGAAGACCACGCGCGAACCCTCGCGCAGCAGCGGCAGCGCCGCCTGCAGCGCGCCCACCTGCGCGTCGCGGTTGAGCTTCAGGGCGTAGTCCTCCTCCATACCGGACTCCATGCCGCCCGAGGCGTTCAGCACGAGGATGTCGAGGCCGCCGAACTCCTCCTGGACCGCCTCGAACATCGCCTGCACGGTGGACGTGTCCGTGAGGTCGGCGCCGACCACGAGCGCCTTCACGCCCAGCTCGCGCACCTCGTTCGCCAGCTTCTCGGCGCGAGGGGCCTTGTTGCGGTAGTTGATGACGACGTCCGCACCGGCCTGGGCGAAGTAGCGCACGGTGTCGGCGCCGATGCCGCGGGACGAGCCGGTCACGAGCGCGACCTTGCCGGTCAGGGTGCCGGGGGCGATGGGCTGCGACGGGGCGTCGGTCACGGGGACTCCTGGGGTTCGAGCGGGATCCGGATGGGCGCGGCGATGCGCGCCCGGGTCTGTTCGACAGTACCAACGCGGTCGCGCGCGCCTGTGTGCCGAGCCTCCAATGTCGTGGGCGCGCCGTTGTCCATGCCCGCGTCGCACGGCGCTGGTATGGTGCGGAAAAGGAGGGCCGCATGGAGTTCATCGAGCAGTGGGCCTGGGTCGGCTGGGTGGCGCTGATCGCCCTGTTCCTGGCGATCGAGATCATGTCGGGCGAGCTGACGTTCCTCATGCTGGGCCTCGGATCCACGGCCGGCATGATCGCGGCGTTCGCCGATGCTCCGCTGTGGCTGCAGGTGATCATCGCGGCCGTAGCCGCGGTCGCCTTCCTCCTCCTGCTGCGGCCCCCGCTCCTGCGCCGCCTGCGCAAGGGCTCCGACCCGCAGAAGTTCAACGTCGCCGCGCTGGTCGGTCGCCGCGGCGTGGTGACCGAGACCGTCACGGCGCTCTCCGGCCGCGTGAAGCTGGTCAACGGCGACTCCTGGTCGGCTCGCGTGCGCGAGGGCGCCGACCTGCCGCCGCAGACCCCGATCGTCGTCGAGTCGATCCAGGGCGCCACCGCCATCGTGGCACCCGCGCCCACCCCCGCACAGGAGGCCTGAATCATGGAGCTCATCGGAACGGTCCTGCTGTGGATCCTCGCCGCCGCGGTGGTGGTCGTCGTCATCACGATCCTGGTGCAGGCGATCCGCATCGTCCCGCAGAGCGAGGCGTTCATCATCGAACGGCTCGGGCGCTACCACCGGACGCTGTTCGGCGGCCCTCACCTCCTCTTCCCGATCATCGACCGGCCGCGGGCCCGGGTCGACCTGCGCGAGCAGGTCGTGTCGTTCCCGCCGCAGCAGGTCATCACCGAGGACAACCTGTCGGTCGCGGTCGACGTGGTCGTGTACTTCCGCGTCACCGATCCTCGCGCGGCGACGTACGAGATCGCCAACTACCTCGGCGCGGTCGAGCAGCTGTCGATCACGACGCTGCGCAACGTCGTCGGCGGGCTGAACCTCGAGGAGGCGCTGGTCAGCCGCGACGTCATCAACGCCAAGCTCAGCGCGACGCTCGACGAGGCGACCGGGCAGTGGGGCATCAAGGTCGGCCGCGTGGAGCTCAAGGCGATCGATCCGCCCGCGACGCTCCAGGACGCGATGGAGAAGCAGATGCGCGCCGAGCGCGACCGCCGCGCCGCGATCCTGACCGCCGAGGGGCACAAGCAGTCGCAGATCCTCGTCGCCGAGGGCGCACGGCAGGCCGAGATCCTCAAGGCCGAGGGCGACAAGCAGGCCCAGGTCCTGCGCGCCGAGGGCGAGTCGCAGGCGATCCAGACCGTGTTCCACGCCATCCACGCCGGAGCGCCGGACGACAAGCTGCTCGCCTACCAGTACCTGCAGGCGCTGCCGAAGATCGCCGAGGGCGAGGCGAGCAAGCTCTGGCTCATCCCCAGCGAGCTCACCGAGGCGCTCAAGGGCATCGCGGGCGGCTTCGCGCGCCCCGCCGACAGGGCGTGACGCACCCGTACCTGGTGGGCACGGCCCACCCGCGCGTCCTCGCCCATCGGGGCCTGGTCCACCGCGGACCTCTGCACGACGACGAGTTCGTGGTCGAGAACTCCTTCGCGGCGATCGCCGCCGCGCACGCCGCAGGGGCCGACTACGTCGAGTCCGACTGCCACCTCACGGCCGACGGCCATGTCGTGCTCTTCCACGACGACACGCTCGAACGCGTGACCGGCGACCCGCGGCCGCTCGCGGACGTGACGCTGCGCGAGCTCGAGCTGCTGATGGCCGACCGCGGCGGGCTCGCGACCCTCGCGCAGACGCTCGAGGCGTTCCCGACGACGCGCTTCAACCTCGACGTGAAGGCGCCGGCGGCGGCCGTGCCGCTCGGACGGATGATCGCCGAGCACGCCGATCGGGTGCTCGTCACGAGCTTCTCGGATGCGCGCCGCCGTGCGGCCCTCGCCGCGGCGGCGCCCGCACTGCCCGCCACCTCCCCCGGCACGGGCACGGTCGCCCTCCTCGTGACGGCGGTCGCCCTGCGCCTCAAGCCGCTCGCGACCCGGCTGCTGCGCGGCCTCGACGCCTTGCAGATCCCCGAGCGCCGGGGCGCGGTCCGCGTCCTGACGCCGCGCCTCATCGCGTGGGCGCACGAGAACGGCGTGGAGGTCCACGTCTGGACCGTGAACGACCCCGAGCGCATGCGCGAGCTGGTCGCGATGGGCGTGGACGGGATCGTCACGGACGTCGCCGACGTCGCCCTCGAGACGCTCGCGCGCTGACCGCGCCATCCCGCTGGGATTCCGCTGGGAAAGGCGGATGGCGGCGTCCGCTTCGGATGATGTGCACAGGCGGGGACGTTATACCTGTCACCGACGAGAGGACCACACAATGGCAGATCGCAGCCTTCGCGGAATCCGACTCGGCGCCCAGAGCCTCCAGAGCGAAGAGGGCGTCGTTTTCATGGAGCGGACCCAGTACACGTACCACTGTGCTGCCTGCGACCGCGACACCACCCTGACGTTCGCGGCCGACGCCGAGGCCCCCGAGACGTGGGAGTGCCGCGGCTGCGGCGGCGAGGCGCTTCTGAAGGTCGACGGCAGCACGGTCGAGGTCGACCACAGCGGCGACAAGGCGCCCCGCACGCACTGGGACATGCTCCTGGAGCGCCGCACCATCCCGGAGCTCGAGGAGATCCTGGCGGAGCGTCTGGAGTTCATCCGCGCGCGCCGCGGCGCGGGCGAGGACCCCACGCGCGCCAAGTCGGCCTGACCGACTCCCCCACGACGACGCCGGCCCGCGTGGCCGGCGTCTTTCGTGTGCCCGCCGTCGCGGGACGTCATGCGTCATCGGCGTGCTCGCCGCTCCAATAGGCTGAGCGCATGGCGAACAGCGTGGATCGAGCCGTCGGCATCGACATCGGCGGCACCGGCATGAAGGCCGGCATCGTGGACCTCGGCAAGGGCGAGCTTGTCAGCGACCGGGTCCGCATCCCCACTCCCAAGGGCGCGAAGCCGAAGGACGTCCTGGCGACCGTCACGGAGCTCATCGAGCTGCTCGGCCCCGACGCCGAGGAGCTCCCGGTCGGCATCTGCTTCCCGACGATCGTGAAGCACGGCCGCACCATGTCGGCGTCGAACGTGTCGAAGAAGTGGATCGACTTCGAGGCCGAGAAGTTCTTCGAGGAGGGCCTCGGCCGCAGCATCCACTTCGTGAACGACGCGGACGCGGCGGGCCTGGCCGAGCTGCGCTTCGGCGGGGCCAAGGACCAGCCGGGCCTCACGATCCTGACGACGCTCGGCACCGGCATCGGCTCCGCGTTCCTGTTCGAGGGTGCCCTCGTGCCGAACACCGAGCTCGGGCACCTGCAGTGGAACGGCGAGAAGATCGAGGCCTACGCGGCGCCGACCGCGCGCGAGCGCGAGGACCTGTCCTGGGAGGACTGGGCCGGTCGCCTGCAGGAGTTCTACGACCACGTCGAGTTCCTGTTCTCCCCCGACCTGATCCTCGTCGGCGGCGGCGTGTCCAAGAACCCCGAGAAGTTCATGCCGCTGCTGAAGACGCGCGCGCCCATGCGCACGGCGACGCACCTGAACAACGCCGGCATCATCGGCGCCGCCTCCCTGGCCCTCTGACCTGAGACAGAAGCGCCCGGATCCTTCACGGATCCGGGCGCTTCTGCATGGGACGAATGGGCCGGCCTGTACGCCGGGTTCTGTTCAGGGGCTCGCGCCCCCTTGACGGCCATCTCTCTCGGCGACACGTTGCCGTGACGCTCCAGCGACCTACCCGAGGACTCGGCGGGCCGCGTCAACATCCTCTGTCTGGTCTTGCTCCGGGCGAGGTTTACCGAGCGGATCGCGTCACCGCGACCCCTGGTGGTCTCTTACACCGCCGTTTCACCCTTACCAGGACGAGGTCCTGGCGGTCTGCTTTCTGTGGCACTGTCTCGCGGATCACTCCGGGTGGGTGTTACCCACCGCCCTGCCCTGTGGAGCCCGGACGTTCCTCGGCGCGCGGCGGCGGACCGCCCGCGACGCGGCCGTCCGGCCGACCCATTCGCACGTTCCAGTGTAGGCGTCGCGCCTGTGAGCGCCGCGTCAGGCCCTGGGGGCGTGCGCCTGAAGGAACGCATACACCTCGGTGGTGTCGACCCCGGGGAACGAGCCCGTCGGGAGCGTGGCGAGGAGAGTGCGGGGCGTGGCCGCGTTGGGCCAGGCCCCGTCGCGCCAGGCTGCCTCGAGCTCCGCCGGCGGGCGTCGGCAGCACGTCTCCACCGCGTGCCTCGACACGCCGCGATGGGGCGTGTCGCGCCCCACGAACCACTTCGTGTCGTCGAAGCGCACGCCCACGCTGACCGAGTGGGCCCCCTGACTCGAGTGCTCGACGCGCGCGGTGCACCAGTAGGTGCCGTTTCCCGTGTCGGTGTACTGGTAGTAGGGGTTGAACCGGTCGTCGATGTCGAACACGACCCGGCTCGTCCACCGGCGGCAGCACAGCTGACCCTCGATCGACCCCAGCCGATCGGTCGGGAAGTTCACGTCGTCGTTCTCGTAGGCCTTCGTGATCGTCCCCGACTCGTGCACCTTGAGGAAGTGCACGGCGATGTCCAGGTGGCGCGTCGCGAGGTTGGTGAACCGGTGCGCGGCGCTCTCGTACGAGACGGCGTACGCGTCTCGCAGATCCTCGATCGAGATCGCTCGCCGCGCCTTCGCCTCGCGCAGGAACGGAACCGCGTGATCCTCCGGGATCAGCAGAGCCCCTGCGAGGTAGTTCTGCTCCACCCGCTGACGCAGGAACTCCGTGTAGTCGGCGGGCTCCGCATGCCCCAGCACACGGCTGGCGAGCGCCTGCAGGACGGCGGTGCGCGGATCGCCGCTCACCCGCTCCGGCAGGTAGATCCTCCGGTGGCGCAGGTCCGCGACGCTTCGCGTGGTCTGCGGGAGGTCCGGTGCGTAGTGCAGCGTGAATCCCAGATGGGCCGCGATGTCGCTCGCGGCACGCTGAGTCAGCGGCCCACCGGGGTGGCCGACCGCCGCGAGCAGGTCGCGCGCGTGCTGCTCGAGCTCGGCGAAGTAGTTGTGCTGGCGTCGCATGAGCCTGCGCAGCTCGAGGTTCGCCCGCCGCGCCTGCTCCGGTGTCGCGGCGCGCTCGTCGTGGAGCCGGTCGACCTCGGCCGCGAGCGACAGGATCGCCCGGAGCGCGTGATCCGGCACGGACTTGGAGATCCGGAACGGCTCCAGCCCCAGCGACTGCAGCCGGGGAGAGCGCAGCGCGCGCTCGACCGCCAGCTCCAAGCCCGCGCGCTCGTCCAGCGCTTCGGTCTCGAGCAGGGCGTCCAGCCCGGTGCCCAGCGCCTTCGCGATCGCCCGCAGCATCGACAGGCGCGGCTCCCGGCGCCCGTTCTCGAGCATCGACAGCTGGCTCGGCGCACGCCCGACCGCCGCCGCGAGGGCATCCAGGGTCATGCCGCGCTCGGCGCGGAGCTGCCGGATGCGGCGCCCCACCGCGAGAGCATCGGGACCGTCTTCGTCGAGAAGTTCCGCCGTGGTCATGCCGGGATCATGCCACAGAACGTCCGCAGAACAGAAGATCTGGCGATCTTCTCCCGGCGAACTTGGTCTACGCGCACTTCTCTTCACAGATCGTGGACCTCAAGAAGTCCCCCGAGACGAGGAGCACGACGATGAGCACTCTCGATCAGCACCCCATGCCCGCCCGCCCCGGCGATCAGACGCAGACCGCGGACGACCTGCGCCTGGAGTGGAGCGCCGACCCGCGCTGGAGCGGGATCGCGCGCGACTACACGGCCGAGGACGTCATCCGGCTGCGCGGAACGGTCCGCGAGGACGCGACGCTCGCCCGGCGGGGCGCGCAGACCCTCTGGCAGCGCCTGGCCGACGCCGAGCCGGTGCGCGCCCTCGGCGCGATGACCGGGAACCAGGCGGTCCAGCAGGTCCGCGCCGGTCTGAAGGCCATCTATCTCTCCGGCTGGCAGGTCGCGGCCGACGCCAACCTGTCGGGCCAGACCTACCCCGACCAGTCGCTGTACCCGGCCAACTCCGTTCCGGCTGTGGTGCGCCGCATCAACAATGCGCTGCTGCGCCAGGATCAGCTCGAGCACGCCGAGGGCGGCACGACGCGCGACTGGATGGCACCGATCGTCGCGGACGCGGAGGCCGGGTTCGGCGGTCCGCTCAACGCCTATGAGCTGGCGCACGCGATGATCCAGGCCGGCGCCGCCGGCATCCACTGGGAGGACCAGCTCGCGAGCGAGAAGAAGTGCGGCCACCTCGGCGGCAAGGTGCTCGTGCCGACGCAGCAGCACATCCGCACCCTCAACGCCGCGCGCCTCGCTGCCGACGTCGCGGGCGTCCCGACCATCCAGATCGCCCGCACCGACGCCCTGGCGGCCGATCTGCTGACCAGCGACGTCGACGAGCGCGACCGCCCGTTCCTGACCGGCGGGCGCACGAGCGAGGGGTTCTACCGCGTGCGGAACGGCATCGAGCCGGTCATCTCCCGCGGCCTGGCGTACGCGCCGTACGCCGACCTGCTGTGGGTGGAGACCGGCACGCCCGACGTGGAGCTCGCCCGAGAGTTCGCCGCAGCGATCCACGCGGAGCACCCGGGCAAGATGCTCGCCTACAACTGCTCGCCCAGCTTCAACTGGCGGCGGGCGCTCTCGGACGCCGAGATCGCCTCGTTCCAGGACGAGCTCGCCGCGCTGGGCTACCGGTTCCAGTTCATCACCCTCGCGGGGTTCCACGCTCTGAACCACTCGATGTTCCAGCTCGCGCGCGGCTACGCCGAGAACGCCATGACGGCGTACGTCGACCTGCAGGAGGCGGAGTTCGCCGCCGAGAAGGACGGGTACACCGCGACGAAGCATCAGCGCGAGGTGGGCACCGGCTACTTCGACCACGTCTCCACGGCGCTCAACCCCGACAGCGCCACCCTCGCCCTCGTGGGCTCCACCGAGTCCGAGCAGTTCCATTGAGCGCCCACCCCGCGCGCCACCGCATTCACTCCAGCGCAAGGAGAGCAGCATGACCATCATCGACACCGCCCCGACGAGGACGGACTTCCCCACGCCCGAACCCACCGCTCCTTCCATCGAGGTGGTGGGCGCCATCCACCCCCGGTTCGAGGAGATCCTCACGCCGGAAGCGCTCGCGTTCCTGGCGCAGCTCCACGAGCTGTTCGCCGCCGCGCGGTACGCCCGGCTCGCCGATCGTCTGCGTCGTGGCTACGAGATCGGCACCGGCCGGGATCTGCGGTTCCGCGACGACACCGCGCGCATCCGGGACGACGACGGCTGGCGCGTCGCCGGGCCCGGCCCCGGACTGGAGAACCGGCGCGTCGAGATCACGGGTCCGACCGATCCCCGGATGACCGTCAACGCGCTCAACTCCGGCGCCGACGTGTGGCTCGCCGACCAGGAGGACGCCACCAGCCCCACCTGGCGGAACGTGATCGGCGGACAGCTGTCGCTGCGCGACGCCATCCGCGGGCGGCTCATCCACACGACCCCGGAGGGCAAGCGCTACGAGGTCACGGCGGCACGCACGCCCACCATCGTGATGCGCCCCCGCGGCTGGCACCTCGAGGAGCACCACCTGCGGTTCACCGACCGTCACGGCCGCAACCGCCCGGCATCCGGCTCGCTCGTGGACTTCGGGCTCTACTTCTTCCACAACGCCGAGGAGCTCATCGCCCGCGGCGCGGGGCCCTACTTCTACCTGCCGAAACTGGAGTCGGCCGAGGAGGCCCGCCTCTGGGACGACGTGTTCAGCTTCGCGGAGCAGTACGTCGGCATCCCCCGCGGCACCATCCGCGCGACGGTGCTGATCGAGACGCTCCCCGCGGCGTTCGAGATGGAGGAGATCCTGTACGAGCTGCGCCACCACGCGGCGGGCCTGAACGCCGGGCGATGGGACTACATCTTCTCGGCGATCAAGACCTACCGGGGCCGTGGCGCACGGTTCGTGCTGCCGGACCGCAACGAGGTCACGATGACCGTGGGGTTCATGCGCGCCTACACCGAGCTGCTGGTCAAGACGGCGCATCGGCGCGGCGCGTACGCCATCGGCGGCATGAGCGCGTTCATCCCGAGCCGGCACGACGCCGAGATCAACGCGCGCGCTCTCGAGAAGGTGGCCGCCGACAAGCGCCGGGAGGCCGGCGACGGCTTCGACGGCACCTGGGTCGCGCATCCCGACCTCATCCCTGTCGCCCGCGCCGAGTTCGACGCCGTGCTCGGCGACCGGCCGAACCAGCTGGAGCGCACGCGCGACGACGTCACCGTGTTCCCCCGCCAGCTGCTCGATCTGTGGATCGGTCGTCCCATCACGGACGAGGGCGTGCGCGGCAACGTCTCGGTGGCGATCCGGTACATCGAGGCGTGGCTGCGCGGCATCGGGGCCGTCGCGATCGACGGGCTCATGGAGGACGCGGCGACGGCCGAGATCTCGCGGTCGCAGGTCTGGCAGTGGATCCGGCAGGAGCGCAGCACCGAAGAGGGCACGCCCATCACGCGCGAGCACGTGTCACGCCTGGTCGACGAAGTGCTCGCCGCCTCGCCGCGCCACGACGGCGACCGCTTCGACGAGGCCGCCGCGGTGTTCCGCGACGTCGCACTGAGCGAGACGTTCCCGGCCTTCCTCACCGTGAAGGCGTACGCCGAGCACCTGGTCGAGCTCGACCGCTGAACCGGCAACCGGGGCCGCCCGTCTCGCTCGGGCGGCCCCGGTGGCGTCAGTCCTTCGCGGCGCTGCCGGAGATCCGCAGGTCCAGCCGGAAGTCCACGGGGAAGGTCCCGAACAGGAGGCGGCCGGCCGAGGCGGCCGAGGCGCGCATGGCCTCGGCCGCCTCCTCCGCCTGCTCGGCCGGCGCGTGCACGAGGACCTCGTCGTGGAGGAAGAAGGCGATGTGCGCGCGCCGGGCGAACGCCGGCCCGGACCGCGGCGCCGCCCGATCGGTCGCGACCGGGGGCAGCTGCGCGAGGCGCAGGCGCAGGTCGGCGAGCCACGCGAGCGCCCACTCCGCGGCAGTCCCCTGCACCACGAAGTTCCGCGTGAACCGACCGCGGTCGCGCGCGATGCGACGGGCGCGGCTCTCGTCGGCGGCGGATGCGGCGGGCCCGGACGCCCGCTCCTGGGCCGCGCGCCACGCCGCCTCGGGCGGTGGCGACGTGCGGCCGAGCCAGGTGGCGACCACGCCGCCCTCCTCCCCCGTCCGCGCGGCCGCGTCCACGAGCCCCATCGCACGCGGGAAGACCTTGCGCAGCCGTGGCACGAGGCGACCGGAGTCGCCGGTCGTCGCGCCGTACATCGCGCCCAGCACCGCGATCTTCGCCTCGGCGCGCGTCGCGACCGCCCCGCTCGCGACGATGCCCTCGTAGAGGTCGCGGCCTCGTGCGGCGTCGGCCATCCGCTCGTCTCGCGCCATGGCGGCGAGCACGCGCGGCTCGAGCTGCGCGACGTCCGCCCCGACGATGCGCCAGCCCGGATCCGCCCGCAGCGCCCCGCGCAGCTGGCGCGGGAGCTGCAGCGCGCCGCCGCCGGACGACGCCCAGCGCCCGGTGACGACGCCGCCGGGCACGTAGACGGGGCGGAAGCGCCCGTCGTGCACCCACTCGTCGAGCCACGCCCACCCGTTCGCCGTGAGCAGGCGCGCGAGGCGCTTGTACTCGAGCAGGGGCGGGATGGCGGGGTGATCGATCTGGCCGAGCTCCCACTTGCTCGTGGACTCCACGAGGATCCCCGCGTCGTGCAGCGACTTCAGCAGGCGCGGCGGGGAATCGATCGAGACCGTCGGGTCGTCCAGGGCCTCCCGCACCTCCGCCGCGAGACGCGCCATCCGCTCGGGGACGCCGCCCACCCGGCGGGGGCCCAGCACGTCGGCGAGGATGGCGGCGTGGTGCTCCGCGTCCCAGGGAACGCCGGCCACGCGCATCTCGCAGGCGACCAGAGCACCGGCCGACTCCGCGGCCAGCAGGAGGCGCATCCGCCCGGGATCCGCGGCGCGCGCCGCGGCGTCATCCTGGCGCGCGAGCTCCGCCACGATCTCGCGCAGGTCGTCCCGAGGCGGCGCCGACGGCCCCGCCTCGAGGTCGAAGAGGGCCTCCGCGCGGTCCGCCGTCGCGTCGTCGGGTGCATCCCAGGCCGTCGCGGCCCGCAGTTCCGCCGCGCCGGGGACCGCGTCGCGGAGGATCGCGTGACAAAGGCGCAGGTCGTGGCAGCGCCCGACGCGCACGCCGGCCGCGAGCAGTGCGGGGTACCACGCGGCGGTGCTTGACCAGACCCAGCGCACCCCTCGCCCCGAGGCGGCCGCCTCCGACTCGCGCTCGGCGACCCAGGCGGGCAGCTCCGCGGTGGTCAGCGGCCGTCGGCCGCGCTCGCGGTCCCGGTCCAGCGCGATCGCGACGACTCCCCCGCCGGGCGTGCGTCCCAGCGCGATCCGGTCGGCATCCGCCCACGGCGACATGTCCGCGCCCATGGACGCGGTCGCGACCGGATCAGAAGAGGACGTCACCGCCGACCGCGTCCGGCGCCGGCGCCGACGAGTGCGCGTCGAGGTCGCGGCGGAAGCTCGCGCGCGCGTCCATCGACTCGTTGGCCGCCGCGTCGGCGAGCTTGTTCGCGTTGCGCGGCACCCACTCGAACGTGACGGTGCGCCCGCCGATCAGCTCGTGCGCGCGGCGCGCCAGCACCTGCATGTCGGGGTGCTTGATCTTCCAGCGGCCGGTCATCTGCTCGACCACCAGCTTGGAGTCCATGCGCACGTGGATCGCCTTCGGGTCGCGCTCGAGCGCGGCCTGGATGCCCGCGATCATGCCGTTGTACTCGGCGACGTTGTTGGTGGCCACGCCCACGTAGACACCGAGTTCGCTGATGACCTCGCCCGTCGCGGGGTCGATCACGACCGCGCCGCCCGCCGCGACGCCGGGGTTGCCGCGGGATCCGCCGTCGGCCTCGACGATGAGCGCCCCCGCGCTCACTCGGCGCCCTCCGTGAACCGCACGCCGCCCGGGGTGAGGCCGGACTCCGCCGTCCGCACCGCGATCGTGCCGCACTCGGGGCAGTGCGCGACCTCGTCGGCGGGGGTGTCGCGCAGCTTCTGCAGATCGCTCGGCGGCAGCACCATGTTGCACGCGCCGCACATGCCGCGCGTGAACAGGGCCGCGCCGACGCCGCGGGCCGCGATCCGCTCGTACAGCCCGAGCAGGTCCGACGGCAGGCGCCCGGCGACGGCCGCGCGGTCGCGCGTGAGCGACTCGATGTCGCTCGTCGCCTTCGCCACGAGCGCCTTGGCCTCGGCGCTGAGCCGCTGGCCCTCCGACGTCGTCTGGTCCATGAGCGCCTGCTGCTCGGCCAGCGCGGCCTCGGCCTGCTCGAGCTTCTCCATGAGCTCCAGCTCGGCGTCCTCGAGATCGCTGCGGCGGCGGTCGAGGCTCGCGATCTCGTGCTCGAGGCCCTGCGCGTCCTTCGCGCTGGAGGTCGAGGCGAGCCGCTCGGCGTCGCGCGCCCGGCGCGCCGACACGACCTCGACGTCGGCCTCGATGCGCTTGAGCTCGGTCCGCAGGTCGTCGCGAGCGCCGGCGCGCGCGGCCAGCTCGCGGCCGAGCGTCGTGCGCTGCGCGATCAGCTCCTGCACGCGGGCCGCCTGCGGTGGGTTCTTCCGCGCGTGCTCGGCCTGCGCCAGGCGGCGGTCGATGTCGGCGACGTCGAGCAGGAGCAGCTGGTCGGAGGGGTTGGCTTTCATGTGGGCCCTGCCGGGATCGAACCGACGACACCCTGGGTGTAAACCAGGTGCTCTACCAGCTGAGCTAAAGGCCCGTTCCTCGAGTCTACGGGGCGGCCGTGCGCCATCCGCGACGAGGAGAGTCAGCCGAGCCGGACGGGATCCCCGACGCGGATCTCGCCCCCGGCGCCCTCGGGCAGCAGCAGGATGCCGAGCGTCGGCTCGGCCTGCGCGAACTCGCGGGTGAGGATCCGGAGGAGCCCCGCGTCCCGCTCCCCGGTGTCGGGGTTGGCGTGGATGGCGAGGCAGCGTCCGATCGGCCCCTGCACGCGGAAGGCGACCGCGCCGATCGTGACGCGGCCGGCCCAGGACAGCTCCGCCCAGGCATCGGTCCCGCCGATCACGATGTTGGATCGGAACCGCGACCCGCAGGCGCCCCGGCTCCTCGTCGTACGTCACGTGCAGGCGCGCGAGCGAGGGGAAGTCCATGAGCGCGAGGCCGCGGCTCTTGGGCCAGTGGTCCAGGCCGTCACGGTCCTCCGGCGTCGCGGCGTCGGCGAACCGGAACGCGAGCACGCGGTCCCCCACCACCCGGCCGTCCGGCCCGACGACCAGCGATTCGCGGCGCTCGGGCGTGAACCCCTTGACAGGATGGCGGTACAGGGACTGCACGAATTGCACGCTTCCATCCTGCCTCTCCGCGTGGGGCTAGGCTGATGGGCGATCACGCGTGCGCACCCGACCCGTCGGCGCACGCGCAGGCACGTTTTCGCGAGGCACGACCTGCCCCGCTCGACGAAAGGGCATCCGGTGGCTGTTCACGACCAGGATCCGTACTCGCAGGGACCCCTCGACAGCGATCCCGAAGAGACCAGCGAGTGGCAGCAGTCACTGGATGAGCTCGTCGACGCGAAGGGGCACCAGCGCGGTCGCGAGATCATGCTGAGCCTCCTCAAGCGCTCGAAGGACCTGCACCTCGGCGTCCCGATGGTGCCGACCACGGACTACGTCAACACCATCGCGCCCGAGGACGAGCCCGAGTTCCCCGGCGACGAGGAGCTCGAGCGCCGCTACCGCTCGTGGATCCGCTGGAACGCGGCCCTCACCGTGCACCGCGCGCAGCGCCCCGGCATCGGCGTCGGCGGCCACATCTCGACCTACGCGTCGTCGGCGTCGCTGTACGAGGTCGGCTTCAACCACTTCTTCCGCGGCCAGGACCACCCCTCCGGCGGCGACCAGATCTTCATCCAGGGTCACGCCTCCCCCGGCACCTACGCCCGCGCGTTCCTCGAGGGCCGCCTGTCCGAGGGCCAGCTCGACGGCTTCCGCCAGGAGAAGTCGGCCGGCGCGAACGGCCTGTCGTCGTACCCGCACCCGCGCCTCATGCCGGAGTTCTGGCAGTTCCCCACGGTGTCGATGGGCCTCGGCCCGATCAACGCGATCTACCAGGCGCTCACCAACAAGTACCTCACCGACCGCGGCATCAAGGACGTCTCCGACAGCCGCGTGTGGGCGTTCCTCGGCGACGGCGAGATGGACGAGGTCGAGAGCCGCGGCCAGCTGCAGGTCGCCGCGAACGAGGGCCTCGACAACCTGACGTTCGTGGTCAACTGCAACCTGCAGCGCCTCGACGGCCCCGTGCGCGGCAACGGCAAGATCGTGCAGGAGCTCGAGAGCTTCTTCCGCGGCGCCGGCTGGAACGTCATCAAGGTCATCTGGGGCCGCGAGTGGGACGACCTGCTCGCCCGCGACACCGAGGGCGCGCTGCTCAACCTGATGAACAGCACGCCGGACGGCGACTTCCAGACCTACAAGGCCGAGTCGGGCGCCTACGTGCGCGAGAACTTCTTCGGCCGCGACCCGCGCGCGCTCGAGCTCGTCAAGGACTACACGGACGAGCAGATCTGGGGCCTGCGCCGCGGCGGTCACGACTACCGCAAGGTGTACGCGGCGTTCAAGGCCGCCATGGAGCACAAGGGCCAGCCGACCGTCATCCTCGCCCACACCATCAAGGGCTACGGCCTCGGGCCGCACTTCGAGGGCCGCAACGCGACCCACCAGATGAAGAAGATGACGCTGGACGACCTCAAGCTGTTCCGCGACACCATGCACATCCCGGTGACCGACAAGCAGCTGGAGGAGAACCCCTACCAGCCGCCGTACTACCACCCGGGTGAGAACGACGAGACGATCCAGTACATGCTGGAGCGCCGTCGTCAGCTGGGCGGCTTCCTGCCCGAGCGCCGCAGCAAGTACACGCAGATCCCGCTGCCGCAGGACAAGGACTACGCGCTGCTGAAGAAGGGCTCCGGCACGCAGGAGGTCGCCACCACGATGACGTTCGTGCGTCTCGTGAAGGACCTGCTCAAGGTCGACGGCTTCGGCAACCGCATCGTCCCGGTCATCCCGGATGAGGCGCGCACGTTCGGCATGGACTCGTACTTCCCGACCGCGAAGATCTACAACCCGCACGGCCAGAACTACACGTCGGTCGACCGCGAGCTGCTCCTGGCCTACAAGGAGAGCCCGCAGGGCCAGATCATCCACGTCGGCATCAACGAGGCCGGCGCCCTCGCGGCCTTCACGGGCACCGGCACGTCGTACGCCACGCACGGCGAGCCCCTGATCCCGATCTACATCTTCTATTCGATGTTCGGCTTCCAGCGCACGGGCGACGCCCAGTGGGCGGCGGGCGACCAGATGGCGCGCGGCTTCATCATCGGCGCGACCGCCGGCCGCACCACCCTGACGGGCGAGGGCCTGCAGCACGCCGACGGCCACTCGCACCTGCTCGCGGCCACCAACCCCGCGACGGTCTCGTACGACCCCGCCTACGGCTACGAGATCGCGCACATCGTGCGCTCGGGCATCGAGCGGATGTACGGCGGCCAGCACGAGGACCCGGACGTGATGTACTACATCACCGTCTACAACGAGCCGATCGTGATGCCGGCCGAGCCGGAGAACGTGGACGTCGACGGCATCGTCCGCGGCATCCACCGCATCTCGGAGGGCCAGGGCGACGGTCCGCGCGTGCAGCTGCTCGCGTCGGGCGTCGGCGTGCCGTGGGCGCTCGAGGCGCAGGAGCTGCTCAAGAACGACTGGGGCGTGATCGCCGACGTGTGGTCCGTCACCAGCTGGACCGAGCTGCGCCGCGACGGCCTCGCGGTCGACGAGCACAACTTCCTGCACCCGGAGGCCGAGCCGAAGACCGCGTACATCACGGAGAAGCTGCGCGGCGCCGAGGGGCCCGTGATCGCGGTCAGCGACTTCATGCACGCCGTGCAGGATCAGATCCGCCCGTGGGTTCCGCAGCGCTACCTGACGCTCGGCGCCGACGGCTTCGGCTTCTCGGACACCCGCGCCGCGGCCCGTCGCTTCTTCAAGATCGACGGCCCGTCGATGGCGGTCCGCGCGCTCCAGGGTCTCGCCGACGAGGGCAAGGTCGACCGCTCGGTCATCGGCCAGGCCATCGAGAAGTACCGCCTCCACGACG
This sequence comes from Microbacterium sp. MEC084, assembly GCF_004514465.2. NCBI lineage: Bacteria > Bacillati > Actinomycetota > Actinomycetes > Micrococcales > Microbacteriaceae > Microbacterium > Microbacterium sp. MEC084. The sequence continues at coordinate 9,053 of NZ_MYFP02000001.1, read as the reverse complement.
TCAACGCCGGCACGTCCGGCAACGCCGGCGGGGAGAGCTGAGCGCGGTCGTGGCGAACGCTCAGGACGCCACGCCCCCGCTCGACAAGACCGCGACGCTGGCATGGCTGCGCCGGATCTCCGGGGATCTGGCGACGGCCACCACGACGCGGCTCGAGCAGTCGCTGTCGTGGTACTCCGACATGCCGCCTGCGCGACGATCGGCCGTCGGCCTCGTCGCGCAGGCGGGCATCACGTCGTTCATCCAGTGGTACGACGACCCGACGTCCACCCCGTGGATCGCGGCGGACATCTTCGCGGCCGCGCCGCGTGAGCTGCTGCGCAGCGTCAGCCTCCAGCAGACGCTGCAGCTGATCCGGATCACGGTGGAGGTCGTCGAGGAGCGGGTCGCGTCCAAGAGCGATGACCTGCGCGAGGCGATCCTGCTGTACTCGCGCGAGGTCGCGTTCACCGCGGCGGACGTGTACGCGCGCGCCGCCGAGTCCCGCGGGCTGTGGGACGCGCGCCTCGAGGCGCTCGTCGTGGACTCGATCCTGACGGGCGAGGCCGACGAGGAGCTGCCGAGCCGCATCGCGGCGCTCGGGTGGCACGGCCACGGCGAGGTCTGCGTGCTCGTGGGTACGGCCCCGCAGCTGTTCGACGTCGACCAGGTGCGCCGCACGGCGCGCAAGCTGGGCGTCGACGTGCTGGTGGGCGTGCAGGGATCCCGGCTCGTCGTCGTGATCGGCCGGGCGCAGCCCGCCGGCGAGGAGCCCGACGCGGACTGCATGCCGTTCAGCGAGATCGCCGCGCACCTGGAGCCGTCGTTCGGCGAGGGCTACCTCGTGCTGGGACCGACCGTCCCCGCGCTGGTCGACGCGAGCCAGAGCGCCCGGGCGGCGCTCGCGGGCTTCGCCGTCGCGCGCGGCTGGCGCCACGCGCCCCGGCCCGTCGAGGCGGACGACCTGCTGCCCGAGCGCGCCCTCGCGGGCGACCCGGTCGCCAAGCAGACGCTCGTCGACCGCATCTACCGCCCGCTCGCGGCGCACTCCACGGATCTCGTCACGACGCTGTGGAGCTACCTCGACAACGGACGGTCGCTCGAGGCAACGGCGCGGGAGCTCTTCGTCCACCCGAACACCGTGCGCTACCGCCTCAAGCGCGTCAGCGACGTGATCGGATGGGACGCCACGGGACCGCGCGAGGCGCTCATCCTGCAGACCGCGCTGATCCTCGGGTCGATCGGATCGGCCGACGCCGGCCGGCGCCGCGCCGCGGTCCGCCGCCCGCGCTGATCGTTACACGACACATACAACTGTTCGCGGGAATCTTGTGAGGCCCCCGCCAGCGGTCGCCCGTGAAGGTTGGCAGACTGGTCGGGTGATCGTCGTCGTCTGCCCTGGACAGGGCTCGCAGACCCCTGGCTTCCTCTCCCCCTGGCTCGAGCTGGACGGCGCCCGCGAGCGCCTCGCCGCGTTCTCCGAGGCCGCCGGCGTGGACCTCGTCGCGCACGGCACGGAATCGGACGCGGACACCATCCGCGACACCCGCATCGCGCAGCCGCTCATCGTCGCGGCCAGCGTGCTGGCGTGGGAGCAGCTGACCGCGAGCGGCGCCCGCCCGGACGGCGTCGCCGGACACTCGGTCGGCGAGGTCGCCGCGCTCGTAGCCGCCGGCGTGATCGATGCCGAGTCCGGCATGCGACTGGTGGGCGTGCGCGGCCGCGCGATGGCCGACGCCGCGGCGCAGGTCGAGACCGGCATGAGCGCGGTCGTCGGCGGCGACGAGGCCGAGGTCCTCCAGGCGATCGCAGACAACGGCCTCACCCCCGCGAACTACAACGGCGCCGGCCAGATCGTCGCGGCGGGCGAGCTGCCCGGCCTCGCGGCGCTCGCGGAGAACGCCCCTCGCGGCAGCCGCGTCATCCCGCTCCAGGTCGCCGGCGCGTTCCACACGCGTTTCATGGCGCCGGCCAAGGACGCCCTGCAGGCGGCGGTCGACGCGATCGAGGACATCGCCGACCCCGCCCTGCGCCTGTGGACCAACAGCGACGGCGGCACGGTGGGCTTCGGCCCGCGCGCGCTCGAGCTGATCGTGCACCAGGTCGCGGCGCCCGTGCGCTGGGACCTCTGCATGGCGTCGTTCGCGGACCGGGGCATCACCGGCCTGATCGAGCTCGCGCCCGCCGGCGCGCTCACGGGGCTCGCCAAGCGCGGCCTGCGTGGCGTGCCCACGGTGGCCGTGAAGACGCCGGACGACCTCGCGGCAGCCCTCGAGCTGCTCGCGGCCTGAAGAAGAACGGATAACGCAGGATGACCGTCACGCTCAAGGAGGCCGTCGGGGCCCCGCACTCCCGCATCTACGCTCTCGGGGCCGCGCGCGGCGAGAACGCCGTGCCCAACGAGGACCTGATCGGACCGATCGACTCGAGCGACGAGTGGATCCGCCAGCGCACCGGCATCGTCACGCGCGTCCGCGCCACGGCCGAGACCGACGCGATCGACCTCGCCAGCGCGGCCGCGCAGCAGGCGATCGAGCGCGCGGGCGTCGACCCGGCCGAGGTCGACCTCGTCATCGTCGCGACCATCAGCAACCCGAAGCAGACGCCCTCGGTGTCGGCGATCGTCGCGGACCGCGTGGGCGCCAACCCCGCCGCGGCATACGACGTCAACGCCGCGTGCGCCGGCTACTGCTACAGCATCGCGCAGGCCGACGCGCTCATCCGCGCGGGCGCCGCCCGCTACGCGCTGGTCGTCGGCGCCGAGAAGCTCAGCGACATCGTCGACCCGGCCGACCGCAGCATCTCGTTCCTGCTGGGCGACGGCGCGGGCGCCGCGCTGCTCGGCCCGAGCGACACCCCCGGCGTGTCGGCCTCGATCTGGGGCTCGGACGGCTCGAAGGCCGGTGCCGTGGGCATGAACCACACGCTCACGGAGTTCCGCGACGGCGTGTCGGAGTGGCCCACGCTGCGCCAGGAGGGCCAGACCGTCTTCCGCTGGGCCGTCTGGGAGATGGCCAAGGTCGCCAAGCAGGCGCTCGAGGCCGCCGGCGTGCAGCCGGAGGACCTGGCCGCGTTCATCCCCCACCAGGCGAACATGCGCATCATCGACGAGTTCGCGAAGCAGCTCGGGCTGCCGGACACCGTCAAGATCGCGCGGGACATCGAGACGACGGGCAACACGTCGGCCGCATCGATCCCCCTCGCCACCCACCGGCTGCTCGAGGAGAACCCCGAGCTCAGCGGCGGGCTCGCCCTCCAGATCGGCTTCGGCGCCGGCCTCGTCTTCGCGGCGCAGGTCGTCGTCCTCCCGTGACGGCGCGCGCCGCGACCCTAGACTGAACCACGGTTCCGTCGTCCGATAACCCGAGAAACCCTAGGAGAAACCCCATGGCATACACCAGCGACGAGGTCCTCGCCGGCCTGGCCGAGCTGATCACCGACGAGACGGGCATCGCCGCCGAGGAGGTCGCGCTCGAGAAGTCGTTCACCGACGACCTCGACATCGACTCCATCTCGATGATGACGATCGTCGTGAACGCCGAGGAGAAGTTCGGCGTCACGATCCCCGACGACGAGGTCAAGAACCTCAAGACGGTGAAGGACGCCGTCGACTTCATCACGTCGAACCAGTGAGTCGTGGGGTGCCGCATCGCCGCTCGGCGGTGCGGCACCCGCGTCCGCATCACCTAACGGAGTACGAGGAACCAGCATGACCAAGAGCATCGTGGTCACCGGCATCGGAGCGACCTCCGCCCTGGGCGGCACCGCCCCCGAGAACTGGCGCAACCTGCTCGACGGCGTCTCGGGCGCGCGCGCCCTCGAGCACGAGTGGGTCAAGACCTACGACCTGCCCGTGACGTTCGCCGCCGAGGCGTCCGTCCGGCCGGAGGAGGTGCTCGAGCGCCCCGTCGCGAAGCGCCTGGACAAGTCCGCGCAGTTCGCGCTGATCGCGGCCATGGAGGCGTGGGCCGACGCCGGCTCCCCCGAGGTCGAGCCCGAGCGGCTCGGCGTCGACTTCGCGACCGGCATCGGCGGCGTCTGGACGCTGCTGGACGCGTGGGACACGCTGCGCGAGAAGGGCCCGCGCCGCGTCATGCCGATGACCGTGCCGATGCTCATGCCGAACGCGGCGGCCGGAAACCTCTCCCTTCACTTCAACGCACGTGCCTTCGCGCGCACGGTCGCGTCGGCCTGCGCCTCGAGCGTCGAGTCGATCGCGAGCGCGTACGAGCACCTGCAGCTCGGCCTCGCCGACGTGGTGATCGCCGGTGGTGCCGAGTCGGCGATCCACCCCATCACCATCGCGTCCTTCGCGTCGATGCAGGCGCTGTCGCGCCGCAACGACTCCCCCGAGACCGCCTCGCGGCCGTTCTCCGTGGACCGCGACGGCTTCGTCATGGGCGAGGGTGCGGCCGTGCTCATCCTCGAGACGGAGGAGCACGCCGTCGCCCGCGGCGCGGAGATCTATGCGCGCCTGGTGGGATCGGCCGTCACAGCCGACGCGCACCACATCACCGCCAACGACCCGAGCGGCGCCGGCGCGGCCCGTGCCGTGCGCCAGGCGCTCGAGCAGGCGGGACGCTCCGCCGACGATGTCACCCACATCAACGCGCACGCGACGTCGACCCCGGTCGGCGACCCGTCCGAGTACAAGGCCCTGCAGGCCGTCTTCGGCGACCGCGTGCACGACATCCCCGTGTCTGCCACCAAGGCGTCGACCGGCCACCTGCTCGGCGGCACGGGCGCGATCGAGTCGGTGTTCACGATCCTCGCGCTGCGCGATCGCGTCGCTCCCCCGACGATCAACCTCGTCGATCAGGACCCGGAGATCCCGCTCAAGGCGTCGAGCAGCCCGCAGCCGCTCGGCGACGGCCCGCAGCTGGCGATCTGCAACTCGTTCGGCTTCGGCGGCCACAACGCCGTCGCGGCGTTCGCGTCGTACGACGACTGAGTCGTCGCGCCCCGTGGCGCACACGAAAGAGGCCCCTGGTTCTCCAGGGGCCTCTTTCCCGTCTCCGGAGTGACGCCTTCTCACCCGCCGGGAATGCTCACCGACAGCCGGTACCGACGCCGCTCCGTGGTCTCAGGGGCGGTTCATCCCACCTTGTGCAGCCACACGACGGGCGCGTCGTCGCTCGCGTGGCGGAAGGGCTCGAGCTCCTCGTCCCACGCGGAGCCGAGCGCGATGTCGAGCTCGCGCTGCAGCTCGATCGGGTCGCCCGCGGCGAGCTCCATCGCGTAGCGGATCCGGTCCTCGGGCACGACGACATTGCCGGAGGTGTCCATCTGCGCGTAGTGGATGCCGAGGTCGGGAGTGTGCATCCAGCGGCCGCCGTCGCTGCGGGGCGTGGGGTCCTCTGTCACCTCGAAGCGCAGGTGCTCCCAGCCGCGGATGCCCGTGGCCAGGGCCGCGCCGGTGCCGGCGGGGCCCTCCCAGTAGAACTCCGCGCGTCGTGATCCGGACAGCACAGGCTGATCCGCCCACTCGAAGTTCACGGCCCGGCCGAGCGAACGACCGACCGCCCACTCCAGGTGGGGGCACAACGCACGTGGCGCTGAGTGGATGTACACCACTCCGCGCGCCATTGGTGTCGCCATGATCTCTCCGTTTCGTCAGGTGCGTCTTCCCCTACGACCTGACCGGCGGATCCGGCTGACATCTCTTCAGTTCTCCCAGCATTATGACCGGCGCGCCCTCGAATCACAAGCGTGTCATTCGCTCCTCTTCTCCGGCGGTGTCATCCGCCCGGGGTGTAGATCCACACGGCGTCGCTGCGCGTGCCGTCCATGCCGTGCTCGCCGCCCCAGTCCGTGCCGCCGAGCAGCACAAGCCGGTCGCCCGCCCACACTGCGTCGCCGGGCGTGGCCGGGCGGCCGTCGGGCTGCGGCAGCGCCGTCCACGTGCCCTGGCGGTCGTCGAACACGTATCCGTCGGCGACCGAGTACCGTCCGCCCTCGACTCGGTGCAGCCATCCCGAGAACGCCTCGGCGTCGGGCGGGTCCGGAAGGAGGGACCAGACGCCTCCGGGGAGGTCGACGACGCCGCCGTACGGCAGCACCTCGCCGAAGCCGTCCACCTCTCCCCCGTCGGAGCCGCCGAGCGCGGGATCCACCAGCCGCTCGCCGGTCCAGACCCAGCCCTCGGGATGGATGGACCCGGTCGTCGGCAGCTCGCGCCAGGCCTCGGCACCGGGCTCGAGGAGCGCGAGACGCTCGAAGCCTGGCGCGCTCTCGGCGACGTCCGAGATCGGGACGCCCGAGAGCACGACGCCGAAGGGCGTGGAGACCGCGTGCCGCGAGAACGACGACGGGAACGGGTCGTCCGCCAGGGCCGACCAGCTTCGGGCATCGAGGTCGTACGCCTGGTCAGGGCGCTCACCGTGCTCATCGTCGGGCGAGACGAACAGCACCCGTTCGCCGTCGGCGACCGGCATCATGCCGCGCAGGTCGGGAACGTCGCGCAGCTCGGTCCAAGCGTCCTCGGCGAGGTCGTAGACCAGCACGGCGGAGCCCTCGGATGTGCCGACGTTGACGAAGACCTGCCCCGCCGCGAAGGCCGCGTCGGGCACGCGGAGCTCCATCGGTGCCGGCGCGAGCGTTCGCCACGTCCCGCTGTCGGGGTTCAGCGCGGCCCCGTCGGCCGCCCAGCCCTCCATCACGCAGTCCGCGGTCGGCGGGCACGGCGGGCCGACGTAGCCGCCGAGCACGAGCAGCTCCTCCCCCGTCCAGGCTGTGACCGCGTGCTCGCGCGGTTCCAGCGGGAAGTCGTCGGCCTGCGTCCATCCGGCGGCGACGGCCGGGACCTGGAAGATCGCCTCGCGTTCCAGAGCGGACAGCACGGACTGCCACATCGCGCCCTCGGCTCCCACGCCGCACTCCTCCGGGGCATCGGGGATCGGCACCCAACCCCCGCCGCCGAGGATCAGATCGCCGATGCGCACGGTGCCGTGCCCCGGCACGTCCACGCTCTCGCCATCGTCGGCGAGGATCGAGCCGAACGGGAACTGCAGCGGCGTCTCGCGCTCGCCGACTGTCAGGCCCAGGCACCCCCCGTCAAGACGGGTCAGGGTGCCGGTGATGATCGCATCCATCCCCATCGCCGGCTTCGACGGAGCCGCCATCATGATCGACGCGCCCGCGCGCTGGACACCGGATCCGGGGCCGCTCGCGCATCCGGAGACGAGCGCGACGGCCAGCACGCAGGCGGCGGCCGCCAGGAACCGCGATGTCCTCATGACCGAGAGTGTCGCGCGCGGCGCGATCGTCTCAACCGCGCGATTCGCCGATCGTCGCCGCGGCCGCCGCCGCGATCACCGCGTCGATGGATCCCGTCTCCTGGTGCACCGCCCGCAGCCGGTCCGAGCCCGTGCCTCGTCGCAGGATGTCCGCGACGCCGCGCTCCACGAAATCCTCGTCGCCGTTGCGCCGCAGCTCGGGGCGCACGGTGTCGATCATCCGCGCGATCACGTCTCGTGCCGTGCACGGACGCCCGGTCGTGGGATCGACGAGCCGGTCGGTCACGCCGTGCCGGGCGGCCTGCCACGACGCGAGCCGGATCACCGGGGTCGGCACGTCCGGCGGCGGCACGCCGCGCCGCCACTCGTCCGCCGCGTGGTCGACCAGCGCGCGGATGAGGCAGGCCAGCGTGGCGCCGTCCTCGGCCGTGAGGCACACGTCCGCGATGCGCGTCTCGACCGTGTCGTGGCGGTGCGACAGGCGCGCGTCGAAGTAGAGCATGCCCGTGTCGAGGATCGCGCCCGTGTCGACCAGCGCCCGCTCCAGCGCGCGGTACGCCTCGACCGATCCGAACACGTCGTTGGGGCCCGCGGTCGGCCAGTGATGCCACACCACGAACCGGAAGCTCGCGTAGCCCGTGTCCTCGCCCTCGCGGAACGCGGAGTTCGCGGAGAGCGCCAGAAAGAGGGGCAGCCACACGCGGATGCGGTCGAGCACCGCGACGCCCTCATCTGGGCTGTCTATGCCGGTGTGGACATGGAAGCCGCATTCGAGCGTCGCGCGGGCCATGCCCGCGTAGCCATCTTCGATGGCCTTGTACCGCTCCTTCACGGTCACGTGCGGGCGCACGCTCAGCGGCGAGGCAGCCAGGGCGATCGCCCGGCCTCCCTGTTCGCGGGCGAACTCATCGGCCGTGCGACGACCGTCGCACATGCAGTGCAGGAGGTCGACGCGCTCGGTGCAGGGCCGCGAGATGACCTCGATCATCTCCTGCTGCATCTCGGCCTCGAGCGCGAAGCCGCGGATCGGCGCTTCGCCGGCCTTCCGGAGGATCGCGGGGGCGATCGCACGCGGCACCCCGCTGCGCTCATCCACGAGCAGCAGCTCCTCCTCGACGCCGAACGTGCGCATACTCCACCATGCGCACGCCGCGGGCGCCGACAAAAGGCTCTTCCCCGCAGGGCCGCGCTCCGCTATAGACGCAGCGGCCCGCTCATCGGGATGAACCGGACCGAGAACCTGCCGGTCAACAGCTGAGCGGTGTGGTGGGGCGGGTGGGACTCGAACCCACGCATCATCGGGTCCTGTTCCACGCTGTCCCGAGCCCCGGGTAACACTCCGCTCGGCCGCGCTTGCACGCCCACAGTACCGCGAGATACGGAATACAACGCGGACCCGTGGTCCACTAAATGGCGGCGGGACAACCCTCACCAGCTCAAGCTCTGAGGGCGCCGGGCCTCAAGTGGTGGGGCAGGCGGGACTCGAACCCGCGAATCGTTGAGTTATGAGCTCACTGCCTTAACCAGCTTGGCCACTGCCCCCTACCTCGAGCCTAGCGGTGCCGCGTGACTCATCGATCGCCCGCACAGTGAAGCGCCCTGGGTCTGATGGAGACTCGCGCTATTTGATTCCGACCAGCAGTTCGCGGTCGGCTTGGACAGCATAGAACGCGTTCTCGAACTCGACGGGCGGGACGTCGCCGAGGTAGCCATGGAGACGTTGCGCATTGTGCCAGTGCACCCACCCGAGCGTCGCGAGCTCGAGGTCCTCGACGGTCTTCCACGGTCCTTGGCGGGCAGGTCCGCGGACGAGTTCGGTCTTGTAATAGCCGTTCACCG